>JAUNVW010000008.1:0-8378 GCA_030540635.1 Tissierellia bacterium | reverse complement strand
AAATTCATTTAAAAGCTTAAAATCCATCCGAAAGGATGGATTTTTTAATTTCGTGATTCGTATCTAAAAGATTTAATATTTATTTGAAGGAACTTCCATGAAAGCTAATAAAGGTCATGAAACAAAAAGAATTAAATAAATTATATAGTAATACCGTAATGCTAGAAGAAAAGTATGATAATCTCAAAAATTGAATATAAAAAATAAAAATAAATGATATATTATAAATAATGATATCAGATCGAAACTCCTATTGTATAAATCACTAATTTCTGATAGAGTATTGGATAAGGAAATGGATTCCACATATAATAAAATTTTATCAAATAATTCTTATTTAAGCACTATAAACAGCTAAAAATATTAATCATAATTTTTAGGATATCGTTTTTTTATAATGACAAATTATTGCCAAATATTTAGAGCGAAACGAGATTTTTAACGAGAAGAATCTACATACAAGAAAGGGAGAGTATTATGGACAAATATGGTTTTTTGGGATTAGGTAATATGGCAAAGGCCATGATCGAAGGTCTAGTCAAAGGGGAAAAAGTAACAAAAGAGCAGATTTATGCTACTTCGAAACATTTAGATCAAATCGACGAGAAATGCCAAGAATTAGGAATTCATCCTGCTTACTCGAATAAAGAATTGGCTCAAATAGCAGATATTATCTTTATCTGTGTTAAACCAGAACAAGTGATTCGTGTAACCCGGGATATCAAAGACAAATTAAAAAACAAAATTGTCATTAATATCGCTCCAGGAATTAAATTTTCTAACTTTACATTAGAAATACCGAGAAATGCGCAAGGAATGTGTATCGTACCTAATATTCCAGTGGCAGCTGGTAAGGGAATCTTCATTATTGAAGATCATCACAATATGAAAGAAGAAAATTTAAATAAAATAATTGAAGTATTAGAATCAGCAGGAGATGTCCTCTTTCTTCCGAAGAAAGATAAAACCACGGCAGTATCCATTACCGGTGGGGGACCAGCTATCGTCGCGATGGCGATTGAAGCCTTTGCCGATGCATTGGTAAAACATGGATTATCTCGAAAAGAAGCTTACAAAATAACAGCGGCGACTTTTAGCGGAACATCTCAAATGATGATCGAAACGGGAATCCACCCAGCTGCTTTAAAAGATGAAGTAACACCTCCTGGTGGATCGACAATTCAAGGAATCGCCGTATTGGAAGAATATGGATTCCGAAATGCCATCATCCATGCCATCGATGAAATCACAAAGAGAAATATTGATTAATCACATCCCCTTTGTCTTAGGATAAAGGGGAATTTTTAATTCCTTCTTTTAAATAAGTCAAAGATTTTCGAAAAGGATGATACAATATCCCATCGTTATTGACAGTAAAGTATAATGCTATTATACTATAATGGAGGAGGAATAATTATGAAAAGAATTCGTAAAATACTGGTTCTACTTTTAATCCTTGGACTGACATCATGTAATACCGCAGTAAAAGAAAAAGAAGAATCGACACAAGTGGAAGATCAAGAGATCGAAGAACAACAAGGACAAGAAGAACAAGAGGTCTCTGACGAAAGTGAGAAAGAAGAAATTGAGATTACCGATCAAAATGATCGGAAAGTCAAAGTAAAAGTTCCCGTGGAACGAATTGTATGTTTACAACATCATTCCTTTGATATTTTGACTCAATTAGGAGTAGAAGACAAGATTGTCGCGACAGAAGACAAATTGGAAGGCAATTTAGGCGATTATATCACAGATCTCGTGCCAGAAGTAAAAGATATGCCTCGTGCAGGAACATTGGCAGAACCCAATGTTGAAATGGTCGCTGAACAAAAACCAGACTTAGTATTAGTAGCGGCACAAGCCAATCCTGATGCCATTGCTCAATTAGAAGAACTAGGAATTCCAACACTTGTCATTACATTACGAGGGGAAGGCGCTCAAGAAGAAGCACAAAATCCTCGATTATCTGATGCCGACAGTGCCTATACGGAAGGTTTAAAATGGGTTGTTGAAACCTTTGGTAAATTGACGAATACGGAAGAACGAGCTGAAAAACTTTGGAATTTCTGTATGGAATCCCGTGCTATGGTTGATGAAAATGTCGATGAAATTCCAGACGATGAACGAGTCCGGGTATTTATCGCCAATGAAGAAGATCAGACATACGGTGATGATAAATATGTCGGTGTTCAATTATTACGAGCTGGTGCAGTAAATGTGGCATCGAAAGATATCCAAGGTTATAAACCTTATAATATGGAGCAATTAGCTGCTTGGAATCCCGATGTTATCATTGTGCAAGATCGATATCCAGAAGTCTATGAGAGAATAATATCAGATCCTCAATATGAAGCACTAAAAGCCGTTCAAGAAGGTAAAGTTATCGTCGCGCCTTATTGGACAAAACCTTGGGGGAATCCAGATACAGATTCTGTCGCATTAGGTGAATTGTGGTTAGCCCACCAATTTTACCCAGAAAAAATCGATCGGGAAACGGTCGAAAAACGAGCGAAAGAATTCTATCAAGAATTTTACAATGCAGAATTTACTGGACAAGTGGAATAAATGAAAATGCAGAATACGGGAAAGATCCAAAAAGTATTCTTTATCCTATTACCAATACTTTGCATCTTTCTATCTTTGGGGATAGGGTCATATAAAATTGACCCTATTTCTATTGGAAAAATTATCTTAGGAAAAATAACAAGGCAAGATTACGGAATTGATCCATTAACGATTAATGTATTCTTGAAAACAAGACTTCCGAGAATATTTGCAGCAGCTTTAGTAGGAATGGCATTATCATTAGCCGGCGCCGTATTTCAATTCTTATTTCGAAATCCATTGGCATCACCTTATACACTCGGTGTATCCAATGGTGCTGGATTTGGTGCCGCACTAGCCATTGTACTCTCTCTAGGTACGGTGGGGATTCAGTTTTTTGCCATTGGATTTGGACTACTTTCTGTACTATTAACTTTTCTATTAGCGATGCGCCAACATCACTCGACAAACACATTAATATTATCGGGAATGCTAGTGGGATCTTTTTTTGCATCACTCGTTTCTTTCATGAAATTCGTCGCAGATCCCTATGAGAAACTACCTCAAATCGTTTATTGGCTCATGGGAAGTCTAAATGGCTCCAGTATGAGAAAAATCATCACGATCTTACCAATATATATCCTAATGATGGGATTAATCTTTTTATATCGCTGGAAAATCAATGTGATGAGTATGGGCGATGCCGAAGCCCGATCCTTTGGTATCGATGTCGATAAAGATCGGAAAATTGTCATCATATCTGCCGGTATATTGACTGCTCTAGTAGTAAGCATATCAGGGATTATCGGATGGGTCGGTATCGTCGTTCCCCATTTAGCACGGATGATTGTAGGTGCCGATTTTCGGAAAATATATTTTGCAAGTTGTTCCTTGGGGATTAGTTATTTGGTAACAATTGATAATATTAGCCGAGGAATTAGTTCTCAAGAAATTCCCATAGGCGTAATTACAGGAATCGTCGGCGCACCAGTATTTCTCTATTTCATATACAAGAGGAAGGTGCATTGGTCTTGATTTTAAATATTAAAAATATTGATTTCTCTTATTCGGAAAAAAACATCATCCAAGACTTATCTCTTCGCTATGATTCTAAGAAAACCATGTGTATCTTAGGTGCCAATGGAACGGGAAAGAGTACCCTTTTAAAATGCATCATGGGAGAAAATAAAATTCAAAAGGGTCAAATTCTTATCAACGACGAGGATTTATTGGCTTTGAATCCGAGGGAACGAGCGCGGAAAATTGCCTATATTCCACAGAATCATCATCCATCTTTTGCTTTTAAAGTAATTGATGTTGTATTAATGGGAAGAACTTCAAAGATGGGATATTTTGCCACACCCTCAAAACAAGACACAGCCATTGCTATGGACTATTTAGATTATTTAGGTATTGCTCCCCTGGCCCAAAAAGCCTACACAGATATATCAGGAGGAGAACGGCAATTAGTCATGATTGCATCGGCCCTTTCTCAAGAACCGGAAATGCTTCTTTTAGATGAACCAACGGCTCATTTGGACTTTGGTAATCAATATCGATTTTTAGAATTAGTGAAAAAACTACAAAAAGAAGGAATTGGAATCTGTATGACAACGCATTTTCCCGATCATGCCCTTCAATTACAATCAGAAACGGCATTGATGAATCATGGGAAAATAGTGGAAACTGGCACTGCGAAAGATATTATTACAGAAGATAAATTAAGAAAAATCTATGGTATTGAAATTCATGTAGAAAATATCGGTCATCGAAGGGTATGTGTACCTGGAGAAATTTAAATCTTAAAATACAAAGAAGCATATCAATCATTATTACAAGAAGATACTGAAATAATAGATGAGACCTGTTTATCGGGTCTTTTTCTATGTAAACTACTAAATTAAAGAGTTTATGCTATAATATAGAAAAAGAAATCTCAGAAGGAATAGATCGGGAGGTTCTATGGGAAAAATATTTTTCCATTGGAAAGAACAGCATATTCGGGCGACAAATGTCTATTATAAGTTACTTGTCCACAGTATTCTTATTTTTCTAATTTATGGATTGGCTTATGTGGTTTTAGAGTTTCAACAACCAAAAATATTGATTTTATATGGTTTTATGGGGATTTACTCCTTTTTACCGGTGACTTTTTATTTGGAAGAGAAAAGCCGTTTATTGGCAAGAATTTTTGCCCTGTTCTTTTTTCTGTCTATTTTTATTGCACCGATTCTTTTGGTCAATTACTCATATCGAGGGGAGTTGAAATAATGATACGTTGGGGATTTACGATTTATCTATTCGTCGTTATTTTTATGGGAATAAATAAGAATTCCCTAGAAGAAATTAATGGGGAATATGGAGAAATAAGAAAAATCCAAGAAGAAAATCGTCAATTAAAGGAAGAAAATCGAAAATTAAAAAAAGAATTAGAAGTTAAAGACGAGCTTTCTTCCGATATTGTCGAAGAAGATGGTTTTAATCATGATTTTACCAAGGGACAGATTTGGGAGATTCCAGGGAAATGGCGGGTTCAGGTTCACCATGCCAAAAGTGTGGAGGATCGAAACAATTTTTCGGAACAAAGTCCAGCACAGGTGATACTTGTCGAATATACCTATGAAAATTTAGGCTATGATCACGACGGGGAAGGTCTTTATATTTATACCGATCGAATCCTCGATGAACAAGGGAAGATGGGCTATGTTTACCCCCTTCCTCTCAATAATTATCCAAGAAAAACCCCCATCGGTGGTACTTGTGATGGGGAACAGAGTTTTGGTATAGACCATGAATCGAAAATAGTCCATGTTTACTTTGAAATTTACGACGAAGCATTGGAACGTCACACGGCAGTATTTAAGATGCCAGTGGAATATTAAAGACCGGAATGGTCTTTTTTTATTTTCCAAAATAAAGTAGAAACTATCTTTTTCTGATGCATGTGATTTTACCATGTTTACTGTTGGAATGGATGATTTCCTTGTCCTAGACTTTTTCCTTTGGTGTCACTTCATCATATTTAAATCAATGAAGGATTATTTCTTCATAGTAGGAGTCCGAAGATCGATATTGAATTTCATCCGTTGGAAAATGATCCATTTGGGGAATAGACCCCATTGCCATAGAAATTGAAAATGTTCAAAGAATTCTTGTTTTTGTCCTGATTGTGGTCGATTGAATTTTTGGCGAATTTGATCGGTATAGACTTTTTCTGTAAGGTAAATTTCCTAATGAGACCCTAGCGAGATATTCCACATAGTTTTTCCAAGGATTCTTTTGAATAAATCCCCGCGATTGAAGAGCTAAAGCGAAATCATATTCCCTATTAGGTTTCCAATCGTTAAAATCACGTTGAACCCTGGATAATCTTTGATATCGGTATTTGCTGGGAAAGATTTTGCCTTTCATTCCAAAAAATTTCCGTCATTATAAGACTTCGATATCATAAACCCGCAATATATTGGTGGATTTTTGAAAATCCGAGTTCCCTGCACCGATACCCACATTATGAACGATAAAGCGTTCCGGTAGGGGATCTTTTCGATAGTAGGCGACGATACTTGCACCGGTTAAGGTATTGCGTTCTCCTTCATCGTCAACTAATCGTAAGGGAATTTGATATTCTTTTATTAAAGAAAGTACCGCAGGTTCCGGTAGGGGCATTGGACCTCTTTTTCGCATTTGATAGCCCTTAGCTTCGTAGAGATCGGAAAAATAGATTTTATCGGGACCTAAATCTTCAATTAATAGGGCAGTTCCTACAAAATCAATGAAGGAATCCACGATCCCTACGGGATGGAAGTGAAAGTCTTTAAGGTCAAGACCTTGACTACTAGCCTCTGCCTTTGCTGCTATGGTAAAAAGATTGCGACTGTCCTCTTTTACTTTTTCTGAAAAATCGCCTTTTTCCAAGATTTCATAAACCATTTCCAAGGGGATTGGATCCTTGGCTCTTGCTTCTTTAATATGGATTTTTGGATCAAAATCATAAGCGGAAATGGTATTTTTAACGGTATTTTTAAAAGATAATTCTTCTATGGGAAGATTTAAAGAATCAATTCCCTGGATGAGTCGTTCTTTACTACCGCCTAAATCCAATAAAGCTCCTATGGTCATATCTCCAGCAATTCCCGAGTACATTTCAAAATATAGATTCATTTTACTTCTCCAGTTTCTTCGTCCATGTAGAGATGGCACCAAAATTTTTCACCTTTTGATAACCCATATTTTCAAGGATTTGTTTTCCACGACGGGATCGAGCTCCGGATTGACAATAGAGATAGATTTCATTGTCGAAATTTCCCAATTTTCGCTTTGCCCTTTTTTCCAAATCTTGCACAGGCAAGGAAATGGCCCCTGGGATATGACCACTTTTATATTCTTCCCATGATCGGACATCGACGACGGTTTTTTTATCGGCCAGTGCCTGTTCCAATTCTTCCATGGACACAGCATCTCCTCCTCGATTTTTTAGATAGAAAAATACGACGGCAAGTAGTATTAAAAGTAATAAATAATTCATTTATAAAATATCCAAAGGTTCTCGAACGGTAGGGGCAGGATAAAGTCGTGATAAAGTGACAAAATCCTCTTCCTTTAAGCGGAAGTCTTTCATCGCAGCATTGGCTTGAGCGTGGACCGTACTCGAAGCCTTTGGAATGGGACAAATCCCTTGATGAAGGATAAAAGCTAAGAGAAGTTGTTCCACAGAAATATCGTAGGATTTTGCCATTTCGACGAGATTTGGATCTTCATTGGCACGGATGGCATTTTTGCCGTGTTTTGCAAGGGGACAATAGGCCATCATGGCGACATTGTGATTTCTCATCCATTCCCTGAGGGAAAATTCCGTTCCCCGGGAGGCTAAATTATAAAGCAATTGATTAACGGTACAATTGGATCCATTTTTCTCATGGAATAAATCCATCATATCTTCGGTATCAAAATTTGATACGCCCCAGTCCTTAATCAGACCAGCAGATTTCATCCGTTCCATTTCATCGATGGTTTCTGATAGGGGAATTTCTCCTCGCCAATGGAGAAGGTAAAGGTCCAGATAATTGGTTCCTAGACGTTCTAAACTCGCCCGAAGGGATTTTTCCAAATGATCTTTACCACTGTGATCGGGATGAACCTTCGATAGAAGAAATAAATTATCGCGGTAAAAAGGTTTAATTGCTTCTCCTACAACCCGTTCTGCTCCACCGTCGGAATAGATTTCTGCCGTATCAATAAGGGAAATACCAGCCTCAATGCCGGCACGTAATGCATCGACTTCTTGTTTAAATTTTGCGGGATCTTCACCCATTTGCCAAGTTCCTTGACCTAATATTGGTAATTTCATAATTATCGCCTCTCTTTTTAAAAAATTGTGATTGAACAACAGTGCATATCTTGTTCATCTACAATTATAGATACCCAATGGGGAAAAGTTTATTAAATCGATAGGATAATCCTTGGATCATCAAAAGAATTGAATTTATTTGAATACAAGGATTAATTGATATAAGAATATTTGGATAAATAGTAATAGCTTATGGTATTAAATAGATAACAATAATCAATCGCAATAAGAAAATGCAATATAATCGCTATATATCAATGTTTTATTGGATTCTATCTTAAAAGTTAATCTACTTGACAGTGATAAATAGGATGCTATAATTGGATTAGTTAGCTAAGACTAACAAAAGGAAATGGGCTTTATCGGAAAGGGAAAAAGATTTTCCTTCCCAAATAAATGAAAAAAATATTCCCTTATCCGATGGGCCATTTCAAGGAAAAATTTTAAGGAGGAAAGATGTATGAGAAAGCGTAAATTAATGGTATTA
>JAUNVW010000040.1 GCA_030540635.1 Tissierellia bacterium | reverse complement strand
AATAAAAAAAGACTTCGGATTCTTCCGAAGTCTTTTTGAAAACCTATTTCATTTTCATAATTTCATCGTAAACAAATTGTACATCCGTTCCGATGATGATTTGAATGGCATTGGCGCCGGTTTTCATGATTCCCGCAACTCCTGCTTTTTTAATGAGATTTTCATTGATTTTATTATCATCGGCAACTTCAACACGAAGCCTTGTTGCACAATTTTCGATTTGTTTAATATTTTCAATACCGCCTAAGCCTTGGACGATGGTGTCGGCTTTTTCTTCATATGGCGATAATTGTCCGGTACTCGTGCTAATGCCTTTCCCACTGGTAGGTCCAAGATCATCGACGATCTCGTCTTCTCTACCCGGTGTTTTTAAATTAAATTTCGTAATTACAAATCGGAAAATCACATAGTACAAGGCGAAGAACGCAAGGCCGAAGGCTAATAACAGTAGTGGCCGCTCGGCATTTGGATTCTTTAAAGATAAGAACCAATCGATAAATCCAGCGGAGAAACTAAATCCCGCAGCCAAATGGAATTTTGCGACGACGAATAAGGAAACTGCTGTTAATACTGCATGGAGTAAATATAGCCCCGGTGCTAAAAACATAAATGCAAATTCAATAGGCTCGGTAACTCCTGTAAAGAATGCAGCAAAGGCTGCAGCCATTAGTAGGGAAAAGGCGACTTTCTTGCGATTATCCTTTGCAGTATGATACATTGCCATGGCCGCTCCCGGTAAACCGAACATCATAATAGGGAAGAATCCAGCCTGGTACATTCCAACATAGTATCCAGTATTGGTAATTTCTGCCGGTAGATTTTGATAGGCTTCGGCTGCAGGTCCCCAGAAACGGGAGATATCAGCAATGCCGATAATATCAAACCAGAAGATGGAGTTTAAGGCGTGATGTAATCCCGTCGGAATGAGAAGTCGGTTGAAGAAGCCGTAAAGGGCAGCTCCAATTGGTCCCATTTTTGCGATGGAAATACCAAAGTTGTAAAGTACACCATAAAGTAAGGGCCAAATAAAATAAAGAACTAATGAAGTAATAAGGGCAAATACTCCTGCCATAATCGGTGAGGATCGTCGTCCCGAGAAAAAGGCCAATGCATCGGGAAGTTTTGACTGATAAAACTTATTGTAGGAATAAGAACCTAATAAACCAGCAATAATACCGAATAAAACGTTCTTATTATTTACGGCATCCCAACCTTGGCTCACTGGTAATTCTTCGACACCGCGATAAGTTGCAATGGCGTCTGAAGATAAAACCGTCACTAAAGTTAAGAATGCAACAAGTCCTGCCAGAGAAGCAGCACCATTTTTGTCTTTGGATAAGCCATATGAAACACCTACTGCAAATATAAGTCCTAAATTATCCAAAATCGCTCCACCGGCTTTAATTAAAACCGCGGAAAAAACATTGTTTGCACCCCAGCCCGTTGGGTCGATCCAATAACCGACACCCATTAGTACGGCGGCAAGGGGTAATACGGCGACGGGCTGCATTAAGGCACCGCCGAGTTTCTGTAATCTTTTCAGCATAGTACTCCTCCTTAAGAGTGAATTTTTGATGATTTATATCATCAATAATATTATACCCGAAAGTCGCCCAATATATCTAGGAAAACATTTATTTATCGATAAGAAATCTACTCTTAATTAAATTCCAAGAAAAGAAAGAATTGGTTATAATAGAAGGGGAGGAAAAATGAACGAAAAAAGAAAACGAAATCTTACGGCAACAGGACTCTATCTTTTATTGTTTTTTCTTAACCCTCGACGAGTAGTGGCTTTTCGTCTAGGTTTTGATGGAATAGTATTTGTTCTACTGGCCTGGTTCTGGATAAATTTAAAAATCATTATGGATCATCGAAAAAAGTGGTCATCACTACGGTTTAAAAAGGGACTACTTTTTGGAAATGGTAAAAGCAAAATTAGTTCATATCTACCGGGCACATTGATTTCGATAATATTATATCCTTATTTTCCAGGGGCCATGTCCTTATTATTACCCTTGGAAATAGCGATGATTGGAGAGGAAATGATTCATGACTGGATATCGTAAATTAACATTAAAGGGAAGTTTATTTGAAGTAGAAGGAGCAAAGGCCATTGTCCATATTATCCATGGCATGAAAGAACATCGGAAAAGATACCACGATTTTATGGCGTATTTGCAAAGGAATAGGATTGCATCGATTTGTTATGATCAACGGGGCCATGGCGAATCTCTATCAAAAGAATATCCCCTGGGTCATATGGAAAATATGGATGAATTATTAAGGGATCAAGAAGAAATTTTCTGGGAAACACGAAAAAAGTACGAAAATATTCCCTATATTATCGTGGGCCATTCCTTTGGCTCCTTAATTGCACGGCAATGGATTCGAAAATACAATCCGCCGGCCCATGGATTGATTTTAAGCGGAGCTCCACATTTTCAAGGGATATCGGCAATAGGCCTTGTACTTCAAAAATTACTGGACGGGCAAAAACCTTCCCATCATAAAAACCCCATCATCACAAAAATCGGAGAATTTGATGATATATCCTGGGTATGTGCCAATGAAAAAACCATGGAAGAATACCGAAAGGATCCCCTATGTACCGGTTACACCTATACGGATAAGGCCCATAGAACCGTTTGGGAATCCGTATGGCAATTGAAGTTTCCCCAGAGAATCGATAATCTTCACCTTAAAAAGGTGCTTTTCCTCGCCGGAGAAGATGATCCCATCACAGGGGGACCAACGGGAATAAACGACAGTATTGGACGATTGAAAAAACAGGGCTATCTGGAAATAAAAAGTATAGTTTATCCAAAAATGAAACACGAAATATTAAATGAAAGGAATCGAAAAGAGGTTTACTGGGATATTTTAAACTTCATTGAAACCATAGAAAAACACCCGTAATGAAGAATGGTTTGCAGGAAGGACGGGTGTTTTTCCCAATATATAAACTTGTATACAGGATTAAAAATGGCCGTACATTTCAAGATGTCCCGGTAATATGGAAATGGATATGGGTAGGGAACCCCCTTTATCTCCATCAATATCGTAATCCATAGGGGCATCACATCGAATCTCGATATTTTTACCATGGAAGGCCTTGACGGATCTGGAATCTTCAATATTTTTCGTTAAAGTTTTATAGGATAATTCCAGGAGATCAACTCCCTTAATATCGCCAAAAGCTAGGAGTAGAAACTCCCCATCATTGGCTTTTACTTCTTCAGTAATAATCTTTCCCACAATCTCGTTGGAAAGACAAACCATAATATTGGAAAACTGACCTTCGATAGGATGGCCATCGATAATCATTTGAAAATCATATAAAGACATTTTCACGAATTCTTCAAAGGCGTCTTTAAAATAAGCCAAAGGACCAAGCCTTGATTTTTCATCGATACTGGCATCGTGAATGGCGTCGGATACATCTCCAACGCTACATGATAATGCGAAAAAATGATCATTAACAGAACCAATATCGATAAATTTTGTTGACGTAAAATCCATCGTCTCTATCGCTCTTTTTTTATTCATGGGCATCTTTAGAATACGGGAAACGGCATTGACCGTACCGCCGGGCAAGACACATAGTTTTGGCCGATAATTTTCTGTACTAATCCCAGAAATAATTTCATTGACGGTTCCGTCACCGCCGAAAGAAACAATACTATGGACGTGATCAGTTGTCGCGATACGGGCGAAGTTTTTAGCGTCACCGGCTTTTTCCGTATAACGAATCTCTACTTCGTCGAAATATTTTTGTAATTGATGATTTAACACATCATGATAATCCTTAGCTGTTTCATCCCCGGAAGAAGGATTAATAACGGCGAGGACTTTTCTCATTCTATTCACCTCTTCTTTGATTATATATACCCAAAACATTGCAACTATCCCAAGTTTCATATATATTAAACACAATAGAATAAAAGAAGGAGATGGAAATATGAAATTCTATCAAGATATCGCAAATATATATCACCGCCTATTCCCTTTGAATTTAAAGAAAATTGATTTTTTAGAAAAAGCGGCTCCAGGTAAACAAATCCTCGATGTTGCCTGTGGTGACGGACGGGATATGCTGGCATTAACTCAACGGGGATTTGATGTCATCGGCATCGATATGGAACAAGATATGGTTACATCAGCAAGGGAAAATGGAGCCAATGCCCATGTGGGCAATATGCTCAAAATCATTGATCAGAGAAAATATGATCTCATATATTGTGTGGGAAACTCCATATGCCATTTGGAAAATATTGGGGAAGTTAAAAAAGCCTTTAAACAGGCCTATTTCCACTTAAAAGACGGTGGGAAATACGTCCTTCAGTTTATTAACTACCATCCTTTTTTAAAAAATGAAGATGATTTTTTAGGGGAACTACCTTTAATCACCGATGATGAGCTAATCTTTAAAAGGCAGTACTTCCGTAGCCATGGCAAAATTCGATTCCACACCGAAATTCAAGGGGATTTTGATCCCATCATCAATGATATTCTCTTAATTCCCCTAATGGAAGATGATGCAAGGAAATTACTCCAAGATGTCGGCTTTAAAAATATAAAATCTTATTGTGGATTTAGTGATGAAAAATTCAAAGATGATGCCTATGCCGTTGTCCTCCTCGGAGAAAAATAATTTTTCGAGGAAATTGCTTGATAATTTGAAAAGTGATAACTCGTGATTTCTAAATTTGTAGTGGTTATTCTTAAGAACCGAAAGAAAGGAGACCTTTTATGGATGCCATGGAAAGAATAAGACAATTACATATGGAATATACGGCAACAGAAGAAAAAGTTGCCGATTATATTTTAAATGCAGAGAAAAGTATCCTCGGAGATTCAGCCGAACAATTGGCAAAAAAAGTAGGAGTATCTGCAGCAACAGTCATTCGTTTTGCCAAAAAAACGGGATATTCTGGATTTACAGATTTAAAATTCCAATTAGCGAAGCTCCAAGACTCAACAGGGAAAGTGTATGCCGAGGAAATAAATACGAAGGACAATTTAAATACGATTATCCAAAAAACAAAACAAACCCATTTACAGGCGATTGAACAAAGCTTTGGACTAATCAATGAACAAAAACTCGAAAAAGCCCTTTCATTATTAGAAAATGCAAAATCCATCTACTTGATCGGGGTAGGGGCATCGGGAATCATTTGCGATGATTTATATTATAAATTTGCGAGGATAGACAGGAAAGTTCATTTCAACAAAGATCCCCATATCCAGTTAACAGGAATAGCCCATGGCACAAAAGAAGATTTGTTATTGGCGATCTCATATTCTGGAGAAACGACAGAAGTGATTACGGGAGCAAAATATGCGAAGAAACAGGGAATGAATGTTTTATCCATAACAAAACTTGGGAACACAAGTCTTAAAGAGTATTCGGATTTGGCATTAGACATTCCAGCAACAGAAGGAGAACTTCGTTTGGGCGCAATTCGCTCAAGAATATCCACATATACCGTCACCGATCTCTTGTTTTACTCCTATGCCATGAAATGTGTCAATGATCTCGAAGCAGAATTATTAAAAACAAAAGAAATTATTGAAGATTTAAAATTATAACTCCAGTGGGAGTTATTTTTTTAACGGCTATGAAATGAAATTTCAAAAAAGAGAGTGAAATATTGAAAGGGCATATCATTTCTGATATACTTTAATTAAAGGAGGGGAAATGGAGATTATTAGTACGGAAAAAAGAAACAAATATAGTCAAGATATCGATATTCAAAGCACAAAAGAAATTCTTCGACGTATCAATGAAGAAGATAAAAAAGTGGCCTATATTGTTGAAGAGGCAATTGCAGATATTGAAAAAGTGGTCGATCTAATCGATCAAGCGATAAAAAAAGGTCATCGTGTTTTTTATATCGGTAGTGGAACTTCCGGCCGACTTGGTGTCTTAGATGCATCAGAATGTCCACCTACCTACGGTGTATCAACGGATTTATTCAATGGTATTATCGCAGGTGGTGATCGTGCATTACGATATTCAATTGAAGGCGCAGAAGATTTTGAAAAGTTAGCAGAGGAAGATTTAGAACAGAAAGGTTTTCAAAAAGGAGATGTTTTAATTGGGATTGCAGCTTCAGGGAGAACTCCATATGTTATTGGCGCTTTAAAATATGCGAATCATTTAAAATGTCCAACGGCTGCAATTTCATGCGTTAAAAATTCAAAGATTGGAAAGATTGCGGATATTGCCATTGAAGTGGAAACTGGAGCGGAAATTGTCACAGGATCAACGAGGATGAAGGCGGGAACGGCTCAAAAGCTAATTCTCAACATGATTAGTACTGCCGTAATGATTAAACAAGGTAAAGTGTACAATGGGCTAATGGTCGATGTGAAGCCGGTAAATAAGAAACTGATTCAGCGTAGCATCAATATCATCAAAGAGATCGTCGCTTGCTCGGAAGATGAGGCGAAGAGGTATTTGGAAGATGCTGGACAGGATGTGAAAGTAGCGATTATTTTGGGATTGACAAAGATGGA
>JAUNVW010000039.1:3119-6881 GCA_030540635.1 Tissierellia bacterium | reverse complement strand
GTTCGATATCGTCAGTTCTTTTTAAAAACCGAATTTTATGTCCGCAATGTTTACAGATAACTAATGATTTTATCGGTGAATCTATCGCTTGACCTTTTTTAAAATACTTAGGACGCTTTGCTTTCAGGCTCTGCACTTCATTAAATACTTCTTCCGATATTATCGGTTCATGATGATTAGGTACAACAATCCAGTCTTTCGGATTTACTGCTACTCGTTCTTCTGACCCTACTTCTTTTCTTGTGCTAACACCTTTAATAAGATATCCTGTATATTCTTTATCTCTTGTAATTCGACTTACAGTACTTACATTCCATCGATAGGTTTTATCTTTACCTGTTTTTTGCTTATGCTTATAATCCATATTTGTTAGCATCTTTTTTCTCTCCGCCGGTGTGATATCTCCATCTTGAGATAATTGCCTTGTAATTTTGTGTATTGACCATCCTTTAAGAGACCAATCAAAAATTTTCTTTACTGTTTTTGCAGCGACTTCATCAACTAAAAATTGATGTTTATCCTTTGGGTCTTTCATATATCCGTAGCTTGGAGCCCATAAAATAGCTTTTCCTTTTTTCGTTTGTGCCCTGTAATTTGACAGTATCTTTTCCGATGTGTCTTTGCTATAGTAATCATTAATCAGTGTTTTAAAATTACTATCAATACTTCCTATTCCACCATCAGTATCCTTACTATCGTAGTTATCATTGATGGCGATAAATCGAATACCAAGGAACGGAAATATCTTTTCTAGATATTTTCCTAGCTCAATATAGTCTCTTGAAAATCGAGATAAATCTTTTACGATGATGACATCAACTTCTCCCGTTTTAATCTTACTAAGAAGACTCTCCATTGCCGGTCTCTTCATATTTGTCCCGGAATACCCATCATCAATATATTCTTCCGTCAAAGCATCATTAAATTCCTCATGCTCCCGAATGAAAGAATCAATAATCAACCGTTGGCTTAGAATACTGGTGCTCTCATCTTGCAAACACTCATCTTCAAGGGATAATCGGAGATATTTCGCTATCTTTATCATAGGGATACCTCCTTATCTTCAAATATAGATGTAAAATTTAGATTAATCTCTACTTGTTTCCGACGATATAAGGTAATTCTTTCAACAAAATTTCTTAATGTCTGTTGATCTAAATCTACAATTCTCTTGGACTTTATTATCTCATCCAATGTTTTCTTGCGAAGCTGTAGGCTTATTTTCCTTTCCTCAATAGAAGATTCGATATTTCTCTGTCTTAAAGTCAAGACTTGCATATCCGTATTGTATTGTTCTCTAAAAAGCATGAATTGTTCTCGGTCTATATGTCCTTTGACGTAGTTTTCATACTCCATTCGGTAGCTTTCTTCATTCATTTTTATCTCTCGTAAGATCTTCGTTTGCTCTTCTTTCAGCTGATTCAATTTAATCTGTAAGTATTCAATCGAATTCTTACGAATGTTATCCGCATTAACCTTTGTATAAGATATCACATGATTAATTGTTTTTATCACTATTTCATCGAGTTCATCTTCAAATATTCGATTTCTACAAGGCTCTTTGAGTCCATATGTGTATCGATAGCAAATATAACTATGATAAGTTGGAACACCATTGACTTTTCTTTCAGCCTTGGCAGACATATAAAGCTCTCTGCCACAATGTCCACAGAATAATAAATTTTCATATTTATTCGATTTTTTGTGACCTTTAGATTTTGTAATTTTCGGCTTGCTTACAAGTTTTCTTTGAACGATATCAAAATCTTCTTGAGATACTAGAGCCTCGTGAGTATTTCTTACTACAATCTGCTCATTTTTTGGAATATCTGTTCTCTTCATATTTTTTGCGATACATTTAGACGTTTTACCTTGTACCATATGACCAAGATAGACCTCATTAACTAATATGATATGAATAGTAGAACCAGTCCATCCTCCTTTATCTCCTGAACTAAATAACTCCTTGTTTCGATTATATAATCTCGGCGATGCAATTTTCCGTTCATTCAATTTAACAGCAATTTCCCCGAAACTCATATCAGCCAAAGCATACTTGAAAATCTCTTTGAGAATAGGTGCACTAACTGGGTCAACTACCAACCGATATCCTCCTTTATCTTTTACAGTTTGATATCCATAAGGTGGATTTGAGCCAGTAAAATATCCGTTTTTTGCTTTTTCTCGCAGAGATGATTTTAGCTTTAATGATATATCTTTCGCATACATATCATTGATAATGTTTTTGATGGTAACTTCCATACTCTTTCCACTTGACATCTCTTTTTCCGTGTCAAATCTATCGTTTACTGAAATAAATCGCACGCCGAGAAACGGAAAGATGGTCTCAATATAGTTACCTACTTCTAAATACTCTCTTCCAAATCGAGACAAATCTTTTACAATGACGCAGTTAATATGTTTTCTTTTGATGTCGCCCATCATTTTCTCAAATGCCGGTCGATTAAAATCTGTCCCAGAAAATTCATAGTCGGTATATACTTCCCGGATAGTTATATCTTCATTTTTTGAAACATAATCTTCTGCAATGGCAATTTGGCCATTGATAGAGTCCGATAGATCTCTTGTTTTAGAATATTTTCGGTCAACAGATAATCGTGTATAAATACCGGCTTGAAATCTTTTATCCTTTTTGATTGGAGATGATTTTTTGACCACTTCATATCTTCTACTGGTACGTGCCATTATACTGCCTCCTTAATCTCTTTCGCATTTATGTCCGAGTTAAGGAACATAATATAATCGTTTAGATAGTTTGTAACTTCACTACCATGAAAGATGATATTGATTTCTTTTTCTTCTCCTATATATATTTTATCAATTGCTGTTACAAGCACTTTTCTAGTAAGTTTGGTAATTCTCTGAAAGCTTTTCAATTCTTCTAATTTTTGATTTGACTTACGAATTTGCTTTATCGCTTTCGTCAAAAGTGATTCTTGCTTTTTCATCGCTTCTTCTGCTGATTTAATCTTTAGTGTATAGATACTTCTAAATCTCGAAAATTCTTCTTCGTCTATGATTCCCTCTTGTAGATCTTCGTAGAGACTTGATTTTAGAATTCGGTACTTTTTAATATCTGATTGAAGAACGACTAATTTCTGGTCATAGTGAGTCAAATCTTCGTCGGTAATTTCTTTTGTATCACAGTCGACAATCCTTTGATATAGGTCGGTTAAATAAGAATAGTGAAGATTAATAGCATCTACTACAATATCCTCAAGATGATCCTGTCGAATGCTATGTCGAGTGCAGTTTTTGTTTCGATTGTATTCTGAGCAAATATAGAAGACGGTTTCTTTCCCTTTATACTTATTTACTCTTCTGAGTAAACTGGAACCACAGTCCATACAGTAAAGCATTCCTGAGAATAGCTTTGGAGATTTGTCCGTGAGATAAAAATCTCTTTTACTCATGTCTTGCACCCGGTGAAACATTTCTTTCGATATAATCGGCTCATGAGCATTCTCCACGACAATCCAATCTTTAGGTGAAGTTTCAATTCGTTTGTCAATTTTGTAATTGATTTTGACTCGCTTGCCTTGTTCCAACACACCAATATAGACTTTGTTTTTCAGAATCCGTCCTATACTATTGGCAGTCCATTTAGCATCCATTCCTGTTGAGAAACCGGTCTTGTAATTAATCCCATTGGCTCTTTTATATGCCATGGGAGAAAGGTAACCAAGCTCATTGAGTTTTTCGGCAATTGCTTGATTGGAATATCCTTCCAATTTTGATTTA
>JAUNVW010000039.1:0-3019 GCA_030540635.1 Tissierellia bacterium | reverse complement strand
TAGCCCCACTATAACCATCATCAATATATTCGTCTATAATGGTTATGTCGAGGGTATCTTTTACATACGCCCGTAATAAATTTCTTTGATTTGTGATACTGTTACTTTCCGTTCTTCCTTCTTCGCCATCATCTCTGGAAAGTCTTAGATAAATGGCCGCATTAAATGTTGTCATATCTTTTCCTCCTTTGATTCAAGCAAGAATGTGTGAAGGAATCAATATGACCTTACCTCTTGATAATAGTATACATTAAAATGTCTCTAATTGCAAGTCGATTAAACACTTGCCTGGAAAAGATTCTCCATAAATGCTTCCACATTATCCGAACTTGTAAGTCCTGACTCCTTGTAACTCATGATGACTTTAAATCCATTGCTTTTAAAACAATTTGGATATGGCGTCAATTTATATAATTCTTCAATTTTTTCTTTTACCGGAAGAGATGGATCTATTTTTATTTCTTCAAATTCTAATACTCTATCCCAATCGACTTCTTCAAATGTTTGTCTATTTGGTCTATCCATATATTTCCTCCTTTAAATCTTAATTAGTTTAACGACATCACGAGTGCTACGGGTTAGCAACATAGGAATTTCACCTCCGCCTCTTTTCAGATGAGCCGGCAACAACTTTAGAAGTATCATTATGCACATGATGATCTTAGCGGATAGAATTCCCAGTTCTATTTTTATCGTCACAACTTATCGCTCGCTTCTTTTTCTCCTTTGCTGTCAAGTATCCATTTTACTATTTTCATAGCAAGAAGGTCTTGGCGGTTATGCAAACACGCTCCCATCATGTGGGTTGTCTCGTTTGGTCTATTTAATTTTCAAAGTTCATATTAATGGAAGGGAAATACTCCCTCTACTCATAAAGGTAAAGTAAAGGGAGTTTGGTAACCTCATTTTTCTTTTATTTTTTTTCTTCCATCATTTCACGAAGTCTTTTTAAAATCTTATCTCGTCGTTTCATGACAGCAATATGTGAAATTGCTCTTTTTTGTCCGGCTTCTCTTAGAGTTTGCTCTTTAAAGAAAAGATCATAGACAAGTTCTCGTTCTTCCTTTGTTAATGAATCCAAAGCTTCATATAGCTGTTCAATTAATAGCTTGGTCTCTACTACTTGATGAACATCTATACTTTTATCTTCCAAGTACTCTTCGTAATTGGATTCACTTGAATCAAATTGATTGTAATAGAGAAGTCCATGTTTACGGTCTCGTCTTTCCAAGTATTTCTCTCTATTTCTCGCTTTGTAAAAAGCATCATAAACTTCCTTCGTCACTTCTACCAATTCTCCATTGACATATAATACATACTCTCTTTTTTTCATTAAAATATCCTCCTTAGATTTGTTTCTTATTACTTGTCAGAAAACTTTTCTGATAAAAAAATCTAAGAAGGATTGGTGGATCTCGTATTCTATTTTTCATCTGATTTTGGGCATAAAAATAGCCACGTGAAATGTTCACGTGGCTTCTGCCTTCCTTTCCTATATTTGAAGAGGGTCATAGCTCTCCATTATATATAGTGTAGAACAGATGAAGTCTCTTTACAGTACCAAACGAGTCCCATTTTAGTCTCAATTTGGTCTCATTTAAGTCTCACTTTCTATTGATATGGACTGGTCTTTTCTGCGACTAGAGGTAGATCTTTCATTTTCTCTAATACTTCTTTAACTTCCGGTATCGCATACCCGAAAAGCATCGTTGAATACATTTGAATCGCATTCTTCGAATACCTAAAATAGGTGGTTCGAGAGATATCTAGCTTTTCGCTAATTCGTTCACAGGAGTATTTATTTTTATCAAAATATTTTAATTCCAAAAGCTTTGCATATACAGCTCCCTTATCCGGATATCTCCTTAAACGTTCCAATGCACTATCCATTAGATTTAATAGGAGTATACTCGTATTAATATCAATCAAACTCTGCTCCAGTTTTTCAATATTCATATAAGAGTCGACTTCCAATACACTTGATATTATTTCTTCCATATTTTTTCTGTAAGTGTCATATAGACTTTCATCGATTTGCTCATATCGGTCGCTTACATGGAAGTTCACTTTTCGATAAAGTTTGAGAAGTAGTTTCACTTCATGAATATATTTTTTCTTCTCCCTTATCATTCCCGTTATTTTTCTATTGTCCATCTTCTGTCGTCCTCCTTACACTTACGTTTGTCTTATTTCTCGCTCCCCGCAATATCCATTCCGGCATACCACAGTAAAGACGATGTGATTTCATTGCTACCTCCTAATATGTTTTGATGGTAATGATAATTTTTCCCTGGTAATCTTTTTCTTTATTGTTCAATGCTCGTGTGATTCTCATTCCACTTTTTGTAATTCTCGAATCTTTAATTAAGATATAATCTCCTTTTTTATATTTTGCTTTTCTGTCAACGAAGATAAAACTGTCGTTGGGAATATCATGAGGTAATATTCCTAATGTTTCATCTGTTTTAAATACTTTCAGCTCATTAATCTCGTTAAATCGATCTAAACCCAAAATATCTTGATACTGTATGGGATTGTGTTCTAATATCATCTCTTTCATCATCATTTCCTCCTATCTCGTTAATCCATTGGGTAAAGTAACAATATCGGTCATATCTTTAGGCATTTTAATATCTCCCAGTTGACTTGCAAATGTCACCATCTTTTTCCCAAATCGTTGTCGTAACTCATACATGGCAGTGTCTAAATTTTCTTTTTTTAAAATATCTTTATAA
Organism: Tissierellia bacterium; assembly: GCA_030540635.1. GTDB lineage: Bacteria > Bacillota > Clostridia > Tissierellales > Peptoniphilaceae > JAUNVW01. The sequence goes on along the minus strand of JAUNVW010000039.1, from coordinate 284 downwards.
TCACTAAATAGATCTAATTGAATATTCTCTTTTACCGATACTAAACCAATGGCTCGAATGGTTAAGGAGCGTATGGGTAAATGCCATTGATAGCGTAGATTGAAAAGCTCCATTGCCTGTTCCGTAAGTATAATGGAACTTTGGGTCGCCATCGGTATTTGACATTGGTATTGTCTCGATTCTAAATTACTGTCACGAACTGTAATCTGTACTCCGGTCGCTTTAAAAGAGTACTTCCTTAATTTTTCCGATACTTCAAAAGCTAATTCTTGAAAAACATTTCT
>JAUNVW010000038.1 GCA_030540635.1 Tissierellia bacterium | reverse complement strand
TTGACAAACTTTGGGATATTTGTCCAATTGCCCAATACCGTCGAAGGACTCCTTCGCTATGATGCCCTCTTAGATGATGAATATATTTATGATGAAAAAAATTATCTTGTTAAAGGAAAACGGGGCGGAAAAGAATTTCGCCTTGGACAGAAAATAAAAGTAGAAGTCATCAATGCGTCAAAGGAAAAACGCCAGATCGACTTCGGATTTGTTGGTGATTAAATGAAAATAATAGCAAATAATAAAAAGGCAAAACATGATTATTTCTTAGAGGATATTTTGGAAGCCGGCATTGCCCTAAAGGGAACGGAAGTCAAGTCCATCCGGGAAGGAAAAGTATCCATTAAAGAAGCCTATTGTATGGTTCAAGGGGGAGAAATCTACATTTACGGCATGCATATCTCCCCCTACAAAGAGGGGAATCGGCACAATGTGGACCCGAAAAGAACGAGAAAACTCCTACTCCATCGCCGGGAAATCAATCGCCTCATTGGAAAAACCGCGGAAAAGGGCTACTCCCTAATCCCCACCAAGGTTTATTTAAAAAAGCGATTGGTAAAGGTGGAAATTGCCCTGGGGAAAGGGAAGAAACTCCACGACAAACGCCAGGATATCCTCGAGAAAGAATCCAAACGTAAAATCGATCGGGCAATGAAGGAATACAGGTGGTAATATGAGTTTTGACGGCATCGTCACAAAATCCTTAGTGGACTCTTTCCAAGTCCTTCTGGGGGCGAAGATTAATCAAATCAATCAGCCCGTCGCCCAGGATATTGAAATTCTCTTCTATAATAAGGGAAAAAATTACAAACTTCTCCTCTCCTCCTCGGGAAATGCCGCGAGGATGTATTTCATTGAAAATACGAGGAAAAACCCGTTAACGGCGCCAAATTTTTGTATGTTCCTACGAAAACATATTCAAAATGGAAGGATTATCGCCATTAAACAAAGGGGAATGGACCGCATCGTCCATTTCGACATCAAAACCTATAATGAAATGGGGTTTGAAACGACGAAAACCTTAATCATTGAATTAATGGGACGTTATTCCAATATTATCCTCGTGGATGAAAACCGTATAATCCTCGACGCCATAAAAAAAGTAACGGGCGATATGAGTCGGATTCGCCAAGTTTTACCGGGCCAAAAATATGTGGAAATGATGGATGATAAAATCGATGTAATTAGGGAAAACGAACTTCCAGGGGAAAGGATAGATCTAAAGGATAATAAAACGAAAATCTTTCAATTTTTCTATCGAAATTACCAGGGATTTTCCCCGGTCATAGGCCGGGAAATCTGCCATCGGGGAAAAGTAGAATCGTCAAAAAGGCTCAATGAATTGACAAAGGAAGAAATCCAAGGGTTAGATCAGGGCTTTTTAACCATTCGAGAACAAATCCGAAGGAAAGAATATCAGCCCCAAATTATCCTAGAAAACAATAAATTCAAAGAATTCCATGTACTCCCCTTGGATTACTTGGGCAAAGAAAAGAAAGATTTCCCGGATCCATCGTCCATGTTGGAATATTATTACAATAAAAATACCCAAGAAGATCGAATCCATCAAAAGGTACAAAATCTCACGAAAATTATCCAAAGGATAATTTCAAGGGATGCAAAGAAACTGAATTTCATGGTGGAAGATTATGAAAAATCAAAAAATCGGGATCAATACAAAATCTATGGGGATTTACTATCATCAAATGTTCACCGAATCGCCCCGGGAGATCGGGAAATCCAAGTGGAAAATTTCTACGATGAAAATCTGGAAAAAATCACCATAAAATTAGACCCGACCATAAAGGCCTGGGATAATGCGCAAAAATACTACAAAAGATATTCCAAATTAAAATCCACGGAGAAAAATCTAGAAAAAAGAATTCCACGACTACGTCAAGAGATCCAATATCTCCACCAATTACTCAATACTTTAGAACAGGTCACCGAAGAGGAAGAAGTGGAAGAAATCCGGGAAGAAATGGAAGAAAATCATCTTCTGAAAAGAAAACGCCATAAAAAGAAAAGGAAAAGGACAAAATCCAAACCCTATCACTTTAAAACGAAAAACGGCGCCGATATCTATGTGGGAAAAAACAATCGCCAAAACGACGAACTGACATTGAAAAAAGCCAATCGGGAAGATTATTTCTTCCACGCAAAGGATGTTCCCGGATCCCATGTCATCCTTCGCAATGAACAAATCAATGAACAGGATATACTCGATGCCGCATTTTTAGCTGCCCACTTCTCCTCCCGGAGAAAGGAAACCCTAGTGGAAGTCGATTATACCCAAAAGAAAAATGTCAACAAAGCCAAAGGAGCAAAGCCTGGCATGGTCTATTATGAAAATTTTACCACCATTGCCGTTGAGAATAATCGCTCCCTCGATGAATTTCAAGAAATTTAAAAAAATCCACCGAAAGATTCGGTGGATCTTTTATTCCTGCTCTTCCCGTTTATCTACCCGGTAATTGGCCATAACCGTATGGAAAATTTCCGCTGACGATGGCGCCGTATAGGTAATGGCATTGGCTCCGGCATCAATGGTTTCGCCAATGGTGGCTTCGGAACTGCCCCCGGTGGCGATAATGGGAAATTCTGGGCCGACAATCTCCCGGACTTTTTTGACTAAGGAAATGGTATTTCGCCCGCCGGAAATATTTAAAATCTCGGCACCGGCATCGATTTTTCCCTCAATATCGTCGTAATAGGAAACCACAGTGGCACAAATGGGAATATCTAAGATTTTCTTCATTTCCCCGATGACTTCATTTTTAATGGGCGCATTGACGACAACGCCATAGGCACCCATTAATTCCGCTTGAAGGGCCATATTCATCGAACGGATCCCCGAGGTCAAACCTCCACCGACACCGGCAAAGACGGGACGGGAGGATGTTCGAATAATGGAATCGGTAATCGCCAAAGTCGGCGTAAAGGGATAAACGGCCATGACGGCATCGGCATTATTATTACTTAAAATTGCCACATCCGTTGTAAAAATCAAGGATTTAATTCGTTTATTCAACACCTTAATCCCCGAAGCCCGATAAATGGACTCGGGAACTTTCACCGAACGATAACGTAATTTCGATTCCACTTCTGGAATGAATTTTTTCTCCATTTTGATCACTTCCTTTACCATATCTTCAAAATAAATAATGCTCCTATCATTATAAACGAAAACGAAAGAAGAAGCGATAGAGAGTAAAAAAAATTTAAAAATATCACCAAATAAATCTTGTAAATCCCCCATCTTTATGATAATATACATAAGTAATCCTTGCTCTGAGCAATCAGGGCCAATTAGACCACAAGGAGGTGCTAGATGATGAACAATTACGAAGCCGTATTGGTCTTTAAACCCGATATGGAAGAACAAGCTAGGGAAGAACTTTTAAACCGATTTAAAGAAGTTGTTGAAAACGACGGTGAAATCACGAAAATTGATGATTGGGGAAACAAAAAACTTGCCTACGAAATCGACTACATTAAAGAAGGACATTACATCGTCATGGACTTTAAAGCCCAAGGAGATGTGATTAAAGAATTAGAACGACGTGCTCGAATTTCTGATTATGTCATCCGTTATTTAGTCCTTAAGAAAGACTAATAGCCTTATAAGGAGGATAATATGAATAATGTTTCTTTAGTAGGCCGATTAACTGCCGATCCTGATCTTCGCTATATTCAATCGTCAAATACGCCCAATGTCCGTTTCACATTGGCCGTTGACAAAGGATTAAGCCGGGAAAAACGGATCGAATTTGAACAGCAAAACAAGCCCACCGCAGATTTTATTCGCTGTGTTGCCTGGGGACGTGCTGCAGAAGTCATCGCCCAATATGTCGCCAAGGGAGATCTCTTTGGCGTAAATGGACGAATTGAAACCAGTAGCAGTCAAGGCAAAGACGGACAAATGAGATATTATACCGATGTCATTGTGAATAATTTCTACTTCTTGCAACCCAAAGGACAAGGGGGACCCTCCTATCAAAACAATATGAATCAAAACTTCAATCAAGGGGGATTCCAGCAAGGCGGTTATGGACAAAACCAAGGGGGATTCCAACAGGGACCAACCCAAGGATTCCAACAAGGGGGCTACACCCAAGATCAAAATCAAAATCAAGCTCCGACACAGGATAGCACCGCCCAATACCATAATGAGAAAGATGATGTCCTCGACGGATTCGATCTCGAAGAATACGGTATCGGCGATGATCTCTTACCGTCGGATGATGAAGACATACCGTTTTAATAAAGGAGGTTTAAAAGAATGCAACGACGTTACAGACCACGTAGAAAAGTCTGTGCATATTGTGCAGATAAAAATAAAGAAATCGACTATAAAAATGTCGACGAATTAAAAAGATTTATCTCCGATCGCGGTAAAATATTACCACGACGGGTTACAGGAACTTGTGCAAGACATCAAAGAAAAGTAACCCAAGCCATTAAAAGAGCAAGACATCTTGCCCTATTACCCTATACGGAGAATTAAAAAGCAATCGCAAAACCGAGTCTACACTCGGTTTTTTTAATGGGAAGTTGGAAAAAGGAATATTCTTATGTTATCATAAATATACAATGAAAAAACCAATTACCGATATACTAAACACGAAAGAAAATAAAATCATCTCCATTACAGGAGCCGGTGGGAAAACGACCCTCATGATGGACTTAGCAAAAAAACTCCAGGGGAAAGTCTTGATCACCACATCGACGAAAATCAAAACACCAAAGGAGGGAATCCATCATCTTTACATCGAAGAAAAAGGATTTCAAGGACCACAGGAAGGGATTACCGCAATAGGCAATGAAATCTATCCCGGGAAATTAGGGGCCATCAGTCCTGAATTCTTAGAAAAATGGGGAGATGAATTTGATCACATCATCATTGAAGCCGATGGTTGTCGGAATTTACCCTTGAAAATGTGGAAAAAAAATGAACCGGTCATATATCCGAAAAGCGATATTGTCATTGGCGTATTTTCAATAAAAGTCCTCGGTGAACAACCAAGTCCCAAAATCATGTATTATCATGAAGGACTGACCCAAAAATTTGACATCGTCAATGGAGAAATGTTTCGATACCTCATTAAAAACGGATTATTCCGTCATTTTTTTAATGGGCGTTATGTATTCATAAACCAAACGGATAATCAAGAAGAACGGGAGAAAGCCCGGGAATTAATCGAGGAAATGAAAAGGGAAATCCCCGAAATCCACTACTTTTACGGATCGGCAAAGGAAGGGATCTATCATGAAGATTAGCGCAATTATCATGGCATCGGGCCAGTCTAAACGATTTGGGGAAAATAAATTACTGAAAAAATATGGAAACAAGAAAATATGCGAATACACCATGGATCTTGTCGAAGAAATTCCCTTCCACGAGAAAATCCTCGTATCGGCCTATGATGAAGTATTAAAACTTGGGGAAAAAAGAAAAATGATCACGGTAAAAAACAACGACAATCATCGGGGGAAGTCGAGATCCATCGACCTCGGTTTGGAAAAGGCCGAAGATGTGGACGGATACCTCTTCTTCGTTGCCGATCAACCCCTACTTAAAAAAGAAACCGTGGAGAAAATCATCGACGAATTTAAGAAAAAAAGGACCATCGTCCTTCCCCGTTGGAAAAACCAAAGGGGCAATCCCGTACTCTTCCCAAGAAGATATAAAGGAAAACTTCAAGCCCTCGACGGAGACAAGGGAGGCGCCTGTCTCATAAAAGAAGGCAATCACTTCTTCGTCGAAGTGGAAGAGAAAGAAGAACTATGGGATATTGATACAAAAGAATCCTATGAAAGGTTGATTACCCATGAAAGGTGATATTGTAATATTTCGAGGTGGTGGCGATGTCGCCACCGGCTCCATTCAAAAACTCCATCGGGCGGGATTTCGCGTACTGGTACTGGAAGTGGAAAAACCCCTGTGCATACGAAGAACCGTCGCCTGTGCCCGGGTCATTGAAGAAGGTCGTGGCAAAATCGAAGACTTCATCGCCACCCGTTGTACCGACGAACTCGACATCTATATGGCCTGGGAAAAAGATGAAGTCCCGGTCATCGTCGATCCGAAGGGGGAAATGATCAAGAAATTTCACCCCATGGCCGTCATCGACGCCATCATTGCGAAGAAAAATCTTGGCACCCATAAAGAAATGGCGCCGATCACCATTGCCTTGGGGCCGGGATTTGTTGCCGGCACCGATGTGGATGTCGTCATTGAAACCAATCGGGGCCACGACTTAGGACGGCTCATCTTCGATGGCAAAGCCGAAGAAAACACAGGAAATCCTGGAAATATCCTGGGATACACCACAGAACGTGTCCTTCGATCCCCCGGCAATGGAAAAATAAAGGTCTTAAAGACCATAGGCGACACCGTAAAAAAAGGGGAAACCCTTGCCCTTGTCCAAAAAAAGGAAGTGAAAGCCGGATTAGATGGCATGATCCGGGGAATGATCACCGATGGTTATTCCGTCACAAAGGGACTAAAGATTGGGGATGTGGACCCTCGAATCAATTTGAGAAACACCCTGACCATATCGGACAAAGCTCGAAATATCGGCGGTGCCACATTGGAAGCTGTACTTATTATGAAACGACGTAAAAATTTATAGAGGTGGAATATGCAAGCGAAAATTTTACAGAAGATCTATGAAAAAGTGGACCAAGGTCAAAAAGCGGCCCTAGTCCTATTAACGGAAAACAAAGGATCCACACCGGGACGGGATGGATCGGTTATGGCTGTATTTCAAGACGGTACAAGCCTAGGAACCATAGGTGGAGGTGCCATTGAATACGATATTATAAAACGAGCAAAAGAAGCCATGGAAAATGGCGATGATTTTGAATTCGATTATAATTTAACGGAAAAAGGCGAATTGAAAATGGCGTGTGGTGGGGACTCCAAAGGCTTCGTGAAATTATTTTTCCCCAACAAAAACCTCATCATCTTCGGTGCCGGCCATGTCTCCCAAAAACTTAGCCGAATCGCAGTAAAAACAGGCTTCAATGTCATCGTCACCGATGATCGAGAAGAATATCAACGGGAAAAAGACTTCCAAGGTATCCAAAAATACATCACCGCAACGCCAAAGGATGCCGTTGAACAAATTCAATTCCATAAAGACAATACCTATATTGTCGTCTGCACAAGGGGACATAATGGTGATGAAGAAGCACTAAAGGCCCTACTCCCCAAGGACTACAAATACCTAGGGATGATTGGTTCCCGGCGAAAAGTCGGCGCCGTAATCAAAAAGCTAAGGGAAGAAGGTTTCACGAAAGAACAAATAGGAACGGTCCATATGCCCATAGGATTAAATATTGATGATGGCTCCGTGGAAGAAATCGCCATCTCCATCCTTGCGGAAATCCTCATGATAAAAAATAACGGCAGTGGACAAAAAAATAAAGCCATGTAAACTCGGTCAAT
>JAUNVW010000037.1 GCA_030540635.1 Tissierellia bacterium | reverse complement strand
TTTATATGAAAAATTAACGAATAATACCAATATTATGAAAGATTTTCTTCTTTGTTCTGAGGAAATATATCAACATTTCCCCCTTTGGGAACAAGGGTTTTCTTGGATTCTTCCAGCAATAATTCTAGCGATTATTTGGGGACAATTGGATAAAAGGAGAAATGAAAATTTATCCTTAGATCCATCAAACTCCGTCTTTCTCCTAAAGGATAATGATCCACAATGAAAGCTTCGATAAAGGATAAATCAATTGATCAATTGATAAGATAATCTTGCAATTGAATAAAAGTTTTTACTATGATATTATAGTGTTAATAAGTGGATGATTCTTGATTGTTATACTTGTGTTCAAGAGATGAGGATTGTTATGAGTGAATTGAGAAAAAATATCGGAAGAATCTTTGATGAGCGAAAGTTCCGGATCACGAATTCGATTTCCGATTGGGTTCGTGTAATTGATAATGACGGATTTATTAGCTTTGTGAATCAATCGATGATTGACGAATTTGGTGTCGATCCCAAGGGTCTTAATATTTGGGAAGAGATTGATGAACGGGTGGTTCCCCGTTGTATTTCGACGAGGAATTTTCGCTTCAATGGCGTAATACGAGAAGAGCGGAAAATTAAAGGACGTTATTTTTCCATACAATCATCTCCGATTCGAGATGATCAAAAGAATATCATTGGCACAGTGGAAGTGTTTCGAGACATTACTTCAGAAATCAATGCGAGAATTGATTTAATTGAAGCCAATAAAAAAATGCACGATGAGATCAATTTTGCAAAGCTAATTCAACGAAATATTTTACCGAAGAAAGGTCGGCATGGAGATTTAAATGTCGATTATCGTTATATTTCATCGGAAACACTATCTGGGGATATTTTTGATATCATCGAAATTGACAATGATCATGTGGCGATTTATATTGCAGATATTGTAGGACATGGCGTTGCGGCTTCAATACTGACGATGTTTGTACGCCAAACTGTACGATCCATTGTAAATTCTGGTACCATCATGCCAAAGGATGTACTTCAAGAATTAAAAATCCGTTATAAAGAGTTGGATTTAGATGATGATAAATATTTTACTATGTTTTACGGCATTTATAATCGAAAGACTGGGTTTTTCACCTGTTCCAATGCAGGACATAATGCGATTCCCATTAAATTTAATAACGATTTCAGTATATTAATGGAATCATCGGGATTCCCCATATCCTATCTTTTTGTCGATTCCGTTTATGAACAAAAGGATATTAAGCTCCACAATGGAGATAAGATCTTATTTTACACCGATGGAATCACGGAAGTAAAAAACTATGAAGGAGAAGAATTTGGGGAAAGCCGTTTACAAGAAATTGTCAAGAAAAATCGAAATCGTTTATTGGATGATATTGTCGATGCTATAGAATGGTATCGTTGGGGAGAGCAAGAAGATGATTTGTGTTTATTACTTATTGAAGTGGATCAAATAGAGGAGGGGATTTCATGAGCCTATCAATTGATTTTTCAAAATCGATGGTATTGAAGAAAATGGAAATATCAAAAGATAAAAGCCGTAAAGCCTTAAATACTTTACTCGAAGGAACGGGAGAAGGTAATGATTTTTTAGGCTGGATTAACTGGCCAAAAGAATATGATAAAGATGAATTTGATCGAATTAAAAAAGCAGCAAAAGAGATTAAAGATCATTCCGATGTCCTCGTCGTCATTGGTATCGGAGGATCTTATTTAGGAGCAAAGGCTGTTCAATACGCGCTATCACCTTATTTTACGACAAATGATGTGGAAATTATTTACGCCGGACATCAAATGTCCTCATCTTATTTAAAAGAACTAATGGATTATTTGGAAGATAAAGATTTTAGCGTAAATATTATTTCAAAATCTGGGACGACGACGGAACCGGCCATTGCATTTCGCTTTTTAAAACAAATGCTGGAAGATCGCTACGGAAAAGAAGAGTCAAAAAAACGAATCTATGCAACAACGGATCGGGGAAAAGGCGCTTTAAAGGGATTAGCCGATGAAATGAATTATGAGAGCTTTGTCATTCCTGATAATATCGGAGGACGTTTTTCCGTATTAACGGCAGTGGGGCTCCTACCCCTAGCGGCTGCAGGTGTAGATATTGATGCCTTGATGGAAGGTGCAGCATTGGGAGTAAAGAAGTATAAAAACCTGGATTTTGATGATAATATCGCTATGCAATACGCACTCTATCGTAATATCCTTTATAAAGAAGGAAAAACAATTGAAATATTAGCAAATTATGAACCAAAATTGAAATATTTCTCGGAATGGTGGAAGCAGCTTTTCGGTGAATCAGAGGGAAAGGACGGAGAAGGTCTATTCCCGGTGTCCGTCAATTTTACGACAGATTTACATTCCATGGGCCAAATGATTCAAGAAGGAAAGCGCAATATCTTAGAAACGGTTCTTCGTATTAAAAACCCAAAACATGATCTCATCATCGAAGAAGATCCAAAAAATTTAGACGGTTTAAATTATATTGCAGGAAAATCCTTAGATTATGTCAATAAAATGGCCGCAAAAGGAGTGGCACAAGCTCATTTTGATGGAGATGTACCCGTTGTAGAAATTACAATGGACGAATTAGATGAACGACATATTGGTGAGTTGATGTACTTCTTTGAAATTTCGGTGGGAATTTCTGGATATATATTAGAAGTAAATCCATTTAATCAACCTGGTGTAGAAAAGTATAAAAGCAATATGTTCCGATTACTGGGAAAACCAGGTTATGAACAAAAATAGAAATACCCCTTAGGGGTATTTCCTACATAAAAAGGAGTCAACATGGATAAAAGAAAATTAATGGCCTACTTAGCCGTCTTGGGTTATGCATTGATCATTGGATTTACTTTTCTATTTTCTAAAGAAGCCATGGTCTATGATGTCAGTATCCAATTGGCTTATCGAGGAATCATCGCCGCTATACCTGTGATAATTTATGCCATTGTACAAAGGGGATCTTTACACTACACCAAAGATAAAATTACTAAATTATTACTTCTAGGTTTATTATTTCCCTTTCTCTTTGTTGGGATTCAAACCTTTGGTCTGTCCATAACATCTTCTTTAGAAGCCGGCGTTGCACAGGCCATGGCACCAATTCTTACTTTAATTTTTGCCTCTTTGTTCTTAGGAGAAACGACAAATTACAAACAAAAATTATCGATTGTACTATCTGTTGCCGGTGTAATTTATATCATATATCGTAAGCAAGTGAAAAATCCTGATCCCGACTTTACAGGAATGGCGGTATTGTTTTTAGCAACAATCTCCTTTTCCATTTACTCCGTCGCTGTCCGTCGACTCAAGGGCTTTTGTACTAATCGAGAAATCCTAACGGTCGTCTTAACTGAATCGGCGATCATGTTTTTTGGCATCGCCCTTGTAAAATATGGAAAAAGGGGAGAGCTTCATCGCTTAGTAGAACCTATACATGATCCATCATTTATCAAAGATGTTTTATACTTAGGATTATTATCCACTTTTTCATCGGGATTATTACTTAATTATGCTTTGCAAATATTGCCGGCATCAAATGTTGTCATATTTAACAATTTGGCAACGGTTATTCAGATAATCTCCGGTGCGTTCATATTGGGAGAACCCTTATTTTTCTCCCATAAAGTTGGTTCAGTGTGTATTGTATTAGGTGTACTAGGACTAAACTTCCTTGGAGAAAAAAATCCACCAGAACCAGATACCATTAAATCGAGGGAGTAAAATGAAATATTTAAAAGATTATTATTTGGAAATACTACGGCGTACAAAAAAATCAAAGGAGGAATTAATACTTGCATATGGCCTGAGAGCCTTAGGAGTATTCATGATTAGTTTAATTGGTTTCATGATCATGGGATTACATTATAGCTTCTTAAAGGCCCTACTGATAGGCGTTTGCTCGTTCCTACCTTTGATTGGTCAAGGCATCGTACTTGTTCCTTGGTCTATTCTTCGATTATTTGGCGGAGAATGGACCATCGCTGGTCGATTAAGCCTTGTTTATCTATTGAGTTTGTGCATCGCCTCCATTGCCGAACCTTACTACATTGGTACAGATAAAGGAATCCGACCCATTATTGCATTTGTACTTTATCTATTCTTTTATTTTATTGGTTTCGTAAAGGGGGCGGTCATTGCAATGTGTCTAATCTTTATCGGCAAAATATTATTGGAAACTGTGGATATTCAAAATGCCCATCGAAGAAGAAAAATCCGTCAATCAAGAGAAACTTTATAGGGAGGTATTCCCATGAAAAGAATATTTTGCATCCTTTTTACTATACTCTTTACCACAACATCTCTAGCAAATAGTGGACCACCTCGTTGGAATCGAGGCAAAGGAATGGAAGTTTTAACCGATAATGAGAAACCTCCAGTAGAAATGGTGGAGGAACAACTATTAATAACTAATTTTAAACCCAAGGATTATAGCTTAAAAGGTAATATTCATGCAAAATATCACTACAAAAATCTCGGAGATGCCTTAAAATTACATTTGTCTTTTCCCATGGTTTTAAGCCTAGAGGAATACGAAGAGTCAGAAATTGCTATTTTAAAAAACGGAAAAAAACTAGACTTTGAAGCCATTCCTTCCACAAAAGAAATTCGAACTTTGGATGAATACACTTCATTTCCCATCTTACTTGATGACAAAATTAAGACACAGGAGAAAAGAAGTTGGGTTAAAAAAGAATGGGATCTCGATGAAATCATTCCTTTTAAAGAGAATGACCCATGGATCTTACTCCAAAGCGTTGAAGAAATTAACTACGATGACAAGGAAGGATACCGGCTAGGGAGCTCAATAAGAGATAATATAATTCTATATTATCCAGAAGAGATGGATCAAGAGAAGATCGCTCAAAATGGAAATGAAATCGAACGATTGGAAACAAAAGAAGTCATAAAAGAATGGTTTGATTATCATGAAATAGAGCTAAATGAGGACGTTCTTCCCATTTTAGAAAAGTTTCTTAATCAGACAGAGGAACTGGATTTTCAAAATGATTTATTTACATTTTATAGAACAAATCGAGTGCTTTTCCTTGATTATGAATTAGACTTTGAATCCGGGGAAGAAATCATCCACGAAATTTCCACACCGATCTTTACTTCCATGATCCAAGGACGATCTAGTAAATCCCAAATTCTTCGCTATGACATCGAACCTGTTCGTCATTTTGAAAAATATGGGAAGATCCATGTAAAAGTAGAAGTACCCGAAGATTATTATTATCTAAAAGATGGAAAAGTACAAAAAGAAAAAGAAATTACCATGGAGCTTGATCCAGAAACAACAGATGAACTCTTGTTGGAATTCACAGATTCACCGTCGGGAAAAAGTCTACTAGGGAAAAAATCCATTAGATTAACGATTTGGCACATTTTACCAATCATCATCCTTTTATGTATCTTTTTCCTTTATTATATCCGTTCTCAAAAACGGAAAGATCAGCAAGAGCAGATCGATGAACGTCTTAAAAAATCTAGAAATAATCGAAAATAAAAGGAAAGCCTTAGTCTTTTCTTTTATTTTTTTATACTATTAATAAGAGACAGATTTCGATGGAAACTATCTTTTTAGGATCCAATAGAACTACAAATTCTGAATTGATCTTAATAAAACTTATGGTGAAAAAGAAATAAGTATGTTATAACGCATGGAGGATAGGATACAGTTAAATAGTGATGGAATAGAAAGACCTTTATAGAATTTAATACTCTAAAACATAACAAATGGGAATGAAGATCGAACAAAATATATAACAGCGATATGTAAGGGAAAACTGACAGAAATAATAGACTATATGTATGGAAAAAGTCGTAAACTTGGAGTTTCGGATACAATACCAGAAGATACAAAAGTAATTGCTAGTTGGCAAAAACCCAAGAAAGACAATAGTAGCTGGATTGTTCTAACAAAAGAATAAGATGATCGTTTACATCGGATGGCCTTCACTACAGGAGATAAAACGATCTCTTTTATACCCGAAGGGAAGGGCCGATAAAAAAGGTAGCAAGAAAAACATCTTGCTACCTTTGATTTAGAGCTGTTTTAGAAATGCTTTCATTAGAGCAGGGAGATCTTTTGGTGTTCTTGATGTTAAGAGATTTTCATCAACAACGACTTCTTCATCGATCCACTTTCCACCGGCATGTTCGACATCATCTTTAATGGATAAAAAAGAAGTTACGTTCTTACCTTTTAAATCTAAGGCAGAGCAAAGAAGCCAAGGGCCATGACAAATGGCAGCGATGGGTTTCTTTTTTTCGTGGAGCTGTTTTATGAAAGTCTTCGTATCGTCACATCGTCTCATATAATCAGGAGAAAATCCACCAGGAACAAAGACACCGTCAAAGTCCATATCCAGTGCCTCTTTTGACGAATAATCGGCTTTGAATGTAACGCCAGCTTTGGAGGAATACTCTTGATCTTTCTTTGTGCCAATGAGATAGACTTCAAAATTCTCTCGCAATCGGTGGTAGGGATAAATCAATTCTTGTTCATCAAACATATTTTCTAATAATACTGCTACTTTTTTCAAAAAATCACCTCTATATAATAGATACCCAATGGAATCGAAATAATAGGATTCAAAAAGGTAAGTTTTTTGTATAGATAATAAAAGTTCGTTGTTTCTATAAAGAAATAATAAAAACATTTTGAAAAAAGAAATGAGATAATGCATAATAGAAGATTTAGAGAATACGTCGTCTTTACTGGTTTGAGAGTAGATCACTCTAAGAATGAATTTTTAGGATTACGACGTTGCAGTATTAAAAAAATCAAAAGAAGATTTTAAAAGATCGAATTTATAATCAAAAGGATGATATCAATGGAGAAAATATATGGAATTTACGATAAAAGAAATTACAGATAAGAAAGAAAAACAACAGATCGCAAAAGAGGTATTACATGATTTACCCGAATGGTTCGGATTACCGGAAAGCACTGAGGAATATATTAATGAGTCACAAGATAAGCCTTTCTTAGCTTCTTTTCATGAAAAAGAACTGGTAGGTTTTATCGTCTTAAGTGCTACAAGTCCTGATTGTGCAGATATCTTTGTCATGGGAATCAAAAAGAAGTTTCATCGAAAGGGAGCAGGAAGACAATTAATGGAGGCCTATGAAGTCTTAGCTAAGAAAAAAGGATACACTTATTCCCAAGTAAAAACGCTAGAGTCAGGTCATTATGATGAATATGACATCACCAATCAATTTTATACTTCTGTTGGCTACAAATCACTGGAAGTATTTCCCACATTGTGGGACGAGTGGAACCCTTGCCAAGTCTATATTAAATACTTAGGAGAGTAATGGAAGGGACTAAGGTCTATAAAACTTTACTAGAAAATAAAAATAATGAAAAAACTTTTGATTGCCATATTATGACCTTGGAAATGTTACAGAAATCAAGTATAAGAAGAATTCGTGAAGAAAGCTTGTAATGAATAAAAATTGTGGCGTATATTCACTTTCATCTCCGGTGTTCTTACTGGCAATTGATTTGTATTTTTCATCGAAAGAATAATCTTTTAAATAAGTATAGGAGGTATAAAGTTATTATGAAATTAAGTAATAAAATATTCTTTTATGTATATCTAATCTTAGGGCATAGTGTAAAATATCTTGTGTAAACATAAAAATGTTCCTTAAGATAGAAAAAG
>JAUNVW010000001.1 GCA_030540635.1 Tissierellia bacterium | reverse complement strand
CAGAATCAAGATCGATGGACGGGGATACTGATTCGAAAAGCCATTGAACGATGTTTTCATAACGGTCATCTCAGTAAAAATGGTTTCTATGATTCTGAAGGATTTATTTCATTGGCCACAAAATTTGTCATGAATGTAAAATCCGCCAATGGAGAAAAAAGAATATTAGAGGAGCAAAATCCTTCTTTAACGCCATTTTGTAATGTGTTAGAGGAGTATTTATTATGTCAAAAAGAATACGGGATTCAGGATCGATACGATGGCCAAAGTCCAAAAAAAGAGGGAAAATGCTATGATTGGATTATTATCGATGGATTTTATAATTTCCGTCCGAAAGAATGGGAAATATTAACATCTTGGACTAAGAATCCTTTGGAGATTTATTTTCGATTACCAAAAGATTATGACAATCAAGTATTCCAAGAAACAATTACAAAACTGGAAGACTTTTCGCCGATTCATCAAGAACTATCGACCAATGAGCAAAATCTCGGATCGATTTTTTTCAAGGACGAATCATCATTATCCTTAAATAGTACCTTTGTAAAAGCTCCGGATCCCATATTAGAAACGAGGTATTTAATTCAAGAGATTCTCTGTTCCAAGACGTCTTTCGATGAAATGATGATCGTATGCCCAGATAATTATGAAATGATACTTTCCTTTTTTTTAAAAAAATATGATATTCCTTCGAATATCACCTATGGAAGAAATATTAAAGAACTGCCAATCATCAAACAGTGGATATCCCTGTTGGAAAAGAAGGATATTAAGAATCAATTTCTGACATTATTTAATATTGACCATATTTTTCCGGTAGAGGAAAACACCAGTATTCAAAAATTACGCAATCAATTCCAAGGGAAAGATTTTGAGGAGATTGAGGATTTGACCGTCCTTCGAAGTTTTCAAGAAACTTTGCTGGAAGATCGGGCAAGCTATGAGTTTTTTCATCGTTGCCTAGATTTTCTTAAAAAGATGGAGGAACCCGTTGAAATCTTACAATATATCCTCCAATCCTTAGACGAATATCATGAAGAAGATTTTTTGAAGGAAGAGATGATAAATGATTGTCGGACATTTTTAAAATCATTACTAGATAAAGAAGAAATAATATCCTATCCAAAGGAATCCTTTCCTTCATATATTATCCATCTTTTTGATACTTATCAAGTGGATTACAAAAAGGGTGGAGTTTTAGTTTCAAGTTTGGATGAGCTTCGACATATACCAAGGAAAAAGATTTACTACTTGGGATTTCATGAGGATAATTATCCAAAAACTATTTCACAAAATGTACTTCATAAAGATTCGGTTATTAAATTACTCAAAGAAAAGGAAATTCCGATAATGAGTTTTGATGAATATCGGGCGATGGAACAGCTTTATTTTCTTTTATCTTTATCACAAGGGGAAGAGTTTTACTTCTCCATGGCGACACAAGATGATAAACTTCCATCTTTTTATTTAACTGAAATTAGGGACAAAACAAATTTACAAGAAAAAGAATATTCCTTGAAGGAGTATTTTGATCCAAAGGTAATTTTAGATCCCCATGATGAATCTTTAAAAAAAGCATGGCGACGAGAAGAAGAAGGTAAAAAAATTGTTAATTTTGAATCGTTAAAATGGAGAGAGGAAGAAAGGGTATTGGAGAATGATTTATTACAAGATTTCATTCAACAAAAAAAATCATATCATCCTTCGGAATTGAACTCCTATTTGCGATGCCCCCTTCAGTACTATTACCGTTATGTGTGTAAATTTACTTGGGGTGAAGGATCGATCCTTTTTGAACTAGGTAAGATTCTCCATCGGGCGATGGAGAACTTTTATAAATTCTATCAAGAAGATATTCAAGAAGCCATTTCCCATAATTATTGGGATTTTAAGGAGAAAAAAGAATTTATCCATAAAATTCTATACCATCAAATGGAAGGAATTATCACGGAAAAACAAAGGGAAGATTATAGCAAAATTTATAGCGATTCCTTGATGCAAGCCGTTATCAATGATATTAAGGATATTCAAAAGAAAAGTAAAAGATTCTTTCCGAAATATTATGAAAAAAGATTTCAGTTTACCACAAAGAATAATATTCATATTGTTGGTCAAATGGATCGTATCGACCAATCATCCGATGGCGATTGGTTGATTACCGATTATAAATTAAATAATGGGGCAAAATATGGAGATTTTGAACGGGAAAAAACCATACAACTCCCCATATATTATCTTTATCAACCGGAACGTACCTTAGGTTTACGTTATCTTCTATTAAGAAAAGGAGAAATAATGACGTTTTCAGACCCATGTCCAGAGGATTTAGAGGAACGTTCTTTAGAACTACTAGAAACAACAACGAATAAAATAAAGGAAGGAAAATTTTTCACAGCATCAGAGGATGTCGTGATTTGCCGTTATTGTGAATTTCGTTCCTTTTGTAGGAAAAGGTGTTTTTGATGAAATTAACTCCGACACAAATACAAGCTATTAAAAATATTGATGGAAATATGATTTTAAATGCCGGTGCAGGTACGGGAAAAACAGAGGTTTTAACAAGGCGATTCATGGAACTTATTCGCCGGGGTGTAAAGTTGGAAGAAATTGTTTGTATTACTTTCACCAAAAAAGCGGCCAATGAAATGAAAGAAAGGATTCAAAGGATTTTGATCGAAGAAGGCCAGCATCATTTATTAAGTGCTTTTTCCAAAACAAATATTTCCACAATTCACGGCTTTTGTTCAAAGATCCTCAAAGAATATGCGGATGTTATTGGAATAGATCCCCATTTTAAAATTATGGACGATCAGGAAATGATGGATCAGTTTTTATTCTGTGTAGAAATGGAATTGTTCGATCGTAATTTAGAGGATTTTTATTCAACCCTTCAAATTTATGATTATGATGTTTTAAAATCAGAGATTTATCATTTTCTTATTAAAAACAAAGACCATAAAAAGTTAAAAAAGATGGAAGAGAATCTAATGAAAACTCTTACTGAACTACCTAATCTCGATTACGGATCGTTGATTTTCGAAGAATTAAAATCGATCGGCAATCAGTACAAAATTGATGGACGAACAAAATTGGGAAAGATATTTAAACGGGAAGATTTTTTAAAGGGCCATAGGATGCTTTCCGAAGAGTTAATCGAGGAGTTTTACGAGGCCTTTGTTACTAGTCGTAGTAATATTATTGAGACAATTCAAGGGGAGACAGGGATTATGAATCTCTTTAAGAATTGGTTTATTAATAAAGATCGGGAAAATATTCCTCTTTATGAAAAAACTTTTAAGATTTTTGAAAATATCCTGTACCGTTTTGATGAATACAAAGCCTCGAGATCCTTCATCGATTATGACGATATGGAACTCTTATGTTATGATCTTCTTCAAATTGATTCGGTAAAAAAAGAATTGCAATCGAAGTATCGTTATCTTATGGTCGATGAATACCAAGATTCTTCGGAAATTCAAAAAAATATTTTTTATGCATTATGTTCGAAAAGAAAGCCTTTAGATCGGAAGAATCTCTTTGTCGTGGGAGATCCCAAACAATCGATCTATGCCTTTCGTGGAGCATCGGTGAATATATTCTATGAAACCATGGAAGATATACAAAAGAGCGATGGACATGTTTTACTTTTAGAAACAAATTTTAGGGCGACAAAAAACCTAATGGATCCCATCAATACCCTGTTTTCGGAGATTATGGGGGATCGTTACGATGGATTAAAGGCCGTAACAAAGGATGAACATCAAGGTATGTATATTACAAACGATGGAAAAGATATCGATGAAGAAGAGGAAGCTCGTTTTTTCTCCGAATTTATTTCTTGGAAAACTCACCAAGGAAAAGAATTTAAAGATTTTTCCTATTTAGTACGGGCTTCAAATTCTTTTAAAATCCACGGTGAATATTTGAAACAAAAGGGGATACCTTTTTATATCCTTGGTTCAAAAGAGTTTTTATATCAAGAACCCATACGAGAGATCCTCGCATTTTTATCGTATTTACTCTATCGAGATGATGAATCTCTCTTTGGAATTGCCGGTGGTCTGTTTTATGGCTATTCGCCATCGGATTTTTATCGTTATTCTCAAGAAAAAGACCTTGGAATTAAAGATATAGACATTATAACGAAGCGTTATGTTGAAATATTGGATGATTCTTTATTTCGTGGTATTTATCAAATCCTGGTAGATTTTAAATATTTCGAATATTATCATTATCTCAAGGAGGATATTCAAAATCAAGGAAACTTATATCAATTATTACAATTGGCTTTATACGGTGATGAGATGTCCTGGTCCCTTTACGATTTTTACCATTATGTCAGGGCCTTAGGGAAAGATTATCCCCAATTACAGGTGGAAGATGAAAATTCCAATATTGTACGATTGATGACTATTCATAAATCCAAGGGACTTTCCATTGATTCAGTATTAATTCCTCGATTAGGAAAGACGAATCGCTTCCGTTCATCTCGATTTGTCCATCATAAAAATTATGGATTTTCCATGAAAACCATGGCCCATCATCCCCTTTATGAAGAGATTATTCAGTGTCAAAAGGAGGAAGAGAATTTACAAAACGATAATCTCTATTATGTGGCTATGACGCGGGCAAAAACAAATTGCGCCTTAGGAATTGGCGGTCAGAAGTCTGGATTCCTAAAAAACTCCTATAAAAAAATCATGGAATTATATGATGAGGGTGAAATTACCCGTCCACAAGTCGATGATTATACCATCGATATCCCTAGACGATCCGTCCATGATATTGAAAAATTTGTGATTACAAACAAAAAAAAGGAAACGAAAATTATGGATCGCTTAAATGCATCGATGCTTATGGATTATTTAGAGGAACCGGATGCCCTAGACTGGATTAAAAAACAGCGATCTCGGGAAGAGATTCAAAAAAAAGATATAAAATCTATGGACGGAACAATTGTCCATGGGTTCGCAGAAATTTATGATGGAGATTATGGAAAAACCATCGATAAATTGAAGGAGAAATTTCAATTATCATCCCGGGATATTTCACCTTTGGAAATGTATTTCAAAAATTATATTTTTTGCAATCCCAATCCTGAAATCGGAGAAAAAGAGGTGGATTTTCATTTACATTATTGTGGAGAATATCTAAATGGAATCATCGATCGTTTAATCATCGATGGACAAAAAATAAAAATTATTGATTTCAAACTATCCTCCATTGGTGAAGAAATAAAAAAAATCTATGCTCCTCAATTAAATTTTTACGGCTTTGCCATGGATCAAATTTATCCGGGGAGAAAAATAGAATTGGAGATTCAAAATCTTCGAAATCGAAGGGTTTATTCATTGGATTATGATCGAGAATGGATTGAAGGTGAAATCGGCGATTTCATTGCATTTGTCCGAGGATTAGAGTAGTATTAAAGATAGAAGTGTACAAAGTTAGGAGTATTCAAATGCAAAATAGGATATTACTGGTAGAAGATGAAGAAAATATTCGAAAATTCACAAGGATTAATCTAGAACGTGAAGGATTTGAAGTTCTAGAAGCAGAAACCGGGGAATTAGGAGTGGAGATAGCCTTGCGTGATCACCCAGATGTGGCAATTTTAGATATTATGCTCCCGGGTATTGATGGCTATGAAGTTTGTTCAATTCTACGGGAAAAAGTACCGGAAATTGGCATTATTATGTTGACGGCAAAAACTCAAGAAGAAGATAAAATAGCGGGATTGGAACGGGGAGCCGATGATTATCTATCGAAGCCTTTTAATCCCCGGGAATTGGCACTTCGTATTAAGTCCCTAATCCGACGTTTAGATAAAGATGATGGTAAGGATTCAAATATAATCGATAATCCACCGTTTAAAATTGATTTATACTCGAGAACTTTTTATAAAAATGGGGAAGAAATCGTATTGACGCCGACAGAGCTTTCCATGGCATCCCTCTTTATGAAAAATCCAGGGAAGGCTTTTACTAGATCTGAATTATTGGATTTAAACTGGGGCGAAGGATACGAAGGAGCCGATAAAATTGTCGATGTTAATATTCGGCGTTTACGTGCGAAAATTGAAGATGATCCGAGTAAGCCCAAATACATTGAAACGGTATGGGGAACAGGATATCGCTGGTATAAAGAATAGGTGATCCCTTGAATCGTACGATTAAAGAGAAAATTGTTGGATATTTCCTTTTTCTTTCCTTGTGTACAATTGTTATCTTTGAGGCCTATTCCCTATATTCGGTAAAATACTATTATTATTCCTCCATTGCTGGCATTATGGAAAATCAAATCCGTTATTCAGCGGATATTTATTCTACTTATTTAGCCGATTATCGTTTGGAGGATGTGATTATTCAAGAGAAAGATCAATTCTATCGACAAGCGGAAAATCAAGTACAAATCCTCGATAATTCCGGCCTTGTATTATATGATTCCATAGCATCTCCAGAAATTGGCAAGCAGTTAACAACACCAGATGTGGAAAAGGCGAAAGATGGCACCGATGGGTCCTATGTTGGACAACCACTCCATACTGATCACCGTGTCATGTCCATTACAAGACCCTTATTTTCTCGAGGGGAACAAGTGGGAATCATTCGATTGACAACATCTTTAGAAGAAGTTGAATATCTAATCTTCCATCGCTATGTAACATTTTTCGCCTTCGGTTTTACCGCCATTATCATTACCGGATTAATCTCCGTACTCATGGCAAACTCTGTGGTAAAACCCATTAATGAACTAATTGATGTCGCGGAGAAACTATCCGATGGGCAATTGTCGGTGAGGGCTAAGGAAAATAATTATGACGAAATCGGGAAATTAGGACATACCCTTAATTTAATGACAGACAATATCAAGGAAAAAGAACAATTAAAAAATGACTTTATATCCTCTGTATCCCATGAATTAAGAACACCTTTAACCTCCATCAATGGATGGGCCCAAACGCTGGAATATGATCCAGAAGATACACAAATGGTTAAAGAGGGTTTGAAAATTATTGAAGGCGAATGTACTCGATTATCCGATATGGTGGAAGAATTATTGGATTTTTCTCGATTTACTTCCGGTAGAATTACCATGGAAAGGAATCAAATTGACATTACCCAAATAGTCATTGATATAGTAAAACAATTAACTCCCCGAGGTAAATCCAGCGGAATTGATCTTGTCGCCAATTATGATCCAGAACATATTATTATTTTGGCGGATGAATCGAGGATGCGACAAGTTTTAATAAATCTCGTCGATAATGGCATAAAATTTACGAATAAAGGCGGGACAGTCATGGTTAATTTAGAAAAAAAAGAGGAGCATATACTGATCGATGTTATCGATACCGGTATTGGAATTCCAAAGGAAGAAATTGACAATGTCACCGATAAGTTTTATAAAGGAAGTAGTTCCCGCTCCCATACGGGTTTAGGTCTTTCAATATGTGAAGAAATCATAAAACTTCATAATGGAAAGATGAAAATCACATCGAAGGTAGACGAAGGAACAAAAGTAACGGTCATGATACCGGTAGGTGAAATCGATGAAGTATAAAAACCGAATCATTGTAGGAATTCTAGTAATGATCCTATCCATTGTTACCGTCATTATGTTTACGCAAAAGGGGGATGAAAATATTGTCGATAAAAATATTCCGCCTCGTAATTTGGCCCTTCCTCTCCAAGGAATTTGGGAGATGGAATCCTATCAATCCTTAGGGGAGAATGTCGGAGATAGCATCGAAGAAAAAAAGCTATATATCTCCGATCAACTCGTGGCTCAAGGAGATCGATTCTCGATAAAGCCTTCCTTTAAAACGAAATATGTAAATCTATCGTCTTATTTAAAATACAAATATAATGATGTAGAAATGCCCGATTATCTGAATCAAGATAATGTCACCATTGTTACGATTTCCGATGGGCAACGCTTTTACCAAGATATCTTTAAAATCAATGATGATAAATTAGCAATTGTCTATAACGGATATATTTACTTATATCATCGACAAAGCAAAGAAGTTCCTAAGGCGATTGTAAAATCTTATCAAGATTTATATTATTCAACCCAGGAATATTCCGATAAAAATCGAGAAAAAGATTTAGCCGTTCTACTTGGGGTAAAACGAGTTCATTATGAAGATTCCTCAAGGGAAATCTCCTATCGAACCTATCTATTACGCATTGATGAAAAGAATCATTTATCCATATATCAAGGAAAGAATATCTTTCTTCCTCGAGCCGATGGCTTTTGGACAGTAAAATATTCTTTCGATGAAGATTTGGATCCGAGGAAAGCCCATCAAATTATTTCGGCAGATCCCTTCATTGAAGGAAATGGACGATCAAAAAATCAATTAATAAGTACATTACCTATAGAAATTGCCTATATTGGACCAAATTTTACGGCATTACAAATTCAAAACAATGATGATTCTTTAGATTATCGAATTTTCGATGTCGATCACTTACGAGAAAACAAACCCGTTACCATTAAAGAAATTGCGGGGGATGATGGTCTACAAGTTTTAGAAGAGCAAATTGTGCGAAATATTGAAGAATCTTTTTCAGGATCGGAAGTTGATATGGAGCATATCCTTAATGAAAACACAGAACGCAATATAGGTCTAGAACGTAATAATGGCAAATGGAAATTTTTAACAAGTATTAAAATGAATGATGAAAAAGAAGAAGATGTCATACATCGAAATATAGAAATCAATATTGTGCCGAATATAGAAATAGCCAATTGGCCAGATTTACCGATACGATGGACAAATGTAAAAAATTTAGCACCTCGGGCACTGGATGCCATTTCTTCGCCAGATGGTCGTATTTTGATTGTTCAAGATATTGATGAATTAAAAATTTATGATTTAGTTCATAATGACGATTTGTTGGCCACCATTCCCATTTCAGAAAAAGATTCGATTATCATGGCAGAATGGGCTATGGGGACGTATTCAGAAAAATGGGAGAAAAGCTTCCAAAAAACGGAGCGTTTACCAGTACAATATCAACAGGAGTAGGAATTAATTTGAATAAAACATTTATATATACACCGGAAGAATTTCGGCGAGGAATGAGAAAAGCCATTGGTTTATCTGGTGCCATTGGAAAAGTGGATTTTATTATCTTTCCCTTGATTTTTATCGCCTCTTTTTTCGTTCCAAATAAATTAATAGCAACTTTAGTACGGATAATTTCCCTATTGGGAATAATCGGTCTTGTATATCAATTATGGTTATTACCTAAAAAAACTCTTAAAAATACCAGCTATTATCAAGAAGATTACGATATTTATTTCGGTAAAGAAAGAATATCTGTTATGAATATGAATGGTGAATCGGAATACCGATATGGAGATTTCGATGAAATTACAATGGATCGTGAATTTTTATTTTTTAAAAAAGATCGTTCCTTCATTTTTATTCCATTACGGATATTTGCAGTACATGAAAAAGAAGATTTGGAAGAGATTTTGAATCCATATATGAAGAAAAATAGAGGTGAGATATGAACCGATCTATAAAAAAAAAGGGATAATATCTTTAATTTTGGTGTTGATCCTTTTATTCTCGATTATTTTTTATTTTAATCGTTCAGGCATTATGCGCTGGAAAAAGAATCTTAAATCCGGAGCAAATTTAGGATTAAATCGGGTGATTATTATTTACAATATCGATGGAGAAGAAATTTTGCGATATAAAGCTAAAATGGATTTTACTTATGATAGTAATAATAATATGATTGAATATATTGATGCGGATACGGGTTTTAAATATAATATATTTCTAGGATCGACGAATACTGCAGTTATCCATGAATTGGAATAGGGTCTTGCGAAAAGAGATATCGAGGAGTATAATAGAGATTGGTAAGCGCCTTTAGCTCAGTTGGCAGAGCGGTTGACTCTTAATCAATAGGCCCAGGGTTCGAGCCCCTGAAGGCGCACCAATCTAAAAAAAGAGGCTAGGCCTCTTTTTTTTTTGTATATTTTGGTTTGCGGTTTAAAGTAATAGAAATGGTCATCCTTGATGATATTATCCTTGAGGTCTATTTTAAGTAAAATTTATTTTTCAAGGATGGTTTTTGTATTTTTTAAATTGTTCATTGATTTTTAAAAAAGTTTTAAATAATATGGAATTAAAATTTCAATAATCGATGAAAATGATCTTGACCGCCGACCGATTATGAATATGATATAATTATAAAAATAGGGCAAAGGTAGATAAAGCTCTTGATAATGATTATCAATTATGATATAATTCTACTTGTCTAGTGGATGGAATGTTTCATAAATCCATTGACGAAATCATAGGAAAGGAAGTTAATTATGAAATTACACAAAAAAAATCAGTTTATAACCTTAGTACTTATACTAATCGCGGTGATCGCCGTTGGTTGTAGCACACAAGATTTAAATAAAGACCAAGAAGTAGAAAGTAGCGACAAACCCGTTGTAACGGTGACGACGTCTTTCTTAAATGATATGGTTTATCAAATCGCAGGGGATACGGTTGCTCGAGAGATGATTATTCCCGCCGGTGAAGATCCCCATTTGTATGTGGCAAAGCCAGAAGATCTTGATAAATTATCTAAGGGAGATTTGATCCTTTATCACGGTTTACATTTCGAAGGTAAAATGGTTGATTTACTGGAAGATCGAGGAGTTGCTGTCGCAAAGAATTTTGATGAAAGTGATATTGGGGAATTTGATCAAGATGGGGAAATTATTGATGATCCTCATTTTTGGTTTGATATTGATTTATATAAGAAGGCCGTTGATGTAGCTTCGGAGGAATTGCAAAAATTATTACCGGAAAATAAAGAAATGTATCAAGAAAATACGGAAAATTATTTGCAAGAGCTCGATGAACTGGACAAATATAATCGAGAAGAATTAGCAAAAATCCCCGATGAAAATCGATATTTAATTACTCCCCACGATGCCTTTAATTATTTTTCAAGAAGATATGATATGCCGGTTATCGCTCCCCAGGGCGTAAGTACCGATGCAGAAGTTGCTGTTAGTGAAATGGACAATACGGTAAATTTCATCGTCGATCATCAAGTGAAGGCAATCTTTGCTGAATCGACGACGGATCCAAAAAGAATGGAGTCCCTGAAAGAAGCAGCGGCAAAAAAAGGCTTTGAGGTGAAAGTTGTTTCTGGCGATGATCAAGAATTATTTAGTGACTCATTAGCGCCGGAAGGTAAGTCAGGGGATACTTATATTGATATGTATAAACATAATACAGATTTAATTGTCGAAAATTTAAAATAATTAGAAAAAGGAGAGTGGTGTTATGAATTCCATTATTCAGGTGGAAGATCTCACTTTATCCTATAGTGACAAACCGGTACTTTGGGATGTTGATCTTGATATTGTGGCCAATAGTCGTACGGCGATTATTGGTCCCAATGGCGCCGGTAAATCAACATTGATGAAGGGGATTCTCGGTTTAATGAAGCCAGTTTCAGGTTTTGTAAAAATCCAGGGGAAAAATAATATAGAAGCGCGTAAAGACATTGCCTATATTCCTCAATCAGCTTCGGTGAATTGGGATTTTCCAACAACGGTCATTGATGTTGTAACTATGGGACGATATCAAAACTTAGGTTGGATTAAGCGACCAGGTAAGAAAGATTTAGAAATTGCAAAACAATCCTTGGAAAAAATGGAAATGTCTGATTTTAAAGATCGACAAATTTCCCAATTGTCAGGAGGACAACGACAACGAGTGTTTTTAGCTCGTTCCCTTTGTTCGGAAGCGAATATTTATTTTATGGATGAACCATTGGCAGGCGTTGATATGGTGACCGAACGGATCATTATGGATACGGTTAAGGAGTTTCAAGAGCAAGGTAAAACCATTGTAGCTGTCCATCATGATTTGAACACCGTAAAAGAATATTTTGATCATGTCGTAATTATTAATAAACGAATTGTAGCAGCGGGTCCGGTGGATGAAATATTTACTGAAGAAAATATTAACAAGGCCTATCAAAAGAAGATGATCAAATGAAAGAAATATTTGGTAATTCAATCTTTATTTTAGTATTAACGGGGACTTTTTTACTGGGCATTGCTGGAGCTATGGTTGGTTCGGTAACGGTGTTAAATAAGAAGTCCTTAATTGGAGATGCCATCGGTCATTCGGGCTTTCCAGGGATAATTTTGGCCTTTATGATTTTCAGTACGCGATCGCCTTATATTTTACTAGCTGGTGCCGTCGCTACGGGTATGATCGCTTATTTTATCATTTCTTTAGTTGATCATACGGAAAAAAGGAAATCCGATACTTCATTAGCCGTTGTACTTTCTGGTTTTTTTGGCCTGGGTATGGCGTTAAAATCTTATATTCAGGGAAATGTCAAGTATCAAGGTGCTTCCCAAAGCGGTTTGTCCAATTATATCTTTGGTCAAGCAGCATTTATGACGCGGGAAGATATAAAATTGATTATTTCGGTATCTATCCTTGCTATTTGCCTTCTATTGTTGTTTTATAAAGAAATAAAACTATATGTTTTTGATCCGGAATTTTTAATGGTCAGTGGATTTAATCGTAATTTTATTAATTTTATCATTATACTGATGACCATTGCCGTCATTGCAGCAGGTTTGAAAGTTGTAGGATCCATATTGATCTCCTCAATCCTTATTGCACCGACTGTAACAGCAATGCAGTGGACCGATAAGTATAAAAATGTAATTATCATTGCCACAATCATTGGGGGGGTATCTTCATTTATCGGTACCCTATGGTCGACGATGGGTTCTGGGATATCGACAGGACCGGCTATTGTCATTATTATGAGTCTTTTTGCGCTACTCAGTTTGGTATTTGGTACCAATGGTGTGATACAAACGATGATTCGACGAAGGAGGTATGCGAAATGACAGAAGTTTATTTAATCTTGCTTTTAACGGCACTCTCGACTTCTATTATTGGCGTATTTCTTGTCTTAAGGGATCTTTCGATGACGGCCGATGCCATATCCCATTCTATTTTGTTGGGGATTGTCTTGGGATATCTCATATCAAAAAGTCTAGATTCTCCTTTGTTATTCGTCGGAGCTTTAATCTTTGGACTATTAACGGTGGTATCTGTTGAAATACTAATGAAAACAAAACGTGTCCATGAGGATGCGGCATTGGGAATTGTTTTTCCGTTGTTTTTTTCAATCGGTGTTATTTTGTTGAGTAAATATCTTCGTAATGTCCATTTATGTGTGGATTCGGTTATTATGGGGGAAGTTATTTTAGCACCACTGCATCGGACAGTTTTTCTAGGACTCATAGAAATGCCGATGGCTTTGAAGCAAGGGATTATTATATTGACTTTAAATATCCTTTATATTGTACTTTTTTATAAAGAATTGAAATTAAGTACCTTTGATAAAGCCTTTGCGATCATGAGTGGTTTTTCCGTTCCCTTGATTCATTATTCCTTGATGACATTAATTAGTTTAAATGCCGTCATGGCCTTTGATGCTGTGGGGAGTATTTTAGTCATATCTTTCCTAGTAGCCCCAGCAGCAACGGCGATTAAGTTGACAAAAAACTTATTTCAGACATTATTATTATCGGCTGCTATCGCTGTATTTAATACGACCGTCGGTTATTTTATCGCCATTCACTTTAATGTAAATATTGCCGGAGTTGTGGCCTTTGTTGGTCTTTTAACGTTTTTAATCGCAAAACTATTTGAACCGGAAGGATTTATACGGGACATCGTGAATAAACGGGAGCAACGAAGATACATGAATCGTTTATTAATCATTACCCATATAAAATCCCATCAAAATCAAGAAGATGCTGAAGAAGAAGTGGGCGATGATAATATGCAAAGGCATTTGAGAATGAAAGATTTTGCCTATGAAAAAACAATTCAATATCTTCTTAAAGAGAACTATATTACAAAAGATAAAATTTTCCAATTAACGGAGAAAGGCGAGGAGTACTATCGTCAGATGATGTTGGAAAATGGTTTAATGGAATATTAATATAAACGGGATTTCTACGGGAATCCCGTTCCTTGTTGATCCATGACAAAATATCTGGTATAATACAAATTGTATATTCTGCGAAGAGAACAGTAATAAAGTCTTTCATATTCAGAGAGAAAGCGGTGGTGTAAGCTTTTTATGAATCTTTATGAACCTAACTTGGAGAATTCGGTGATAAAGCCGAAGGTTATGACGCCTTAAGTCAATTGAGTGAATCATATGATTAAATGAAGTGGTACCGCGATGCTTTCGTCTTCAAAGACGGAAGTTTTTTTATTGTAAGGAGGTTTTATTATGCGAATGGAAAAAATGTATATGCCAACATTAAAAGAGGAACCAAAGGATGCGGAAATTCCGTCCCATAGGTTAATGCTTCGCGCAGGAATGATTCGACGTTCCGCCTCGGGAATTTACTCCTATTTACCCTTGTGTTATCGAGTGGTACGTAAAATTGAGGATATTGTGCGGGAAGAGATGGATCGTTTTGGTGGACAAGAAATCCTTATGAGTGCATTACAACCGAAAGAAATCTGGGTAGAGTCTGGACGCTGGGATACTTTTGGACCGGAAATGTTTAAATTGAGAGATCGCAATGATCGTGAGTTTTGCTTAGGCCCGACAGCAGAAGAGTATTTCACCCAATTAATTACCAACGAGATTACATCCTATAAACAATTACCCTTAAATATTTATCAAATTCAAACGAAATATCGAGATGAAAAACGACCTCGTTTTGGGATTAATCGAGCGAGGGAATTTCTGATGAAGGATGCCTACACCTTTGATATGGATCAAGAGGCCATGGAAGCTTCCTACGAAAATATGTGGAAATGTTATGAACAAGTTTTTGATCGTTTAGGATTGGATTATAAAATCGTTGAAGGAGATTCTGGTGCCATGGGTGGCAATGCTTCCCATGAATTCGTTGCATTGGCAAGTACCGGTGAAGGTGCGATTTATTATAGCGATGATTATGCGGCGACAGATGAAAAAGCACAAGTGCATTTAGAAATCCATGAAGAAGGGGTAGAAGAACGAGAGGTTGAGAAAGTCCATACACCAAATTGTAAAACCATCGCCGAAGTATCATCCTTCTTGGATTATGATGAAATGCATTGTGTAAAAGCCGTCGATTTAATGGTAAAAGATCAAGAGGTCCTTGTATTTATCCCTGGAGATCGAGAACTTAATATGGCAAAACTTGTCGCCTATTTATCGGTTCCAGAACATGAGATTCGCATGATGGAAGCCCATGAAATTCGTGCAATTGGATCCTTTGAAGGCTATACAGGACCAGTGGGATTGGAAAATGAAAATATTCGCGTGATCATTGATGAGTCGGTAACAAAGATGAAAAATATCGTTGTTGGTGCCAATGAAGAAGAATACCATTTAATAAATGTTAATTATAAACGTGATTTTGACGGAGAAATTGCAGAAGATTTATTATTGGTACAAGAAGGGGATATTTGCCCAGTAACGGGGGAAGCGTTCAAAACAGCTCGAGGAATCGAAGTTGGAAATATCTTTCAATTGGGTAAAAAATACTCCACATCTTTAGGAGCAGGATTTTTAGATCAACAAGGTAAAGAAAAAGAGTTTTGGATGGGGTCCTATGGAATTGGGATTACCCGTTCTGTTACGGCCATCATCGAACAAAATCATGATGATAATGGTATTATCTGGCCGATGATTGTCGCCCCTTATCATGTGATTATTACCGTGATCTCCACGAAAGATGAAGGGCAAATGGCCCTTGGGGAAAAGATCTATGAAGAATTACAAGAAAAAAAAGTGGAAGTATTATTGGATGATCGTAAAGAACGTCCCGGTGTAAAATTTAATGATCGAGATTTAATCGGAATTCCCCTTCGCATTACCGTCGGTCGCGGGGCAAAAGACGAAGTCGTCGAGTACTCGACAAGGAAAGAAATGGAAAATGAAGAAATAAATGTGCATGATGCCATCGAACGTGTGTTAGAGGCAACGAAAAATTACCGATAAAAAAAAGGGAGAAATCGAATCAATCGTTTCTCCCTTTTCTTACACAATGACAATATTTGAGCCCATGGATTTTTCTTTAATATTTAATATATAATTTGGATGGTCAAAGGAAGATTTACCCAGTCTTCCGTCATCAAAATTGACTTCCCAATCATCGGGGACTTGGATAATCAATTGGGAGGCTTTCAATCGGCATTCTAGATTGGTAATATAATTCATTGGTACAGTATCTAGAAAATTTAAACGACATTGACTGAAAATGAGATCAATATTGCCACCAGAAAAAGTTTGGGATTGTATTTTATAATCTTTGTGATTAAAGGTAATCGACTCATCGAGCATATCGGTGTCTAAAACTTCTTCACGATCATTGTTATTCGAATTGGATCGATACTGATTTGTTTGCTCATCAGAAGTAAGAGAATCATCTTTCCTCGAATCCGTCGTAAAGGTATAAATTGATCTTCGTTTTTGGGGGAAGATTAATTGATAACCCAAATAAATGATAAAAATACCGAGAAATACTTTCCAAATATTCCCATGGAATAATTGGAGCCTTTGTATTTGAATCAATGAAAATAAAACGAGGCTACCCCAAGATAGAAAATCATTTTTACGTCTTAGGATAATTCGATGTATAGCAGCAATAACAAAGAGTAATGGCCAATAAAGGGAGAAATAATGCCAGAAATTAATCGAAATGAATTCATTTACAATGGCAAGAGCGCCAAATAATATGAGAAATAAACCAAAAATTGCCATAAGATACGTCCTTTCTGTATAAGTTTTTATGTTTACACCTAGTTTATAAAATAACTTTGTAGAAAATATGTGAATGAAATAATCTCTATTTTCTGATATAATTAATTCAACGAATAGAATCAAATTAAGGAGGAAAAATGAAGGAAGTAAGACTACGATTTGCGCCAAGTCCAACCGGTTATTTGCATATTGGTGGATTGAGAACGGCGCTTTATAATTATTTATATGCCATGCAACAAAAAGGGAGTTTTTTACTGCGAATTGAAGATACGGATCGCAGTCGTTTTGTGGAAGGGGCCATCGAAAATTTAATTCACGAATTACATTGGGCCGGCGTTGAAAATAATGAAGGCGTAACTTTAACGGAAGACGAAGTATCAGAAATTGGAAATTGTGCACCATATATTCAATCCGAACGCGTTAAAGAAGGTATCTATGATGAATATATTGATCAGCTTTTAAAATCCGGGGATGCCTATTATTGTTTTTGTTCGAAGGAGCGTATCGATGCCGTTAAAGATCAACAAAGAGCCGATGGGAAAATGCCAAAATACGACGGTTTATGTCGAGGAATTTCTTTAGAAGACGCTCGAAAAAGAGTGGCCGAGGGTGAAGAACATGTTATTCGCTTAAAACTTCCGGCGAACAAAGATGTGGTTTTTGAAGATGTAATTAAAGGGAAAATAACGATTAATACCGACGATATGGATGATCAAGTCTTGATTAAATCCGATGGATTTCCCACCTATCATTTTGCCGTAGTAGTCGATGACCATTTAATGAACATTACCCATGTGGTTCGTGGGGATGAATGGATCTCATCAACGCCTAAGCATATCTTAATTTATCAGGCATTTGGATGGGATATTCCAAAATATATCCATTTACCAACGGTTTTAAATAAATCCGGGAAGAAATTATCAAAACGTAATGATGATGTTTCCGTTGAAGATTTCAGAGAAAAAGGATATTTACCCGAGGCTTTGATTAATTATCTAGCCCTTGTTGGTTGGTCACCAAAAACAAATGATGAAATTCTTTCCATGGAGGAATTAATCGAACAATTTACCTTCGATCGCGTGCAAAAAAGTGGAGCCGTATTTGATGTCGACAAACTTGACTGGGTCAATAGCCATTATATTAAAAAATTAGGAATAAAAGAATTTTCAGAGAAAGTAAAACCGTATTTAGTAAATGCAGGTTTTATCGATGGGGATATTTCTGAGGATAAATTGCAATTTATTGCAAAAACATTCCAAGACTCCCTATCAAAACTTTCCGACATCGTCCCACAATCTCGTTTCCTCTTTGAAGATATGGAAATGGAAGAAGATGGGAAAAAGTTAATGGATGATAATGCGAAAGTTCTACGGGATGCCTTTGTGGAAGAATTAAATGGAATCGATGAAGTCGATGAAGAATTCTCAAAGGGTGTGATGAAGAAAATTCAAAAGAAAACGGGGATTAAAGGCAAGAATTTATTTATGCCAGTACGGGCCATGATTTCAGGAAATCTCCATGGACCAGAATTGGCTAATATTATTGAAATCTTAGGAAAAGATAAATTACTCGAACGATTAAAAAAACTGGATTAAAAAAGGAGGGCCTTGTGAAAGTATATAATACACTCACACGACAAAAAGAGAAGTTTGAACCACTGAAAAAAGATAAAGTGGGGATCTATGTTTGCGGGCCTACGGTTTACAATTATATTCATGTGGGCAATGCAAGACCAATGGTGGTATTTGACACACTTCGCCGGTATTTAATGTATAAAGGTTATGATGTGAAATATATCTCTAATTTCACAGATATTGACGATAAAATCATTGAAAAAGCAAAAGTTGAAAATGTAGATTTCCATAAAATCACAGAAAAATATATTGATGCCTATATAAAAAATTCCATTTCTTTAGGTTTTGACGAAGAAGATACGATACATCCAAGGGCGACGGAATTTATCCCAGAAATGATCGATTTCGTACAGAGATTGGAGAAAAAAGGTGCAGCATATGAAGTGGACGGAAATGTGTATTTTGATGTTTCAAAGGCTAAAAATTATGGGGCATTATCAAAGAAAAATATTGAGGAACTTGTTGCAGGCTCACGGATCTCCGTTTCCGATGAAAAGAAAAACCCGATGGATTTTGCTTTATGGAAAAAACGAAAAGATGAATCGGAACCGGCTTGGGACAGTCCTTGGGGACCTGGACGACCGGGTTGGCATTTGGAATGTTCAGTAATGAGTCAAACTTTATTGGGCGATACCATCGATATCCATGCCGGTGGTGAAGATTTATCTTTTCCCCATCATGAAAATGAAGTGGCTCAATCGGAGACATTAACCAATAAACCAATGGCAAAATACTGGATGCACAACGGAATGATTACCGTCGACAATGAAAAAATGAGTAAATCTAAAGGTAATTTCTTCTTGCTTAATGATATTGAGAAAAAATTTGATTTGGAGATTGTCCGGATGTGGTTATTAGGAGTCCATTATCGAAATCCCATTAATTTTTCCGAAGAAGTTTTAATTCAAAGTCAAAATGGTTTGGAACGATTGTATAATGGTAAATTCAATGTCGAACGTTTATTGGAAAAAGCGACAGGTTCTTTAACGGAAGAAGAAAAGGATAAAATTGTAGCTATCGATAAAATTCGCAATGAATTTGAAGAAGCCATGGACGATGATTTAAATACAGCCGATGGATTAACGGCGATGTATGAATTAATTAAATACGCCAATATCCATCTTGATGAAAATTCATCAAAGGAATTTCTTGAATATGTAGAAAAAGCCATCAATGATTTTTCCTGGTGCCTAGGTATTCTTTGGAAAGAAAAAGATGATACCTTAGAAGATGATATTGAACGTTTGATCGCAGAGCGAAGCAAGGCCCGTAAAAATAAAGACTTTGAAACAGCCGATCGAATCCGAGATCAGCTACTAGAACAGGGGATTGTGTTAAAAGATACAAGAGATGGTGTATTGTGGGAGAAAAAATAATGAAAGTAGAGCTTATCCGATATACTCCCGATGGCGAGAAATTAATCGCCGCTTGTGCAAAACTTTGTTATTCAAAATCTGGGGCAACAGATATTGAAGAAGGTCTTAGTCCAGAGAAAACAAAGGCCTTTTTGGATCGTTTAGTTGAAATGGGTCACGAATCTCCACTGGAACATGTTAGCTTTACCTTTGCCGTCGAAGGAGTTTCGCGGACATTGACCCACCAACTTGTTCGCCATCGTTTGGCATCTTACTCTCAACAATCCCAGCGATATGTGAAAGTCGATGATTTTCAATACATTGTACCACCAGCAATTCGTAAGAATAAGAAAGCCTACGAAATTTATCAAAAACATATGGAACAATCCATGGCAGCTTATGATCAAATTGTCCATATATTGGAGGAAGAATATATGGAAAAAAGTGGAAAAGATGAGAAGCAAGTTGAGAAAGTATCCATTGAAGATGCACGTTATGTATTTCCCAATGGAACGGAAACGAAAATTGTATTTACGATGAATGCAAGATCGTTAATGAATTTTTTTAGGCATCGATGTTGCAATCGCGCCCAATGGGAAATTCGAGAATTAGCGATTCAAGTATTAAATCAAGTACAAAATATATATCCCACCTTATTCCATAAACAAGGACCGCCATGCCTACAAGGACCTTGTCCAGAAGGACCGATGACCTGCAATAAGATAAAGGAAGTAAGGGCTTATTTTAAAAACTTAGAGGAGAATGGGATTTAAAAAAGGAGAACAATTATGGAAAAGATTGCGATTTTAACAGATACCGGCGGTGATGTTTCAACAGAGCTGGCGGAACAATTGGATATCCATTTAGTGCCCCTTTGGGTAAATATCAATGGTAAATCCTATCTCGATGGTATCGATATAAGCCCGGAAGAAGTGTATCAAAAAATGGAAGAAACGCGATTAACAACTTCAACGCCATCAATAGGAGAATTGAAAAACAAATATGAAGAATTGCAAAAGGAAGGATATGAGTCGATTATCTTTATTACCATATCGGAACATTTATCCTCTTTGAATTCTGTGGCGGATCAAGCAAGGAAAATGGTCGATATTCCCGTGGAAGTCATTGATTCAAAGAATATCTCCATTGGAACGGGGTTTCTCGTCATTTATGCGGCACAATTAGTGAAAGAAGGACGAGGTTTTGAGGAAATTATCCGTATTATTCGTGATAAAATCAAGGATTCCAAGGTGTTTTTTAGTGTGAAAACACTGAAATACCTCATTGAGGGCGGTAGAATTGGTAAAGTTCAGGGAATGATTGGAGAAATATTAAAGGTTAAGCCAATCATATCCTGTGGTACCGATGGAATTTATTATACTGTAGAAAAAAATCTAGGGGATAAAAGAACATTACGGCGATTGGTGAAATTGGCCGAAGAGCAGGTTTCACAATTTAAGGATTATTTAATTGCAGTTTGTCACGGTAACAATCCTGTCGATCGTGATATTGTTAAGGAGCAGTTAAGCGATGTCATTGATCAAGGGAAATTGTATCTGGAAACAGAAATCGCGCCGACCCTTAGTATCCATACAGGTCCAGGACTCGTAGGGATAGGTATCTTTGGCATTGAGTAAAAAGTCATGATTCCGTGGCTATATACAGCGAATAAAAGGGGAGAGTTTGATGAAAAAAGTATTATTTTATGTGATGGAGAAAGAAAAAATGTGTTTCATGCATGTATTAATGAATGCCTTGGATTTGAAAAAAGAAGGTCATGAAGTTAAAATTATCTTTGAAGGGGCATCTGTTCAATTACCTCAAGTGTTCGAAGAAGAGAAAAATCCACTCTATGAAAAAGCGAAAAATGAAAAGATTATAGAAGGGGCTTGTAAAGCCTGTTCAAAAATGATGGGCGTATTCGAGATCAATGAAAAACTAGGCTTGAAACTACTCGATGATATGAATGATCACGCTGGAATGAAGCCTTTCATTGAAAAAAACTTTGAAGTCATCGTATTTTAAGCATAAAAAGAGCTGTCGCAAGACAGCTCCTTTATTTTATATGTATGCACACCCGGCATCGAGTTCATGGACCAGAACGTTACCTTACCAGTTGGCTCGAAACAGGCTACCTTGCGGCACAAAAGAGGGGCCACTTATGGCTGCTTCCTCCCGGACCTGACCAGGTTCATGACTTCTTTTTGCGCAAGACCCATTTGTCAACACCACTTAATAAGGGCAGACTTCAAATTCATGAATCCTTAACCGGGAATTCAACCCTGCTATAGCGATTGCAGGTTACAGGGCATCGCTAGTTCCCCGTCTAGTGCAAATGGCGGAGAATGAGGGATTTGAACCCTCGAAACGCTCATCACGTTTACACGATTTCCAATCGTGCGCCTTCAGCCACTCGGCCAATTCTCCATTACCTATAATATAATAGCAAAGATAAAAACTTTCGTCAAGTCCTTTTGGTAGATTTATTCTTCTGTAGAAAAAATATGATATAATAACAAACGGTGATTACAATGAAAATTAAAGAAATTATTAAAAATATACCTTATATTTCTTTTGTCGGAGATGATGAAATCTCCCTCGATGCCATTACGGAAGATTCGAGAAAAGTTAATAATAAAACCGCCTTTTGTGCAATCAAAGGATTTACAGTCGACGGACATCATTTCATTGAAGAAGCCATTGAAAAAGGTTCGCCATGTATTATCCATGAAAAACCAGTAGAACAACGGGAAAAAGTTGCATATCTTCATGTAAAAGATGGTCGAAAAACCCTTGGGGAATTTGCCGCCTCTTTATATGGGAATCCTTCTCGTCATTTTCAATTGATTGGAATCACTGGCACAAATGGAAAAACAACCATTAGTTATATGCTAAAAGAAATCATAGCGAAGGGGGCGGTCATAGGGACCAATGGTGTTTTATTCCAAGATCAGAAGATTCCTTTAGCCCATACGACGCCATCGGGAGATGAACTTCAAAAAATTTTCAAGAAGCTCTTAAATCAAGGTGCATCGACTGTGATTATGGAAGTATCTTCCCATGCATTGGCACTGGATCGCGTCGAGGGGTCTGATTTTGATTGGGGAATTTTCACCAATCTCACCATGGAACATATGGATTTTCATAAAACCATGGAAAATTATTATGAAGCAAAAAAGAAATTATTTTACCGTGCGAAAACTGGTGGAGTTATAAATATTGATGATCCCTATGGACGAAGGCTTTATCAAGAACTCCAAGGCCGAGAAAATTATAAGATGATAAGTTATGGTTTTTCAAAAGATGCGGATATATGTGCTTTACATTATAAAATTCAAGGCAATAAAATGGACGCTCTTCTTTCGATTTGCGGTCATGAAAAAAAGTTTAACTTTCCCATTATGACCAAATACAATCTTTATAATATGATGGCGGCCATGGGCTATTGTCTTGGAACGAATCAGTGGTCTTTAACTAAGAATCTTAAGAATTTTTCCGGTGCAGCGGGACGTTTTGAACAAGTGGATAATACCCTGGGCTTACATTTGATCATTGACTTTGCCCATACCCCCGATGCTTTGGAAAATTTATTATCTTCCATTGAAACGAATGGAAAAATCTTGTTGGTCTTTGGAGTAGCAGGAGATCGCACCCGGGAGATTAAGGAAAAGATGGGAGAAGTTGCATCTAAATATGCCGATGAAATTATTATAACGACAGATGATCCCAAAAAAGCGAAATTTCAAGATATTGTGAAGGACATAAAAAGAGGTTTCTCAAAGGATACAAAATACCATATCATTGAAAATCGAAAAGATGCTATTGCTAAATCCCTAAGCCTAGCAAAGGAAGATGATTTTATTATTTTCGCCGGTAAATCCGAAGAACGAATAATGAAATACGATGGATATGAAAAGCCATATCATGAAAAAGAAACCATAAAAAAAGAGCTAGAAAAGCTCAATGGATTAAAATAACAGGCGACTCTCTGCCTGTTATTTTAATTCTATTCATTGTAATGATTTTGTTGCTCTTTTTCGTACAAATCACGATCCGTTGGCAAGATGAGCCAACATAAGAGATAAAGGAGACCGCCACTTCCGCCAAATAAAAATAAAAAGAGGAGAAGTATTCGTACAATACTGGGATCAATTCCAAAATATTCGGCGATACCGCCACAAACACCGCCGATCATTTTATCTTCCGTAGATCGATACAATCGTTTCATTTAATAACCACCTTTCTTGTTGATTATAGTATATCAAAAAAAATAGAATCAATAAAGTTGCAATGACGCATGCTTTCTTGATGATCGATCGAATAAATGATAAACTATTATAAGAATAATTATTGGGAGAAGCTTATGAAAAAAGGAGATTTTGTCGTCATCATTGTCGCTGTTTTATTGGCTTTTTTTGTCTTTTTGAAAACCGATATTAAAGAAAACTTTCAAGGGAAATATCTTTCAATACAAGTTAATGGAGAGGAAATTCAAGCCATTGAATATGATGATCATACCGTCATGAATATCCCCATTGATAGTCCTTATGGATTTGATGAGGTTCATATTGAAGATGGTAAGATCGAAGTTGTAAAAGCCAATTGCCGAGATCAGCGATGTGTAAAACAAGGTCCTATTTCAGAAGTTGGTGAGATCATCATTTGTTTACCGAATCGATTTTTCGTCGAAATAAAAGGTAAGGATACTAGAATAGATGTGATTAATTACTAATGAAGAAATATATATATCTTGGCATATTAACGACATTTTCTTTGGTTCTCTCCCTATTTGAACAAATGATTAATTTAAGTATTATGATTCCCGGTGCAAAAATCGGCTTGAGTAATATTATTATTTTGTCAATCATTGCTTTATATTCAATGAAAGACGGTTTATTTGTTGCATTATTAAAATCTTTTTTACTCATGTTGTTAACAGGATCGGTGACGGGTTTTTTTTATTCGGTTTCAGGGGGCATAATCTCTGTATTGGTTATGGGATTGGCCTATGAATATTTCAGGAAATATTTATCATTTATTGGTATTTCGGTATTAGGCAGTATTAGTCATTTACTTTCTCAAATGGTGGTCGCGCGATATGTGTTGGGAACAAATAAAATATTTGTATATTTTCCAATTTTGACCATGGTCGGGATACCAACGGGAATCGTTGTCGGTATTATGGCACATTTTTTAACAAAACACTTAAGAAATCTATTAAAGGCGGGAATTCATTGACAATAAAAAGGAATTATTCCAAAGTACAAGAACGTCATGAGCATGAGAAACCACGTGAAAAGTTAATGGCCGGAGGAGAAGATTTATCCGATGAAGAATTGGCGGCTATTCTTTTAAGAACAGGGAGCTCAACTCAACCGGTTATGGAATTGGCAGAAAAACTAATGAGGGAATTAAAAAATCATTACAATCCGATTGATATAACCGTTGAGGAACTCATTGAATTGAAAGGTATTGGACCGGCAAAAGCCTGTACAATCATTGCGGCATTGCAATTGGGTCAGCGTTTGACCCGGCTTTATCAGCAGCGTAAGATTCAAAAAATTAATCGTCCAGATTTAGCGGCTGAATTGGTCCGTTGCCGTTTACCGGATCAGCGACAAGAACGATTTTATGCCTTGTTACTCGATACGAAGAATCAATTGATCACCATTGATGAAATTTCCAAGGGAAGCCTCAATGCTTCGATTGTTCATCCTAGGGAGGCTTTTCGTTTAGCGATAAGACGTTCAGCCAATGCCATAATATTTGCACATAATCATCCTTCGGGAGATCGGAACCCGAGTCGTGAGGATATCTCCGTGACAAAGCGTTTAGCTGAAGCTGGAAATATTTTAGGAATACAGGTCCACGATCATATTATCGTAACCCAAGATGATTATTTAAGTATGAAAGAAGAGAATTATTTTTAAGAGAGGATTCATCAAATGAAAGGTTTTAAAATATATGCCAATGATTTAGGTATCGATTTAGGTACCGATCAAACATTAATCGCTGACCGCCATGGAAAGATCATTATTGATGAACCATCCATTGTGGCATTAGATATTAATACCTATGAAGTACTTGCCGTTGGTCGAGAAGCGAAAAATATGATTGGAAAAACGCCGGCGAATATCGTTGCCGTTTCACCGATCGAAAATGGCGTAATAGCCGATTTCGAAATAACTTTAGCTATGCTGTCTTATTTCCTCCAAAAGGCGGTGGGAGGATATTCTTTATTTCAACCAAAAGTGACGGTGACTTGTCCCTTAGCTTTAACCGATGTGGAAAGACGCTCCGTTGAAGATGTTTGTTTACATGCAGGGGCAAGAGACGCCCATTTAATTGAAGAAAATATTGCCTCTGCCCTTGGTGCGGATTTGGAGATTATGGCGCCAAAGGGTCATTTATTGTGTAATATCGGCGCGGGCCGATTGGAAACTTCCATCGTATCTTTAGGAGGTATCATTACCGGACAATCCTTACCCATAGGTGGAGAATATATTGATCGCCAAATTCAAGAAATAATAAAAAGGCAACATAATCTATTACTTGGAAAAGACAGCTGTGAAAGAATCAAAAAAGAATTAGCGACATTGGATCCCAAGAAATTATCAAGAAAAATGGATGTAACGGGTCGGAATTTAGTAAAGGGAATGCCGGAAATTATCGAAGTTCATGGCGAGGAAATCCGAGAGCCGATTCTACAATTGGCAGAGGATGCCGTAAAGTCGATACG
Organism: Tissierellia bacterium; assembly: GCA_030540635.1. GTDB lineage: Bacteria > Bacillota > Clostridia > Tissierellales > Peptoniphilaceae > JAUNVW01. Next base: position 122,623 of record JAUNVW010000001.1, on the reverse strand, counting down.
AAAAGTATTGGAGATGATACCGCCGGAGATCAGTAAAGATATTTTAGAAGAAGGGATTTTATTTGTCGGTGGAGTTTCACAATTGGATGGTTTAAAGGAATATATCCAAGAAAGAATAAAATTGCCGGTACAAGATTTTGAAGATCCCCTTACAATAACTGGTCGTGGCATTGGATTACGCGTCAATATAAAGAAATCAGGTCGATAATATGCAAGGATTTCATTACAATCATTCATTAAGAAAGAAAATAATTTTCACAATTACGACATTATTATTAATGATTACCATTGGCGTTTCTCAGAAGAACAATCAGATCATGTCCATTGGTAGCAACGCTTTAGGGACGATGACAACGCCAATTACGAAAATCGTCTACTTTACGACCTCTAAATTAACCGAAGGTTTCCAACAGATCTTTGGATCGAAACAATTACGGGAAGAGTATAGTGAATTGGTTCGTGAAAACAAAGAATTAAAGGAAAAAGTTGGTGTTATGGAAGGTGTTATTAATCGCCAAGATGCCTTAAAGGAGGAATACGAATTACTGAGTAAATCAAAGATATCCTTAAAACGAGCTTACATTTCTGGAAAAGAGCCGACGAATTACTTCATTCGATTCAATATTGATAAAGGAAAAGTTCAAGGGATAAAAGAAAATGATATTATTGTTCAAGCCGTAGATGATCAAGGAGATATTGTGGAAGGACTCATTGGCAGAGTGTATCAAGTAGGATTAAATTTTTCGAAAATATCCACAATTATCGATGAAAATTCCAATGTATCATTCCGTGTTCAAAGAACCGGTGATATTGGTGTAATTTCAGGTTCAGCAGATCATGGTATTAATGGTTATATGTATCAACACGATGGGGATGTTCAAGTTGGAGATAAGATTTTCACATCAGGACTTGGTGGAATATATCCAAGGGATATTTATATTGGCGAAATCACAGAGGTCGAGCAAGAAGAAGACGGTCTCATGAAATATGTTAAAGTGGATTCACCAATTGATTTTACGAAATTATATCGTGTATTTATTATGGATCAGGAGGTGCCAAGGGATGAATCGAATTAAAATTGTTTTCGTTGTTGTGGTGAATTTAATTTTACAAGGGACATTTTTTTCAAGGATAAGTTTCATTGGTACCTATCCCAATATTAGTCTTCCGGTAATCATTGGATTAGCCATTGGATTTGGACCTTATATTGGAGGTTTCTCTGCATTAATAATCGGTTTATTAGAAGATATGTTATTGGGACGAGTTCTAGGAGTCAAGGCGTTAATTTATTTTGTTCTTGGTTTTCTCATTGGTAATTCCAATGCGGGTATTAATAAAGAAGATATTCGAACAGGGTTGATTTTAACGGCATTTAGTACCTTTATATACATGATATACACCGTAATTTTATCGCGAATATTGCAAGATCCCATTGGTATTCTCTATTATTTAAAGGGACCAATATTTATTGAAATTTTATTGAACACCTTACTTTATATTCCTGTATTTTATCTCTTTAAACGATTATTCCAATTTCCGAGATTTCGATTGTAGGTGAAATTATGAAAAAAATAAATCAATTTTTTGAGCGTTTAAATGAATCCGATCGATTTTCAATTATTCTCGTCATCGTCGCAGTGATGATGACGATTTTACTTCTGGCTTTAGGACATTTGACTTTAATAAAAGGGAAATACTACGAGGATATTTCAAAAAACAATCGGGTAAAAGAAGTGGTAATAAAAGCGCCTCGAGGAAATATCTACGATCGAGAAGGAAAGGTCTTAGCGACGACGAGGACCTCTTTTGCCGCGACGATATATAAAGATGAATTTAATATTCAAGACCAAGAGATTAAGAATAAGCAATTATTAAAACTAACCCGGATATTAGAAGATGAAGGGGCACGATTCACGGAAAATTATCCCCTTCAATTAAATATGTTTAATTATAACGATCTTAAAGTATTTCTTGATCATGATCAGGATCCCGATGAACAAGTCATAGAAATTATCCGTGAAAATCACTTGTTGCCAGAAATTTTGCGGGGGAAAGTCGTCGAAAAAACAAATTATGGGGATTATCACTTTTATGTGATCACGCGGGCCATCGATGCATTGAAGTCCAAGGGCCTTTTTTTAGATATTGAAAAAAAGGGAAGTGTCTATGTATTCATGGATAATGAAAGCACAAGAACGGCTTTAGAAGACCGGGATTATGCGATAGGGGATAATGTGTATCAAGTTGTTGAAGAATTCTTTGAAGAAGATGATGCCTCCCTACGAAAAATTCTAGAACATCCAGGAGCAAGGAAAGTTGCTTACGAGATTATGAAAAAACACAATGTCCAAGGCGATCTCGTATTAGAACCCATGGGATTGCTTGATGTGCGTAAATATATTGAACAAAAATCAAAATTATCAAAGATTTACGATAATATTACCATGGAAACAGCGCCAAAGGAAGATTTTGTGACGATTGTAGAGCAACAGACACTGGATCAATTACTGGAAAGCGCAAAATTTAATAATGATAATGAATTGATTGTGCCGGCACAAAAGGGCATCGAATTATTGAAGAAAAAAGGAATTAATAAATATAATGTTAAAATCGATGAATCTGATCCGTCGAATTTAAAAGCTCGTATCTTCATTTCTTCTCAAGATGAAATGAGTTTAAATCCGATGGAAGAATTTATCGATGATTTACGGGAACAAGAGGTATTAAAGGATTTAATATGCGATGAAGATATTAAATATATCGCTCAAAATATTAACATTAGAGAGAATATCAACCCCGGGATCTCGGTTTCCGAATGGATTTACACCAGTTTAAAAAATTATAGTGATTTTTATGAACGTTACCACTTTGAAAAAGAACCGGAGCTGGATGATTTAAAAGAAGCTATATTTGAAACCTATGATGTGAATGATTATGGGGATTATGACCGATATAATTTAATCAGTATCTATAATCGATTAGAAAAACAGGGAGCAAGACGGTATGAAGGTTTAAATATCGCCTATAATTTATCGGAACGTGGCGTCGCTCAAGTTGAAGAAAACTTTGAGGATAAATCGGGGATTTCTGTTGCCGTTGAACCGGTGCGCTATTATCCCAATGGAACCCTTGGATCCCATGTTTTAGGTTATTTAGGAAAAATTGCAACGGAGCAAGAAAAAGATGAATACTTAACGAAAAAAGGATATAAAACCAATGCATTGATCGGAAAAACGGGAGTGGAACAATCCCAGGAATCTGCCTTAGTTGGATCCGATGGGTATGAATCTTTTTTAGTGGATTCCTATGGCAATCGAACGGAATTACTAGATAAAGTAGAAGCGAAATCTGGAAATCATGTTTATTTAACCATGGATCTAGATATTCAACGAAAAACAGAAGAGAGTTTAAAAAAGACTCTACATTCCCTTCAAACGGGAGAGATTTATCGATCGCCTTGGGGAGATAAATATTTATCTCAACCATCCTCTGGCGGATTATACGAAGAAGCCACATCAGCAGCAGCAGTTGTTATGGATGTGAAAACCGGCGGTATATTAGCTATGGCTTCTGTACCATCTTTCGATCCTAATTTATTTGCTACAGGTATCTCTTCCTCGGACTGGGCATCTTTATTTCCAAAGGATGAACGTAATCCCTTGGCAGCGAGGCCCCTTTACAATATTGCAACCCAATCGGTTATCCAACCGGGATCTACATTTAAATTAAATTCTGCATTGGCCGCCTTGGAAAAAGGAATGAATCCCGATACGACGATTAAATGCGATGGCTATATAACCGTTGGCGATAAAAATTTCGGTTGTTGGATTTGGAACTCCTATAAAGGTACCCATGGTCATGAATCGGTTAGAGAAGCGTTGAGGGATTCGTGCAACTACTACTTTTATTCATTGGTCCTCGGAAAATCACAAATGTCAAATCGTTCATTGGGTATTGAATTGGATATTGAAGATATTTTAAAAACGGCGAGAAAACTTGGTTTGGGTAAAAGAACGGGAATTGAGATTTCAACCCCAAGGGAATCCGAAGGAACATTACCCGATCCTATGATTAAATTATCGGCGTCGAAAAATATATTTCGCAATTTTCTTGATCGCCATTTAAAGAATTTTCAAAAAGATGATCGTGATAAAACAGCGGAAAATATTCAATCGGATATCGATCAAATCGTGAGCTGGATGGATGGTATGACAAAGCTCAGCCGAACGGAGATCATTGAACGATTAGAAGAATTAGGTTATGAATCAGAAAAAATCGTACCAAAATTCAAGGCATCCCTGTGCGATGTGATTAAATATGATTATTTAGATCAGGCCCATTGGACAACGGCGGACACATTAAATGTGGTCATCGGCCAAGGACAAAATGCTTATACGCCCTTGCAAATGGCAAATTTCATGACGATTTTTGCCAATGATGGATACCGGGTCCAGCCGACGGTGATGGAAAAAATAACAACTCCTGATAATCGGCGATTACTGTATGAAAATAAGCACAATTCAAATCGTATCGAATTAAAAGATTATGATCATCTTCAAGTTATCCGTGAAGGTTTAAAAATGGCGGCAAATAGCGGTTCTGACCGATTGGTATTTAACACCCTTCCCGTTGAAATAGGCGTAAAATCCGGAACGGCAGAAGTGGACGGTAAAAATCCAGAAACGGGTAAGGATTATGATAATTACGCTTGGATGATCGGTTTTGCCCCCTATGATGATCCTCAAATTGCGGTGGCAACCTTAATCGTACAAGGGGGAGGATCGGCAAATTGTGCGCCCATGACCAGGGATATTATTGCAGAATCATTAAAATTATATGCCAATCCCAACCAAGAAGAACAATTCGAGGATCAAGAAGGCTCTGATGGATATGGTGAATAAAAATTATGTTTTTATCGATCATCGAAAAGAGAAAATCATTGCAGGATATGTCGGCACAAGATTGGAGGAAATTCATTATATCCCCCATGATCATCGTTTATACAATATATATTTTGGAAGAATTCAAAAATATATTCCCAATATCGATGCTTATTTCGTCGAATTGGATCAGGATAAAATAGGATTCTTAAAAAATCCCGTTATCCATCGGAAAGTTGGCGATGAAATTTTTGTACAAATAATAAAAATTCAGGAAGGAGATAAAAGGGATCGCTGTATTGATAATATTTTTCTCAAAAAAAACGAGTATCTCTTTTATCCCCTGGGAAATTATTATAAAAAGAATAAAAAAGATATTTCGCTAGAAAAAATTCCCAAGGATATTCAATATTATTTTGATGAGTTATGGGAAAAATTAAAGAAAGAAAAAAATTTTCTACCAATTCCCCGATTGGTCCTCCCTTCACGTATGGAAATCTATGATCTTTTACAACGAAAATCCTCGGTAATCATTACCAATGACAAAGAAATAAAAAAACAGTTGAACAATATAGTAAAAGATCGAGAGATTGAGTTGATCAAAGATTATAAATATGAATACGATAAAAATATAAGCAAGGATCTTCTAAAATGTAAGATGAAGCGTATTGATTTAGCCTCTGGTGCTGAAATAATATGGGAAAAGACCCATGCGATGACCGTTATTGATATTAATTCAAAACAATCTCAAAAAGATACTTTAGAAATCAATCGAGAGGCCTTAGAAGAGATTCTTTGGCTACTAAAACTTCGTGACACCAAGGGGATCATTATATGTGATATGATCAATATGACCGACGATGAAAGGCAATCCTTGGAAGAAACGATTTATCATTCGACCGAGGATCCTAAAGTTCAATACCATGGAATGAGTAATTTAGGGTTAATGGAGTTTACAAGGAGTTGATAAAAGGTGTTTAAAGAATTGGCAAAAAGAAGATATTCCGTCCGTAAATTTAAGAAAGAACAAATTCCTGAGGAAGAACTGATGAAAGTATTGGACGAAGCGATGTTGGCGCCGACCTCTCAAAATGATCAGCCTCAACGTCTGATGATCATTGAGTCCGAAGAAGCAAAGAAAAAATTGAAAAAATCCATGACCCAAGATTATGGTGCCGATAAATACTTGGTTTTAGCTTATGATAACCAAAAAACAAGGAAAAGATCCTATCAATCCATCGATGGTGGAACCATATCAGCGACAAATTTTGCGAATTATCTCATGTTATCTGCTGCCGACAAAGGAATGGGAACGATTTGGATCGGTGCATTTAATATGGAACAATTTGTGGAAGATTTTCAGATTAATGAGAATTTGACCGTTATTGGTTTAATCGCAATTGGTTATCCGGCAAAGGACAGTAGAGCGTCGAAGGATCATGGAATTAGAAAATCGCCAGAAGAAATTATTACTCGATATTGATTGACTTTTTGTAAAATTTAAGATATACTATTTCAGTGTGTAACCGCTCGATTCGGGTATTAAAGCATAGTCACCTAGTTTCGGCGAGTCTTAGTATGAGGAGGTGCACGAAATGAACGCGATTATTAAAACAGGTGGAAAACAGTATAATGTTGAAGAAGGTACAGTTCTAAAGGTAGAAAAATTAGAAGCCAAAGAAGGCGATACCGTAGAATTTTCGGAAGTACTTTTCATTCAAGATGGTGACAATACATTGGTTGGTAAACCATTTATTGATGGAGCTAAAGTAACAGCGGAAGTTGTAAGTCAAGGCAGAGGCAAAAAAATCATTGCCTTTAAATACAAAGCGAAAAAAGGATATCGACGTAAAAAAGGTCATCGTCAACCTTTTACTGAAATTAAAATTAATACGATTGAAAAGTAATGATTGATGTCGAAATCAAAAAAACGAATACTGTAATTCGAGAGATGATCATTCACAATCACGCAGAATTTGATATTTATGGTAGAGATATTGTATGTGCTGCTGTATCAGCACTGACGTTAAATACCATTAATACCATTACCCATCTATTAAAATATCCATTGAATTATGATATGGATGAAGAACAAGCGGTAATTCAAATCCATCATGATGGAATTTCTAAAGATGTAAATTTGATCCTAGCTTCTTTGGAACTGGGATTACAGAATATTAGAGAAGTTTATCCGAATCATATCGGAATCCATTACAAGGAGGTGTAATGAGATGTTAACGATGAATTTACAATTTTTTGCCAGTAAAAAAGGAGTGGGATCGTCAAAAAACGGTCGGGATTCTAAGGCAAAACGATTAGGCACAAAAAGAGCAGATGGCCAGTTTGTGTTATCAGGTAACATCCTTGTGAGACAACGTGGTACAAAGATCCATCCAGGAACAAATGTAGGACGCGGTAAAGATGATACATTATTTGCGACTTCCGACGGCGTTGTGAAATTTGAGAAAATAGGTAAGAATAAAAAACAGGTTTCTGTTTATCCTGCCGAATAGAATGTTGAACCCTTGATGATTCAAGGGTTTTTTCTTTTGAATCTGTTTTATCTTATTGATCACGGGTAGATATTTTAAGAAGCGGAGGTTATTTTATGTTTGTAGATATTGCCAGAATCGATTTAAAAGCTGGTAAAGGTGGTGACGGTGCCGTTGCCTTTCGAAGGGAAAAGTTTGAACCTTCCGGTGGTCCCTTTGGTGGAGATGGCGGAAAAGGTGGGGACATCATCTTTGTTTGTGATGAAGGTCAACGGACATTAAGTGATTTTAAGTATCGACGCCATTATAAGGCCGAAAATGGAGAGAATGGCCGTACAAAAATGCAGTATGGAAAGGACGGCCAAGATCTTTATTTAAAAGTACCTAAGGGCACATTAATTAAGGACTTTGATACTGATCAAGTGATTTATGATATGAAGAAACCAGGAGATGAATTTATTATCTGTAAAGGAGGACGGGGAGGCAAAGGCAATGCGAAATTTAAAAGTTCCACAAGACAAGCCCCTCGATTTGCAGAACCTGGTGGACCAGGTGAAGAAAAGACGATAAAATTAGAAATCAAACTTTTATCGGATGTTGGATTGGTGGGATTACCCAATGTCGGTAAATCGACGATTTTATCGATTATGACCAATGCCAATCCTAAAATTGCCAATTACCATTTTACAACTTTAAATCCGAATTTAGGTGTGGTGGAAATTGAACCGGGCAAATCCTTTGTCATGGCCGATATCCCAGGATTAATCGAAGGGGCAAGCGATGGAAAGGGTATAGGCATGGAATTTTTAAAACATATTGAACGTTGTGCCGTTTTAGTCCATGTACTGGATATTTCTGGACATGAGGGCCGAGATCCATTGGATGATTACCGATTGATTCGGGAAGAAATGGGTCAGTATAATGAAAGATTAAAAAAGAAAAAAGAAATTATCGTTGCCAATAAAATGGACTTACCCGGTGGGCGAGAACATTTACAAGCATTAAAACAAGAATTACCAGATCATCTTATTATACCAGTATCGGCAGCAACGACAGAAAATATGGAAAAATTAAAATATACGATTTGGAATGAAATCAAAGATATGGACTATGATTATGATTTCTTCGATGAAATTTATGTGCCAGTGGAAGAGAAAAAGGAACCAGATTATCAAATAAAAAGAGTAAATGATACCTATGTTGTAGAAGGACCCTTAATCGATCACTTGATTTATCGTACAGATTTTAATGTCAATGAATCACTAAAGCATTTCCAAAAGGTATTAATCGATAAAGGAATTGTCGATGGACTTCGGGAAAAGGGGATTGAAGAAGGTCAAATTGTCGTCATGGGTGAAATTGAATTTGAATATTATGAATAAGAAGGTGATATTATGATTAATTCAAACCAACGGGCATATTTAAAGAAATTAGCCCACGGTACGAAACCGGTTTTGAATATTGGAAAAGACGGCGTAAAAAATGAAACCATTATTGCCCTAGATCAAGCATTAAATTCACGTGAACTCATTAAGATCAAGATACTTAATAATAATTTAGATGATCGTGATCAATTGATTGACACATTACTTGTGAATTTAAATGCTGATTTTGTTCAATATATTGGGAACATCTTAACAATATATCGCCCGGCGAAGGAAGCTACCATTGTCTTACCGTAAAATTGGAATTATGGGTGGGACCTTTGATCCTATCCATAATGCTCATTTACAATTGGCCCAGGAAGCGTTGGAATCCCAAGATTTGAATCAAGTGATATTTATTCCTGCGGGACAGCCAAATTTCAAACAAAATCGAAATATTTTAGAGAAAGACACAAGGAAATTACTGGTGGAATTAGGGATTCAAGATAATGATCAATTTATTATTGACGACTTTGAACTTAGGAAAGATTCCCTCTCCTATACGATAGATACCATCGAGTATTTGCAGCGGAAGTATCCGAAGGATGAACTGTTTTTTATCCTAGGGGAAGATGCATTATTAGAATTACCGAAATGGCATCGGAGTTCTGAATTAAAAAACAAAATCAGTTTCCTTGTAGCGAAGCGTTCCCTCGATGGTTTTTCTAAGGATTTGGATAGATTAAGGAAATTAGGGTATAATATAATTGAATTTCCTTTCTATTATTTGGAAATTTCTTCAACAATGATTCGAGAGAAGAGGAGAAACAATCGGGAAATCCGTTATCTTGTACCACAAAAGGTTGGAGAATTCATCAAAGAAAGGAAATTATATCGATGAGAGAGAAGATTATAAAGGATCTAAAGAAAAATCTGTCTCCCGAGGGTGTATCCCATGTATTACGCGTTGAAAAACAAATAAGAGTCTATGCAAAACTTTATCATGTCAATGAAGAAAAGTCATGTATTAGCGCCTTATTCCATGATTTTTGTAAAGGGAATGAAAAGAAATATCAGGAAAGATATCACGATATCATCACCGAATATGTTGAGCGATATGATGGGGAAGAAGTCTTTAAGAACATGAAGATTATTCATGGACTATACGGAGCAATTGTTGCAGAACAAGAATATGGAATAACAGATGATGGGGTTTTACATGCAATTATTTTCCATTCCACAGCATGTAAAGATTTTTCAAATCTTGGGAAAATTTTATATTTAGCGGATAAATTAGAACCAAATCGCAAATATCCTGATGTTGATCAATTAAGATCCTTTGCAAAGAAAGATTTAGATTTAGGATTTGCCCATACTTTAAATCACAGCATTGAATATTTAATTAAACAAAGGGAGTGTATCAGTATCGACACCATGAGATGTCGCAATCAATTGATTCAGGAGGGAAAATTTGGAAAATAAATTACAAAAAATTGTAGAAGCCTGTGAGGATAAAATCGCAGAAAATATTGAAATCATTGATGTTCAAGGGAAAAATACCATTGGCGATTATTTTATAATCGTGACCGGAAAAAATCCAAATCAGACACAAGCTATTGCCGATGAAATTGAAGAACTCGCCACAAAGGAAAACTACGAACTATTGGGCATTGAAGGTTATCGACCAGGAAACTGGATTCTATGTGATTTAAATGATATAATAGTACATATCTTCATGCCAGAAGATAGGAAATACTACGATCTTGAGCGATTGTGGAATTAATAAAGGAGTGAATACTTATGAAGTTTTTACACAGCGACAAAGCACCAGCAGCGATTGGACCATATTCCCAAGGTACTAAAGCGGGAAATCAAATTTATGTTTCTGGACAATTACCAATTGTTGATGGAGAATTACAAACAGATCCTGCAAAGGCAACAAAAGCATCCCTGGACAATGTTTTGGCAGTAGTGGAAGCCGGTGGAGGAAAATTAGAAGATATTGCAAAAGTTAGTGTTTTTGTAAAAGATCTTAATGATTTTGGGACAATAAACGAAGTTTATGCAGAATTCTTTGGCGATCACAAACCAGCTCGTGCCTGTGTCGAAGTGGCAAAACTGCCGAAAGATGCAGTAGTTGAAATCGAAGCCGTGGCATTTGTTGAGTAAAAAAGGGAGGGCAACCTCCTTTTTTATTTTTATTGCAATTTTTCCTTAAAATCGGTATAATTTAATATATGCTATCGTGGCTCAGTCGGTAGAGCAGCTGATTCGTAACCAGCAGGTCGGGGGTTCGATTCCCTCCGATAGCACCAATAACCACTATCTCATCGAGATAGTGGTTTTCTTTAAGTCATCGAGAGAAATGATCCTCCTCTTTAATATGGGATTATAAAACGACGAGGAAAAAATGTACTTTAAAAAAGTGTTAAGAAAATGTAATAATTCCTTGATGTTTCCCAAGGGATTCATTATAATGAAAAGAAAGATGGGAGGGGAAGAATGGTTTATTCTATGACTGGCTTTGGCAGGGGTCAGATACAAATCGATGAATGGTCGCTGATCATGGAGATAAAGACGGTAAATCATCGGTATTTTGATTTTATTATGCGAGGGCCGGAAGTGTTTTCGCCATTTCAAGAAAATATACGAAGGAAAATTTCAGAGAAAATTCATCGGGGTCGAATAGAGGTATCATTATATTATCGTAAAGGAGAATCGGATGTTTATGAATTTATCATTCATGAACGACTGTGGGATAATATCCATAGATCCTTGACGAAGTTAGCCGAAAAATACAATTATGAAAAACCTCGTTTACAAGATTTTTTCCAATTTAAAGAAATTTATTCCTTGGAATCGAAAGAAATTAATGAGACGAAGATGAAAGAAGCAATTCTAAAGCTAACCGATCAAGTCATGGATCAGGTCTTATTTATGCGACGCAAGGAAGGAAATGCCCTTGAAGAAGATTTGCGACAAAATCTACAATTAATGAGTATTTCAGTGACCAAATTAGAAGAAGATGCACCAATTATTAATAGGGAATATGAGCATCGATTACGAAAGAAGATTGAAGAAATGATACAAGATCAAGATTATGATGAACAACGAGTTCTCACTGAAGTAGCGATATTTTCAGAAAAGTCAGATATCCATGAAGAAATAACACGGCTAAAATCCCATATTCAATATTTTAAAGAAATATTAAATGAAAAAAAGGCTAAAGGAAGGACTTTAGATTTTATTCTTCAAGAGATGAATCGGGAAGCCAATACGATATGCTCAAAATCCAATCATGCCGGTTTAACAAGGGACGCCGTGGCCATTAAATCCTATATTGATCAATTAAAAGAACAGGTGCAAAATATTGAGTAATTTAATAAGTGTTGGTTTTGACAATTATATTGTAAAAGACCGGATAATCGCAGTTCTAAACCCGGAATCTGCGCCAATGAAACGCATGATTCAACAGGCGAAGGAGAAAAGTATTGCCATTGATGTCACTTTTGGACGGAAGATGCGTTCGGTAATTGTTACCGATGATGGAAAAATCATCATTTCAGCGATACAACCAGAAACAATTTGTCAACGATTTGACGGCCAGGGAATAAAGAAAGGGGATATGTAGTTTGAATACAGGATTTTTATTGGTATTGTCAGGTCCATCGGGAGTAGGTAAAGGTACGGTTTGTGAAGAACTAATGAAAGATCGAGATGATATTCGTTATTCAATTTCCGCGACTACTCGGAAGAAACGGCCCAATGAAAAAGATGGAGAAAATTATTATTTTCTATCTTTAGATGATTTTAATCAAAGGATAGAAGATGGAGATTTTCTTGAATTTGCTAAGGTCCATGGAAATTATTATGGTACACCAAAAAAATATGTAAAAGAACAAATCAAAAACGGCGAAATCGTCATATTGGAAATTGATGTACAAGGAGCTTTACAAGTTAAAGAAAATTTTGATAATGCTGTTTATATTTTCTTGTTACCCCCAGATCTTATGGAGTTAAGGCGCCGAATTGTAGGGCGATCGACGGAAGATGAAAAACAAATTAATTTACGAATGGAAAATGCAAAGAAAGAATTATCGTTTATTGATAAATACGATTATGCCGTTGTTAATGATGAAATTAGCCATACCGTCGATAAAATCGACGCAATTATCCAAGCGGAAAAATTACGGGTACGTAATGTGAAAGGAGTTCAACACCATGATTAATCCATCCTTTGAAGAATTAGAAAAAATTGATGATTCCCGTTATGCCCTGTGCATGATGGCATCGAAAAGGGCACGAAAGATCATTGATGGATCGGAGCCCCTTGTGAAAACAAATCGACGTAATCCAGTAACCATTGCCATAGAAGAAATAATGGAAGGCGATGTTGTTGAAATCAAACCTTATGAATAAGAAAAAAATTCTTTTAGGTATAACCGGCGGTATTGCCCTTTATAAAGTTCTGGAATTATGTTCGCGATTAGTAAAAAAAGATTATGACTTGCGAATAATAATGACGGAAAATGCAAAGGAATTTGTTTCACCTTTGACTTTTGAAACCATGGGGCGAACGAAAGTGTATTCAGAAATGTTTCATAAAGGCCATCATGATTTAGTCGAGCATATTGAATTGGTTAAAGATATCGATGCTTTTATTATTGCTCCAGCAACGGCAAATTTTATTGGAAAAGCAGCCAATGGAATCGCCGATGATTTATTGAGTTCCGCCTTTTTAGCCTATAATGGCTCTGTTTTATTTGCTCCGGGGATGAATGATAATATGTTGTCTCACCCTGCAACGCAAAAAAATATTGAGCAATTAAAGGAATGGGGCCACGAATTCATCGAAGCTCAAATAGGACGTTTAGCTTGTAATACCGTTGGAAAAGGACGTATGGCAGAGCCGGAAGATATTGTGCCTGTCCTTGAGAAAAAAATGACGGTGAAAGATTTGCGCCATAAAAAAATCATTGTAACGGCAGGGCCTACTGTTGAGCGAATTGATCCGGTACGTTATTTAACCAATGATTCCAGCGGTAAAATGGGGTATGCCATAGCAGAACAAGCGTGGAAAAGAGGGGCAGACGTCCTTTTAATTTCAGGTCCCACATCATTAAAATCCCATTGGCCAACAGAATATATCCACTCAACCAATGAATTAATGCGTAAAATTGATGAATATTTTGACGATGCCGATGCTTTAATTATGGCGGCGGCGCCGTCGGATTATCGACCGAAGGTGAGATACGATCAGAAGATTAAGAAAAAAGATCAAGATTTGATCTTGGAACTAGAAGAAAATCCAGATATCTTAATGTATTTCGCGGGAAAAAAAAGCCATCAAAAATTAATTGGTTTTGCTGCAGAAACGGAAAATTTAATGGAAAATGCCAGGATTAAAAAAGAAAAGAAGTCCTTGGATTATATTATCGCCAACGATATTACCCAAAAGGGTGCAGGTTTTAATGTCGATACGAATATATGCACAATTATCGGTGATGATGTGGAAAAATTAGATTTAATGTCGAAAAAAGATTTAGCAGATCGAATATTAGACTTATTATAAAGCCGGCAATAAGCCGGTTTTCCTGTGGGGAGATTTTGTGAATTATAAAATTATCATTAATCATAAAAACCGAATAAATCACCATCTATTTACTTACCATTCTCCAAAAAAAATAGCAGTGGGTAGTCGTGTGATCATCCCCTTTGGCCGTGGCAATCAAACGAAAATGGGATTAATTGTTGGGAAAGATATGAGGAAAGATTATCCCTTTGAAATTAAAGAAATTCTTGATATTATTGATGAAGAGCCCATTATTAATGAGGAATTAATTGAACTGGCTTTTTATATGGAAGATTATTATTTATCGGATTTATCTTCGGCTTTTCAGACGGTACTTCCACCGGGGAATTGGCAGAATATCGAAGAATTGTTTTATACCGAGAAGAAATCCGATGATGAACTCTTACAATATTTAGAGAAAAAGAGGACATGGAAAGAGATTCAAAAAACTTTCCCTTCACTTTCTCGTAAAGATTTATTAAAACGGGTAGAGGACAAGGAAATTATCCATGAATATGGATTAAGCCGTCATATGGATTATCAATATGAAAAATACATCTCCAGTACTGGCCGTATTCAAATTGGAGAATTGCCGAAAAATGCCAAGAGCCAGATTCAAATTTTAAAATATTTAAAAAAAGATCAATGGATATCGCAAAAAGAATTAATGAAAAAATTACAGGTATCTTATTCGTCCATTCAATCCCTTTACGATAAAGGGGCTATTAAAATAGAAAATCGTAGAATCTCGAGAAAAATTATAGGAGAAAAAGAAGTTTATAAAAAACATCGTTTAAACGCCATACAGCAAGATTGTTACGATAAAATCATGAAAAACGATGGAAAATATCTACTCCATGGTGTAACGGGATCAGGAAAAACGGAGGTATATTTACAATTAGTGGAAAAAACACTAAAGATGGGTAAAACGGCAATAATATTAGTTCCGGAAATTAGTTTAACGCCACAAACCATCCATCGATTTGCCGGTCGATTCGATGGAAAAGTTGCAGTTATTCATTCAAAATTAACCTTGAATGAACGTTTTGAACAATATCGATTAATTAAAGAAAAAAAAGTTCGCATTGTCATAGGTGCACGATCGGCAATCTTTTCGCCTCTGGAAAATATTGGTATCATCATTATCGATGAAGCCCATGAATTATCCTATCGTTCGGAGCAAAATCCGAAATACAATGCTCTTGAAATTGCGGAAAGGCGTATGGATTACCATGGAGGAAAATTAGTATTAGGTTCTGCGACACCTGGGGTTAGGGAGTATTATCGAGGAAAGAAAAAGGAATTTACAATTTTGGAGATGAAACAGCGGGCTACAAGTCGGGGCTTACCCCATACGAAAATTATCGATATGCGAGAAGAAATGCATCATGGTAATTACGGTATGATCTCAGAACCCCTGGCCCAGGAGATACAAAAACGTCTAGAAAAAAAAGAACAGAGTATATTATTTCTCAACAAAAGAGGACATTCCTCCTTTGTTCTTTGTCGGCGCTGCGGTTATGTCATTGAATGTGATAGTTGTGATATTTCGATGACCTATCATAAATCGAAGGGAAGATTATTATGCCATCTTTGTGGAAGGACAAAGAAACTTCCGAGGATTTGTCCGAATTGTGGCAGTGAACATTTGAAGGAATTTGGCGGTGGAACGGAAAAGCTGGAAGAAGAAATACAGAAAATATTTCCATCGGCGAATGTTTATCGAATGGACTCCGATACGACCCATCATCGAAGGCATTATGATAATGTGGATGAGAAGATGCGCAAGGGAGAAATAGATATCCTCATTGGTACTCAGATGTTATCGAAAGGTTTGGATTTTGAAAAAGTTAGTTTGGTGGGAGTTGTCGCGGCAGATATCTCATTAAACATGGGAAATTATCAGGCCTATGAAAGAACTTTTCAACTGATCACCCAGGTTTCCGGACGTGCAGGAAGGGGTACAAGTCAAGGGGAAGTTTTAATTCAAAGTTATCAGCCAACATCAATACCGATTATAGCAGCAGCTCGAAATGATTATGATTTCTTTTATACAAACGAAATAAAGAATAGGAAATTATATGATTATCCTCCCTTTTGTACTATATTGAAGATTAATATTGCCCATAAAAATCGATTCACGGCACGACATACGGCGATGGAAATCAGTAAACATATACAAAATGAATTGAAAAACAACAAAATTTCGGTATTAATGACAGGGCCAAATCCCTCGCCCATTGAGCGGGTAAATAACTACTACCGTTTTGATCTTCATTATAAAATCCATTCCCATTTGGAAGAAATTAAAAAGACGATGAAACGGGTATTATTATTAAACACACATCATTTAAGATTTGAAGGTATACGGATTAATATTATGATTGATCCAATATCTTTTCTATAAATATAGAAGGAGGTCAATATGGCTATTCGGAATATACGTAAAGAAGGAGATCCCCTCCTACGAAAAAAATCGAGGAAAATCGAAATCATAGATGAGCGGATAAAAATGCTGATTGAAGATATGGCCGAAACGATGAAGGAATCCGAAGGCGTCGGCATTGCGGCTCCCCAAGTAGGGGTTTTGCGCCGATTATTTGTTATCGATCTTAGGGATGATAAAGGCTTGCGTGTTTTTATAAATCCAGAAATAATAGAGAAAAACGACGATGAAGAAATTGATATTGAAGGATGTTTATCGGTGCCGGAACAATCTGGATTTGTTAAAAGACCGACAAAAATCCGATTGCGGTATCAAGATGAAGATGGCCAAAGCCATGAAATTGAAGCAAGCGATTATTTTGCCCGGGTAATTCAACATGAAAATGATCATCTCAACGGCGTATTGTATATAGATAAAAAGTTGGCAAAAGATGATCCAGAACTTGTTCAATGGTTAGAGGAGCAGGAAAAGGAGGAAGAATGAAGAAATCTGTAGTATTTATTGGAACTCCTGATTTCGCAGTGGAGAGCTTAAAAGCCCTCGATGAAGACGAAGATATCGATGTTGAACTTGTAATCACAGGACAAGATAAACGACGATCGAAGAACAAATTACTTCCGACGCCGGTAAAGAGATATGCAATGGAGCATAAAATCCCGGTAATAACGCCAGAGGATATTAATAGCGATATAGTTTATGAGACATTAAATGAAATTGATCCAGAATTTATCGTTATCGTTGCCTATGGACAAGTGATTAAAGAGCGGTTGCTCCGACGATTTAAAGATCGTATTTTAAATATTCACTCCTCTTTATTACCGAAACATCGGGGAGCGGCACCGATTCAATGGTCAATTATCAATGGCGATAAAGTTTCTGGAGTTACCATTATGCTCGTGGAAGAAAGATTAGATGCAGGCGATATTTTGCTCCAAGAATCCCTTCCCATTGGTAAAGACGAACGGGCGGATTCTCTCCATGATCGTTTGGCAAAATTAGGTGGAGAGTTAATTGTTAAAGTGATCCATAGATTTGATGAACGATATTTAAATCGTAAGATTCAAAATGAAAATGAAGCGACCTATTGTTCAATGATTCAGAAAAAAATGGGACGGATTGATTTTAATGAAACACCGGAAAAAATATATAATAAAATGCGTGGGTTTTCCCCGTGGCCAGGAGTATTTTTTAATTACCATGGAGAGAATGTAAAAATTCATAACATGTACACAATTCATGAATATAATAATCACAGCAATGGAAAAGTGGTACAAGTAAAAGATGATGGTATAAAGATATCTTGCCAAGACGGTTATATTGTTTTGACGGAAATCCAATTTCCCAACAAAAGAAAAATGGATGTATCCTCTTATTTGTTGGGAAATGATTTCGAAGAAGGTATTTTACTCCATCAATAAAATTGGAGGTTATTATGTTTTTTTATGATTCGACCATTTTATTACTAATCCCGGCATTATTAATTGCAAGTTATGCCCAATATAAAGTGAGTTCCACCTTTTCGAAATTTTCAAAAATACCGAATAAAAATGGTTATACTGGTGGTGAAGTCGCAAGGATTATCCTTGATCGCCATGGATTAAGTGATATTCCGGTAATACCCGTAAGGGGTCAGTTGACCGACCATTACGATCCCAATAAAAAAAGCATTTCTTTATCGGAACCTGTGTATAATAGTTCGAGTATTTCTTCCATTGCCGTTGCTGCCCATGAAGTAGGTCATGCAATTCAAGATCAGGAAGGATATATGGCATTACGTTTAAGAAATAGCTTAGTTCCAGTGGTTAATTTTTCTTCACAAATGGTTTGGATTCTATTTTTAGCAGGAATATTTTTTAGTCTGCCAAAACTAGTAACAGCTGGAATACTTTTATTTACAACTACCGTGGCTTTTCAAATCATTACATTGCCCGTCGAAATAAACGCTTCACGACGAGCAATGGCGTCTTTAAGTCAAGGTGATTTTGTCGATCAGCAAGAATATGGACAAGCAACAAAAGTGCTTAAAGCAGCGGCGTTTACCTATATCGCATCGACTTTAGTAGCACTTACCCAATTATTACGTTTAATTTTGATTAATAATCGTAGAAGATAAAGGTGATAAAATCACCTTTATTTTTATGAAAGGAATAGTATGAGTGAACGAAGAAAAATCCTTCAAATTTTAGAAGATGTAGAAAATGGAGGCTATTTAGGAGAATTATTGAATCATGGGGAATACTCTGACCTCGTTGTAAGAACTTGTTATGGCATCATCGAAAATCTTAGATTATTGGATCATTATATTTCAGTATTATCCCATAAAAATCGAGAGGATCAAAGGACCAAAAATATTTTAAGAATGAGTATTTATCATTTGGATTTCTTCGATGGAATTCCAGAATATGCCGTGGTCAATGAAGCCAACAAATTGGCTGATCGAAGGGATCGAAAATATGTCAATGCCATTTTGAGAAATTATTTAAGGAAATCCCATGATATGGTGATCAATGATCCACGAATATTATATTCCGTCCACGATGATGTTTATGATTTACTGATCAAAGAATACAAAAAGAAAACGGTTAAAAAGATTTTGGAATCATTTTTGCAAGAAAAAGAGATGGTCATTCGAATCATTAATAGAGAAGCCATCGATTTACTACAATCGAAAGGCTATATTTTAAAAGAGATTCCATCTTTAGAAGAGGCTTTTATTCTTTGTAATCCGAAAGATATCTTTTCGACAGAGGTTTTTAAAAATGGATGGATTACGGTCCAGGGGGCATCGTCAATATTGACATCGAAGATTTTAGCGCCAAAAAAAAATAGTTTAGTTTTAGATTTATGCGCTGCTCCCGGAGGTAAAACCGCCCATTTATCCCATATTATGGGAAATACTGGCCATATTGTCGCCAATGATATACATGGCCAAAAAAAATATCGGATGATGGATAATTTTAGACGCTTACACTGTAAGAATATAGAAATCACCCATCGGGATGGTACAATATTTCATAAGCCATGGGAGGATCAATTTGATTATGTCCTTATTGATGCCCCGTGTTCTGGTTTAGGGGAAGCGGGGAAAAAACCGGAAATTAAAATTCGAAGAACTCGAGAAGATATCGAGGAATTAGTAGAAACACAGAAAAAATTGGTTCAACAAGGGATACGATATGTCAAAAAAGGTGGATTTTTAGTATATAGCACCTGTACCATCTTAAAAGATGAAAATGAAAATATACGGAAGGAAATAATGAAAGATTTACAAGCCGTTCCGATTTATGCGTTCAATGATGACAATCCATTTATAAAGACAATGCCTTATCAGGAGGCTTATACTGGTTTTTTTATCTCAAAATTTCAGAAGTGATCAACTGAAATTTCCTTAGAATACTGTTCCTTTCAGCCGTTTGTGGTATAATTTAGAATGAGGTATATTATGAATTATCGATTTAATGATTTAACGAAGGAACAATTAAAAAATGCGCTTAAGGATATGGGAGAGAAACCCTATCGCGGGAATCAAATTTTTGAAAATATCCATAAAAATCACTGGATGAAATTTGATGAAATGACGAATTTATCAAAGAATCTCCGGGAGAAATTAACAGAATATGGGGAGATACAAAAAGACCGTATTTATCGTGTTTTCTCCTCAAAGGAAGATGGAACAAAAAAATTTCTCATTGAATTGAAAGATTTAAATATTGTGGAGGCCGTATATATGGAGTATGAAAATCGAAACACCATATGTATATCTTCCCAAGTTGGCTGTCGCATGGGATGTTCCTTTTGTGCGTCGACAAAAGCCGGTTTTATCCGAAATTTAAAAGCATATGAGATGTTAAATCAAATCTATCTCGTATCAGAATCTGTAGGAAAAAGGATTTCTAATCTGGTGATCATGGGTATCGGTGAGCCTTTGGATAATTACGATGAAATCTTAAAATTTATAGAAATTCTGGGAGATAAAGATGGTTATAATATGTCGATACGACGAATGACATTATCGACCTGTGGCATTGTGCCGAAAATTTATGATTTAGCAGAACGGGGGATACCTATTAATCTAACGATATCCCTACATAATCCCTTTGATGAAGAAAGAAGAGAGATTATGCCAATTACCAAAAGGTATTCCGTTGAAGATATAATTAAGGCTTGTGAATATTTTTATCAAAAAACGGGACGAAGGGTAAGTTATGAATATACGTTGATCCATGAAATCAATGATAAAGAAAAACATATTGATGAACTGGTGAGATTGTTCCACCATCAAAATATTCATATCAATTTAATCCCCTTAAATCCCATTGCCGAATTTGGGGGTAAATCCTCGAACACAAAGGAAATTGAAGATTTTTCAAAGAAATTAAAGGCCAGAGGCATTCATACGACCATTCGAAAGTCTCAAGGAAGGGATATTGAAAGCGCATGTGGTCAATTACGAAGAGATAATAAAGAGGTGATGTCTTGAAATACGAATCATTAAGTGATACTGGCATTTTGCGTAAGTTAAATGAAGATTCCTATGATCATTATGAAAATAAAGACTTTCTATTATTGGTCGTTGCCGATGGCATGGGAGGACATAAAGCCGGGGAGATCGCTTCTTCTTTAGCCGTAAAAGAATTTATCCGCTATTTTAAAGAAGAAGATGTCGATCTCAATCAACCATTTGAAGAAATTAAACGGGCGATCTCTTCTTCCAATGAAAAAGTGTATGAGAAATCATTGGAAAATGAAGAGATGTCCAATATGGGAACGACGATCGTCGGTGCCTTAATCAAAGATGATACGGTTTTTGTCGTTAATGTCGGTGACTCAAGATGTTATATTTTAAATAAATATGGTTTTAAGCAAATTTCGAGAGACCATTCTTTGGTGAATGATTTATTAATTTCAGGAATGATTACGGAAGAGGAAGCAGAAGAATTCTCACAAAAAAATGTGATTACCAGAAGTATTGGAGTTGCCGAAGAGGTAGAGGCAGAAATGATCGCCTTGGATTTATCCTCCGGTGACTATTTACTGTTATGTTCGGACGGTTTAAATAATCAAGTCGATGAAGAAGATATTGTTGAAGTGTTGGAAGAAGATACCGATTTAAAAGAAAAGTGCTACGAGTTGATAGAAATGGCCAACGATTATGGAGGAATCGACAATACAACGGTGACCATTTATCGACATGGAGGGGATAAGAAATGATTGGTAAAACCCTTGGAAACCGATACTATATTGAAGAAAAAGTGGGAATCGGTGGCATGGCTAAAGTCTACAAAGCGAAAGACACGATCTTAAATCGTTATGTGGCAGTGAAAGTTCTTAAGGATCAATATATGGACGATGATGATTTTTTAAAGAAATTTGCCATGGAAGCCCAATCGGCGGCGAGTATATCCCATCCGAATATTGTTTCCGTTTACGATGTTGGCTCCTCCAGTATCGACAATAAGAAGTATAATTACATCGTCATGGAATTTGTCAATGGGACGACTTTAAAAGAAATTATTCAAAAAGAAGGCCCTTTAGATCCCGATGAGGTAGCAAAATACGGTGTTCAAATCGCCGAAGCATTGGATTGTGCCCATCGAAATAATATTATCCATAGAGATATCAAACCTCAAAATATGTTAATTGATTCCGAAGGTAATCTAAAAGTAACCGATTTTGGCATTGCCCGCATCGCGTCGACATCCACAATTACTTATACTTCGACGGTTTTAGGTACAGTCCATTATATATCGCCGGAGCAAGCGAAAGGTAAATTCATTGATGAGAAATCGGATATTTATTCCCTTGGCGTTGTATTATATGAAATGGCAACGGGCCGAGTGCCCTATGATGCATCTAATGCCGTTGGTATTGCATTAAAACATATTCAGGATGATTTAATACCACCGAAGGAATACAACGATGGGATTCCCGATGGTCTAAATCAAATTATAATAAAAGCTCTAGAAAAAGATTCCGCCGATCGATTTATATCGGCATCGGAAATCAAAGAAGCCCTAGAGGATTATCGGAATTTTTATTATATTTCCCAAGATACGGAAAAAACTGCAAAAATTGGCGAAAATATTGAGGATCAAAAGACATTATCCCAAGCCGTTTATCCGCCGAAGAAAAAGATAACAGAATCTGTTTATACGATGGATTCCAACGAAGATGATGAAGAAGAAAAGAAGCCTTCATTTTTTGTCCGATACATTCTTCCCGTTTTATTGGCCTTCTTAGTTTTTATGACCTTTTTATTTGGACGATCGATATTTAAGAAAAATTCAACGGAAGATGAAACTGTAGAAATTAAAGTGCCAATAGTTGTAAATCTTGAAGAAGACAAAGCCGTTCAAATACTAGAAGAACAAGGCCTGAAAACGAAGATCGATCGCATCGATAATGCCGATATTCGAGAAGGTTTAGTTATTTCACAAGATCCTGAACAAAATACATTGGTGGAAGAAGGTTCCACGGTAACCTTAGAAGTATCCAATGGTCAAACTGAAGTAAGTGTACCAAATTTAGCGGGTTTGACCATAGAGAATGCACGGGTAGAATTACGAAAATTCGATTTAAATATTGGTGAAATTTCAAAGGCATATTCGGATTCTTTTGGAGAAGGTCAAATTATTGACCATGCACCGGCCTATGGAGCAATGGTATCACCGGGCCAAAAGGTTGATATTGTGATATCCAAAGGAAAAGAGGATAAAAAAGTAGAGATGATTCAATTAATTGGCAGTGATATTCGCAATGCCTCAATACAATTAGAAAAAATTGGTCTTCATGTTGGAACCATAGATCGTCGATATGATGATGAGATCGAAGAAGATCATATTCTTTGGCAACAATTCCGTGAAGGTACGACCCTAGAAGAAGGTTCTACTGTTGATCTAATTGTTAGTCGGGGACCAAAGGAATCAAATGAAGAAAAGCCGAATAATGAGTCGGATGATAATCCGAGCAGTTCGAATACCGTAGGTTCAAAAAAGAAAAAATATAATTTCAATATAATACAACCTGTTCAAGAAGGGGAATATAAAGTTACGATTATAAAAGTCAAGAAAAATGGTGACGAAATAAAAGTATATGAAGATATGCGTTCAGCATCAGAAGGAGATATCACCATTAGTTTAGAAGATGAACGAGATGCTAAATTTAAAATATACATCAATGATGTATTAGCGGAAACGAATTAATCGAGGTGATCAAATCGAAGGAAAAATTGTAAAAATTCAACGAGAACTATTTTTTGTTGAAACAGCAGAAAAAACCATTATCTGCAAAGGAAAGGGGGCCTTTCGCAAAAAGAATAAACGACCTTTCGTTGGTGATATTGTACGTATTCGCATGTCCGATGAAGAAGATTTAGGCTTAATTGAAGAAATTCAACCGCGATATTCCAGATTATTACGTCCCCCCGTAGTTAATATTGATATACTTCTCATTATTAATGCCATCCATTCACCAGAACTTCAGTCCGCATTACTTGATAAGTATATATTGATGGCTTATCGATCAAAGATTCAGCCGATATTAGTATTTACTAAAGCCGATTTAGCGACGGATCAAGAAATAGAATATTGGAAAAAGATGTACCAAAAAATTGGCATTAGCTGCTATCATTCTTCGAGGAATAAGATACCTTTTGAAATCAAAAATCAACTCAATAATAAAACCACAGCCGTTGCAGGTCCTTCTGGTGCCGGAAAATCGACTTTATTAAATGCTTTATTTGGTTTTAATTTTGAAACGGGGACAATTAGTGATAAAACAGGTAGAGGAAAGCAGACCACAAGACATATTGAATTAAAAAAAATTGGCAGGGATTCTTTCATCATGGATACACCGGGGTTCAGTTCCTTATCTTTAGACTTTATAAAAGAAGAAGAGGAAATTAAGAACTATTTCCCTGAGTTTCAAGACAAAGTGTGCAAATTTTATAATTGTAATCATTTAAAAGAACCCTCTTGTGGTGTAAAAACAGCTGTGGAAGAAGGCGAAATTTCCGAAAGTCGATATCAATCCTATCAATTATTTTTCCATGAATTTAAATCTATGAGGAGGTAATAATGGCTGAATTAGCACCGTCACTATTGGCGGCAGACTTTACTAATTTAGGGGAACAAATTAATATTTTAAATGAAGAAAAGATCAAATATTTACATCTTGATGTGATGGATGGTCATTTTGTACCAAATATCTCCTATGGTCCGTCGATCATTAAACAAATACGACCATTGACCACCATGGTCTTTGATGTCCACCTAATGATCGATGAACCTGAACGTTATATCGAGGATTTTGCAGATGCTGGATCGGATACTATTATGTTCCATGTAGAAGCAACAAAGCACCCCCATCGCTTATTGCAACAAATTAAGGACTTAGGATGTAAAGCTGGAATTACATTAAATCCTGGGACACCACTAGAGGTCTTAGAATATTTAATGGAGGATTTGGATCAAATATTATTGATGAGTGTTAATCCTGGATTTGGCGGCCAGAGCTTTATTCCTCAGATCTTAAATAAAATAAAAAAATGCCGTGAGTTGATTGATTCCAGTGGTCATGATATACTATTGGAAGTTGATGGAGGGGTTAAGACTAAAAATGTCAAATCGATTGTAGACGCTGGTTGCGATCTTGTCGTTTCAGGATCGGATGTATTTGGTCCCGATATTCGAAATAAAATCCATCAATATTATAAATTAATATAATTCACTAGGGGAGCATTTCGCTGAGAGTTTTTTTAAACGACCCTTGTACCTGATACGGATAATACCGGCGTAGGAAAGTGTTATGATAGAGAATCCATTTGCGTCGGCAAATGGATTTTTTTGTAAGGAGGATTTGTTATGAGAGATAATAAAGTTCGGATGATTGTTGAAGGTGGCATTATGTTAGCCTTGGCCGTAATACTAAATAGTATTCGCCTTTATAAAATGCCCCAGGGCGGTTCAATTACGCTGGGAGGTTATGTCCCCTTATTTTTGTTCGCATTGCGATGGGGATTGGGACCGGGAATCATTTTAGGAGCTTTATACGGTGTTATTGATTTTATGATCGATCCGGTGTTTTTGACACCGATTCAAGTATTCCTGGATTATATATTGTCCTATGGTATGTTTGGCCTTGCAGGAATTGGTAAAAATGAAAAGACCGACGAAGGAACGATTAATCTGGGCATGATTAGTGGACTGATCCTTGGATCCATCGGACGATTGTTAGCGGCAGTAGTTTCAGGATATGTATTTTTCAGAGAATATTTACCACAAGATGTGAATCCTATTATTGCATCATTTATGTATAATCTGACCTATATTATCCCTAATGTGATCATATGTTTAATTATTACATTTTTAATTATTAAACCGATTAGTCGGGTGAATCGACGTTGAATTGTTTAATTATCGGTCCGGGGGGAATTTCTCCCCGGCTTTTTAATGAATATATGAAGATTTCAGACTATGTCATTGCTTGCGACCGAGGGGCTAGGCATTTTAAAAACCAATACCAACGTCCAGATCTTTATATTGGTGATTTTGATTCCATTGACCCAAAGGATTGTGAGAATATCCCAAAAGATAAAATGATTCATTTCCCCAAAAAGAAAGATTATACAGATTTTGAATTGGCATTGAAATACACACCCGATCAATCGACAATATATGCCTTGGGATTTCTTGGTGGACGCTTAGATCATGAATTGGCTAATATTATGCTTTTAAAGAAAATGTACGATGAACAACGATCCTTAATTATCCTAAATGAAAATAATGAGATCTCATGGCTTGAAGAAACCCAATGGATATTGGCAAAACACAAATACCTCTCGATAATTCCCTTGACATCTATGGAAATCTCCATGGAAGGTGTTGCTTATCCGCTGAATCATCGCCATGTTCAATTGGCAGAAACCTTAACGATTTCCAATGAGATTCGAGACGAAAAAGCCCTGATCAAGGTGCATGAAGGATATGGGATTTTAATTCAAGCGGAGGATCCAATAAGAGGAAAAGAACTGGAAGCATGGGAGGAGGGATAATCATTAATCTACGGGATTATCGAAAAAAATATTCCAATTTTCAAGAAATTACACCTTATCGAAAGATTAAGGGAGAACTATTCACCATAGGTATAAACAAATATGGTCAATATCTTTTGCGAGAAGAAGGATATAAAAAGTTTTCAAAAAATGAGATCATCCATGGGATTATAGAAAGGAATGAGATTTATATTCTCACAAAAAAAGATCGAGAATTTAAGATATACTCCTGGAAAGAAGAGAAGCCCATGGAAATTATAGAAGCGGAAGAGCTGATTTTTATTGCACCAAAGAAGTATATTTATCGACAATCCCAATGGGACCCCTATCCGATATTTCGTAATCACCAATATGAAAGAACAATCCATAAAGAAATAACGACATCTCTTTATCATCACTTTGTATCTAGCTTTGGAATGGTTTACTATCATGATTTTAAAGAAGATCCAAGGACCCATCAGCTTCGATATTTGGAATTAGGGAATATTGAAAAATATATGACATCGAAGCTTTATGGGATATCCGAAAAAAATCTTGGGGGAGATAATGGGTGGCGAGAAATATTTTCGACGAATCAAAAAAAGTTTTCTTTATTAAAGAAAGAGCCATTTTCTCAAAAAGTATATTTGATCGAATATCATTTTTCCGCCCATCAATTAACGATATATGAAATGATGGATTTTGAGAAAAACATAGTATTAACGACATTCTTTGATTCTGAATTATCCTTAGACCGTTTAAATATTACATTCAATCCCCTTCAAATTGAAGCAAATCATAAAAGTTTATATCCCCCGAGCATTCAAAACTGGGATGATCGAATAAAATATCGATACCCCAATTTGATAATTATGGAGTATAAGAAAAGGGGGGATGTGTTATCGGAAATTATTGATAGCAATGGATTAAGGTATTTATACAAAGGTAGAATTATGGATATTGGAAATGAACTGCTTCTATATTAAATCAATACATGTCAATTGAACAGGATTTAAGGATCGAATATTAATTCTTGAACAGCCTAGACCTGAATCAATATAAAGTAATCCATTGCCTTTTGGATAAAAGCCTTTCTGATAATGGGGAAATACGCCTTGATCTGGAGCAATTATCCCACCTATCCATGGAAAACGAATCTGGCCTCCATGGGTATGTCCAGACAGGGTTAAATCCGCTAAAAAGTCCAATCCGTTGACGGGATTATGCACCAATAAAATCGAGTAACGATAGGGATCCAGAACCAAGGAATCCCTTTTTTTTGTGGGAATATGGTTAAAACCGTAGAGATCAAAATGTTTTAGGGATATTTTATCGTCCATTAAAACATGATAATTCTTCGCGATTTTAAAATATTCTTCGTGGATCTCACTTTGTAAATCATGGTTTCCGAGGACAATATATAATGGGGCAATTTGATTTAATCGTTGATACAAGGAATCAATGATGGCAACATCTTTTGAACGGCGATCAATAGAGTCCCCTGTGATAAAAATATAATCGGGTTTCATGGCAGTAATCTTTTCGACTAATCCATGGTAATTCAAATGAGGATTCTGGTGAATATCAGATAATTGTATAATTCGTTGATGAAGATCATATCGGGTTGGTATTTGATAATGACGAATTTTGATTCTTGATAATTGATTTTTATTATAGAAATATAATAATCCTGCAGATGCAATTAAACTTGCTAATACTTTGTTTTTCTTTTTCATGGGAAAATCCTTACGAAATAAAGGAAAGAAGCATTTTTATGCTTCTTTCTACTGAACAAATTCTTTCTTTAGAAACTGAACGATATCCGAAGACTCGTACATTGGTTGATCATCAATAAATAGACATGGAACCATATCTTGTCCACCATCTTCAACTAATCGTTGATGGTGCTTTTCGTCCTCTTTAATGTTTTTAAAATCAATTTTATCTTCTAATTTATATTTTTCGATAACACGAATTACCTTTTGGCAATAGGGACATTCAGGTTTATAATAAAATTCTAATTTCATATAATCAACTCCTTAATTTATTTATACCCATAAAATGATTATAAAACATTCCTTGACAATGATTATCAGAATGTTATAATTATTATAGCATACCCCGGTGGGGTGTAAGGAGGTCTTATGAAACATTTATC
Organism: Tissierellia bacterium; assembly: GCA_030540635.1. Taxonomy (GTDB): domain Bacteria; phylum Bacillota; class Clostridia; order Tissierellales; family Peptoniphilaceae; genus JAUNVW01. The sequence continues at coordinate 93,681 of JAUNVW010000001.1, read as the reverse complement.
ATTAACCGTTGAAGGAATGAGTTGTGAAGCTTGTTCGAAACGAATCGAAAAGGTATTAAGTAAGGATCCAAAAATTCATAATGTTTATGTCAATTCATTGCAAGGTTACGCAAACTTTGATCTTGAAGACGATGCAGATCCGCTCGATGCCGTAAAAAAAATACAAAATGTTGGTTTTAATGTGCCGATTCGCGAAATTAAGCTTGATATAGACGGAATGTCTTGTCAAGCCTGTGTTCGCCGTATTGAAAAGGTATTGGAAAAACTACCTATTGAATCGGTAAACGTTCAATTATTACAAAATCAAGCATTTATTAAAACATATGCCGGTGTAGTGACAAAAGAAGAAGTCATCCAAGCGATTGAAGGAATTGGATTTAAGGCGAAAGAAAGTATAGAAGAAAATAACAAAGAAGGAAATCATAGCCTTGAACAGATGCAAAAATTAAAGAGAGACTTTTTGATTTCCTTAATATTTACATTGCCCTTATTCTCCCATATGTTTTTTCACATGGCAAATATCCCAACGCCCCTAGATAATGGTTGGTTGCAAATGGCATTGGCATCTGTCGTACAATTTTATATTGGCCGTCGATATTATATTGGCGCCTATAAATCATTAAAAGGCGGGGGAGCGAATATGGATGTTCTTATCGCGATGGGAACATCTGCAGCCTATATTTATTCGGTATATCATGTTATCCAAGGTATTCCAGAATATTACTTTGAATCTTCAGCAATGATTATTACCTTGATTTTATTAGGTAAATATTTCGAAGAACGTGCAAAAAACAGAACCACTGATGCCATCAATAAACTCGTTGAATTGCAAGCGAAAAAAGCCCGGGTGAAAGTCGACGGGGAGTATATTGAAAAGCCCATTGAGGAAGTGGCCTTAAATGATATTGTTCTTGTTCGCCCTGGAGAAAAAGTTCCCCTAGATGGAGTCGTATTAGAAGGACATACTACAGTTGATGAATCGATGATTACGGGGGAATCACTGCCACGGGAAAAGAAACAAGGAGACTTTTTGATTGGAGCAACGGTAAATAAAAATGGTGCAGTGGAGATGAAAGTAACCCGTATCGGACAAGATACGATGCTTTCTCAAATTGTAAAATTAGTAGAAGATGCCCAAGGGCAAAAAGCACCGGTGCAACGTCTTGCCGATAAAATATCGGGAGTATTTGTTCCGACGGTAATAGTTATTGCCTTCATCACATGGGTAATCACTTACTTTGTTACAAAAGAATTCAATACCGCCCTTGTAAATGCTATATCTGTGCTCGTCATTGCTTGCCCTTGTTCCCTTGGTTTAGCGACACCAACTGCAATTATGGTCGGAACAGGACGGGGGGCAGAAGATGGCATCTTAATAAAATCAGGAGAATCGTTAGAAATTGCTAACAAAATCGATGCAATGATTTTAGATAAAACAGGCACCTTAACAAAAGGAGAGCCAGAGTTAACCGATATTCTTATCTACCAAGATATTTCAGAACAGGATGCATTGTATTACGGAGCCTCCGTGGAATCCCATAGTGAACACCCTTTAGGTTCTGCGATTGTAAAAGGAGCAAAAGAGAGAGGAATACAATTGAAAGATCCTGAGAATTTTAAAGCATATACAGGAAAAGGAGTCAGTGCTTCGATCGATAACAAAAAGATTTTTATTGGTAATCAAGCATTGATGGATGAAATGAATATTGATTATAACGAAGGTAAAAATGATCTTTTCCGTTTACAAAAAGAAGGTAAAACACCGATGATTTTAGCTTATGATGGTGGATTAAAAGCAATTATTTCCGTTGCAGACCCAATAAAAGAAATGTCTCAAGATGTTGTTAATACGCTTTATGATATGGATATCGATGTATATATGTTAACGGGGGATAGTAAAGGAACGGCCCAGGCCATCGGTGAAAAATTAGGGATAAAAAATATTTTTGCTGAAGTTTTACCTGAAGATAAATCCAATAAAGTCATTGAATTACGTGAAAAGGGTAAGACCGTTGCCATGGTTGGAGATGGAATCAATGATGCGCCAGCATTGGCCGAAGCAAATATAGGTTTTGCCGTGGGAACCGGGGCAGATATTGCCCTTGAAGCGTCGGATATTACTATAATTTCTGGTGACTTAAATGCCATTGTGTCCGCGATCCGCTTATCCCATCGAGTAATGAAGACGATTAAACAAAACTTATTTTGGGCATTTTTCTACAATATTGTGGGAATTCCCATTGCGGCCTTTGGTTTTCTCAATCCAATGATTGCAGGTGCCGCCATGGCCTTTAGTTCTGTAACTGTTGTATCCAATTCATTACGATTAAAAAGAAAAAAATATTAGGAGGAATAATATGAAAACAATCAAAATACCAGAAATGATGTGTAATCATTGTGTTGAATCAATCACGAAAGCCCTTGAATCGTTACAAGGTACAGAAAATGTTGAAGTGAATTTAAATAAAAAAGAAGCCTATTATGAAGGTAATGCTGATGATGAATCCATTAAAAAAGCGATTGATGGGATCGGGTTTGAAGTTGAAAGTATTCGTTAAAAATGAATAAAGGGAAAGAAAATGCTCTTAAAAAACTTAAAATCACACGGGGGCAATTAGATGGTGTGATTAAGATGCTAGAAGAAGATCGATATTGTGTCGATATATCGACGCAAATTCTAGCGATCATTGGTATGCTCCGAAAGTCCAATGTCGATATTTTAGAAGCCCACTTGAAAACATGTGTGGCCGATGCCCTCATGGAAGGACATGGTGATGAAAAGATTGAAGAAATCATCCACATCATCGATAAATATATTAAATGAAAAAGGATCGATTTGTCGATCCTTTTTTAAATGACATGAAAATTGGCAAAATACATAAATTTATATTAACCCCACAAAAAAAGAATGTTTATAAAGAAAAAATATCCGAAAATTTATAAATTCCAACAAAATATCATCAGAAAATCTTGGCCATGCAATAAAAAGGATTGATTTATCCTTTTTAAAGAATCATGGCTATGGGAAAAGTGCAATCTTTTTTTCAATAAAAGATATTAAAGCATTCCATTTTTTTATAAATGATACGATGAACGAGTGATTATCCATTGAAAAGAAAGTTGAGGATTAATTACGATGAAAGCCACTTGTACTTTATTCATTAAGGCTCCTCTAAGGGATAAATTGTACCAACTGGAGAAGAAAGGATTTTCTAGAATACATTGGAGAAAAATCAATAAGCATTAAAGATTATCGAAGACTATTTATAAATTTTTAGATTTCACTTTTTTCTGGGCATTAGAGTAAATATTATCGATAAATAAAAAGGGATATATGGATTCTACGATTAATGGATTAAATCAAAAATATCTTGACAAGGATGGAAGTTATGATATAATTATAAATTTAATACCTTTACTATTCTATTGGATTATCGTATAATAGGATATAGTGAGGTGTTTTGATGTTTAAAGTTGGAGATAAAATCGTATATCCCATGCATGGGGCGGGAACCATAACCGATATTGAAGAAAAGGAAATTTTAGGTTCTGTTAAATCTTACTATATTTTAAAAATGCCGGTTTCTGAATTAAAAATTTCCATTCCCGTGGATAAAATCAATGATATGGGAATTCGTCCCATTGTTGATACCGATAAGGCAAAAAAAATGTCAGAGTTGATTTTAGAAGAAACGGAAAATAAAATTAAAAATTGGAATAAACGGTACAAAACGAATCTCAATAAATTAAAATCAGGAAAACTGGACGAAGTCTGTATTGTCTATCGAGATCTCTATATTCTCGATGCCCAAAAAGGTCTATCGATGATCGAAAAAAAGATCCTAAATGCCTCGAAGAAAATGTTAGTATCTGAAATTGCTTTGGCTTTAGATAAAGATCCCGATGAATTGACGAAACAATTCGAAAAAGAAATTTACGATCGACATATTAAAAATGATTCATAATCTATAGATAATCTTATGTTACAATATAACTGTATCAATGAAATGTTACGGGAACTCCCTAAAAATTGATACAGTTTATTACTTTATATAAAGGGAGGTGATTAAATTGACAAATAGAATTGTACGAATGATTGCAACTGGCCTAGGCGCGTTATTAGGATTTATTATTATGTGGTCGGTATTTGATACTTATCATCCCATGACAGATAAGCAGTGGATACGTTTTGTGTCCATTGTAATATCAGTATTGTTTTTTGCATTTATATTTTATATTATTACGCCAAAGCTCTTTAATGTTGTAGGAGATTATACTACGCGCTTAGAAAAATCCTTAAAAAGATTTTCAACTAAGGATATCTTAACAGGAACCATTGGTCTAATCATCGGATTGATTTTAGCCTTTATGATTTCCCAGCCATTATATCGTTTAGAATTACCGATGGTCGGTAATGTTATCACCGTTATTTTATCGATTTTGATCTTCTTAGTCCTTGGTTATGTGGGTGTACGGATAGCTCTAAGTAATAAAGAAAATTTATTTCAAAGCATTAATATTACGAGAAGTAGCAAAGAAAAGAATGGCACAGGAGAGGCTTTTTCACCAAAAATCTTAGATACTTCGGTGATTATCGATGGTCGAATAAAGGATATTGTCGATACGGGATTTCTTGAAGGAGACCTCATCATTCCTATTTTCGTATTGGAGGAGTTACAGCATATTGCAGATTCTGATAATGATTTACGCCGTCAAAAGGGACGACGGGGCCTTGATGTATTAAAGCTAATTCAAAAAAAACTAGGCACGCAAGTCGTCATAAATAATGAACGATACCCAGAAATTGATGAAGTGGATTCTAAAATCTTAAAAATGGCCCAAGAATATAATGCGAAAGTCCTGACCAATGATTTTAATTTGAATAAAGTCGCAAATGTACAAAATATCCTTGTATTAAATATTAATGAGCTAGCAAATGCCATGAAACCAGTTGTCTTCCCCGGTGAAAATCTCCGGGTTAAAATCATCAAAGAGGGAAAAGAGCTTAATCAAGGGATTGGCTATCTAGATGACGGTACAATGATAGTTGTGGAAAATGGGCGAAACAAAATTGGAGAAACTGTGGATACAATTGTGACCTCCGTCCTTCAAACGGCGGCTGGAAAAATGATTTTCGTAAAAATACAAGAAGTTTAGGATACATCAATTGATGTATCCTTTTTTCTTTGGATCGAGTAAAATAGATAAAAGGAGGTTTTATGAAGTTTAAATCAGATGTACCCTCAAGAATTATCGTTGAAATTGCCATTGGCGTAATGTTGTCTATATTATTAGCTGAATTATTATCCTTAAAAAACACCTCATCGGCAGGCATTACAACGATATTAACGATTCAAATGACAAGAAAAGAAACAATAAAAGATTCAATGATACGATTAATCGCCTTTATATTGATGATATCCTTGACCTTTATTGTGTTTAAAGCAATAGGATTTACTGCTTACGGTTATGCCATATTCCTCGCATTATATGTTATTATCGGTTTATATTTTAATATGCGATCAGGTTTATCCAGTAATGCTGTTTTGGCTTCCCATATCTTGGCAGAAGGTGTGTTTAGTGTGGAAATTGTACAAAATGAATTTTTAATTATGTTGATTGGCGCCGGTGTTGGTGTTCTTTTAAATATTATCATCCCCTTAAAGCATATCCCATTGGAATATTATCATGAAAAAATAGAAAGAGATCTCCATAATATTTTAAAAATGATTTCAAAGCGTTTTATCTATGACAAAGGTGAAGAACAAGATTTAAAAATTTGCGCCATGAATCATGATATTAAGGAAGAAATCAAGCGTTTACAATACCAATTGGATCAATATTATGAAAAAATTGTATATGTTGAAGATAATTATCTTAATAAGGATTTTAAAGATCGTAAGAAACATTTAGAGATGCGTCGCAAACAAGCCGAGATCTTACAAAGCTTATGGTATAATGTCAGTGATGCCAGTTTTGTTGGTAAACAAAATGATGATATTGTGCGAATTATGGAAAAATTACAATATGATCTTTATCATCCGGAAGAATTATCTCGTTTAAAAGAAGATCTCGACTGTATCATTGAATTGTTTCATAAAGAAGATAGTGCTACAACCAAAGAAGAATTCCAATATCGTGCGAATTTATTGATGATCATAAATAATTTAGATGCCCTTATCATCGAAAAAATGAATTATTTAAAGGACAAAAAGGAAGGAAATAATTGATGGACGATCATAATACGGCCTTAATTCCAGTGGCTGGATCCTCTCGCCGGATGAAAACAAATACGCCAAAGCAGTTTTTAACCATCGGTGATGAGATGGTCATTGAAAAAACATTGAATGTCTTCGATGGAATAAAAGAAATCCAGGATATCATCCTTGTAATCCGGGAGGAAGACGAAGGCATATATCAAAAGTTATTAAAAAAATATAAAAAAGAAATCACCTTGATTCATGGAGGCGACTCCAGAGAGGAATCGACATATAATGGAATTAAAGCCTTAAAAAAAGAATGTAATTATGTGATATGCCACGATGGAGCTCGACCATTTGTAAAGGAAGAAATTATAAAGAAAACTTTAATGGCGGCGAAAATCAATGGGGCAGCTATTTGTGGTGTACCGGTAAAAGATACGATTAAATATGCAGATAAAAACAAGTTTGTGGAATATACTCCAGAACGATCTCGACTGTATCAGATCCAAACACCCCAAGTGTTTCAAAAGGATTTATTATTGAAGGCCTATGAACAAGTGTTTAATGAAGAAATTCATGTTACCGACGATTCTTCATTATTGGAGATTATCGGTGTGAAAGTAAAGATTATCATGGGGGATTATTCGAATATTAAAATCACGACAAAAGAGGATTTGCTGTTCGGCGAAATTATAATGGGAGGGAAAAATGCGGATAGGAATTGGTATTGATGTTCATCAACTCGTGGAAAATCGAGATCTCATTCTCGGCGGTGTTTTTATTGAAAATGAAAAAGGTTTATTGGGACATTCCGATGCTGATGTGTTGATCCACGCAATTATGGATGGAATTATCGGCGCCCTTTCCCTCGGAGATATTGGCCATTTGTTTCCCGATACCGATGATGCGTATAAAGATATTGATTCGCGGATCCTCCTAAGGAAAGTTTATGATCTTATGAGAGAAAAGAATTACATCATAGGAAATATCGATGCAAATATTGCTTGTCAACGTCCAAAACTACGCCCCTATATTGACCAAATGAGGGCAAATATTGCCAAAGATTTATGTATATCAATGGATCAAATTTCCATTAAGGCGACGACCACAGAAGAATTGGGTTTTGTTGGGAGAAAAGAAGGGATATTTTCCAATGCCATTTGCTTATTGAAAAAAGATCAGGATATTGAAAATTATTATTAATAAGGATATAATGTATAATTAGGAATAAGATAAATGAAGAAAGGTGGAAAAATGTCAAAACTTTTTATAACCTCAGAATCTGTGACAGAAGGTCATCCCGATAAAATTTGTGATCAAATAGCAGATGGTATTTTAGATAAAATTTTAGAAGATGATAAAGATGCAAGGGTTGCTTGTGAATGTGCGGTTACCACAGGATTAGTTCTTGTTATGGGAGAAATTACGACGAAAACCTATGTTGATGTTCAAACGATTGCCCGAGAAATCGTGAGAGATATTGGATATGATCGTGGGAAATATGGTTTTGATTGTGATAATTGCGCAGTGATCACTTCGATAAATGAACAATCACCGGATATCGCCATGGGGGTGAATGAATCCTTAGAATACAAAGAAAAGGAAAAAGATGAAATTTATGATTTAATTGGCGCGGGAGATCAAGGTATGATGTTTGGTTATGCCACCGATGAAAGCCGTGAATATATGCCTTTACCTTTACAAATCGCCCATGAATTGTGTCGACAATTGGCCAAGGTTCGTAAAGACGGAACATTAGCTTATTTACGTCCCGATGGTAAATCCCAAGTGACGATTGAATATGATAACGGAGAGCCAATGCGAATTGATGCCATCGTTGTTTCGACACAACACGATGCAAAAATTAGTACCGAACAATTGCGAAGAGATGTAAAAAAACATGTCATCAACGAAATTGTCGATGATAATTTATTAGATGATAATACAAGATTTTACATTAATCCGACAGGACGATTTGAAATTGGGGGTCCAAAGGGAGATTCTGGCTTAACTGGACGTAAAATTATTGTTGACACCTACGGTGGATTTGGACATCATGGTGGCGGTTCCTTTTCGGGGAAAGATCCGACAAAAGTAGACCGTTCAGGTGCTTATATGGCGCGATATATTGCGAAGAACTTAGTAGCTGCAGGTTTGTGCAAAAAATGTGAAGTCGGTCTATCATATGCCATTGGAGTGGCTCGTCCTATTTCTGTATTCGTCGATTGTTTTGGCACAGAAACCATCGATCTTGAAAAATTCGATGAAATTGTTCGAAAACATTTTGATATGAGACCAGCTGCGATTATTGATACTTTCGATTTACGCCGACCGATTTATCGACAAGTTGCGGCCTATGGACATTTTGGAAGAAATGATTTAGATTTACCCTGGGAACGCCTGGATAAAGTTGAAGAATTGAAAAAATATCGATAATGGATCGGCATTATTGAATGCCGATTTTTTTATTTGTTTTTAAAATATTTCACTTTAGGATATAATGATAGAAAGGTTTAGAAATCGAAAGGTTTGATACTTATGGATCAGTTTAGAAGAAAATTAGCAATCGATTTAGGAACGGCATCAGTTTTAGTATATGTTAAGGGAAAAGGAGTCGTCGTTAATGAACCGTCGGTTGTGGCCTATGACACTTATACAAATAAAATACTCACCGTTGGGAAAGAGGCAAAGAAAATGCTCGGTCGAACCCCAGGGAATATAACGGCGAAACGTCCAATGAAAGACGGAGTTATTGCGGATTTTAACGCAACAGAAAAGATGCTTCAGTATTTTATTGAAAAAACAGTCGGCAAATCATTAATACGACCGAAATTATTAATCTGCGTGCCATCGCAAATCACACAAGTTCAACGTCGAGCCGTTATTCAAGCGAGTAGATATGCCGGTAGCAATAAAACTTATTTAATTGAAGAACCATTGGCGGCAGCCATTGGAGCAGGTGTGGATATTTCTGAAACCAGCGGTAATATGATCATCGATATTGGCGGTGGAACAACGGATGTTGCGGTAATTGCCCTCGGTGGAATCGTCATTAATAAATCGATTCCCGTGGCCGGTGATGAATTAGATCATGAAATTTCAGAATACATCAAGAATAAGTACAATATGATGATTGGCGAACGAACGGCAGAACATATAAAAATAAAAATAGGATCCGTTTTTCCAAAGGATGACGATGAGCTATTTGAAGTTCGTGGAAGAAATTTAATCAATGGTCTTCCCATGCATGTTTATGTATCATCTTCAGATATTAGTGAAGCTATGGAACGACCGGTTCAAGCAATAATAGATACTGTTCGAGAAGTTTTGGAACAAACACCGGCAGAGCTTGCGGCAGACTTATTTGAGCGGGGCGTTATCATGACCGGTGGAGGAGCGATGATCCAAGGTTTAGATAAACGCATTGAAGAAACCATTGGATTAAAAGTAAAAATTGCTGAAGGACCCGTAACTTGTGTCGTTCGGGGAACGGGAAAGGTTTTGAATCGATTGGAACAAATGGATCATACAGAGATGGGCGAAATGGAATCTAGACGAAAAATCATTGAACAGAGGGCCATTAAATACTAAGGGAATAAATGGGAATCCATTTATTCCCTAAAGTAGGAAAACATTTATTTTGAAGGAGGTAAAATATGGTAAGGGGTAAAGTAGTCATAAATAATGAAGTTGGTTTACATGCCCGACCAGCTTCTATATTTGTTCAAGAAACAAATAAATTTCAAGCAAAAGTAACCTTAATTAAAGATGGATATGAATATGATGGAAAATCCATCATGTCGGTATTAACAATGGGTGCCTATAAAGGATCAGAGATTGAAATCATTTGCGAAGGAGAAGATGAAAAAGTTGCCCTTGAATCGATTATTGAATTCGTGGAAGAAGAATTAAAATCCTATTAATTTTTCCATTCATCTTAATATGATACAATAGAAAAGAATTAAAATTTATAAAGATGTGAGTGATTTTATGGAAGTAATTTCGAATTTCTTAACGACAATGAATAATTTAAGGTTTTTAGATATCGTCGATATCCTCATTGTTAGTATTATTATTTATAAGACTTATAATCTAATTAAAGAAACTCGAGCAGAACAGTTAATTAAGGGCTTGTTGGCGATATTTCTCGTGAAACTAGCAAGTGATTGGCTAGAGCTATACACCATTAGTTGGATACTTGATCAATTGACGACCTACGGGATTTTTACGATAATTATCGTATTTCAACCGGAGTTAAGAAGGATGTTAGAGTATATTGGCCGTTCAAATATATGGAAAAAATCATTTATTGATATTCGTGGAGAAGAGGTTAATAAAATTGTCGAAGAAATTATTCGGGCCGTTGCCTCTTTATCCCGTCAAAAAATTGGTGCACTCATTGTATTTGAAAGAAAAACGGGATTAACGGAAGTCGCAGAGACGGGCACTCGCTTGGATTCTCAGATTTCATCGGAATTATTAATTAATATATTTATACCAAATACACCGCTCCATGATGGAGCTGTGATCATAAAAGGATCAAAAATTCGAGCGGCTGCTTGCTTTTTACCCCTTACGACCAATAAGACGATTTCAAAAGAATTAGGGACTCGACATCGTGCGGCAATGGGGGTATCGGAAAAATCGGATTGTCTATCATTAATTGTTTCGGAAGAAACAGGATCCATATCCGTGGCAGAAAATGGAAAAATTGATCGTTATTTAGATATAGAAACTTTACGTGAAATTTTAACGGATTTATATTCGGTCGATAATACAGGTTTTTTTCAAGGATTGGGGACGGTAACAAATGACGAAAAGTAGCACACGACAAAATAAAACATTTGTTAAAATATTTTCTCTATTATTAGCCATATTATTATGGTCCTTCGTCATGCGATCGGAAAATCCTAAAATAACGATGGAAATTCGAAACATCCCTATTATTATGGAAAATATGAAAAGCGTTGAAGAAAAAGGACTCATTATCCTCCAACCTTTAGAACCAAAAATAAATGTTGAAGTTAAGGGGAAAAGGAATATACTCCATCGACTTGATCGAAACAAGATCATTGCAAGTGTCGATATGTCAAAAATTGATGAGGAAAATGAAATTGCTCCTATCCATGTGACCTTACCGAAAGAAGTGGAATTGGCTGGCCTCAGTAGTAACGAAATCACTTTTCATATAGATCATATGGAGCAAAAAACGATTCAGCTGACGATTGAAAAAATTGGAGAATTACCTGATAAATTATTGGTCGTGGATAATATTCAATTGAGCCCGAATTCCATTACGATGAAGGGCCCATCAAGCCGATTACAGCGGGTCGATCGAGCAAGGGTATTGGTGGATTTATCTACCGTAACAGAAAATGATATCGTCAATCGATCCATTGAATTAGTCGACAAGGATGATGAGATCGTGGAAGGCGTCGACCTATCAACGAGTTCAACGAATGTAAGTATCCATCTTCACCACAGTAAGCAGGTCGATGTTGAATTAATCACCCAAGGGGAAGTCAACAATCATTTCTTTTTAGAATCTTTGGAATTAATCGATAAAAAAGTGCTCATCACAGGACCCCAGAATAAAATAAGCTCCATTGAAAAAATCGAAACATTACCGATTAAACTAGACGAATTGGATAAAAGTACGACTTGGGAACAAGCATTAAATCTACCGGATCAAATTGAAATTACTGGTGAGAAAGATACGGTTAGAGTGAAGGCCATCGTCGATAATATACAAGAACGAAAGTTTGAAATACCCGGGAATCGTATTGAGGTTCACGATGTGCGAGAAGGTACAGAATATCAATTAAATATGACAGGAAAAATTCAAGTTATATTAAAGGGGTCAAAAAAAGATCTCGATAATATCAATACCGATAAAATCCAATTATCGATATCCTTAGGAAACAATTTGGAAGGATCCTATTCATTACCAATACAAGTTCAAGTTCCTGAACCATTACAGCTTCATTCCATTACACCAGGACAGATAAAAGTAGAAATTCATAAAGCATTGGTCGAAGAGGAAAATCCAAGTATAGATGGGGATAATTCAAAGGATGAACCGGAGGAATAACTGCATTTATTCCTTCGGTTTTTATCTTTTATCAATGGTGGAATTCTTGATTAATTACTGAGATTATGATACTATTTATAGAGATTGAATAGGAAATTATGGAGGTGTATGAATGAGAACATTCTTTACGATCATCATGGTAATCTCTAGTTTGGCCATTATTATATCGGTACTGATGCAAGATGCTAAAACTGAAGGTTTGGCGGCCATTTCGGCAGAAACAAATCTAGGAGGATCGGGAAATACCACGACAAAAGATCAATTAATCAATCGAGTTGTCGTTGTAGGTGCCGTATTATTTATGATATCGGCAATAGGATTAGCGGTTATATAATCGCTGATTTTTAAATGAAACAATAATATATTCTAAGGAGGAGTTTATGGAAACGCAACATCTAATGTATCTAGCCATCGCCTCAGGAGTCATCGCATTGATCATTGCATTTGTTAAAATTGGAGCGATTGGCAAATTAAGCGAAGGTACAGAACGAATGAAAGAAATTGCTGGATTTATTCACGAAGGAGCTATGGCCTACTTGAATAAGCAATATAAAGCACTGCTGATTTTTGTGGCTGTCGTAGCAGTCGTACTGGCATTTATTAATATTAAAATTAGTATTTGTTTCTTAATTGGTGCTTTATTTTCCGGTATTGCAGGTTATGTCGGAATGACAGCGGCGACAAGAGCCAATGTCCGTACGGCCAATGCTGCAAAAGAAGGTGGCATGGGATCCGCTCTTAATGTAGCGTTCTCAGGTGGCGCCGTTATGGGAATGAGTGTAGTTGGATTAGGGATCATTGGTATTACGGCGATGTATCTAATTTTTAAAGATCCTGAAATTGTAACAGGTTTTTCCTTTGGGGCATCGTCAATTGCTTTATTTGCCCGTGTCGGTGGTGGTATTTATACAAAAGCTGCAGATGTTGGTGCAGACTTAGTTGGTAAAGTTGAGGCAGGTATACCAGAAGATGATCCAAGAAATCCTGCGACGATTGCCGATAATGTAGGAGATAATGTTGGTGATGTAGCAGGTATGGGAGCCGATCTATTTGAATCCTATGTCGGTTCAATTTTATCCGGTATTACCCTTGGTTTATTGGCATTTGGTGAAAGTGGAATTGTATATTCCATATCAGTTGCTGCCATTGGCGTCATTGCATCAGCTATTGGCGTATTTACAGTCAAAGGAGATAAAGACCCACAAAAAACATTAAATCGGGGAACATTTATTGCCTCTGGTTTATCCATGGTTGGAGCATTTGTTCTATCTAATCTTATTCTTCAAACATATCGTCCATTTATCGCAGTGTTATCAGGAATATTAGTTGGATTAATCATTTCTCAATTCACAGAGTTCTATACTTCCGATGCAAAAACTCCGGTTCAAAAAATTGCAAAAGAATCTGAAACAGGTGCATCGACAAATATTATTTCGGGCTTAGCTACGGGAATGCGTTCCACAACAGGACCGATTATTATCATTGCAATTGGTATTATTGTATCCTTCTTCGCATCCAATGGTGTAGCTGATACAACCCAAGGTCTATACGGTATAGCCGTTGCGGCAATTGGTATGTTATCTACATGTGGAATGACGATTGCTGTAGATGCCTATGGTCCGATTGCAGACAATGCAGGCGGGATTGCCGAAATGTGTGAATTGCCAGAAGATGTCCGTGAAATTACCGATAAATTAGATTCTGTTGGTAATACAACGGCTGCCATTGGTAAAGGATTTGCTATTGGTTCTGCAGCGTTAACGGCTTTAGCATTATTTGCATCCTATACACAAGCCGTTAAATTGGAATCGATCGATGTTTCGAAGGCCGTTGTCGTTGCTGGTATGTTTATCGGTGGTATGCTACCGTTTTTATTCTCTGCATTAACGATGGATGCCGTTGGTACAGCAGCCAATAACATGATTGAAGAAGTTCGCCGTCAATTCCGTGAAATTCCAGGAATCCTAGAGGGAACCTCTCGACCAGATTATAGTCGTTGTGTATCGATATCGACTGCAGCAGCACTTCGTCAAATGATTGTGCCAGGTGTCTTAGCCGTTGTGAGTCCGGTTATTGTCGGTTTATTGTTGGGAGCAGAAGCCTTAGGTGGACTATTGGCAGGATCTCTTGTTACCGGAGTTTTAATGGCAATCTTTATGTCAAATTCCGGTGGTGCTTGGGATAATGCAAAAAAATATATTGAAACCGGTCATCATGGTGGAAAAGGATCAGAAGCCCATACGGCTGCAGTTGTTGGAGATACCGTTGGTGATCCATTTAAAGACACTTCGGGACCATCTCTAAACATCTTAATAAAATTAATGACGGTCGTATCTTTAGTCTTTGCGCCCATTGTTTTACAATACGGCGGAATCATTAATAACTTTATAAAATAAAAATAAAGCATCGCCATTAGGCGATGCTTTTTATTTAAAAAGAGATCAAGATATGGTATTATTGAAATATCGAGGAAAGGAGGAATAGTGGGAAATATGGATTTATTCAAAAAAATAATGCCCATCATTATAATACTTTTGGGGATCTTTTTACACGCAGTACTTACCGCTGCAAAGGTCGCCTATATGGCCTTAGACAAAATAAAATTAGCAGAAGAACGAGAGGCAGGAGATATGCGTGCTTTTTTTATTATGCGTCTTTTAAATGACAGTGATCGTTTTATGATGACACTGGAATATGGAGAAAAGTTGTTATTGTTAAGCATTGCAACATATACAGTATTGGAACTTTTAACATGGTTTCCCCAGGGGTTTTCGTTTTTCGGTTTATCCATTTCCTTTGATATCATCTTAATCGTAATTATTTTATTCATATCGTTATTGATCTTTATATTTGGCGATCTTGTTCCGAAACGAATGGTTGTGGAAGATAAAAAGGGATTTGCAAGATTATCGGTTAATCCATTACGATTTATAAAAGCATTATTATCTCCTTTTGTGTTTATTTCGTCAAAAACAACCATTGGTCTTTTAAGGATAATTGGTATTTCACCGGATATTGCACGGGGAAATGTCACGATGGAAGAATTGAAAACGATGATTGAAATCGGATACGAACAAAATATCATCGATGAATTAGAAAAAAATATGATTGAATCAGTCATTGACTTGGACAACAAGGATTGTGAAGATATTATGACGGCCAGAACGGAAGTTTTTGTTATCAATATCGATGATCATCCCGAGAATTATGTACCAGAAATGATCGAACTTCGTTATTCAAGAATTCCGGTTTATAAAGATCATATTGATAATATTATTGGATTATTATATGTAAAAGATTATTTACTACAAGCCTATCGATATGGTTTTGATCGAGTTGATATTGAAAAAATTCTTAAACCCGCTTATTTCGTACCAGAATCAAAAAATATCAATGATTTATTTCTGGAATTGCAGCAAAAAAGAAATCATATGGCCATCTTAATCGATGAATATGGAGGATTTTCAGGCATTGTAACCATTGAGGATTTAATCGAGGAAATAACAGGAGATATTGATGATGAGTATGATCTTGATATCCCAGATATTCGTGTAGTCGATGAGAATACCTTTTATGGTTTGGGATCGTTATCGATTAAAGAATTAAATTCAAATGCAGGTACAAAATTTGATGAAAATAGTGAAGATTTTGATACCTTAGGTGGATTACTTATTCATCATTTAGGTTATGTGCCAAAGGATGGAGAAAAAAAAGAGTTGACGATTGATGGCATTTCTTTTTATATTGATCGAATCTGGGATAAGCGAATACAACGGGTAAGAATTCATATACCTGAGGATTATGAAGACATTGATGAAAATAATAAAGAGGAGTAGAAATTGATTATATTAAAAACTAAAAATGAAATTGAAAAAATGAATATTGCCGGTGATGTAATTAGTGGTATGCACGAAGCCTTAAGGGATTTTATTAAACCGGGCATAACAACAATGGAAGTGAACGACTTTTGCGAAACCTTTATAAGAAATCAAGGAGCAATTCCAGCTCAGATCGGTTATGAGGGATTTCCTTATGCCATATGTGCTTCCGTTAATGAAGAAATTTGCCATGGTTTTCCCAGTGATTATGTTTTAAAGGATAATGATTTATTGAAAGTCGATACTGTTGTGGAAAAGGACGGTTATATGGCGGATTCATGTTGGTCCTATGGCGTTGGCAATTGTAATGACGATGTATTAAAATTAATGAAAATAACAAGGAAAGCAATGTATTTGGGAATAGAACAAGCGGTGATTGGAAATCGCCTAGGAGATATTGGATCGACAATTCAAGAATATGCAGAATCCAATGGGTATTCTGTCGTTCGTGAATTTACCGGCCATGGTATTGGAACAAATATGCATGAAGATCCCATGGTGCTTCATTACGGGAAAAAAGGCCGGGGACAGCGTTTAGAAGAGGGAATGGTCATCACCATTGAACCAATGATTAATCAAGGCAAGCATCATCTACATTTGGCGGATAATGGATGGACAGCAGTTACCGATGATGGAAAATATTCCTGTCAATATGAACATACCCTGGCGATTACAAAAGAGGGGCCAAGGATTTTAACTAAACAAAAAGGACAATAATATTTGACTTTATCAAGATAACATGATAGCATTACAAATAAGTTAATATTCAATGTGCTTTGGGGTCGCGACACATAAGAGTAGTTTATCGAAAGGCTGTGTCGCCGAAGTGATATCAATTATTGCTGGGATAATATTTAATAGATATTATCTTGTCATAAAGGGGATGCCCATTCCTTTTATGGAGCACTTTCACATTGAGGGCAGAAGGAAGACTTAGAGTACCTTTTGCTCTAGGTCGTTTTTTATTTGCTAGGAGGTTATTTTGAATTTACCCTTAAATTACCATTATAAAAATGGAGAACTTTACATGAAAAAGTTCAAGATCGAAGAACTGGTGAAAACCTATGGCACACCGTTGTTGATCTTTGACGAGGAGAGATTTATTGATCATTTATTGGAATTGGAAACTGCTTTTCGTTCGACAAGATTTAAGACAGGAATCGTTTACGCGTCAAAGGCCCTTTCTTTACCCTATATCTACGATATTTTAGAGTATTACAAATACTATATCGATATTGTTTCTTTCGGTGAAATGTTAACTGCAAAAGCGTCTGATTTTAATTTTAAACATGTATTCTTCCATGGAAACAATAAATCGTCCAAAGAACTGATGAAAGCTATTGAATTAGGCGTTGCTTATTTTGTCATTGACAATTATGAAGAATGGGACCGTTTAAAGACGATTGCCAAGACAAGGAAGGAAGAAATAAAGGTTTTAATTCGAATAAATCCCCGTGTTGAAGCAGAAACCCATGAATTTATTAAAACAGCAACACCGGATTCAAAATTTGGCATTGATATCGAGGATAATCATTTAATCCAACGAATTCGTGGAGAAAGAGATTTAAATATCCAAGGTTTTCATATTCATATTGGTTCCCAAATATTTCGTAAAGATTCTTTTTTTAAAGCGGCGAATATCCTTTTGGATTATTATAAAAAATTAAAAGAGCAGGATATCATCTTACCGGTCATCAACTTAGGCGGAGGATTTGGTGTCGCCTACACGGAAAAGGATGAGGCATTTTCCTTGGCGGACTTCTTAAAAGACTATGTCTTATTTTTGGAACATGAAATTAAAAATAAAGACTTGGCGATTAAGGAAATTTACATTGAACCTGGTCGTTCCCTTATTAATGATTATATGAATACCGTTTATGAAATTGGTACAAAGAAAAGAGTTCCGGGTAAAAATTATCTTTTTATCGATGGTGGAATGGGGGATAATATTCGGCCTGCATTATATGGAGCAGAATACACCGCAATCACCGATCCGAAACGTCCAAATGATAAAATGGACTTTACCATAGGTGGAAAATTTTGTGAATCCTCAGATATTTTAATTGATCGAATCTCTTTGCCTGATCCAGAGACTGGGGATCGATTAATGGTCTTAGGTACAGGAGCTTATACCTATGCCATGGCTTCAAATTATAATCGTTTTTTAAAACCGATGATAATTTCCGTCCACGATGATATTCATACGATGGTCGAACGACAAAGTATTGAAGATTTACTGAAAGGAGAGAATCATTGGAAGATACGGTAGTATTAAAATTTGGAGGAAGTTCAGTAAAAGATCATGATCATTTACGGGCTGTTGCCAAACGGATTATTGAAAAAAAAGAAATGGTGAAAAATGTCGTTGTTACGGTATCAGCCATGGGGGATACAACCGATGAACTTATCGAAAAAGCAAAGAAGATCGACAATAATCCCTCAAAAAGAGAAATGGATCAATTATTAGTAACCGGCGAACAAATTACCATAGCATTACTGGCGATGATGATCCAGTCCTTGGGTCATGATGCCATTTCTCTTACAGGACAACAAGCAGGCTTTGTAACATATGGACATCATGGTCGTCAAAAGATCGACAATATAAATCCCAAACGAGTTATTCGGGGGCTAAAGGAAAATAAAATTGTAATCGTGGCAGGTTTCCAAGGAATTAACGATATTGGCGATCAGACCACTTTAGGTCGAGGAGGCTCGGATACATCGGCAGTGGCATTGGCTGCAAAATTAAACTGTCCATGTGAGATTTATACCGATGTCGATGGCATATATACGGTTGATCCGAGAATCTTTCCCGATGCAAAACGAAATGATTATTTATCCTATGAAGAGGTCATGGAAATGGCATCTTTAGGGGCAGGAGTTATTGCATCACGTGCAGTAGAGTTGGCGTATCGTTATAAAGTCCCCTTGTATATTGGTCGGAGTACTGGAAAATCAATAGGAACGAGAATCGAGGAGAGTAGATTGGAAAAGAATACCATAACGAATATATCCGTTCTGAAAAATATTTTGCTCGTAGATTTAAAAAGTGATCATTTAAAAAACAAATCAGCCCATGTGTTTAAAGAACTGGCAGGAGCCGATGTTAATATTGACGTCATTTCTTTAAATTCAAATACGAATAATCAAAATATTTATTTTACAACGACGGAAGAATCTAAAAATGATATTGAATTGCTATTTAAAGAAGAAGAAATTGAAGCAAATTTTCAAGAAGGTATCGTCAAGGTGTCGGTCATCGGTGATGCTATGCGAAATCAATCGGGAATTGCGGCACGTGCATTTGGGGTTTTAGTCGATAATCATATTGATTTTTACCAAGTGTCGACTTCAGAAATCAGCATATCATTTCTTATTGATGGGAAGAACGAAGCCACAGCCGTCCGCGGTTTGGCAAGAGAATTTAATTTATAGAAAGGATAATCATGTTATTTAAAGGATCAGGGGTTGCAATAGTTACCCCATTTAAAGAAAATGGCGAGATTAATTACCCAGAAATGGAAAAACTCTTGGACTTTCATTTATCCAATGATACCGATGCAATCATCGTCGCTGGAACAACGGGTGAAGCATCGGCAATGACTGACGAAGAACAAGTGGAGTTAATCGATTTTACGGTTAAAAAGATTAATCACCGGATTCCAGTAATCGCCGGTGCGGGATCCAATGATACCCGCCATGGTGTAGGTTTAACAAAGATGTGTTGCGACACAGGAATAGATGGTTTATTACAAGTAACACCTTATTACAATAAAACGACGCAAGAAGGATTAATGGCTCATTTTGAGGCCATAGCCGATGCGTCGACGGTACCAATTATTCTCTACGATGTCCCGGGGAGAACAGGGATGTCGATCGAACCAAGAACTGTGAAACGTCTTTCTGAAATAGATGGAATTTGTGGTTTAAAGGATGCAACGGGAAATATTTCATATACCATTGAAGTGAAACGACTTGTTGGTGATGATTTTGCGATTTATTCAGGAAATGATGATATCGTCGTTCCCTTACTTGCAGCAGGTGGTCACGGTGTAATCTCCGTTGCCGCTAATTGTGTGCCCAAAGAATTTCATGAACTATGTGCCAAGTTTTTCCGTGGAGATCTTGAAGGATCGTTGGAAATTCAATTAAAATACAAAGAATGGATCGATGCTTTATTTTATGAAGTTAATCCAATCCCTGTTCGCAAAGCCCTTGAACTTATGGGGTATAGAATTGGAGATCCTCGATTACCATTGGTAAAAGCGAGTAAATCTTGCGAAAAAGAATTGAAACGAACCATGATTGAAGCAGGGATTATCCATGGATAATCTACGGATCTTTATTACCGGTATAACTGGGGCAATGGGAAAAGCTCTCCTTGAAACTAAGGAAGAAGATATTTCAATTGTTGGTGGAATTGGTGAAAAAGTCATAAAGATAAAGGATAAAATACCTGTATTCGATAAATGGAAAGAGGTAAATATTGATTTTGATCTTATCATTGATTTTTCAGCGGCAAATAAAGTTAGCGATTGGCTTGACTTCGCCTTAAGCACAAATACACCAATACTTGTCGCGACAACAGGGATAAGTAAAACAACAATGGAGAAAATGAATAAAACGGCATTAAAAATTCCAGTATTTTATAGTCAGAATATGAGTTATGGCATATTTGTTCTAAAAAAACTCATTCAAAATGCAGCAATACTCCTAGAGGATTATGATATAGAATTGATAGAAGCGCATCATCGATATAAAAAAGACAGTCCTTCGGGTACGGCTTATTTATTGGCCAAGGCATTGCAAGAAATACGAGATTTAGAAGTGGTATATGATCGATCCCCAAAAAATGAATGTCGAAACAAGAAGGAGCTGGGAATCTTTAGTGTCCGTGGAGGAACCGTCCCTGGGGATCATAGTGTTTTATTCCTCGGAGAAGATGAAATATTGGAATTAAAGCATCGTGCATACAGTAAAAAAATATTTGCCAAAGGGGCATATAAAGCAGGGAAATGGCTTGTGAAACAAAAGCCCGGTTTTTATTCGATGGAGGATATGGTAAAAGATGGGTAAAAAAATTCAAATTGGAATTGTAGGTTATGGCAATTTAGGTCAATCGGTGGAACGTGTTGTAAATCAATGGGAAGATCTCGAATTATTTGGGATATTTACCCGGAGAAATCCAAAGGATCTGATCACGAAAAATTCGGTATATTCTTATAATACCGTGATAAAATATAAAGATGATATTGATGTATTGATTCTTTGTGGTGGTTCCAAATCCGATATCCCTGAACAAGGGCCTCATTTACTCTCTAATTTTAACACCGTGGATGTTTATGATAATCATCGCAAACTTTTTAATTATTATCAGCAAATGGATCATATTGGGAAAAAATCAGAAAAATCCAGTATTATTGCTGCGGGATGGGATCCTGGTTTATTCTCTTGGATTCGCTTGCTCCATGAATCAATCCAGGCAGAAGGTAAAACCTATACATTTTGGGGAACTGGCGTTTCCCAAGGTCATTCCGATGCTTTACGAAGAATTGATGGTGTTCAATGGGCTGTACAATATACCGTTCCAAAAGAAGATCTTATGGATCAAGTTCGTCATAAAAAAACAATGAATATTGATCGTATAAGAGGTCATAAAAGAATATGTTATATTGTATTGGAAGAAGGGGCAAATTTTCAAAAAATTCAAGAGGAAATCCGCAATATGGAGGATTATTTTAAAGGTTATGATGTCGAAATTCATGAGATATCCAAAGAAGAATACCTTAAGAATCATCAAGGCCTTAATCATGGTGGATATGTATTTCGCCAAGGGATAACGGGGATCAATCATTCATTAATGGAATATCATTTGGATCTTGATTCCAATCCCGATTTTACGGCATCTGTGGCCTTGGCTAGTGCGAGGGCTTGTTATCAATTATATCAAAAGGGTAAATATGGTGCCCATACTGTTTTTGAAGTTCCAACGATATATTTTTACCCCGGCTCCCTAGAAGAAGCAATAGAAAAATATTTATAATTGCATTTTGGCGCCATAATAGTCCTCAATTTTTCCATGAACAAGAAAAGATGCGCTTAAGTCCTTGATAAAGGATTTTCTCATTCGACCCTTTAATTCACGAAATTGCCGATAATTCGTTATAATTGGAACAGATGAATGGCTTTTAATTTCCTTTAGTAAATCTAGACCATGATGATTAGAGGCCAATACTTTAAAATAGTAGCTGGTATCAAGTAAACTTTGGTCCAGCTCTTTTTTTGTGATATCCAATAAATAATTTAATATTAAACGCCGTATACGAACTTTCGTATATCGCTTTGATATGGTCTTATTAAAAAAATCTTCCTCGGTATTTTCAATATTTTTGCGAAATAAATCTTCCATTCCCCGTTCATAACCAGTAATGGGAACCATCGAATCTTGTAAAATACCCAAACGATACTGTAATAATGGGTAAAATGACTTTGTTTTCCATTTTTTAGGTAAATCGAGATAAACATTTTTGGGTAAGAAATTTTCAATGGATTCTTTTTTATCTTCCGCGATAAAACGTCGAATAGCAGTTGCCGAGGCGATGGCGTCCTCCACTTGTTTATTCCTATAATCATCACCGATTCTTTGTAATATCTGATATTTTAAGGAGGGATAATCTTTTAAAGCCTCTAAATAAGAAAGCCCAAGGATATTATTTGATTTAAACAATACATCACGGGAATGTATACATTTGTAAGCTTTCCTTAAGGCGTGACCGTGGGCATATCCTTCTTTTCGAAATTGGTGGTAAATAGGAATAAGTTCTCGGCTATTTAATTCTTGATAAAACTTAGGCAACTCTTCGGGGTTTTCAGCGGAAAAGACCAATGTGCCGTTTAAATTGGTATCTGCAGCTAATTTTACCCCACCTTTTGCATAATTTGTCGCAGATTGGAGTGTATACATGATGGGGAGTTCTAATACAAGATCTGCCCCATTTTTAATGGCCCATTGGGCACGGATATATTTTCCTTGGATTGCGGCTTCTCCACGTTGTGTAATATCCCCGGATAGAATAATGATTTTTGATCCCTTTATTTTATTCAATTGATATTGATGGCCATAATGGAAAGGATTATACTCGGCGATGATAAAATTAATCATGATTTTCTCCTTAGATCAATGGGAATTCGGCGATTTAATTTCATGGAATCGGGCTTAACAATGGTATCATAGGCAAGAATATGGACGCCAGATTCCTGTGCTTGGACCAAATGCTCTGAAAATACGGGGTCAATATCCCAACAGGGGGTAAATTTTATTGGATTCATAAATTGTATGATGAATACAACGAAGCTATCGTAACCCTTTTTCTTTGCATCAATTAATTCATCGAGATGCTTTTGTCCACGGATTGTTGGAGATGCAGGAAAAGATGCGATATTTTCTTTTTCCAATGTAACCCCCTTTACTTCGATAAATCCTTCGCGATTATTCAATGTATCTTTAAAATACAAATCAAACCGTGATCGTTGATAAGTAACTTCCCGTTTTAATACATCAAAACTTCCCATAATATCGGGGAGTTCTTTTGTAAAGGACGAAGGAATATTAAAATTTGTTTCCTTCGTATTGATAAGGGCGTTATACAAAATTTTATTGGGCCCTTGGGAATCGATATTAAAGACCCGTCCTTCTTTCTCGATGGCGATTAAGCTATATTTTGTTTTGCGTTGGGGATTATTGGATTTTTGCACATAACAAATTGCGCCAAAGACAAATAATTCGGTCAATCGACCTGTATTTGGCACATGGGCTTTGGCTTTAACACCATTTATTGCAACGATGGCCACAAAACGATTAATTCTTTCAATAAATTGCGCCTTGATTACATTATATTTCATTATTTATCTCCTTGGATTGAGTAATTAAATTATTTAATATATACTTAGTATATCAAAGAATGATCAGGATATGGGTGAAAATATGGATTTACGCTTTGTTAATAAAAGTATCTTTAATATTTCTTGTGATTGTATGGTATATTTTACTACCAATGATCTTCTAGGAAGAGAATCCGATGCTTTAATAAAAAATGCCGGAGAAGAAATTTTATACTCCCTTTCAGAAATCAATGGTCTGAGTACAGGGGATAGTCAAATAATTCCTGGAAAAGACTTATTATGCGACTATGTAATTGTATCATGCATACCGAAGGAAATTAATGATGAAAATAAACGATATTTATTCGAAGAAGCATTGTATTCTATTTTTGACATATTGGAAGAGTATCAATTAAATCGTTTAGCGATGGATATCGAATATATTAAGAGGATTTATGGGAATCATTATGTGGAAATTTTAAACAGAATTATACAAGAAAATCGATTCAATTACTCAAATGTGATTCTCTATCTTTGCCAAAATACTGATTGACAAATACCATTATGTGAATTAAGATTATAGACAGAGTCCTTCGAAAGGAAGTGTTTATTATATTTCCAGAAACACATAAAATTATCGCAAAAGAATTACAACAATCAATCTTAGAAGATCAAGGGATTGAATTAAATGAAAAACGAGTGATCTGGGGTGCAATTAGCCCAGATTTTTTACCAAAATATAAGATATATCGACATTATTTAGAAGACAGCATACATTTTGTTGTCAATGAAATTGTAGGATTAATCTACTTCTGCCGTTTTTTTAATCCGAAGAAGATGACGGGCTTTCAACGAAAAATCCTTAGCACAAAAGTTGGAGTGATTAGTCACTTTCTTTCAGATTATGTGTGTTTACCCCATGCTGAACGGTGGACATTTGATGATCATTTTAAAGTCCATGTTGCCTATGAAAAAGAATTAAATCAACGTGCTCAAGGCCATGATTTTCAAAATGCGATCGTCGATACTGCATCATTATCCATAGATGCCTTTGGCGCTGTTTTACTGAAAAATATTGTCCGAGAGTATATCTACGATGTTGTCACCGAATACCAAAAGGAGAAATCCTATAAAAGAGATTTAAATTTTGCTCTGGATTTTAATCGTCATATCATTAATTTTGTCTTTGATACGGCCGAAGCCTTATATATGGAACGTACGATGGTGAAATCTTTCGTATTTTAAAACGCAAGGAGTATTACTATGAGTCTACCAAAACGCTACAAAAATATAAAAAAAGAATTGGAACATAAATTTTTGTACGAAAATGATTTAGACTCCATTTATTTATTATTTCATATCATAGAAAACGAATATCGCTTTAGTGGACTAAAACCAAAGTATGTGGTAACCAAAAGAATGGGCCGAAGTGTTCGGAACTATTTAGGGTATCGAGATGATCGGGATTTAATCGCATCGACGATTATGAAGATTATAGGAAATACCATAACTCGTTTAGAACTATCTATGTATATTGAAGCCTATTTTTTAGGATATGATAATAAAGAAATAGTGGATGAATTTGAGGAGATCATTCTTACAAATGTACCACCAAAGGCACTATATCATCGAAAAAAACTATTTCACGAGGTGAATACTTTTCGAATGCGGCGTCTGAAAAAAGATATGATCCGACGAACGACAGAACCGGTACATTATTTTAAACATAATAAATATTTTATCCATAAATATTGTGATCAGATGATTCGGGAAACAATTTATAGCATTAATAAATTTTTAAACAAGCAATTATCCTTTCATTATACCGAAGATGGTTATTATATTTCTGAAGAGCAATTTATAACAAGAGATGAAATAAATGGTCTGTATCGTCGTATCGTCAATAATGTGACCCGTTCATTAAATAGTATTTGTAAAGATGCAGTTTGGTATGGAATTAATGATCGAGTATTATCTCGATATCAATAAACTATAAGACGGTGAGCCACCGTCTTTTTTTACGGGAAAATATACCCTTTACTCTTCCGATGCAAAATTATTGTAAATTTGATATAATAGAAATATATAATCCTTTTAAAGGGGGTCAATCCAATGGATCTTAATAATAAGGAAAAACTCATTATTGCATTGGCGATTGTTGTCTTTGCTTTTATTGGTTGGATAAATAAGAGAGATGAAGTTCCCATGGAATTTGTTGCATCACAGAAAGATTTATCCGATCATACAAAGGAAGATGATCCATTGGAATTGGAAGTGATAAAAAAAGTTCATATAACCGGTGAGATTAAATATCCCGGTGTCTATGAATTTGAAGAAGGAGATCGTTTAAATGATCTAATCCTTGATGCGGGAGGGCTGTTAGAAACAGCAGATGAAAAGGCAATTAATTTAGCCAAGATTTTAGAGGATGAAATGAAAATTCATATTCCCCATATCGATGAGGAAGAAGTTCTTGTGAAGAATGAAAATCCCATGGTAAATATAAGGACTGCTGATATTGATGAGTTAAAAACTTTACCGGGGATTGGTGATAAAAAAGCAGAATCGATTCTTCAGTTTCGCGAAGATCATGGGTTTGAAGAATTGGAAGATTTGATGCATGTTCCAGGAATAGGAAAGGGTATTTTCGATCGATTAAAAGATCAGATCGTTATAAAGTAGGTAGAAATGACAAATAGAAAAATAAATTTGGAAAATGTTCAATTAACGCAATATACGAAAACATCTGGTTGAGCGGCGAAATTAGAAGCCGGGATGCTTTCCAATGTTTTAAAACAATTAAATATAATCGATGATAATAATTTGTTATTGGGCATGGAAACCACTGATGATGCTGCTGTTTACAAAATTAATGATGATATGGCTATTGTCTACACCCTTGATTTTTTCACGCCAATCGTCAATGATCCCTATACTTTTGGAAAAATATCAGCCGCAAATTCACTTTCTGATGTTTATGCCATGGGTTGTGAACCTTTACTATGCCTAAATATCGTTGGTTTTCCCAATTGCATGGATGAGAGTATACTTACAGAAATTTTGCGTGGATCTGCAGATAAAGTTGCAGAAGCAGGTTGCATACTTGCCGGTGGGCACACAATACAAGATGATGAACCAAAATTTGGACTTTCGGTGATTGGTTTAGTTCATCCTCGAGAGTATTGGAGAAATAACACCATAGAAGAAGGAGATGTTATATTCCTGACAAAACCAATAGGCGTAGGCGTTCTTAATACGGCATTGAAGGGTGGCTTATTACAAGAAAAAGAAATAAAAGAAGCCATTCAAATGATGGAAATGTTGAATAAAGTAGGTTATGATGCCGCAAAGGGTTTAGATATCCATGCTTGCACGGATATTACAGGTTTTGGACTAGCCGGTCATGCTTATGAAATGACAAATGGAACGAATTATTCAATGGAGATTTATCATCAAGCAATCCCATTTTATAAAGAATGTGAAGAATTTTTAAATATGGGTTTAATTCCAGAAGGAACCTATGCTAATTATGATTATGTCGGTGATTCAATTCGTTATGATAATGATTTGAAGCCTTGGATGAAAGATTTGCTTTTTGACCCTCAAACTTCTGGAGGCTTATTGTTTTCATTACCCGAATCCGATGCTATTATTTTAGAAAAACGGTTAAAGAAGCAAAATATTCCATCAGGAATTATTGGCAAAGTGATTGGAAAAGAAGATCAAGATCTTATTATTAAAGAATAGAATATTGGCTTAGTTCAATAAATTACAGTTAAGGACAATAGTAGAAGTGAGTGTTCGTCAATCTTCGGATGCTCAAATACAATCAATGAACCGGTAAGAGGTGGTCGATGAGTCTTAGAGTATTATTGGTATTTCCAGATTCTGACTATAAAAAAGAAATTGTTTATAATTTTTCTGGAGATCCGAATTACGAGCTTAGTATATGTAAAACCATTGAGGAAGCAATGAGTTCCATTAAAAAGAAAAATTTTGAAGTGGTTTTAATCGACATGAGATTTAGCGACGGTACAGGATTAGATTTAAAGAAGAAAATTGTAGAAATAAAAGATATTCCGACAATTGTTGTATCGAATGTTGATGATGAAATCAAAAAAGTCTTGGCCTTGGAATATGGCTGTGATGATTATGTTAATGTACCATTTAATATCTTAGAACTAAAAGCTAGAATACGAGCGGTACTTCGGCGATATCAACAAGATACTGAATCAGTAAGTGGTAATGATAAAGAGAATATAATTAGCTTAGGTAAATTTGATTTTAATATTGTCGGTAGAAAAGTAAAAATGGGTGGTAAAGCCGTAGATTTGACGGGAAAAGAATTTGATCTATTGTATATTATGGTGTCAAATCCAGGAATAGTTTTCTCGAGGGAACAATTGGCCGAAGAAATATGGGGCAAGTATTATGATGGACATTTACGTACTGTAGATGTACATATAAAGCGTTTAAGGGAAAAAATTAAAGATTCCGATTCCCATTTAATAAAAACAAAATGGGGCGAAGGATATTATTACGGTGATTTTGATTGATCAGAAGATTTGTTAGGAGGGAAACCTCCTTTCTTTTTATGGAAGGATCGAAATGAAAGAAAAAAATATATTGGGAACGATGCCGATACCAAGATTATTTATTAAATTAACGGCACCGGCGGTTATTGGTCAAATTATTAATATGTTATATAATATTGTAGATCGTATTTTTATCGGAAAAATTCCAGATGTGGGTCCCATGGCGATTACGGGAATGGGCATATGTATGCCACTTATTATCTTGATTACAGCATTTTCTTCTTTGATCGGGATGGGAGGCGCGCCGTTGGCTTCTATTGCCATGGGCAAAGATGATTTAAAGAAAGCAGAACAGATACTGGGTAATTCCTTTTTGGCATTATTGGGATTGGGAATATTTTTAACAGCATTTTTTTATGGATTCAAAGAAGAAATATTATTTTTTTTTGGAGCGAGTGAAAATACGATTTATTATGCCATGGAATATGCCGAGATATATATATTAGGTTCCATTTTTGTGTTGATGACCATGGGATTAAATGTTTTTATTTCTGCACAAGGATTTTCCTTATATTCGATGATTACGGTGAGCATTGGAGCTGTAATCAATATTATCCTTGATCCCCTATTAATTTTTTATTTTAATCTAGGAATTAAAGGCGCTGCCATTGCAACGGTAATAGCCCAGGGGATATCGATGATATGGGTATTAAAATTTTTAATCGGACATCGAACTCAGATAAGACTCTTTGGCGAAAGGCTTCGGATAAACCCTACAATTTTAAGTCGAATATTACTTTTAGGAGTATCACCTTTTATTATGCAGAGTACGGAATCGCTGTTAAATATAACATTAAATACCTCGTTATTAAAATTTGGAGGCGATTTGTATGTGGGCTCAATGTCAATTATGGCGACGATTTCTCAGTTTTTAGTATTACCTTTATCGGGCTTAGTTCAAGGAGCACAGCCAATTATTTCATATAATTTTGGTGCAAAAAAACCAAAACGCATGAAAAGTGGTTTTAAAATTTTATTGGCCACAGGAGTTTTATATACCTTGATCTTTTATTGTATAATTTTATGGCGACCATCTCTTTTTACTGAATTATTCACCACTGATAAAAATTTATTACAAGCGACTAATTGGTCGATTAGCATATATATGGCAGGATATATCATGTTACCTTTTCAAATTATTTGTCAACAAAGTTTTCTTGCCATGGGACAAGCAAAAATATCCCTGTTTCTTGCCTTATTACGGAAGATAATATTGTTGATCCCTTTAATATATATCCTGCCATTTTTTATGAATCAAAAAGTTTTTGCAGTATTTTTAGCCGAACCTATTGCGGATATTATCGCGGCATTGACAACGACATTATTGTTTTATCGATATTTTAGAGAGAAAATAAGAGAATTGGAAGGAGATATCCATGTATCAAATTGAAAAACCAGAAAATAAGGATCCAAAGGCAATACTTCATACAACAAAAGGAGAAATTAAAATCCGTTTATTTCCAGAGAAAGCACCGAAAACAGTAGATAACTTCGTTGAATTAAGCAAGAATTCCTACTATGATGGTGTCATTTTCCACCGTGTTATCGAAAACTTTATGATCCAAAGCGGTGATCCGACAGGAACAGGTCGGGGAGGTCAATCGAAATGGGGTCAATCCTTTGACGATGAAATCAGTGATTTATTGAATTTGAGAGGTGCCCTGTCTATGGCAAATAGTGGTCCCAATACCAATGGTTCACAGTTTTTTATTGTTCAGATGGATCGTTATGATGATTCGACAAAAGATATTTTAATGAATGCACCTATGGCAGAGGATAAAAAAGATGCTTATTTAAGATATTGTGGTGCCTTTTGGTTGGACAATAAGCATACCGTTTTTGGACAGGTTTATGAAGGTTTAGACATCGTAGACGAGATCGCATCAGTCGCGACCGATGCAATGGATAAACCCTACGAAGAGATTATCATTGAAAAGATAGAAATTCAAGGATTATAAAATGCATCAATATCGCGGAAAAATGATTATCCACACGGGTAGTATGTTTTCAGGAAAAACATCTTCCCTTTGGAAAGATCTTAATCGATTTAGTATCGCAGGATATGATACCGTTGTTTTTAAGCCGGTTTTGGATGAACGTTATGGAAGAAATCAAATTACAACCCATGATAATAATACCATGGAAGCAATTAGTATTGAAAAAGTTGAAGATATTGTTTCTTATCTCGAGCACCATGAAACCGATATAATAGGGATAGATGAAATACAATTTTTGCAATCGAAAGCGTTGGAAGTTTGTGATGTTTTAGAAGATTTATTAAAGAAAGACTATACCATTGTTGTTGCAGGTTTAGATATGGATTTTGAAGCAAAACCTTTTGAAATTATGAAGGAACTAATGCCCAAGGCTGATTATTTGAATAAGCATCATGCCGTTTGTTCCGATTGTGGAACAGATGCTTGGGTTAGTTTTCGATTTTCCAATGAGAAAGATCGAATTCAAATCGGTGCTTCAGAATCTTATCGGCCATTGTGTCGTCGTTGTTATATGATGCAACAAGACATTAAAAAATCACAAAAAGATCAAATTGTCATTGATGAAATGATGAAATAAATAAAACGGATTTCCTTAGGAAATCCGCTTTATTATTTTGGATACACAAGGCGATCTTGCGAGATATTTTTGAGGACTTGCAAATAGATTCTACTATAATACTTTGCCATATCTAAATTCATGTCTTGATAGTTTCCGCAGTCTCGAGGACTCGCGCCGGGGATATCGCCTTGATAATTTACAATAAAATCAAACATTTCTAAAAGTAAAGGAAGAATGTCTTTCGCTTTATATTTGCCCTCTAGAAGAAGGTAAAAACCGGTACGGCACCCCATAGGTCCAAAGTAAATCACTTGATCTGCATGGGAAGAATTTCTCAAATAAGTTGCTCCCAAATGCTCAATAGCATGGATAGCAGAGGTTTCCATCACAGGCTCATCATTGGGGTCGGTCATTCGTAAATCAAAGGTTGTAATCCTTGTCTTGTTTATTTCATCCACTCGAGAAATATAGCATCCTTTTTTTAAATTTAAGTGATTAATTTCAAAAGATGGTATTTTTTTCATAAGCACACTCCTATCTTCATCTATTTTCTTTACATAAAGGATAAGGGTTCACGTTGGATCGACACCGATAACACTAAACCGATACAAATCATATTGATGATCTGAAAAGTGCCTCCGTAACTGAAAAAGGGAAGGGGGATACCGGTAATTGGCATGACCCCTACAGTCATACCAATATTTTCGAAAATGTGAAAGAGTAACATTGCAGCAAAGCCGACGATAATCAATTTAGCAAATAATGATTCCGAATTACGGGCGATTTGAATACAGCGAAAAAACATTAAAAAGTATAATAAAATAACAAGGGCACCACCGAGAAATCCAAGCTCCTCAACAAGTACAGCATAAATATAATCCGTTTGCTTTTCTAAAACAAAATTAAATTGAGATTGTGTACCTTGCAAATACCCCTGTCCCGAAAATCGACCAGATCCAATGGCGATACGTCCTCGCCAAGCCTGAAGGCCTGTATTGGAAATATCCCGTTCTTTATCCAAGAAATTTCGAATTCGGTCCTTTTGTACCGTCGTCAATCGCATATAAAAAAATGGAAATGATACTAAAAATAAAATAAAGGCACTGAAAATATAACGAAAATCCAGTCCCGCCGCAAATAACATCCCTGCAATGAAGAAAACAAAGACCATTGCTGTTCCAAAATCCGGCTGCTTTAGGATCAATGCCACAGGGAGCATAGCGAATAATAAAATTTTAATTAATGTTAATGGTTCGTTGATATTTTTTTTATGAAGTTCAATGAATCGAGCGAGGGAAATGATTAATCCAACTTTAGCAATCTCTGCCGGTTGAAAATTTATGGGGCCCAATGAAAACCATGACCGAGATCCCCATTCGTCGCCAACGCCTACAAACAAAACGATAATCAATAAAACATTGCAAAACATATATATCGGTATGTATATGGACTTAATAAAATCGATATCGATGCATAAAATAATCGTTATCAATAGAATTCCCAATAATGTTGCAATAATCTGCGTCTTCATATATGAGCCTGGAAGAGAATCTACCGCACTTCGCAAAACGATTAATCCATAGATCAACAAAATAGCAATAATAACAATTAGGGGTTTATCTAGTTTTGAAAAATTTTTCTTTCGTAAGCTAAACATAAAATCACCATAGTTTATTATAACATAAGAGAAGTCATACCGTCATGGAATAAAGAAAATACAAAATATAAAAATATTATTAAAAATATAAAAATAAACTATTAATTTTAATATTCTTCGGGCAATTTTCAATTTGAATTTTTAAAAAATTAAGCAAATAGATTAATATTCTTGAGAAAATAGACGTTTTATAAGTCATTTTACAAGCGAAAATGATTATCAATCGCATTAAGCAAGAGTGATGAAAATTGACTTTCATTATCAAGGGGAATATAATAATTATGATAATCATTACTAATAATTATGAAATCCGAAAAGGAACCGGAGGGATAAAATTGTTATTGTCACTAGCACCTCCTGGCGTCCCCCTGATCATAGATTTTATTGAGGAGATGGACCTCTCTCAAAGAAAACAATTAAGTAATCTAGGGATTATTCAAGATTCAGAAGTGGAAATTGTAACAAGGGATCGTGCAGGGGTTATTTTAATGGTCAAAGGAAGCCGGATAGGAATTGCGAAAGATATGGCAAAAATGATTCGTGTTTCGATAAAAAGCGGATAGGAAGGGGAAGGGTTATGAATACGTTACGAAATGTAGAGGTCGGCAAAAACTATCGGGTTAAGAAAATTCATGGTACCGGCGCTGTAAAACGACGAATTATGGATATGGGTGTTACAAAGGGTGTTGAATTATATGTTCGAAAAGTTGCACCATTTGGAGATCCCATCCAAATCAGCTTATTGGGCTATGAATTAAGCATTAGAAAACAAGATGCCGATTGCATAGAAGTAGAAGAGATTTAGTTTAGAAAATTTAAGGAGGGTAAAATGGGAGTACGTATTGCTCTTGCAGGAAACCCTAATAGTGGTAAAACAACACTATTTAATGGCTTAACCGGTAGTAATCAGTATGTCGGGAACTGGCCGGGGGTTACTGTTGAGAAAAAAAGCGGTTATTATCGCAAAAATAAAGAGATTGAGATCATCGATTTACCTGGGGTATATTCATTATCTCCATACACACTAGAAGAAGTCGTTACAAGAGATTATTTAATCAATGAAACACCAGATGTAATTATTGATATTATCGATGCGACAAATATTGAACGGAATTTATATTTAGCCACCCAATTGTCCGAAATTGGTATACCTATGGTCTTAGCTTTTAATATGATGGATCTTGTGGAAAAAAACAAAGATCAAGTGGATATAAAAGCGATGGAAAAGCATTTAGGCTGTCCCATTGTAGAAATATCAGCATTACATCGTAAAAATATTGATAAAGTCATCGATGTTGCCGTCAAAGAAGCGAAAAAAGATTCGATCAAACCTATCGATGCATTCTCGCCAGAAGTCGAACATAAATTGATAGAAATTGAAGACCATATTGAAGGATTAAAAGATAATCCAAAAGCGCGTTGGTTTGCGATTAAAGTTTTAGAAAATGATGATAAAGCGTTGGAAAACATGAATATTACGGCTAAAGAACGGAGTAAAGTCCGTGAATTGGTCCATGCATTAGAAGAAGAACTTGATGATGATGGAGAATCCATTGTCGTAGGTGATCGCTATCAATACATCGCAAGAATCGTCCAAGATTCAGTAAAAAAAGGTCGAGAAGGCTTAACAACGACAGATAAAATCGACCGCATTGTGACCAATCGTTGGTTGGCAATGCCGATATTTGCCCTTGTTATGTTTGTAATTTATTACATTGCCATAAGTATTGTTGGTGGAGATATTACGGATTTCTGGGCCGATGAATTATGGGGAGAAACTATTCCCGATGCCGTCTCTGGATTTTTAGGGAATATTGGTGTAGCTGACTGGTTATCCTCCCTCATTGGTGAAGGGATTATTGGTGGTGTCGGTGCAGTCATTGGTTTCTTACCGATTATTGCGACATTACAGTTATTTATTGCAATTTTAGAAGATATCGGCTATATGAGTCGAATTGCTTTTATTTTAGATCGTGCATTTCGTCGATTTGGTTTGTCGGGTAAATCTTTTATCCCCATACTAATTGGAACAGGTTGTTCTGTGCCGGGGATTACTGCAACACGAACCATAGAAAACGACAATGATCGGCGTATGACAATTATTATTGCATCATTTATGCCCTGTGGTGCAAAAGTTGAAATTATCGCTTTGTTTACAGCGGTTATATTAAACAAATGGTGGATTGCACCTTTATGCTACTTTATTGGTATTGGAGCAGTTATAATCTCTGGATTAATCCTAAAGAAAACATCGATGTTTGCCGGAGAACCAGCTCCATTTGTTATGGAACTTCCATCATATCATCGACCTATGGTATCCAATATCTTACGTGTTACATGGGATCGAATTAAGCAATTTTTACGAAAAGCAGGTACAATTATCCTATTATCCGTAATCGCCGTTTGGATATTACAACACTTAGGAATAGAAAATGGATCCTTAGCTTATATCGATGAAGATTCTGCAGGTACGGCGTTCTTAACTTATATTGGAAATGCTATTGCGCCCTTATTTGCACCCCTTGGATTTGGAAATGGACCTTCTGCTGTTGCAACTTTTTTAGGCTTAGTTGCAAAAGAAGTTGTCGTTGGTACTTTTGGTGTTATGGCATCCTTAGGAGAAACAGCGGCGGAATCAGATATTTCTCAATACCTCATCAATGGTCTTGGTTTTACAACGGTTACAGCCATGAGTTTCATGGTTTTCAATCAATTAACGGTACCTTGTTTTGCGGCAGTAGGTGCAATTAAAGAAGAAATGCAAGATCGGAAATGGACATTGTTTGCCATCGGGTATCAAATTGTCTTTTCCTATGCCTTTGCATTCATGATTTATCAATTTGGTCGTATACTCGTATTAAAAGAAGCATTTAACGTTAGTACTGGTATTGCGATTGCCATATTATTAGGTATGATTTATTTAATGGTTCGTAAAGATCGATACAAAGGAACGGTACAATCAAAACGTTCCGTTGAATCTTAGGAAGGGGATGAGCCTATGCCATCCATTGGGACTATGGTCGTATTACTTGTTTTAATTGCGATTGTAATATTTGCAATTAAAAATGTCCGAGAAAAAGGAAGCTGTGATTGTGGAAGTAATTCATGTCCTCAAAGTAAGAACTACAAAAAATAAAATATAAAAAAAAGCAAAAGTATCCCCGAGATTACAATCTCGGGGATACTTTTTATCTCAATTCTGAGATTTGTTTGATAGCTCCTTCGGTAATATTAAATTTAATAACACGGATGTAACAAAAGCGCCGACGATGGCTTGACTGAAGATTGTTTGAAACCATTGGGGCAAATAGCGCATAACTTCTGGTACATTAGATAATCCAAAGGCAACACCTAAAGATGCAGCTACAATTAGTGCTTCTCGATCGCTGATGAATCCTTTATCAAATAATAGATTTAATCCGCTCATGGTTATCATGGCAAACATCAATAGAACACCGCCACCGAGTACAGAATTTGGTATGGTTGAAATTAATGCTCCCAATTTTGGAAAAAAAGAACAAAGAATAAGGAACACAGCGCCGGTCATAATGGTAAAGCGATTGACGACTTTCGTCATGCCGATAAGCCCAACATTTTGACTAAAAGAAGTATTGGGCATAACGCCAAAAACTGTGGCAATAATCGAGCCAAAACCGTCGGCGTGAACGGCTCCTTGTAATTCCTCATCGGTGATATCTCTTTTTAAACCACCCATGGCAATGCCTGTATTATCACCAATGGTTTCAACAGTGGTTGCAAGAAATACTAATATAAAGGGAATGATCGCCGTAAGATCAAAATGATAATGAAGACCATCAATTAAGAATATTGGTTTTGGAAAGCCAATCCATGGTGCATCTTTTACCGGCGTTAAATCCACCATATTGAAAGCAAAAGACACGATATAACCAATAATCAAGCCAATTAAGATGGAAGAAACTTTGACGACGGAATTCTTACTCTGTTGCAATAATATAATAAGTACAAAGACGAATAAGCCCATAAGTAAATTTTTATATGATCCGTAATTGGGATCAGAAGAGGCTCCAACGCCTCCGGCAATAAATTCGATTCCGACGGAGATAAGCGAAATACCAAGGGTTGTAACAACTGTACCTGTAACCACATGGGGCAATATTTTTCGCAAAGGTTTAACAATAAAACCCAGTAAAAATTCTAGAACTCCGCCAATAAGAGAAGCGCCTAATATAGCAGGATAGCCTAAACTTGTTCCAACGGCGATTCCTGCAGGAATAAAACCTGAACTCGTTCCCATTACAGTTGGTAGACCCGATCCGATTTTCCAAATGGGGTATAGTTGAACTAAAGTAGCAATTCCTGCGATAAACATCGCATTTTGTAATAATTCGATGAGAATTTCATTTTTCATTCCAATAACGCCACTAATAACCAATAAAGGCGCTAAGTTCCCTGCGTACATTGCTAAAACATGCTGTAGACCTAAAGGAATAGCCGTTTTTATAGGAACGCGCCCTTCCAATTGATAAAGATTACTCTTTTTCTGCATAGTTTTCATATGATCCCTCCCAGTTAAAATAATAACATAATATTACTTTATATGCAATATCAATACCATCACAAAGCTTTTCTAAGTGTTATGATCAATAGCGTTGATGATCATAAATATGTCGATAATTCATCGGTGTCAGTTGATAAACATCTTTAAATTGAGAACAAAAATAGGAACAGGAGGTATATCCTACTTTCTTTGCGATATCCTCAATACTATATGAACTGTTTTTAAGAAACGTGATTGCTTTTTTCATTCGAAAATAACGAATTAATTCTGGTAAACTCATCTTGGTATTATTCGATAATAGGACAGAGAGATAAGATTTACTAATATTAAATTTATCGGACAATACCATTAAGGATATTTTTTTATCCGAATTATGATGAATATAAATTAGAATTTCTCTTACAACGGGATCCAAACAATCTTTAATGATCCGATCATAAGTTGTCGAGTAATATTTAATCATTTGGTGGAAGATCTTTTCCAAATCATGGATATTTTCACTCTTTGCTATTTCTGATGTATAATAATTTCTCGTATTTAGATTTTCCTTTCTTGCTTTATCATCTTTCAAATCCTTATGAATATTCCAATAAAATATTCCATTGAATTCGAAAAGGTAATTTTTAAAGTAATCAAATCCCTTTTGACGCATCTTGATCATATCCAGTATTTTTTCCGTTTGAATTTTTGCGTCGTGATAATCTTTATAACACACCGCCCGGATTAAGCGATCTTCATATAGCTCCATAATCTACTCCTTGAGATTTATTATCAGTATCATTA
Organism: Tissierellia bacterium; assembly: GCA_030540635.1. GTDB lineage: Bacteria > Bacillota > Clostridia > Tissierellales > Peptoniphilaceae > JAUNVW01. The sequence continues at coordinate 55,497 of JAUNVW010000001.1, read as the reverse complement.
TATACAAAAAATGTGAAGATATCAATAATTATAATGGAAAAATTGAAAAATTGTAATCATTTTGTAATATTCCTATTCACATTCATGAGGAGATAGGTTATAATTAAAATGCAAATGGGAGGAAATACAGAGAAAGGGATGTCAGATGCAGTCGAAAAAGTTAATTACAATACTATTACTTATACTTGTTTCAATGGTATTTCATCAAAGTCAAGCTTTTGCAGAAATGGAAAATAATCTAACAATCAATCGAAAAGAAGCATTTATCGGCAATACGGTGACCGTACAAATGACAGGAGAAATAGATGAAGGTGAAGAAGCTCTTATTATAAAGCCTTCTGGGGAGGAATTATATCTTCCGGTTGTCGAAGATTATGAAGCCGAAGAATCTGGATTTTATTTCATTCATATTCCAGCAGAAGAAGTAGGAACATATTCTATTTCTAAAATTGGAAAAAAGCCCATCGATTTGATGGAATTTGAAGTTTATACATCAGTGACGGAGCATTATGGAAAAAATGAATACTTTTTAATCGACCGTCAAGGAAATGATGAGATTACGGCCAATGATTTTATCGATTTATTTGGAAAAATCAAATTATTAGACGCCAATGGAGAATTTGAACAGTACTCGGTTATCGTCGATGGAAAAGATGAGATCCATGTATATAATGATGGATTATCTACAACAACGGATCAATCCGATCTCGGGAGTTATGGATCTGGAAAGTATCAAATTCGATTACAAGGCGAACATGAGATCATGGATCTTCAGGTACAGATTACAGGTAATTTATGTAATGTCGATTATGCACAACTTTCAGGAATAGAGCATCAAGTGTTGTCATCAATGGATTTTGTAGAACGTCTAAGTGGATCTAATCGTTATCAAACAGCAATAACAATTAGTCAAAAAACCCATAAGCGTGCGAATAATGTTATCTTAGTAAGTGGAAAATCTTTCCCCGATGCATTAACAGCGGGTGCATTGGCGTATCAAATAAATGGCCCCATATTATTTTCCGATGGAAAATCAATTCATCCAAACAGCATGAATGAAATAAAGAGATTAGAAGCAAAAAATATTTATATTGTTGGTGGAAATTCTGTTATTCATACTAGTGTAGATGAAAGTTTGCGAAAGGCGGGCTATATTGTAAAGCGAATAAGAGGAAATAATCGCTATGGCACAGCAATTGCGTTATCGAAAGCTTTGCGGGAAAGTAGCCATCAGCACACGGCAATATTAGCCAATGCCCACGATTTTCCCGACGCTTTATCCATTGCGCCTTATAGTGCAAAAAACGCATATCCAATTCTTTATACAGATCATCGACAATTAAATAATGAAACTTTAAAATATCTAAAAGCCGGTGGATTTAATGAAACCATACTTATCGGTGGATTTGGTTCTATTAGTGAAAAGGCAGAAAAGCAATTACAACAATCTGGTATAAAAACAAAAAGAATTAACGGTAAAAATCGTTATGAAACATCCTTAGCGATTGCTCGTCAATTCTATCAAAAAAGTGATGTAGCAATTTTTGCTAATGGTCAAGATTTTCCAGATGCACTGGCCGGTGGAGTTTTTGCGGCTTCGTTAAATGCCCCGATCATTTTGTCAGATTCAAATGCTTTATCAAAAGGTGCCCAACAATTCATACTAAATAATAAAATATCAGATATTTACTTGCTGGGTGGTAAATATTCATTATCTGATAATTTATTTACGACTTTATCATCTTTTATTAAGAAAGAAATAAATAAGCCCGAGCCAAAGCCGGAACCAAAACCCGAACTAAAACCGGAAATCAAGCCGGAGGTTAATCCGGAATCAAGGCCGGATCCGAATAAAAAGCCCGATGAAAAACCTAAAATTGTAAACAACTGTTTACCCCCAAAACCGTTTAAACCTCATTCTCCGATACGAATTTTATTAGATCCCGGTCATGGAGAGAAAGATCAAAGAGGATTTATTGGTTGGACAGAAGGGGAAAGTAATTATTATCTTTCGTTAGAATTGAAGAAAGAACTAGAAGCTTATGGCTTTAAAGTTGGCATGACTCGTCAATCAGTAAAAGATAATCCAGGATTAAAAGCAAGGGGGGGAATGGGCTCGGGATATGATTTGTTGTTATCCATCCATTCCAACGCAACAAGTAGCTCAGGAGTTCGAGGATCAGAAATATACGATGATGTATGTACGCCGAACAAACCATTGGCACAAGCTATCGTTAACTCTGTTTCCAAAACCTTTGGCCATAGAAATCGCGGCGTAAAATATAAATGGTATAATCAAACCACAAAATCAAACTATTATGCGGTATTACGCCATAGTAAAGCCCATTATGCGATGTTAATGGAACATGGATTCCATACTAATCCTACAGATGCCAGTAAATTACGCGACAAATCATTTCGCATGAGATTGGCAAAAGCTGAAGCAAAGGCAATCGCCGATTATTTTGGATATACGAAATAAAAAATATACCCTGGAAATATTCATTTTCAGGGTATTTTCATGTAAAAATTGAATTTATGGTCTAAATGATGATATTTTAATGAAATATGAAGGAAAATTCCTTTAAAAATCGAAAAAAATGTTTATAAGCCTTAAAATATGGTATAATTAATTAGATAAATCTTATAATAACGCTAGGAGGTTTTTTTATGAGCGCAGTTTTAGTAACAAAAGAAAAAAATAAAGCGGTATTTACAGTTGAAATACCCCATAATAAATTTGAGGAATCTATTGATGAAGTTTACAAAAAGAATCGAAAATACTTTTCGGTTCCAGGATTCCGAAAAGGAAAAGTACCTAAAAAAATTGTTGAATTAAATTATGGGAAAGAAGTATTTTATGAAGATGCATTAAATGCATTAATTCCAGAAATGTATGAAGACGCCATTGATGAGCTTGAGCTACAACCCGTAGATCAACCTTCCGTTGATGTTGATGAAATTAAGGAAGAATCACCAATTAAAGTAACTTTTGAAGTTGACGTTATGCCGGAAGGTCAATTGGGAGATTATTCGGATTTAGAAGCAGAAGTTCATAATTACGACGTTAAAGAAGAAGATATACAGCGAGTAATTGATCAGCAATTAGAAGAGAACTCTCGACTTGTCAATATTGACGATCGAGGAGCAAAAGAAGGCGATACTGCAAATATTGATTTCAAAGGTTATCACAATGATGAGGTATTTGAAGGTGGCGAAGCTACGGACTACGATATCGTCTTAGGTTCGAACACTTTTATCCCTGGTTTTGAAGATCAAATTATAGAAAAGAAGATTGGCGATGAATTTGATGTAAACGTCACTTTCCCCGAAGATTATCATGAAGAATCTTTGGCCGGTGAAGATGTTGTCTTTAAAGTTAAATTAAATGGTCTCCAAGAAAAAGTGCGTCCAGAGCTCGATGATGAATTTGTAAAAGATATCTCAGAATTTGATACTTTAGACGAGTATAAAGACGATGTAAAAAAACAGATTCAAAAAGATATGGATCAAAGAGAAAAGATTGAAAAAGAAAATAAAGCAGTGGAATCTTTAGCAGAAAAGTTCGAAGTAGAAATTCCTGCATCTATGATTGACCGTGAAGCCGACAGTGAATTTCAAAAAATGGGATATCAACTTCAAAATATGGGCATTCCCATGGAACAATATCTGCAAATGATGGGTAAATCTGCTGATGAAGCAAAAGAAGAATTAAAACCACAGGCAGAACAAACCATTAAAAATGATTTAGCTTTACGAGCTTTTATCGATAAGGAAAATATTGAAGCAACAGAAGAAGAAGCAAAAGAATTAATGGATGAATTTGCGCAAAATTATCCAGAAGATCAAAGGGATCATATGAAAGAACATATGATGGAAGACATGGATTCCTTTATTGAAGAAGCGAAGAAACGAAAAGCCATTGATCAATTAGTTGAAATGGTAAAGTATTCAATAATGGATGAAGAAAACGACGAAAAATCCGACGAAGAATAATATTCAAAGGAAAGAAGGGATACTATGGCATTAGTGCCTATGGTCGTAGAACAAACCAATCGAGGAGAAAGATCCTATGATATTTTTTCTCGTTTATTGAAAGATCGAATTATATTTGTCACAGGTGAAGTCAATGATACCATGGCAGATCTTATTGTGGCACAATTATTATTTCTAGAAAGTGAAGATCCAAATAAAGATATACAAATGTATATTAATTCCCCAGGAGGCTCAGTATCCGCAGGTCTTGCGATTTATGATACGATGCAATATGTCAAACCAGATGTTTCGACAATATGTGTTGGTCTAGCGGCTTCCATGGGGGCAGTCTTACTAACTGCTGGGACAAAAGGTAAGCGGTTTGCACTTCCAAATGCCGATATGATGATTCATCAACCTTTGGGAGGTGCTCAAGGACAAGCGGAAGATATCCGCATCCAAGCGGCAAAGATTGAAAAAACAAGGGAGCAGTTAAATCAAATACTGGCAGAAAAAACCGGGCAACCTTTAGACAAAATTAAGGTGGATACGGATCGAGACTTTTATATGTCAGCTACTGAAGCAAAAGAATATGGTTTAATTGATTCTGTAATTGAGAATAGGGATTAGATAGCCAATGGATCATAATGAAAAACAAAAAGAACAAGTGATACGCTGTTCGTTTTGCGGAAAATCCAGTGATAATGTAAAAAGAATTATTGCAGGACCAAATGTTTTTATTTGCAATGAATGCGTTGAACTGTGTAGTGATATCATCAGTGAAGAAGACGGGTCTCAATTACCGGAAAGTTTAAAAAATTTACCAAAACCAAAGGAAATTAAACAAATTCTCGATGATTTTGTTATTCAACAAGAAGACGCCAAAAAAGCATTATCGGTAGCGGTTTACAATCATTATAAACGAATATTGTCCCATTTGCATTCCGATGTGGAGTTAAGCAAATCAAATATTCTCCTAATGGGACCTACGGGTTCAGGCAAAACACTATTGGCTCAAACATTAGCCAAGATACTAGATGTTCCTTTTGCAATAGCCGATGCCACATCCTTGACTGAAGCGGGTTATGTTGGAGAAGATGTGGAGAATGTAATCTTAAAATTAGTCCAAGCTGCTGATTATGATATTGAACGGGCAGAAAAAGGGATTATATATATTGATGAAATTGATAAAATTACGAGAAAATCGGACAATCCTTCCATCACTCGAGATGTTAGTGGCGAAGGTGTTCAACAAGCGCTATTAAAAATTATCGAAGGAATGGTTGCGAATATCCCCCCCCAGGGAGGACGTAAACATCCGCAACAAGAATATATCCAAGTAGATACGACAAATATTTTATTTATCGTTGGCGGTGCTTTTGAAGGAATTGAAGATATTATTGAACAGAGAAAAGAATCGAAAGGAATTGGATTTGGTGCCAATATTCCTTATCATAAACAAGATAAAATCGGACAAATGCTAAAGGATTTACGTCCTGAAGATTTACTAAAATATGGATTGATTCCAGAATTTGTTGGACGTATACCGGTAATTGTCACCTTGGAAGAATTAGATCGCGAATCCTTAGTTCGTATATTACTTGAGCCTAAAAACGCCATTGTGAAACAATATCAAGAATTGTTTAAAATGGACAATGTTCATTTGGATTTTGATAAAGATGCTTTAGATGCCATCGCGGATAAGGCATATGAAAGGAAAACGGGGGCTCGAGGATTACGTTCGATCATTGAAGATACCTTAATGGATATTATGTTTGAAATTCCATCGCGAGATGATGTGGAAGAGGTAACCATTACCAGAGAGTGTATTGAAGAAGATAAAGCACCAAAACTAAGTTTGAAAGAATAAAAGAATAATATAAAGGCGAGTTGCAAAACTCGCCTCTATTTTTCATAAATGAAAGAGGAGGGAAAACAATGGAAGAATATTATGAAATATCAACAAAATCATTGCCAATGATCCCTTTGCGAGGAGTATGGGTATTTCCCCAAACCGTATTACATTTTGATGTAGGAAGAGAATTATCTTTAGAAGCACTCGATGAAAGTTTAAAAAATGATTCAGAAATCTTTCTTACCACCCAAAAAGATATTTATGTGGAAGAACCTACATCAGAAGATTATTATAATACTGGAACCATCGCGACGATAAAACAAACCTTAAAGCTACCCAATGGTCATACAAGGGTTTTAGTAGAAGGATTGCATCGAGCCGTTATTCGAAATAATTCAGAAGATAATTCCTTTTTAACAATTGAAGTTGATGAATACAGATATCAACCAGAAAAATTGTCTATGGATGATAAAATGCAGGCGGCAATTCGTTTAGTCTTTGATGATTGTAGTGAATATATTGCTTTGGACAAAAAACTATCTCCTGAGATGATGTTGGCTGTTTTGGATATTGAGGATCCAGGTCGCTTAACGGATATCATTGCACCTTATTTGAATTTGAAAGATGAAGATAATTTTGACTTGCTTCGTACTTTTGATGTTTATGAACGTCTTGTTAAGATGCATTCGATTTTACAAAAAGAAATTGGTTTATTGAAAATTGAGGAAAAAATTAATCGTAAAGTAAATAAAGAAATCAATGAAAATCAAAAGCAATATTATTTACGGGAACAGTTAAATGTCATCCGAAAAGAACTCGGTGAATTTAGTGATGATGCGCCAGAAGATTATGTCGATAAAATAAAAGCGTTGAAACTACCAGAAGATTCTGAAAAACATGTTTTAAAAGAAGCGAGACGGCTGGAAACGGTAAGCCCTGGAAGTGCAGAATTAAATGTAATACAGAATTATCTGGATCACATCTTAGATATCCCATGGAATAAACGTTCAAATTCAAATATCGATATTAAATATGCGCGAAAAACATTGGAAGAAGGTCACTATGGTTTGATGGATGTAAAAGAGCGAATTCTAGAATTTTTAGCGGTGCAAAAGCTAACGGACTCCTTAAAAGGTCCAATACTATGTTTTGTAGGACCGCCGGGAGTAGGTAAGACATCTGTTGCAAAATCCATTGCCGAGGCAACGAAAAGAGAATTTGTTTCCATGCGTTTAGGTGGTGTACGTGATGAAGCAGAAATTAGAGGCCATCGAAAAACTTATATCGGTGCCATGCCCGGGCGTATTATAACATTAATTGAAAAAGCGGAAACAATGAATCCAGTCTTTTTATTGGATGAAATCGACAAATTAGCATCTGATTTTAGAGGAGATCCAGCATCAGCTTTATTAGAAGTATTGGATCCGGCGCAAAATGATGAATTCACAGATAATTTTATCGAAATTCCCGTGGATTTATCGGATGTATTATTTATCACAACGGCTAATTCCACCGATACTATCCCCGCTGCTCTTTTAGATCGTATGGAAATCATTGATATTTCCAGTTATACCGACGAAGAAAAATATAAAATAGCAGTGCAATATTTAATTCCAAGGCAAATTAAAGAACATGGATTGAAAGATGAGCAGATTCACATAACACGAGATGCCATTAAAATGATTATTAATAATTATACCATTGAAGCAGGGGTACGAAATTTAGAACGTACAATTGGTAAATTAGTTCGAAAGGCAGCGGTGAAAATTGTTGAGGATGATCGTAAGAAAATCCATGTCAATGTGGCAAATCTTGAACAATATTTAGGAAAAAAGAGAATCCTTGATGATCGTTTGATTAAAGAAGATACTGTAGGAGTTTGTAATGGTTTAGCTTGGACACAAGTTGGAGGAGTAATTTTAGAAATTGAAGCTAATGTAATGAAAGGAAATGGAAAGATTCAATTGACGGGTAAATTAGGGGATGTCATGAAAGAATCGGCTATGGCTGCGATTTCATATATTCGTTCGAATCAACAACAATTAGGTATTGATAAAGAATTTCACAAAGAAGAAGATATCCATATCCATGTGCCTGAAGGAGCGGTTCCAAAAGATGGACCTTCGGCAGGGATTACCATGACGACGGCCCTAGTATCTCGATTAACGGGCAGAAAAGTGCGCCATGATATCGCCATGACTGGTGAAATCACATTAAGTGGGCGTGTTTTACCTATTGGTGGAGTAAAAGAAAAAGTTTTGGCGGCAAATCGATATGATATTCATAATATTATTCTTCCAATGGAAAACAAAAAAGATATTGAAGATATTCCGAATAATATCAAACGGAAATTAAATTTTAAATTTGTTAAAAACATTGATGAAGTTTTACAATATGCATTAGTTTAAAAACTCCCTCAAAAGAGGGAGTTTATATTTTATAGAGATACCAGCACGAGGACGGAATAATAAATTTTAATTCATATCGAATTTCCCGATGATCGATAATACTGACACATTGAAACAAATAAGCAGGAATACCTGCTTTTTTTTCGTATTCCCAGTGAATAATACTCCCAACCCGTAAATAAAACGGTTCTTTATTTGGCCGAAGAATACCGAATTTTAAAGGAATGGGACATTCTTTATTATGAAAAAGTGCAATCATCGAGATTTTCTTCATCATAATTTTCATCATTACCTCCTTATAATACGCTGGTCATCAACAAGTACTCTTCTTCTTCAAGAACACCACCGATTATGGGGGCAATGCCCGAATGTAGAAAAATAGATCGCTGAAGAATACGATGGCCATATTCATTGCGTAATTGATCTATTTTCAAATCTAACTTTTCAAAATCAGCATCATCTTGATGAAAAAAAGATAATTGTAACTGTTCATCGCAAATAAAAGATGATACGCCGATGGAGAACCGACGAATTGGCTTATGGGGGAAGATTTCGTGGAAAAGTTGACGCGCTATTTGATAGATTCGATTGGTGTTATGGGTGGCAATTGGTATTTTTTGCTCCTTTCGATAAGATATAAATTCGTGATCGGATATTCTCACAGAAATAACCTGGGCGCGTTTATGGATACTACGTAATCGCATAGCCAATTTTTCACTAATGGCAAGTAAAAACATCTCTGCCTCTCGTGTTGTTGTAATATCATAAGGAGTAGTTGTTGAATTTCCCAGACTTTTTACAGGGGCGCGATCAATTGTTATCGTACTATCTTCTCGACCATTGGCGTAATTCCAAATGGTAAGACCTGGTTTTTTCAGCCAATCATAAATATAATCTCCGGAAAGATTAGCGAGATCACCGATGCTTCGTATTCCTCGAGAATTTAATTTTCTTTTCGTACGAGAACCTACCATGAATAATTTCTCTACGGGTAATGGCCACATTTTTTTTGATATCTCATCTTTAAATAGAGTATGAATTTGATTTGGTTTTTTAAAATCAGAAGCCATTTTTGCCAATAATTTATTTTCGCTAATACCAATATTTACTGTAAACCCTAATTTAGACTCGATATCCCAGAGAATATTCTCTGCGATATTTAAAACTTCTTTTACATCGCCATAAAGATCTAAAAAGACCTCATCAATGGAAAATCTTTGAATATTCGGACTATAATGATATAATAAATCTACCATGGCTTGGGAGGCCTGCATGTATAATTGATAATTTGGAGGGAAAATTTGCAGAACGGGGCATTTCCTTTTGGCCTCGTGCAAAGATTCTCCTGTTTGAATATTATATTTTTTTGCAGGAATGGATTTTGCAAGAACAATACCTTTTCGTTTCCGTTGATCACCACCAATGACCGACGGAAACTTACGGATATCTTGGGGATATCCTTGAGATAACATGTAGGCAGCCTGCCATGACAAATAAGCGCTATTGACATCAATATGAAAATAATATTTCATGTAATCACCTCTGAAATAATTATACCAGAACATATGTTCAAAATCAATATTCGGGAGGAATTTCCATGTGTGGACGTTTTAGCTTAGATACAGATCGTCGTGGAGTAATAAAGCGGTATCCTTTATTTAAAATATCAACATTCAAGTGTTCAGAAGAGATATTTCCTGGCACAAAAATTCAAGGTTTTTCTAAGAATGAAAGATTGGAAGAATATTATTGGGGAATTACCGTTGACTTTATGAAGCGCAAAATCATTAATTCCCGCATTGAAAAAATATATGAATCAAAGTTTTTTAAAGATGATTTTGAAAAGGATCGGATATTGGTTCCGGCAACATCATTTTTTGAATGGAAAAATACCGTATCAGGAAAAGATAAATACCAGATTTCAGTAGAACGTCCAATTTTTTCCTTAGCTGCTATTGGAAGAAGAAAAGGTCGAAAAGAGATTAGTTTATTGACAACAGAAGCAAAGGGAAAGATCCAATCAATACATCATCGAATGCCAATCATCGTTCCACAAAATTTAGAAGAAGAGTATTTGTACTCAAAAAAACCTAAAAATTTGCAACAAAAATTAATGAATTTACAACCGAATTTTATAATTGAAAATAAATCAGATGTCCAATTAAGTTTTTTATAAAATAAATAATATCATGTAGATCTTGCCAAAATGTGAGATTTACTATATGATAGTAAATAAAGAGTTATCAAAATTTAATAGTAACGAAGAAGCGGAAAAATCTTATGGGAGATCACAGAGAGTCTTGATTGCTGAGAAGAGACAATTAATATAAGAGGGGAGCCGCTGAGTTATTAAAAAATAAAGCGATGATACAATCATAATCAGGGTGGAACCGCGGAAAACTTTCGTCCCTGGCAGTAGTGCCGGATGGAAGTTTTTTTAATGATAAGATAAATAAGGAGGACAAAATGGAAAAGACAATGGAAAAAATTGTAGCGCTTTCAAAAAATAAAGGATATGTATTTCCCGGATCGGATATTTATGGTGGGCTAGCCAATACCTGGGATTATGGTCCTTTAGGAGTAGAACTAAAAAATAATATCAAAAAAATATGGTGGAAGAAATTTGTACAAGAATCCGAATTAAATGTCGGTGTAGATGCGGCAATCTTAATGAATCCACAAGTATGGGTTGCGTCGGGGCATGTTGGTGGCTTTTCTGATCCTTTACTTGATTGTAAATCATGTAAATCGCGTTTTCGAGCAGATAATTTAATAGAGGACTATTACCATGAAAAAGGTGAAGATGTAAAGGGTCTCGATGGAAAAACGGAAGAAGAGTTAATGGAAATAATTAATGCAGAAACAATACCTTGTCCTTCTTGTGGAAAACATGAATTTACAGAACCTCGTAAGTTTAATTTAATGTTTAAAACATTTCAAGGTGTTACAGAAGACAATACATCAGAAATTTATTTGCGCCCAGAAACGGCTCAAGGAATTTTTGTTAACTTTAGAAATGTACAACGTTCCATGCGTTTGAAAGTTCCCTTTGGTATTGCACAAATGGGCAAATCTTTTCGTAATGAAATAACACCGGGGAATTTTATATTCCGGACGCGAGAATTTGAGCAAATGGAGCTGGAATTTTTCTGCGAGCCAGGTACCGATATTGAATGGTTTGAATATTGGAGAAATTATTGTTTCGAATTTATAACAAATCTTGGTGTCAAAGAAGAAAATCTTCGATATCGCGACCATGGAAAAGAAGAACTATCATTTTATTCTGTGGCCACGACCGACATTGAATATTTATTTCCATTTGGATGGGGAGAAATCTGGGGAATTGCCGATCGTACCGATTATGATCTAAAACAACATATTAACGAAGCCGATGCAGATTTTATTTACACCGATCCATTTACCAATGAAAAATATATTCCTTATTGTGTAGAACCATCCGTTGGAACAGATCGATTATTCTTAATGTTCTTAACCGAAGCCTATCAGGAAGAAGAACTTGACGATGGAACAAAGCGAACCGTTTTAAACCTTCACCCTGCATTGGCACCATATAAAGCTGCGATATTACCTTTAACGAAAAAGTTATCCGATGAAGCGGAAAAAATATACAGGCGATTATCTAAAGATTTCATGGTGGATATGGATGTATCAGGATCCATCGGTAAAAGGTATCGACGGCAAGATGAAGCGGGAACACCGTTTTGTATTACTGTAGATTTCGATACTTTGGAAGATCATGCAGTAACAGTAAGAGATCGCGACACCATGGAACAGATTCGAATAGATATTGATAAATTGAACGAATATTTAACGGAAAAAACAAAAATTTAATGGAAAAAATAGAAGAGATCGATGTCTCAAGATATTGATCTCTTTTTAATTGATAAAAGAAAAGGATAAGATATGGAAAAAGAAACATTAATATTCGATAAACTAGATTTAATCCCTAGGGATATCTTCCATTGTGGTCAAGCCTTTCACTGGGAATATGATGGTTCCTATTATCATACGGTTCACCGTGATCGTGTGATAAGCATTAAGAAAGAAGGGAAGAAGATCTATATTAGAGGAGCAACGCGGAAAGAGTGGAATGAAGTTTGGAAAGAATATTTTGATATTGCAACGGATTATAAGGAAATTCGGAAAGAACTAGAAATTCACGAGCCGCTAAAACAAGCTTTAGAATATGGCCAAGGAATTCGAATATTACGACAAGATCCCTTTGAAACGATCATTACTTTCATTATTTCTTCCAATAGTCATATTCCCAGGATTAAGAATACGGTAAAAACCATGAGTAAAGAATATGGGCAATGGATTGAAAATAGAAATGGATTGGACTTTTATGCTTTTCCTCGACCGGAACAATTAGCAAAGGTATCGGCTAAAGAAATACGGGAAATTGGAAGGGTAGGATATCGAGATCGTTATATCATAGATACTGCAAAGATTATTGCCGAATGTACTGATTTTACCCGATGGAGGGAATTAACTACAAAACAACTACGTAAAAAATTAATGAAATTGCCGGGTGTTGGACCAAAAGTATGCGATTGTATTTTATTATTTGCTTATCATCGAATGGAAGTTTTTCCTGTAGATGTTTGGATCCACCGAGTGATGGAATCCTTGTTCTTAAAGGAAACCATCCCTCGGAAAGAAATTGCAAAAAAAGCCTATGAGTTATTTGGAAATTATGGAGGATATGCTCAGCAATATTTATTTTATTATGGCAAGGATCATAAAATTGGCGTAAATTAAGCGCCTTTCATGATGACAGAAAAAATAGGGATCAGCTGAAAAGATGCGCCTAACAATACGAAAAGATGCCAAATGACATGATTGTAAATATTCTTATTGCTTCGATAAAAGTAGGTGCCAGCAGAATAGGCTACACCGCCTAAAAAGAAAAAGATAATCCATAGAAAACCAAATGCTCGATAAATTCTTTGGATAAAGATAATAGAGATCCAGCCCATTGCAATATATAGAATTGTCGATAGTTTTTTATACTTGTCGTATTTATTATAAGTAATAAATTTATAGAGAATACCTAATAAGGCTAAACCCCAAATTATGGATAAAAAGAAAATACGATATTTCCCTTGATAGAGATACACGAGAAAAGGGGTGTAGGATCCAGCGATAAATATATAAATCGCACTGTGATCAAGGATTCTCAAATACTTTTTACTTTTTGATTGTAGTGCTAAAGATGTATGATAAATCGATGAAGATAGGAATAATATGGTAAAACTTATGGTATAAATAATTAGCCCAATAAATAAAGGAGTCGAATATTCTTGTCGATGATAAATGGTGTAGAATAAAAAGAAAACACCAATGATTGCTCCTAAAAGATGGGTAATAATGTTTAAACTTTCGATCTTTTTCTTCTCCATAAACAACCTCGCTTTCTGACAATATGTTTAAGAACTATCTTCTAATAACAATAATCACATTATCTAGTATCTAATACTAAGTAAATTTTACCATATTTATTTTTGAATTGCAAAAATAGGTATTGAAATTTTTTCGAATTTGTTTTATGATAGATATAGTTGTTAGCAGTTACACTTGATGAGTGCTAACAGAAGAAAATACTAAGGAGGCTATATAATGACATTAAAACCAATTGGTGATAAAATTGTAGTTCAAATGATGGAAAGTGAAAAAGAGAATAAAACTGCTTCAGGAATTGTTCTTCCTTCGTCGGAAAAAGAACAACCACAAATAGCGAAAGTTCTTGCAGTCGGTGAAGATATAATAAATGATGAAGAAAAAAAAGGAACGGTTGCTGTGGGTGATCGTGTAATATACTCGAAGTATTCAGGCACAGAAGTTAAACTTGATGATGAAGAATATATTATCATTAAATATGAAGATTTATTGGCAGTAGTTGAAGGTTAAATTCAAATAGGAGGTAATTGAAAATGGCAAAAGAAATAAAATTTAATGAAGATGCCCGTAAAGGCATGGTAGAAGGTATTAATAAATTATCAAATACAGTAAAAGTTACTTTAGGACCAAAAGGACGCAATGTTATTTTAGATAAATCCTTTGGTTCTCCTTTAATTACCAATGACGGAGTATCCATTGCTCGAGAAATTGAATTGGAAGATGCTTTTGAAAATATGGGCGCCCAATTAGTAAAGGAAGTTGCTACCAAGACAAATGATGTCGCTGGCGATGGAACGACAACGGCAACTTTATTGGCCCAAGCCATTATCCGTGAAGGTTTGAAAAACTTAGCAGCCGGTGCAAATCCCATTATTTTACAAAAAGGAATTCGAAAAGCAGTAGATGCGGCCGTAGAGGAAATTAAAAACTATTCTCATTCTGTGGAATCGAAAGATGAGATTGCACAAGTTGCATCGATTTCGGCAGGAGATGAAAAAGTTGGTGAATTAATTTCTGAAGCCATGGAAAAAGTCGGCAATAATGGTGTGATCACAGTGGAGGAATCTCGCTCCATGGGTACAACATTATCTGTTGTCGAAGGAATGGAATTTGATCGTGGTTATGTCTCCCCTTATATGGCAACAGACACAGAAAAAATGACGGCAGAACTGGAAGAACCATATATCCTCGTTACGGATAAAAAAATTACGAATATTCAAGATATTTTACCAGTTCTTGAAGAAGTTGTTCAACAATCGAAGCCTTTATTAATTATTGCTGAAGATGTTGAAGGTGAAGCTATGGCAACATTGGTACTCAACAAATTACGTGGTACTTTTAATTGTGTTGCAGTAAAAGCTCCTGGATATGGAGATCGTCGTAAAGAAATGTTAGAAGATATTTGTATTTTAACAAATGCACAATTGATCAGTGAAGAATTAGGTTATGATTTAAAAGATACAACCGTTGATATGCTAGGAACGGCTAGAAAAGTAAATATCACAAAAGAATCGACGACAATTGTTGATGGCGGTGGAGAAGAAGAGAAAATTAAAGCCCGTGTCAATCAATTAAAGGTTCAAAAAGAAAATACCGATTCAGAATATGATCAAGAAAAACTACAAGAACGTCTAGCTAAAATATCAGGTGGTGTTGCTGTAATAGAAGTTGGAGCAGCAACAGAAACAGAATTGAAAGAACGTAAATTACGAATTGAAGACGCTTTATCGGCTACACGGGCAGCAGTAGAAGAAGGTATTGTTCCAGGAGGTGGAACTGTACTCATCGATGTATTACCTGAAGTTGAAAAATTACTTGATGAAGTAACTGGTGACGAAAATACTGGAGTTAGCATTATTTTGAAAGCCCTTGAAGAGCCAGTAAAGCAAATTGCGATTAATGCTGGACACGAAGGTTCTGTCATTGTGGAAAATGTGAAAAAAGAAGATGAAAATGTTGGCTTCGATGCTTTAAACGAAGAATATGTAAATATGTTTGATCAAGGAATTGTTGACCCAACAAAAGTTACCCGTTCTGCATTACAAAATGCATCGAGTGTTGCATCTATGCTATTAACGACAGAAGCAGCGGTCGCTGAGATTAAAGTGGATGAAGATCCAGCAGCGCAAATGGGTGGCATGCCACAAGGACCATATATGTAAAATAAAAAGAACCGTAAATGATGTGCACCCTTAAACACGAACATTAAATATCTAATTTTACTAAGCGGTCTTGAGCCTATATTCAATAGGTGAAAGGCCGTTTAGTTTTTCCTTAATTCTATCATAGTTATACCAAGCAATATATCATTCTATTTCTCTACACAACTGATCGACACTAGTATACTTAATCCCATAATATATTTCTTGCTTTAAAAGCCCGAAAAAGTTTTCCATAGGGCGTTGTCCAGACAATTTCCGCGTCTTGACATGCTCTGAATGATTTTATTTTCTTCTCATGTGCTGACCCAAGATTTATGCTGATAATGAAATCCTTGGTCTGTGTGAATCATTAGATTGTGATTAGATGGAAGTTTCGCTATCGCCTTTCTTAAGGATTGGTTGGTAAATGTTACGTTTGGTGTTCTACTTAGGCGAAAGGAAATAATTTTACTGCCCAATAAATCCATAATTGGAAACAGATAGAGCTTAATCTCTGAGCCATATATCTTAAACTCAGTGACATCACTTACCCACACTTCATTTGGTTTGTTAACCACAAATCTTCGATCAAGTATATTATTAGCAATTTTACCGACTTCACCTTTAAAGGAACTGTATCCTCTACTTCTTCTATGAAACTTCTCGCATAACAAGTTATTTATTCTCATTAATCGTAAAACTTTTTTATGATTAACAACAATTCCTTTCTTTCTAAGCGCAACAGTTACTCTTCGATACCCATAATCACTCCTTGACTTAGAAATGATTTCTTTGATTACATCGACTAATTCAAGTTCTTCTGTATTTACTTGATTCAATTTTTCTTTCCATTCATAAAATGATGATCTAGGAAGTTTAGCTATCTTTAGCCAAATCTTTAGCATTATCTTAGGAAACTTTTGCCTTAGCTCCAGTACTATTTTTGTTTTTTCTTTGTTAGAGATCTTTTTTTCTGGAGCAAGGCATCTAACTTTTTTAGATAAAGGTTCTCCGCCTCCAAGTATTGATTTCTTTCTCTTCATTCAATTAATTCTTCTCTTTCGGATTTATCCAGTTTTTTAGGCTTATTCGTGTCTTTAGGCATATCAGAATCTCCATTCTTCTTTGGTCTTCCTACAGTACCCCATAAAGATTCAAATCCCCCTTCTTCATATTTTTTATTCCAATGGGCAATGGTCGATGGATTTTTGATATTAAAATATTCTGCGGTCTCTTTGTAGAATAATTTATGATTATGCCTATATTTTAATACAGATAGTTTGAATTCACCACTGTAATTGGATTTAGACATCGATTTTTTCATCCTTCTTTACCATACATTTTGTATTGAGCTAACCAATTTTTTATGGTGTGCAGGTTAATACTGTATTTTTTAGATCGATATTTTCTTCCATATCCTAATTCATTTTCTCTTGCGATTTTTAATTTAAGTTCATAATGATATGTTGACATAAAAGTACCCCCTAATCCATGTCCGGATTTAGGGGGTCACTACAAAATTTACGGATCTTTCTTTATTGTAGTAATATTGTAATATTCATTTCTTTGTAAATAGCTTATAATAAGTATAGGAATGGTGATAATATGTATAAAATACTAGTTGTCGATGACGAAAAAGATATCGTTCGCGCCATAGAAATTTATTTAAAATCAGAAAATTATCAAGTTTTAAAAGCTTACAATGGTGAAGAAGCATTGGAAGTTATGGCAGATTGTGATGTGGATCTTGCCATTGTCGATATAATGATGCCTGGAGTCGATGGAATTGAATTAACAAGAATAATCCGAGAGAAGTCCGATATGCCTATTATTATATTATCTGCAAAATCGGAATTATCCGATAAGGTACTGGGACTAAACACAGGTGCAGATGATTATATCACAAAACCCTTCGATGCCGTTGAATTATTGGCGAGAGTACGATCATGTCTAAGGAGAATACAACGGAATGCATCTCCTGATTTAAATCGAGAAGGTGTTTACTTTTCTAAAAGAATTATCGTCGATGATAATAAAAAGGAAGTATTGGTCGATGGGGATGAAGTGAAATTAACACCCTATGAATATGGAATATTATTATTATTGATCAAAAATAAAGGTTGCGTTTATTCCTCTGAAGAAATTTATGAAAATGTTTGGGAAGCTCCCGCGTATGATGTTAAGAAAATAGTTTCTGTACATATTTCAAGATTGAGAAATAAAATCGAAATAAACCCAAGAAAACCAGACCAATTAACTTCGGTTTACGGAATGGGCTATAAATTAGAGGAATAAATATGAAAATTGCAAAATGGTGGAGAAAAATCGATGGGTATATCGAGTTTCAATTTGTGGATATATTGCTTATTTTTTCAGCAATATGGATCGTTGGATTAATTTTTGCAGATTTATTCTTCAAAATTTATGATTTATATAATACATTTGTTGGAACGATTTATTTACCCTCAGTTCTTATCCTTACGATCATCAAAATTGTAACGGCATTGAAGGAAAAAGGAATCGATGGCTTCTTAATGATTTCTTATTTAAGAAATTTTAATATGAAATATTTATCCATATATATTGAAGCAGGTATAACGGCATTTCTGTTTTTTTTAACATTAATTTATATCTCTGAAGTTTTAAATGATTTTGGAATTATTGTCGCTTTACTCATTGCATTTCGGATATATATATCGATTATACGAAATTCTCTTGGAAAAATTTTGCTGAATAAAAAAGTAATGGCGATGAATAAAGGCTATAATTTTCATGTCGATATTCAAGATAAAGTATATCTTGATACTTTTCATCTTATTGAAGATTTGAGATCATCGGTTATCGAATCGATGGAAGAAAAAATAAAGTCAGAACGGATGAAGACCGAACTGATTACCAATATTTCCCATGATATTAAGACGCCATTAACAACAATTATTAATTATATAAATTTAATGAAATATGAAGATGATCCCCAAGAAAAGGCGCGATATTTAGAAACAGTGGACAATAACTCAACCCGTTTAAAATCGATGATTGTTGATTTAATCTATGCTTCAAAGACGGGAACGGGGAATATAGAGTTAAAACCCTATAATATCGAACTTAATGAATTAATCAATCAAGTATATGGACAATTCGATGATAAATTCGTAGCAAAAGATCTTGATTTTGTTTATCGTTCATCTGCATCTAAAATTCCTTTGAGAATTGATGGGGATCAATTATCCAGGGTATTTGAAAATTTATTTTCAAATATTGTAAAATATTCTAAAGAAGGAACTCGAGTCTATGGAAAATCGGAAGTATTAGATGATCGTGTAGACATTCAGTTGAATAATATTTCCAAAGATGCCCTTAATATATCACCGGATGAGTTAATGGCACAATTTGTAAGAGGAGAGAGAGCGAGGCATTCCGAAGGTAGTGGCCTTGGTTTATATATTGTTCGAAACTTAGTGGAACTATTAGGAGGGGAGTTTAATATTTATATCAATGGCGACTTATTTACGGCCATGATCCGTTTTTATATTAAAATCAATAGGAAAAATTCTAAAAAAGACAATTCTTAAATCAAGGAATTGTCTTTTTTTAATCTCTTATTCATTAGCTAAAGGGAAAGGTTATCCTAAGTTTAAACTATTTCCATGATCGATGAAGAAGAATCTTAAAATTGATAGGATTATTAGAAATGGGGTAAAAATATACTGTAAGTTAGGGATCATAGGAAAAATGAATTGAAGTAAAGCATAACTTTAGAAGATGGTTTGTCGAAGTGCTGGAGCACACTCGATAATATCATCATAAACTTTAATTATTCTTGAAAGATCCCAATGAATACAATATAATAAGAAGTAGAGATTATTCTCTATAGGAAAATATTTTTAAATATTTAGGAGGTATTTAATGAGTCCAAAAAAAACACCACTTTATGAAGAGCACAAGAAGTTAAATGGGAATTTAGTCGACTTTGCTGGATGGTATCTACCAGTAGAATATGAAGGACTAATCCCAGAACACAATACTGTGCGAGAAAACGTTGGATTATTTGATGTGTCCCATATGGGCGAGTTTATGGTAGACGGAAAAGAAGCATTGGATTTTCTAAATTATACACTTTCCAACGACTTTAGCAAACTAGAAGATGGACAAGTGGGTTATTCAATGATCTTGAACGAGAATGGTGGTATTATTGATGATTTATTAGTTTATAAGAGAAACGATGAATCATTCATGTTAGTTCCTAATGCAGCAAATACGAAGAAAGATTTTGATCATCTCTCTAAATTTGTTGACCAATATGATGTAAAATTCGAAAACCGAAGTGATGAATTTGGACAAATTGCTATTCAAGGACCAAAATCCGAAGAATTATTACAAAAATTTGTCGATATTGATCTATCGGAAATGGGTTATTATCACTTTAAAGAAAATGTAAAATATAAAAACTACGATGTTCTCGTATCAAGAACTGGATACACTGGTGAAGATGGTTTTGAAGTATATGGTACTCCAGAATCCACGGTTGAATTATGGAATGATTTACTCGAAGAAGGAAAAGAATTCAACGTCAAACCATGTGGTTTAGGATGTAGAGATACCCTACGTTTTGAAGCTTCCATGCCACTTTATGGCAATGAAATGTCGGATGAAATTAGTCCATTGGAAGTTGGTCTAAAATTCGCGGTGAAAATGGACAAAAGCGATTTCATTGGAAAAGAAGCGACTCAAAAATTAATCGACAAAGGTGTCGAGAGAAAATTAATCGGTATCCAAATGGAGAAAAAGAGAATTGCCCGTCAAGGTGCAGAAGTTGAAAAAGATGGGAAGAAAATTGGCGAAATCACAACAGGATATTTATCTCCAACCTTAGGAGTTTGTATTGCCAATGCATTAGTCGATAAAGATTCGGTCGAAACAGGTGACGAAGTCGATGTTATTATTCGTAAAAAGCCTTCCAAAGCTAAAGTAATATCCAAACAATATTTAAAAAATAGATAGACAAGGAGTTTAGAATGAATATCGATAAAAACTTATTCTACACGGAAGATCACGAATGGGTAAAAAAAGAGGATGATTATGCGTATATTGGCATTGCTGATTATGCACAGGATTCTTTAGGAGATATTGTCTATGTGGAACTTCCTGACGAAGAGGATAATTTTGAAGCGGAAGAATCTGTGGCATCCGTGGAATCGGTAAAAGCAGCATCGGAAGTATTTACTCCGTTTTCCGGTACAGTTGTCGAAGTGAACGAAGACTTAGATGATGATCCAGGTATCTTAAATGAGAAACCTTACGAAGCATGGATTGTCAAAATGAAAGTCGACGATCCAGCGGAATTGGACAAATTAATGTCCGCCGAAGAATATGAAAATTTTCTAAAGGAGGAATAATATGTATCCTTATATCTCTCTTACAGAAGAAGAGATCCAAGAGATGTTACAAACCATCGGCGTTGAAAAACTAGAAGATTTGTTTGCCGATGTGCATGACAATATTAAATTTGATCGAGATCTTGACATACCTGAAGCGAAATCTGAACTTGAAATTGCGAAGTATTTCAATAATATGGCCAATAAGAATGTAACAACCAATGATAAAGCTTGTTTTATGGGTGGCGGAGCCTATGATCGTTATATTCCATCGGCTGTTGGTCGATTGACTTCTCGTTCAGAATTTTACACTTCTTATACACCCTATCAACCAGAAATTTCTCAAGGGACATTGCGTTATATCTTCGAATATCAAACAATGATGGCCAATTTAACGGGAATGGAATACTCTAATGCATCATTATATGATGGTGGTACGGCAATTATGGAAGCGGCTTTAATGACTATTGATAAAGCCCGTAAGAAAAAAATTGTAATTGCTGGTACTGTAGCACCAGAGGCCATTGAAATTCTCAAAACATATTCCCATGCAAGAGGTTATGAAGTTATTGTTGCGCCTATGAAGAATATGTTAACAGATATGGAAGAGCTTGAGAAAATTGTAAATGATGAGGTTGGTACTGTTATTGTACAGTCGCCAAATTATTACGGTTATATCGAAGATGTAGAGAAATTTGAAAAAATTACTCATAGTATTAAGAAAAATTACCTTGTACTCTCTACGGATCCCATATCCTTGGGAATCATGAAAAAACCAGCGGATTACAATGTTGATGTTTGTGTAGGGGAAGGACAATCCCTGGGCATTCCATTAAGTTATGGTGGACCATATCTTGGATTTTTAACATTTAACAAAGAGTTTATTCGAAAAATTCCAGGAAGAATAGTCGGTCAAACAGAAGACCGTGACGGATTACGTTCCTTTGTATTAACCCTTGCGGCAAGGGAACAACATATTAAGAGAGATCGTGCGACATCTAATATCTGTTCTAATCAAGGATTAAACGTTTTAGCTGCTGCAATTTATATGTCGTTATTAGGAAAGCAAGGAATTCGTGAAGTTGCCGTTCAATCAACACAAAAAGCCCATTATCTTTATGATAAATTATTAGCGACTGGAAAAGTGAAAAAACTTTCAGATGCACCATTCTTTGACGAATTTACCATTGGCTTTGAGAAATCTGCCGACGAAGTCAAAAAAGCATTATACGATGCAGATATTCTTGGTGGAATTGGATTATCTCGTTGCACCGGTGATGAACAAGATGGTTTAATTATCGCCGTTACAGAGAAAAGAACAAAAGAAGAAATGGATCGATTCGTAAAAGTTATGGAGGAGGTTCTATAATGAAATATAATAAATTAATCTTTGACTTGTCGACACCGGGAAGAACCGGATATCGTCTACCTCCACTAGATGTAGAAGAAAAGGAGCTTAGCGATTTACTTCCAAAAGAAATTCTAAATGAAGAAGAATTGGATCTTCCAGAAGTATCGGAAGTCGATGTTATTCGTCACTATACGAATTTATCAAATTTAAACTTTGGTCTTGATACTGGATTTTATCCTCTAGGATCTTGTACAATGAAATACAACCCAAAAATCAATGAAGATATGGCTTCCCTTGCCGGCATGACAGCAATTCATCCAATGCAAGATATCGATGAGGTACAAGGGGCTCTTCAAGTACTTTATGATGCACAAAAGTATCTATGTGAAGTTGCAGGAATGGACTATATGACATTACAACCAGCAGCGGGTGCCCATGGTGAAATTACAGCCATTATGGTCATGAAGAAATACTTGGAAGACCAAGGAGAAACACAAAGAAATGAAATTATCGTTCCAGACTCTGCCCATGGAACAAATCCAGCAACGGCAGTAATGGCAGGTTTTAAAGTTGTAGAGGTAAAATCCAATGAAATGGGTCGCGTCGATGTTGAAGATTTGAAAAAGGTCGTTTCTGATAAAACGGCAGGACTCATGTTGACCAATCCAAATACTCTAGGATTATTTGAAACAGATATGAAAGAAATAGCAGATATCGTCCATGATGCCGGTGGATTACTCTATTATGATGGTGCCAATGCCAACGCAATCTTAGGACAGGTTCGTCCAGGAGATATGGGCTTTGATGCGATTCACTTTAATGTGCACAAAACATTTTCAACGCCCCATGGTGGTGGGGGACCAGGTACAGGACCAGTAGGAGTAAAGGCATTTCTAAAAGATTATTTACCAAAACCAATTGTTGAGAAGGATGGAGACAACTATTATTTAGATTATGATATTAAACATTCCATTGGTCGAGTAAAAGATTTCAACGGTCATTTTGGCATTTATATCCGCGGCTTAGCATATATTATGGCGATGGGGCATGATGGATTAAAGCTTGCATCATCCCTAGCGGTATTAAATGCGAATTATTTACAACATGAACTTAAAGATCATTACAAATTAGCCGTTGATGATATTTGTAAACACGAATTTGTATTGGCAGGATTAAAGGATGATGCCGATGGACAATTAACAACAAATGATGTTGCAAAACGTCTATTGGATAAAGGATATCATCCACCAACTGTTTATTTCCCACTTATTGTGCCAGAAGCATTAATGATTGAGCCGACAGAAACGGAATCAAAACAAACATTAGATTCCTTTATTAAAGCAATGAAAGAAATCGCCGAAGAAGCGAAAGAAGACATTGATATTCTGCTTGAAGCTCCACATAATGCGCCAGTACGAAGACCTGATGAAACGAAAGCGGCGAAGGACTTAATTTTAACATATCAAAAAGGGGAGTAAATGTCTAAAAAACTAATTGTAATCGGAGCGGGCCCGGGTGGATACGAATCTGCCATCCGGGCGGCTCAATTGGGTTTGGAAGTCGTATTGATCGAAAAAAGATTCCTTGGGGGTACTTGTCTCAACTGGGGCTGTATTCCTACAAAGACTCTATGGAAAATAGCAGATCTATATAAAGATATTGGTATTTCCTTAGATTTTGGAATTGAAGTCAACGAGGCCAAACTAAACGAAGAACTCATATTAAAGCGAAAAAAACATGTTATTGAACGTTTACGAAAAGGAATTGGATTCCTTTTAGATTCCTATGATAATCTAAAACTTGTTGAAGGAGAAGCACGATTTCTCGATGAAAAAACCGTTCGAGTAAAAACGGAAAAAGGCGAGGAAGATTATACTGCTGATTACATCCTTGTTGCAACAGGATCGAAGGATTTCAAACCGCCAATTAAAGGTATTGATCAAGAAGGTGTAGTAACTTCCACTGGACTTTTGGATATGGAGAAAATCCCTAAATCAATGGTCGTCATCGGTTCAGGTGTCATTGGTTTAGAATTCGCCTCGATTTATTCAATATTTGGAACAAAAGTAACCGTTGTAGGTGGAGAGCTTGCAGGTTCAGCTGATGGTGAAATTCAAAAACGATTGAAATCCATACTAAGATCTGAAAACTTGACTTTCAGAACAGGTGTTCGAGCGGAAGAAATCAAGAAAACAGATAACGGATTTGAAGTTATCTCTAAAAAAGAAGGAAAAGACAAAGTATATACAGCAGAAGGCGAAGTAGTATTAGTTGCAACGGGTCGTTCACCAAATACCGATAATCTCGATGGAGAAAAGGCAAATCTTGAGATTAAAAAAGGTGGAATTGTCGTTGATGAAAATTTCAAGGCGGGTAATAATATCTTTGCCATCGGCGACTGTGTATTTGGAAATAATCAATTGGCCCATGTGGCATCTTCCCAAGGAATTCATGTTGTCGAAAAACTTGCGGGAAAAGAACCGAAAACAAATCTTGATATCGTTCCAGCCGTTATATTTACGATTCCAGAAGTTGCACAGGTCGGTAAAACCGAAGAGCAATTAAAGGAAGAAGGAATTGAATATTCAAAAAGTAAATTCTTATACTCTGGAAACTCGAAGGCAGTTTCAATGGATGCTACAGAAGGCTTTATTAAAATTTTAGCATCGAAGGATTTGAAGAGTGTTTATGGTGTTCATATCGTTGGATACGACGCAAATACGATGATCCACTTTGGAGCCATCGCAATGAATAATAATATTGGCGTAGATGGTTTGTCGGATATGATTTGGGCCCATCCAACAATTAGTGAAGCATTTATGGATGCCGCCCATATCTTAGAGGGTAAATCCATTAATACACCAAATATCTAATAAAACGGAGAAGTTTCTCCGTTTTATTTATTTGTAATGAATACATATGTTATGATTAATACATGGAATATTTATAAAGGAATGAGTGATGATGAAAAGAATAAAAACAATCGACGCCGTAGGCGAAGAACTAGTTCATGATCTAACAAGGATCGTTAAAGATGTTCATAAAGGACGTGAATTTAAAAGAGGGCATATCGTTCAAGAAGAGGATATCCAACGGTTGCTTTCCATGGGAAAAACCCATCTATATGTGAAAGATAACGAAAATGATGAGGATTTAATCTTTGAAGAAGATGCAGCGGTTCGGCTAAAAGATCTATGTATCAACGAGCACATGTATGCTGGAGAAATCTCCGAAGGAAAAATTGAAATTTTTTCGGATATTGATGGTTTATTTACCGTGGATATTGAACGTCTCAATAAAATTAATGAATTGAAAAACATCATGATTGCCACAAGATGGGGAGGAGTACCTGTGAAAAAAAATGCAAAACTTGCGGGTATGCGCGTGATTCCTTTATTTATAAAAAAGGATGAATTAGACGCTTTAATTCCCTTTGAAACAGGTGAGCCGTTATTAAAGGTCCATCCTTTACAAGATAAAAAAGTTGGAATCGTTATAACCGGTAGCGAAGTGTATCATGGACGAATAGAAGATAAATTTAAAGATGTACTGGAATCAAAATGCAACGATTACTCACTTGAGATCGTCGATGTCCAATACTCGGACGATGATATGGATATGATTCTTAAGAAAATTTCAGTGGTTAGAGAAAAGGGGGCTAATATTATCCTCTGTACCGGTGGCATGAGTGTTGATCCCGATGATTTAACACCAGGTGCAATTAAAGAATCAGGAGCTGAAATAATAACTTATGGATCACCTGTATTACCTGGTGCCATGTTCTTGTTGGGGTATTTTAAGGATGGGACGACAATTATGGGACTTCCAGGTTCGGTTATGTATGAAAAACAAACGGTATTTGATTTAATTTTCCCCTATACTATTGCCGATATCACTTTGACAAAAAGAGATATTGCGAAATTAGGTTATGGAGGCTTATTGATGAATCCATCGCGGGAGAATTAAAAAATGAAAAAGGAATATTTACCGTCTTGGACGAAATGGGATACCGTATGCGTTGCAATGGTCTTAATTTTTGGCCTTCTCGTATTTAAATCTGGTGGATTTATGTGGGAAAAGATTATTTTAGCACATACAACTTCTTCGCCCGAAGGAATTCTTAAGATCATGAAAGTATTTTCCCTAATTGGCGATCCCATGGGATATATTATTCTGTGGATCCCATTAATTGGATTGATTGCGATTAAAAACAAGAGAGTTGCTGTATTTTTAGCTTTGGCAATAATTTTACCGGCGATTTTTGAATCGATTATTAAAATAATGGTTCAAAGAAATCGACCGTTGGAATTCATGCTCATTGATCAAGGAGGCTTCTCCTATCCCAGTGGACATTCGACCACAGGATTATCTGCTTATTTTATGCTTGGCCAATTTTTAACGGTATCTTGGGCAGAAAAAATCCTTCGATCCATTGGAATAGTAATAGGTATTAGTCGATTATTTTTAGGCGTTCATTGGCCAACGGATGTGTTGATGGGGTTTATTTTAGGGTATATAATCTATAGACAATTACGTCGACAATTTTACAAAAGAACGGAGAAGGTGATCCAATGATTCACCGCTTTATGATAGGAATTACAATCCTTTACTTCATTGTTTTAATCTTTATCGGCTGGAAATTCCATGGGAAATCAGGAGGTTATCAAGATCGTAAAATTAAGGATTTCTTCATGAGAATACCCTATCCACGTTTAAATTTTACAATGAATAAAATCACAAAAATGTCTAATGTTGAAACTATAACAATATTAATGATCCCCTTATTATACATGCTCCATTCCCAAGGTAATTATATCGCCATGAGTTCGATGATAATTGCCACAGGATCGGCGTTTTTCATTACCCATATTACAAAATTTATTTTCCGCAGGATGCGTCCACAGGTTTTAAAGGCTATAAATTATTTGGGGTATTCTTTTCCAAGTGGACACTCATCGGTGGGAATGGCTTTTTATTTAACAATGGCTTATGTATTAACTATCGGTTATAAAATATTTTTTATTGTTTTCACAATGGCATTTATCCTTGGCATCGCCATTGCTTTATCACGAGTTGTTTTGGGATATCACTGGTTTTCTGACGTTGCTTTTGGGACTATTTTAGGGCTTATTTGTTCTTATTGGGCAATCTATTTATATGAAAGTCAATTTTATTTCAAATTTTTAACCGAACAAATACCAAGTTAATGAATGATTAAATATTTAGGGAGGAATTATGAGCTTAATCAATACACTTAGAAAAGATAAGATGAAAGCCATGAAAGAAAAGAATCGTGTGAAAACGGGCGTGATATCTTTAATTATGAATAATATTTTAATGGAAGAAAAAACGAAAAAAAGGGAATTGACCGATGAAGAAGCCCTTACTTTCGTCCAAAAAGAATTAAAACAAACAAAGGATGCCCTGGCACAAGTACCAGAAGATCGAATAGATCAAATTGAGGAAAATAAAAAGAAAATAGAAATTATTCTAGAATACTTACCTAAACAAATGAGTGATTGTGAAATTGAACAGGAAATACAAAAGATTTTAGAAGAAGAAAAATTAGAAAAATCGCCGGCATCCATCGGCATTATTATGAAAAAAATGATGGGCCATCACAAAGGAGAAGTGGATGGTAAAAGAGTCAATGAGATTCTTAGGAAAGTTTTAGAACGATAAAGGTAAATTTAAAAAGGACAGATGGTAAAGCCATCTGTCCTTTTGTCATCTTATCTTAACATATCGATTAATTGAAGCAATGAATCTTGTTCGTTTAATTGGATTTCTGGAAAAGTGCCTTTTTCCGCATTGAAACTTCCATCTTCATTTAATCCACTGCGAATACTGTAGGCTATTGTATATTTCGTATGGGGAAGTTGGTAAAAACCAGGTAATAGGTCCATGCCATATCCCTGAGTATAGCTACCACAAGTTGTGGCAAAGCCTGTACGATTACAAAATTGGGAAAACAAATCGCCGGCAAAGGATGTTTCTTCATCTTGAAGAAGATAAATTTTGCCGTGAAATCGCAGATTTTTTGCAGGTTCTGACCGAAGACTAAATTTTCGATAATAAGAATAGTCTTTTACGCGAGATTTATTCAGATGGTATTTTTTGACGATCTCTTTTGTATCGTAATGGATTGGATCAATATTGAGATAGTTTGAAAAAGCGGAATAATATTTTTCGGAATTTTCGTCCCTCACTAAATATTCACCATCCATATAATGGACTTCTGAACTAAGGGGGAAGACGAGATTTTCTATAAAATAATCCACAGAATAACCTTGATTGCCTCGGATATCAATAATGATATAGGGAATATCCCATTGATTTTCTAGAAAACTTCGTATCTTTTCGCCATCTTGTATTCGCAATTCTTCGTCAAAAGAAGGTATTTTAATATAGGCAATATTTTTCAAAGGATTGGATAATTCCAAGCCATCGTTGAGTAAATGATCCTCATCTTTTAAATAATTCGACTGTTTTAATAAATCATTGAGGACTTTAGCATCTTTCGTTAGAATTTCAAATTGATTTAAGAATCCTTCCGATAATAAAAAAGAATTATTATCTTTAAGACTACGGAGAAAAGAAAATAGTAATTCACCAAATTCATCATTTGAATCAATATTCTCAGATTTTGCCAAATAGTATTCTTTCAAATCTTCAAAAGGATCGGAATATTTTTCCGTAATTATTTTATTCGTATAATATTGATCAAGTTCCTCCATGAGTTTTTTCATGTCTTCATAATAAATATTTTTTGGGTATTTTTCTTGAAATTCATTTTTGATCATCGTGATGGGATTTTTAAACGAAAAATTTTTAAAAAACACGGCAAATAATAATATTAGAACGATTATCAATAAAAGGACGAGAATATTTTTTAAATAAGTATTGGAATTTCGTCTTTTTTTACGGCGTCGTTGTCTTCTTGTGCTCGAAGACCTTTTTTTACCCATAAAAGCCCTCCTTATAAATCCTAGTATTCATATTATATAATAAATTCAACAAATTAAAAACTGATA
The DNA here is from genome assembly GCA_030540635.1 of Tissierellia bacterium. Lineage (GTDB taxonomy): Bacteria > Bacillota > Clostridia > Tissierellales > Peptoniphilaceae > JAUNVW01. Next base: position 25,937 of record JAUNVW010000001.1, on the reverse strand, counting down.
GATGGTCTGAAAAATGGGTATCTATAATATGAGAATAGGAATGAGGTCAAGGCTTATGAATGACGTTCTATTAATTAAAAAAACAAATCTTGCAGATAAATACTCCATTGGAAATATGACGTTTATTATTAAAGATATCCATAAAAATGAAGTCCAAGAAAAAGTCATACAGATGATACACAAATACAGCGAATTAAATCAATTTATCTTAAAATATAATGGATTCGAAATGAAGATCAAATATAATGATATTCCAAATCTATTGGGGGATTTGTGTAAACAAGGGATAAAAGTATATGGCGTTTATGAATTATACGATAAGTAGAAATGTTTAGATGGTTATAAAAAGGGTATCAATCTCTAGAATGAGAAAGGAATGATGAGATGAAAAATCAAGAATTAATGGATAAAATCAATGAACAAGTTACTTTTGAAATTGCATCTGGTTATGTCTATTTAGGAATGGCAGCATGGGCTGCAGATAATGATTGGGATGGATTTAGCCATTTTATGTACAAACAATGGGAAGAAGAATTGGAACATGCCAATAAAATGGCTAAATTTTTAATGGATCTTGGTTATCCCGTTACTTTTGGAGCAATAGAAGCTGCACCTAGCGAGTATAAAGATGTATTAGATCTTGCGAAAACATCCCTAGAACACGAACAAGAAGTAACACAACGAATTAATGAAATCATTGATCTTGCAAGAAAATATGATGACAAACGTGTAGAATATTTCATGCAATGGTATATTAATGAACAAGTTGAAGAAGAGGATACATTCTCCACATTAATCGCAAAAATTGAGCGTACAAATATGAATCCTGCTGGCCTAATGATCCTTGATGGAAAATTAGGACGTAGAGAAGATTAGTTATTAGAATATTAAAATGTTGATAAGGCCAAGTTAGAAACTTGGCCTTATTCTATTTGAAAGGAGTTTTAATGAAGAAAATAAAACTACTCGCTTTGTTAATCCTTTCTGTTTTCACTTTTGCGTCCTGTAGCACGACTACCGAGAAGGATGTGGAAGTTCAAATAGATGAGGATCAAACAGAAAATCAAAAAGTCCAAGACGATGATAGTAAAGATGATGAAAAAAACACGACGATAGAAGTTGGAAAAGATGAACAGACTGGAGAAGAATATTTGAGTATCCAAGAAGTTCTAGATATTTACGAGCACGAATTTCCCAATACTAAAATCAAAAAAATTTCATTTGATGAAGATGATTCGATTTGGAGATATAAGATTGAAGGATTCAGTGATACAGAAGAATATGAGATAAAAATTGATGCGAATAATGGTGAAATATTAAAAAAAGAAAAAGAAAATGAATCAGAAAATAAAGTCGCCATTGAAGATCAACAAATACAAAATATTCAATTTTTAGTTGACAAGGCGATTGAAGAAGCTGGTGATGGTTATTTTCTTGATGAGTGGGAAGTAGAAGAAGATGATGGTATTATTGAATTGGAAATTACAGTAGATAATGAACAAGGCGATGATATCGATTATGTCTATAATTTAGAAACAAAAGAATTAATAGAAAAAGATTAAAAAATCGGGAGCTTAGCTCCCGATTTTATCATTTATTATTCTGCTTTAATATGGAATCCACCTTCATAGGCACCTTTATTAAAATCAACAGTTAGTTGTTCATAATCCTTTCGAATATCAGCAGGTATAGCTATTTTGAATCCATCGACTTCTTCAATTTCATCATTATCTTGTTTTTGACCATGCTTAACTGTTAATTCACATTTTCCATCGGCTTCTGAATATTTCTCAACTCTCCATATAGTTCCTTCTGCATTTTGCTTTTCCAAAATATCCTTTGCATTTTCAGTTAATACAATTTTCATAAATCAATTCCCCCTTATAAAATTCACTATTTAATGTTTACCCTTACGATCAATAATTAAACAAAAAATAGAGAAATTTTTCATAAAATAAAGTATTGCAAATAAATGCTGAAAATAAAATAGGTAAATAATGTATTTTTCTGATATTCTTAAAGATGAAATATGGTAGTAATAAAGCTCCAATTAAACCCAGTAGAATAAAGTAACTAATAAACCACAAAACAGGATGAAAACTCAATATCAGTAAAATCCATAAATCTCCATTTCCAATATATTTCTCACCGGTGAATTGATTGAATACTAAGAGTAAAAAAAACAAGAAGGGAATAGGAGAAAAAGAAAGATGATAAAGAAGGATATATGAAATTTGGAAAAATGCAAAAGCAACTAGATGGGTCGTTGAAAATTCACCATCATAAAAATCATTAATGGCCATGACAAAAAATAGAAGAAAAGAAGCATCGATTAGTATAAAACCGTCCTTTGATCCAATCATATAAAAAAAGATGGCCGATCCAATTTCCAATATCGGATATATTGGAGATATGGATCTCTGACAATTTCGGCATTTTCCCTTTAAATAAATGAAGGAAAAAACAGGAATATTATCATACCAGGAAAGTCGGTACATACAATGATCACAATGGGAAGGAGGAAAGACGATCGACTCTTTTGATGGGTTCCTTGTCACTAAAACACTGGCAAAAGAGCCGAAAATCATTCCTAGAATTATAAATACCAATGATCTGATTCCTTATTCATCTGTAAGGCTTACAGCTTCAGGAGTGACCTTTACAGTGCCATCATCTTCAATTGTAACGGTATAAGTACTGTTTTCAGAAATGCCACTTGTATTAAGACCTTTTGGAATTTTTGGCCACTCTTCGATATACTCTTTAGCATAACGGCCTGAACTCCATTCATCCGCTTTTCCTTCATTGGCGTAATAATTCTGGCCGGCAGCTTTTAAAATTCGTACATTGGCATTATGTGCAACCTTGGCCGAATGTTCTCTCGACTTTGTGTAACGAGGCAAAGCGACAGCTGCAAGAAGGGCCAATATGGCGATGACAACGATAAGTTCTACTAATGTAAACCCTTTCTTCTTCTTTAATCTCTCCATTGATTTCCTCCTTTAATGTACTCTATTTTATTATACCAGATCTTTTAGAATAAAAAAGTCAATTGATATTATAATTAAAAATAATCAATGGAATTTCTCTATTTTCCTCGTTATGTGATAAAATAAAAGGTAGCATAATTTTAGAATTTTTGAGAGGGGGATCAAAATGGAAGAAATCAGCGCCGGAGGTGTCGTTATTCGAAATGACAAAGTTTGTTTATTAAAAAAGTTCCGTGGGGATTGGGTCTTGCCAAAAGGACGCAATGAAGAAGGGGAGACCATGGAAGAAACGGCTTTGCGAGAAGTCTTGGAAGAATCTGGACTCGATGCGGAAATTGAACGTTATCTTGGCTATGTAAAATATTGGTATCGACATCATAATGGCAAAAAAGTTTTGAAAACAGTCCATTATTATTATATGAGTACATTAAAAGATCAGATGCCTTATCCCCAAAAAGAAGAAGGTTTCTGTGTTGCTCAATTCATGGATTTTAATCGCGCATTACGATTGATTACCCATAATTCCGAAGGAAATATGATAAAAAATGCAATTAGGTTTCATAATAAAGGTACGGTGTAAAAATGTCTTTTTCTAATCAAGTGAAAAATGAGTGTGCAACAGTCGCAAATGAAAATTATATATTAGAAGAGCTAACGGCAATTTTCCGAGTTAATGGTACCGTTCATTATCATAAAGATCATCTGGAAACAAAGTTTATCACGGAGCATAATCCCTTAGTTCGTAGAATTTATACTTTTTTTCGAAAACGCTATGATTATTCACCTAAAATATTAATAAAAAGCAATAATATCAGCCGCAAAAAAACCTGTTTTACCATCGTTATAAATGATAAAATATCGAAACAATGGGCACGAGAAGGTGAAATGGCAATTTCAATACTAGGAATTGAACCAAATATCGGAAAAAATCTTGTTGATACTGTCGATAAAAGAAAAGCATATATTCGAGGGACCTTTTTAGGGGCTGGATCTGTTTCTAATCCTGAAAAAAGATATCATCTCGAAATCGTGTCGAATTCCCAAAAATATCTTCAAAACTTCAACAAAATCGTAATGAAACATCAAATTGATGGAAAAATCATCGGTAGAAACGATCACTTTATTTGGTATTTAAAAGATGCGGATAAAATTTCTGATTTTTTGTCTTTGATTGATGCCTATCATGGTGTATTATTATTTGAAGATACAAGGGCAATGAAAGATATTAAGAACAATGTAAATCGACGAAATAATTGTGAACTTGCAAATATGGATAAAATGCTAGAAGCATCTTTTCGACAAAAAACAGCCATTGAAAAAATAGATAAAAATATTGGATTAGAAAATATTGATCCTTCTTTACAAGAAATCGCAAATTTAAGAATATTATATCCGGATATATCTTTGAAAGAACTAGGGGAACGGTGTAATCCACCCCTTAGTAAATCAGGAACAAACTATCGAATAAAGAAATTGATTGATATTTCTAAAAATCTAGAACAATAATGATTTTATAAAAAGAATGTAAAGACAATAAAAGGTGATAACAATGAGTTTTACCCATCTCCATGTGCATACAGAATATTCATTACTGGATGGCTTTTCGCCCATTAAAAGCTTAGTACGAAAGGCTAAAGATTTAGGAATGAATTCTTTGGCCATAACGGATCATGGCACTATGCACGGTGTCGTAAATTTTTACAAAGAAGCGAGAAAGAATAATATCAAACCAATTATCGGTTGTGAAATATATACAACAAATGGAAATTATTTGGAAAAAAATGTCCAAAATAAGAAATACAATCATTTAATACTCCTAGCTGAGAATAATGTAGGTTATCGAAACTTAATGAAGATTGTATCCTTAGGCTGTGTTGATGGTTTTTATTACAAACCACGCGTTGATAAAGAAGTTTTAAAAAAATACGCTGAAGGAATTATTGCGCTATCTGCGTGTTTAAAAGGGGAAGTCCAGGAAAATTTACTTCAATTTGGTTACGAAGAAGCCAAAGAAACGGCGATAGAATTGAGGGATATCTTTGGCAGGGATAATTTCTTTTTAGAAATACAAAACCATGGTTTAAGGGAAGACCCGCTGATTATGGAATTTATTCCGAAAATAGGGAAAGAAATTGGCGTTGGTGTTGTCGCTACAAATGATGTCCATTATGTTGAGAAAAATGATTATCGAATCCATGATATTTTATTGTGTATACAATTGGGTAAGACCATTGATGAACAGTCGGAAATGAGCTATGCGCCAGGAGAATTTTATTTACGTTCAGAAGAAGAAATGAGAGCATTATTTCCAGGAATGGATGAAGCCATCGAAAATACCCATCGAATTGCAGAACGTTGCCATGTGGAACTGGATTTTTCCCATTTACATTTACCATATTTTGAAATACCAGAAGGATATACCAATAAAGAATATTTGAGATATTTAACAGAAAAAGGAATAAAAGATAGATATACCAATAATCTTGAAGAAGCATTGGAACGAATGGAATTTGAATTAAAAACCATCGAATCAATGGGGTATATTGATTATTTTCTGATTGTGTGGGATTTTATTCGTTTTGCAAAGGAACAGAATATCCCCGTTGGGCCTGGTCGTGGATCTGCTGCTGGATCAATCGTATCTTACGCATTGGGGATTACCGATATTGATCCATTGGAATTCAACTTATTGTTTGAACGATTTTTAAATCCTGAACGAGTTTCCATGCCCGATATTGATATTGATTTTTGTTATGAAAGAAGAGAAGAAGTCATTGATTATGTTGTCGATAAATATGGTGAGGATAAAGTCGCTCAAATCGTAACCTTTGGTACTATGGCAGCACGAAATGCCATACGTGATGTCGGCCGTGTTTTAAATATGGATTATCAAACGGTGGATGCTGTCGCAAAAAAAGTTCCAAATGTTTTAAATATAACGATTGATTCCGCCCTTTCAATGAGCCCGGAATTCCAAGAGATTTATCGATCCGATGAGCGGATCCGGCAATTAGTAGATGATGCACAGCGATTAGAAGGGATGCCTCGGCATACCTCGACCCATGCAGCTGGGGTCGTAATCTCAAAAAAACCGATCGTTGAATATGTTCCTTTAGCTAGAAATAAAGATGCCGTGATTACCCAATTTAATATGATTGAGCTAGAAGAACTAGGACTTTTAAAAATGGATTTTTTAGGGCTGAGAACTCTTACTGTAATTAGTGATGCATTAAAGTATATTAATGAAAAGAAAAAAAAGCCCATTACGGAAGAGGATATGGATATTCATGATCCTAAAGTTCTTTCGATTTTTACCCATGCAAAAACTCTTGGTATTTTTCAATTTGAATCACAAGGGATGCGCGCGTTTTTAAAGGATTTAAAACCAACAAAATTTGATGATTTAATTGCAGCGAATTCTTTATTTCGTCCAGGACCCATGAATGAAATTCCCACATATATTCACAATAAAAACCATCCCGAAGATATTCAATATCTCCATCCTGCATTAAAACCGATTTTAGAAGTGACATATGGCACTATTGTCTATCAGGAACAAGTTATGGAAATTGTGCAAAAATTAGCGGGTTTTAGTCTAGGACAGGCGGATAATTTACGAAGAGCCATGGGGAAAAAGAAAATGGATGTCATGGAAAGTGAAAGAATACAATTTATCCATGGTAAATTAAGCGATGATGGGGAAGTACTAGTTGATGGTTGCCTTAGACGAGGTATTGATGAAGCTTCTGCGAATCAGATCTATGATTTGATGATTGATTTTGCAAAGTATGCCTTTAATAAATCCCACTCAGCGGCTTATTCTCTTGTGGCTATGCGTACTGCTTGGCTCAAATACTATTATCCCGTTGAATTTATGGCCGCTCTAATCTCATCGGTTATGGGAAATACAAGTCAAGTTGCGCTCTATATCCAAGAATCTAGGAATTTAAATATTGAAATATTGAATCCGGATATTAACTATTCTGTTGGTAAATTTATTGTGCAAGAAGAACAAATTCGATTTGGTCTAAAAGCTATAAAAAATGTAGGCTCAAACTTCATTGAAGCCATTGTTAATGCGCGTAATAAAGACGGAAAGTTTGAAGATTTTCGAGAATTTATCGAAAGGGTCATGGGAGAAGATCCAAATTGTATTAATAAAAGAGCAGTAGAATCTTTAATTAAAGCGGGAGCATTTGAATCATTGGGATTAACACGTTCTTCACTGATGCTGTCATTTTCTTCCATTATTGATTCTGTCCAGAAAAATATTAAACACAATATTCCAGGTCAAGAAAGCCTATTCGATTTAAATCAAACTTCCTATGAAGCACCAAAGACCGTAATCTACGACGAGAAGGAATTTGCGAAACAGGAATTATTACGTTTAGAAAAAGAAGTATTAGGAATTTATTTATCCGATCATCCCTTACGACCGTATGAAAAACTCATTGAAGATTATTCTTCTTTTTCGACCATTGATTTGGAAGAAGAACCAGATATTGTCGAAAAGAAATTTGATGACAAGAAAGTTCAATTGATCGGTATTATCGAATCCATCAATAAAAAATATACCCGCAATAATCAAATCATGGAATTTGTTACCCTAGAAGATTTATTAGGATCCATCGAATTAATTATTTTTCCTCGACAATACACCCAATACTCAGATTTGTTATATGAAGATGCCGTTTTATATGTCGAAGGAACGATGCAAATATCAGAAACCGAAGAACCTAAAATCATCGTTAACCGTTTACGGAAAGTGGAGATTCCTCAAGATGAACAAAAGCTATATCTACAAATATTACCGACGGAATCAACAAGGATTATCGAAGACATTAAAAGAATACTAATACAATATCGAGGTAACGATGAAGTAAATATTTATTTTGCACAAAATCGTAAAAACTTTAAGATGAATGAAGAATATTGGGTAGATATAAAGAATAGAGCACTCATCGATAAATTAGAGCATTTATTGGGGAAAAACAATATTAAAATAAAATAAAGGAGTCGTTAAATATGAAAACCATAGGAATTTTAACCAGTGGTGGCGATGCACCGGGAATGAATGCGGCAATTCGCTCCATTGTACGAACCTGTATATATAATGGTATACGAGTAATGGGGATACGTTTTGGTTATGATGGATTAATCCATGGAAATATATATGAAATGAATGTATCTTCAGTCGCTGATATTATACAAAGGGGCGGAACGATCTTAGGAACTGCCCGTAGTGATGAATTTATGACCGATCGTGGCAAACAAAAGGCGGTAGGGATACTCGAAGACTTTGGGATTGATGGTATCATCGTCTTAGGTGGCGATGGATCTTTTCGAGGAGCCGAAGCCCTTGCAGAACTTGGTGTAAATACGATGGGAATTCCTTGTACGATAGATAATGATATGGGATATACTGATTATACCATTGGATTTTTTACAGCCGTTGAAACAGTTTCTTCTGCGATATCAAAATTAAGAGATACCTCATCATCCCATGGTAGAGCCAATATTATTGAGGTAATGGGTCGAGAATGTGGAGATATCGCCTTATATTCAGGTGTGTCATCAGGTGCCGAATCCATATTAGTCCCCGAAGTTCCCTTTCGTATTGAAGATGTAACCAATAAAATAGAATCCGGTCGCAAACGTGGAAAACTTCATCATCTCATTGTATTAGCCGAAGGTGTTGGAAGAGCTCACGAGATGCAAGGACAAATAGAAAAGATAACAGGTGTTGAAACAAAAGTGACGGTGCTTGGCCATGTTCAACGGGGAGGTCATCCATCATCTTATGATCGTTTACTAGGAACAGAAATGGGATCGAAAGCCGTTGAATTATTGATCCAAGGGAAAACTTCAATGGCCTTAGCTACTCGAAATAATCAAATCGAAATTATCCCCATAAAAGAAGCAGTGTCCATTAAAAACACATTTAATCAATCATTATATCGCATTGCTCAAGAAGTCTCGATTTAGGAGGTAAATATGCTTAAAAAAACAAAAATCGTGTGTACATTGGGACCTGCAACTGATGATCAAAAAATCATTGAAGCCTTAATGGAAAAAGGAATGAATGTCGCACGTTTAAATTTTTCCCATGGAAATCATGAAGAACATAAAAAAAGGATCGAAATGATAAAAAACGCGAGGGAACGTTTGGATTTACCAGTGGCTATTATGCTAGATACAAAAGGCCCTGAAATTCGCTTGGGAGATTTTGGAGTAGAACAAGTGCAATTATCTATTGGTGATACCTTTGTATTAACAACCAAGGATATCGTTGGCGATCAAAACCGATGCTCCATTTCATATAAAGATCTACCCAAGGATGTCCATATTGGTGGTCGTATTTTAATCGACGACGGTTTAGTTGAAATGGAAATTACCGATATTACCGATACAGATATAATTTGTAAAGTTACCAATTATGGCATTTTAAAAAGCCGAAAAGGTGTTAATGTCCCAAACACAAATATAAATATGGCATCTATCACAGAAAAAGATATATCGGATATTATTTTTGGGATAGAAAATGGTATTGATTTTATCGCAGCATCATTCATACGAAAAGCTCAAGATGTTTTAGATATACGTAAAATACTTGAAGAAAATCACGGCGAAAATATTCACATTATCTCGAAGATTGAATCCCAAGAAGGGGTTAATAATTTAGATGAAATTATCGATGTTACCGATGGCATCATGGTCGCTAGGGGTGATTTGGGGGTTGAAATAAAAACAGAATCAATGCCCATCGTTCAAAAAGAAATGATTCGAAAAACCTGTCTTGCAGGAAAACCGGTCATAACCGCAACGCAAATGCTGGACTCCATGATCCGAAATCCACGGCCGACAAGGGCTGAAGTTACAGATGTTGCCAATGCAATACTTGACGGAACGGATGCAATTATGTTGTCTGGTGAAACGGCAGCGGGTAATTATCCCGTAGAAGCGGTTCGCACCATGCGTGATATTGCTACGATTACAGAAGGGTCGAAAGAATTTTACGATCAAGCTGTAATGCGTATCGATTGGATTGATCAAACAACGACGAATGCCATCTCCCGTTCAACGAGATCTATCGCTGTGCAATTGGATGCTCAAGCAATTATAACTTCCACAACATCCGGTGCAACATCACGAGCGATATCAAAGTTTAGACCTTTAGTTCCCATAATCGCAGCGACTTTTTCCGATGAAGTTATGCGTAAACTATCATTGGTGTGGGGGGTATATCCCGTCAAATCACAAATTGGTGAATTAACCGATGAAGTCATCGATCGTTCCATAGTTGCTTCATTAGCAAAGGGATATATCAACGAAGGAGATTTAGTCGTCATAACCGCAGGATTACCCGTTGGCGTAAGTGGTACAACAAATTTAATCAAAGTCCATACTGTTGGTGAAATAATTGTTAAAGGTACAGGGATTGGTAAACGAAGTACAACGGGTAAAGTAAGAAAAGGAATCCAAGTCTCTGATTTTGATAACTTTGAAGAAGGCGACATCCTTGTTACAACCTCCACAGAAAGTGATATCATCGAAATTGTCAAAAAAGCAGGAGCCATTATTGTCGAAGAAGGAGGATTAACCTCCCATGCCGCGATTATTGGAATTCATTTTAATATTCCAACAATAGTTGGAGCAAAAGATGCCTTAAATCTAATTGAAAATCAACAAATCGTCACAGTTGATCCGATCGCAGGACTTGTTTATAAGGGGGAGGCAAGGGTATTATAACAATAAAGACGAGAATAGATCTTATAAAAAATTTGATAATGGGTGAAATGAGATGAATGAATTTGTAATAGAAAAAAATCGTATTTATCTTCCAGGTTATAAAGAAGATATCGCCTATGGAAATTTTGATGAAGATGAAGAGGTAATAATCGTCAATAAAATATTTGTTGCCGAGGAATATCGGGGAACGGGTCAAAAACTAGGAGAACGCCTAATGGAAGAAATCATTAATTACTCGAAATCAAAGGGGAAAAAGATTAATCCCCGCTGTTCCTATGCAAAACATTACGGTAAAAAATATAATCTAAAAGACATTTTTGTCGAATAAAAGCTAAAATTTGTAGTGACCCCCTAAATCCGGACAGGGATTAGGGGGTACTTTCATGTCAAAAGATCAATATGAATTTAAAATAAATTTGTAGGAGAAAATAAATAAGGGTATGGAAGATAATATCGATCTAAAAAAAATACATTAAACTAAACAGTATAAAAAAGGATGAACGCAATACGAAATAGTTGGTGAAGAAGGACGAAAGAAATCGATATTTACATCCAAGGATCATGGACAATTCAAATTACCCGTATAAAAATATGGACAAAACTATAATTTATCCTACTAAGAGGTGGCATACCAAAACTTTATCGGCGATTTGCAATTGAAAAGTAAATATATAGAGGATACATCTTTTTTAAAGGTGAAATCGATAAAATCGCTGATAATATACTTGACAGAAATCTTGTGGTTAATAAACTAAATGAAGAATGGGTAAATGATATTACTGAGTGTAAGATCTCTCGCTCGGAGATAAAGCGATATCGGTCTTTCCCTAGGGATTGGGTAGTGAAAAGATTTCCTTGTGTAGAGAAATTAGAAAACATATAAAGTGGTATAATTTTGATCGAATTTAAGGAAAAATTAAACAGCCATATACCAATTGCCGATAGGCTAAAGTCCACTTAATGAAAATAAATATACCTTGTCCGTATGTAAGGGTACACGTCATTTGGGGTCTTTTTTAAATTCAGAACTATAAATGAAATGAATACCTATAGATGAAAAACGGTTCTGAATTTGATTTGTTTATGATATACTAATTATGAAGGAGCCAATTATGATTAAAACGGTATTTTTTAATATGGATGAAATGATTTCAAAGATGGATCAACAAAGATTCAAAGGGATCAATCAATTGATGAATGATCATAATATCCCGATGGATCTTGAAAATGATGGAAATAACATCTTGTGGCATAGAGATTTATTTATAAAAAAAATAAAGACGATATCTATGGACAATCAAGAAAAACTTAAGGTAATAAAAGAAATCGAGAACTATTACGATACAGCGATCCCCGATGTTCTTTTGTATGATATAAAACATTTACTTAAAGAATTATATCGACAATCATATTCATTAATTTGGTACAGCAGAAGTCAATACATACCAGAAACTCTCTTCAAAAAATCGGAAATTGATTTAATATTTGATGGGATAATAGTAAAAGATTCCTTAAAGAACTTTGATAAAGACATTGGTTCATTTTTAGATTCAAAAAATTTAAGATTCAATGATATCGCTTTTATCACCGATTCCTATGAGATATTCGAATTATTGGCAAACAAAAATGCAACGATCCTTCATTTTAATGAAAAAGTATCTTATAAAAAAGATGCATCAGCGTATTATATCGACGATATTCGCAACGCAAAGTTAATCATCGAAAAAATAAATCGTCGTCGAAATATTTTTAAGGTACGATATGGAACAAAAGATTATTTAAAATCTTTATTTTTGAGAAATCAACTCGGACGAAAGAAAAAACAAAATTTCAGAAATAATTTAAATGATGAAGAAAAATTTGATGTTTTTAATTTTGAAAAAGATCATCAATTATTAGCAACAGCGCTCGTTAAGCCAAAAACGCATGGATTGCTCGTTGCTGATTATGGCCAGCAAGAAGAAGTTTCGAAAGAAGACTTAATGAATTTTATAAATCAATTAATGAAATACTATGATTTGAAAAAAATATATATTGAAAGAAACAAAAAAACGACATCAAAAATTAAACAATATATGGATGATTTAGAATTAGATTGGAGTTATTATGAGGATTGATAAATTCTTAAAAAATGCCCGAATCATAAAACGTCGTACCGTGGCAAAAGAGGCTTGCGAAGCTGGGCGTGTTGAAATTAATGGTCGCATTGCTAAACCAGGCGATAAAGTTCAACTTGGCGATCTTATTAAGATTCGATTTGGATCCGGGGATATGACTATAAAAGTATTAATGATAAAAGACAGTGTTCGAAAAAAAGATGCAGAAAAAATGTACGAAACGGTGAATTAAATGAATCGTAATTATCGCAAAAAAATGAGACAAGCATTATTTATTCGTCGTTTCCTGCTGATTGTATCATTATTATTAATGATGTATTTTTTTCATTTACTTTATAATCAAAATAAAGTAAAAGCCGATTTGGAAAAAGATATTATCACTTATTCAAAAGAAATTGATGAATTAAATGCAACGATTAAAATTTTAGAAAAAGATCATAAACGCAAAGATAGTTTAGAATATATAGAAAAAATAGCCCGTGAAAAATTGGGCATGGTAAAAGCGAATGAACTAATCGTCATTGATGAAAATATCGATGAACCCCATGAAGAGGAAGAAAATCGCTAAGCGATATTTGGAATAAAAAATTTGAAGGAGGAAATGGAGAACGAATGGCCATAGAAGTAGGTCAAATCCTAGAAGGTGAAGTTAATGGTGTTACAAATTTTGGAGCTTTTGTAACATTACCCGATGATTCCAGTGGATTGGTACACATATCGGAAATATCCAATGATTATGTTGAAAATATTAACGATGTGATTAAAAAAGGAGATAAGGTAAAAGTAAAAGTTTTATCCTTAGAAAAAGACAAAATAGCTCTTTCGATGAAACAAGCAAACAAAATAAAGAAGGAAAATTACACTCCTAAGAAAAAAACAAAAAGAAAAATGAGTTTTGAAGATCAATTGGAGAATTTTTTCAAAGAGAGTCAGGAGCGAACGGAACAATTAAAAAGTCGCTATGGAAATCGACGAAATTCAAATCGAGATTAATAATAGAGCTGTTTGGTAGACCAAGCAGCTTTTTCAATGGAGGAAAAGGATGTATGAAAAATTAATCGGAAATATTATCAAATATCAATTGATTGATCCAGGGGACGATATATTAATCGGTCTTTCTGGTGGAGCGGATTCCGTTGCTTTATTTTATGGTTTATTAAAATATCAAAAAGAATGTTCCTTTAGTCTACGCTGTGTTCATTTGAACCATGATCTGCGCATTGAGGCGAAAGAAGAAGAGGAATTTTGCCGAAGATTATGTGAATTTCATGGCATTACTTTTTATTCCGAGACTTCGTCAATGGAAGAATATAGCCTTCAAAAATCATTATCTTTGGAAGAAGCAGGGCGTGAACTACGAAAAATAATCTACCAAAAATATTCAAAACCTCAGACCAAAATTGCCCTTGGTCATCATCAGGATGATCAAATTGAAACTATTTTGATGAATTTTTTAAGGGGTACGGGTCCCGAGGGTTTAACAGGAATGGAAATAAAAGGAAATCACATTATCCGACCTCTTTTACACCACTCAAAAAAGGAAATACTGGATTTTCTTGATCATAAGAATTATATGTATTGTATCGATGATTCTAATTATGATAATCGATTTCGTCGTAATAAAATACGGAACGAACTGATTCCTTTTTTGGAAAAAGAGTTCAATCCCCAAATTAAAAAAGCTATACTACGTCTTGAACAAATACAGCGATTAGAATCAGAATATTTAACAAGAATTAGCGAAAAACCATATACAGATTTAATGGAAATCTACGATGAAACAGGAATATTGTCCGACGAATTGCTAAGACAAGATAAAGCGATTCAGAGAAGAATACTCATTCGATGGCTATTGGAAAAGCTACAATTAAGCGATATTAATTATCACTTAATTCAATCCATCTTTGATTTATATTTAAAAGATGTGTCAAAAAGTTATGAGGAACAAGGTCTTACTTTTATCAAGACATATAATGGTATTTATGTCAAAAAAAATAAGACTAAGAAGGAGAAAGCTCTACAAAAATTCATTCCAGGAAAAAGAAATATATTTCATGATATTTCGGTGATATCTGATATACTATCAATAGATGAGTATAATGGAATCGATAAAAAAAATCGTATTTTTTTTGATTCAGCGATATTAAAACAAGATTTAGTGTTACGGAGTAGAAAAAAGGGAGATATCTTTCAACCCTTTGGTATGGATGGAACAAAAAAACTAAAAGATTTTTTTATTGATGAAAAAATCCCCAAATATCTACGGGACGATATTCCTTTACTCGCCGATGAAAAAGTGATTTACGCAGTTATTGGTCACCGTCGGGGATCCGCTTATCCTGTGACTAAAAAAACAAAAGAAGTACTTATGATAGAAAGGTTATAATAATGAAAAAGTTTGAAGATGCAATAGATTATCCTTTAATTACGAAGGAGGAAATTAAAAAACGCAATCGCGAATTAGGTCAACAAATTACAAATGATTATAAAAATAAAAATGAAAATCTATTAATTATTGGAATATTACGAGGTGCCGTTATGTTTCTAACGGATTTGGTCAAAGAAATTGAAATACCAGTACAAATTGATTTTATGGCGGTATCCTCCTATGGGAATTCTTCCACTTCATCTGGTATTGTACGGATCATTAAAGATTTAGAAGAAGAAGTAGAAGATAAAAACATTTTAATTGTTGAAGATATTATCGACACAGGATTAACCTTGAAATATATTTCAGAAAACTTAAAAGCTAGAGGTGCAAAATCAGTACGTATCGCCACTTTCTTAGACAAGATCGAACGGAGAAAAGTCGATGTCCGTGCGGATTATGTCGGGTTTAATATTCCCGACGAGTTTGTTATTGGCTATGGTTTGGATTATGCACAAGATTATCGAAATTTACCCTATGTTGCGGTTTTAAAACATTCCATATATGAATAAATCTTATTGAAGGAGGGAAAAGTTTGAAAAAGGGAATTAATCAAGTTTTATTATATTTTGTTCCTATAATTATTATTGCAATATTGATATCAATCGGTGGAAACCGAATGGCAGAACGAAAAGAGATCAGTATAAATGAATTCATTCAATATATTGACAATGATGAAATCAAAACATTAACAACGAGAGGTTCAGAGATTTTTGGTACACTGCGTAATGAAGAAAAATTTGAAGTCTACTCACCTTCTGAATTTCGGGTTTCATTATATGATAATTACTTAAAGGAAGCGGTTGAGAGGAATAATATCGAATATAATGGTGTTCCAGAACCTGGTAAACCTTGGTACTTAGATATCCTTCCAACTTTATTTACCGTTGGCATAATTCTCTTTCTTTGGTTTATGTTTATGAACCAAACCCAAGGAGGAGGAAATAATAAAGTTATGAATTTTGGCAAATCCAAAGCGAAATTAAGTAATGCGAAGGATTTACCCCAAATCACATTTGATGATGTGGCAGGATTAGTTGAAGAAAAAGAAGAGCTGAATGAAATCGTTGATTTTTTAAAAAGTCCTAAAAAATATATTGATATTGGTGCGAGAATACCAAAAGGGGTTTTACTAGTGGGACCACCGGGAACTGGTAAGACGTATTTATCGAAAGCCGTCGCAGGAGAAGCAAAAGTTCCTTTTTTTAATATTTCAGGTTCGGATTTTGTGGAAATGTTTGTCGGCGTTGGCGCTTCCCGTGTTCGAGACTTGTTTGAACAAGCTAAAAGAAACTCCCCTTGTATCATCTTCATCGATGAAATTGATGCCGTTGGTCGAAAACGAGGTGCTGGAGTTGGAGGAGGCCATGATGAAAGAGAGCAAACATTAAACCAATTACTAGTCGAAATGGATGGCTTTGGTACCAATGAAGGGATTATCGTTATGGCGGCAACCAATCGTCCGGATATTTTAGATCCAGCAATATTAAGACCGGGACGCTTCGATCGAGAGGTATTTGTTGGAATTCCCGATGTTCGAGAGCGAGAAGCGATTTTAAAAATCCATACAAAAAATAAAAAATTAGAAAATGATGTAAATTTAGAAAATATTGCCAAAAGGACAACTGGATTCACGCCGGCGGATTTAGAAAATGTATGTAATGAAGCAGCTTTGCTATCAGCTCGAAACAATTTACAAAAAATACCAGCCCGTATTTTTGAAGAAGCTGCAATTAAAGTCATTGCAGGTCCAGAAAAAAAATCAGCCGTTGTTATCGAAAAGGAACGTGTTTTAACGGCTTATCATGAATCTGGGCATGCCATTGTTTCTCGCTTATTGCCCGATGCTGATGCAGTTCATATGATAACTATAGTACCCCGTGGAATGGCGGGAGGATTTACGGCGTATTTGCCGAAAGAAGAAAAGAAATATCAAACCAAAATAGGCATGAAACATGAACTTATTTCATTACTAGGTGGTCGAGCTGCTGAAGAATTAATTTTAAAAGATATTTCGACAGGTGCCTCAAATGATATTGAACGTGCGACAAAAATTGCAAGAAATATGGTCACTAAATATGGAATGAGTAAGAAAATGGGACCAATGGCTTATCAAACACAAGAGGGCGAAGTGTTTTTAGGTAATGAAATTGGTCGAGGTAATCATTTTTCCGATGAAGTCGTTCATAATATCGATCAAGAAATGAGGTCGTTAATCGATGAAGCCTATCACAAAGCATTATATCTATTAAGTGAAAATGAAAGTTTGCTTCATGCATTGGCAAAGGAGCTTTTGGATAAAGAAACGATTGATGCTGATGAATTTGAAAGCTTGTTTCTTAAATTTCACAACGAAAATATACGGGTAAATCCACCGAAAGAAGTTTGTGATATTCGTCAAATCGATGAGAAGATTGAAAATCAATTACAAGAAAAGGATCATAATAATGGAGAATAGTTTTACAGGAAATACAATTTTAGATTTAATGTTTATTTTAGTATTAGTCTTTGCAGGAAAGCAATTGTATAATGTGTACAAAAGCAAATCCAATTTATCAAAAGTGATAGCGAAATTTCCGCAAAGGAAAAAAAGTATAATGTTGTTTGCATCGTCAGCTTTAATAATACTTGGTATTGTCTATTTTACTCAAAATCCAGGTATAATTGGTGCAGTATATATTTTGTTGGGAATAGTGTTCTTATTTCTCACCTCAGAAAAAATTGTATTTACAGAGGATGGTGTTTATTTTAATGGGAAATATGATTCCTATAAGGAAATTCGCAAATGGGCTTTTGATGATAAAGAAAAGACGCTATATTTAACGATAAAAGAACGTGGAAAAGAGCTTAACCGAATAATCCCTATTAATCCAGAAGATAAAATCATGATTCATGAGATTATCAAATCGAAAAAAAAGAAATGAAAAAGGATAGACAGCAGGTATTGGAATAACTGCTGTCTATTGTATTAATAGCGATAACTGTTATAATATGTATGGATATAATTTTAATGTAAAAGAGATTGGTTGATCTCTTTTATTTTTTGAGGTGTAATATGTTATTAGTGATTGATATTGGAAATACAAATATTGTATTTGGTATTTTTGACCAAAAAGAATTATTCTTTGATTGGCGAATTTCGACAGATAAACATAAAACATCCGATGAATATGGTCTTGTATTTCAACAAATATTTACATTTGCAGGAATTGCACCGGAAGAAATCAAAGAAACCATCATTTGTTCAGTCGTTCCAAATCTCATGTCAACATTTGTCCGGGCTTGTGAACGTTATCTTAAAGTACACCCTTTTATTGTCGATACAAATATGAAAATGAATATTAAAAATAAGTATCATAATCCGAAAGAAGTGGGTGCCGATCGTTTAGTTAACGCAGTAGCAGCTGTTGAAAAATACGGTGGTCCGATAATCATCGTCGATATAGGCACAGCGATTACTTTTGATTATATTAATCGTGAAAATGAATATTTAGGCGGAGCAATTTTTCCGGGCATCGGCATTTCTTCTGAAGCTCTATTTTTAAAAACAGCAAAATTACCCAAGGTAGAATTAGAATTACCCCAATCCGTAATCGGGACAACCACGATAGATTCGATACAATCTGGTTTGGTTTACGGTTATATAGGCTTAATCGATCAAATCATTCATCGGATCATGGAAGAGGAGCAGTTAAAAGAAGACGAAGTCGAAATTATCGGTACGGGAGGGTATTCTTTACTAATTGCAAAAAACTCGAAATATATTGGAAAAGTAGATAAAATGATCACATTAGATGGATTACGATTAATCTATGAGATGAATAAGGAGTGAGTTTTTGGATATTGCAAACAGTCAGATGTTGATGATGGCTCCATTGGCGGGCTTTACTGACCGAGCCTTCCGAGAAATTGTCAGTGAATTTGGATCTCGTATAAATACAACGGAAATGGTATCGCTAAAGGGGATTTATTATAATGATCAGAAAACAAAAGATCTTCTGGCCGTTTCAGAAAAAGAAAGTCCTTGTATTTTACAGATATTTGGACATGATCCATCTATATTAGAAGTGGTTATGCCAAAAATTAATGCAATGGATCAATTTATTGGTATTGATTTAAATATGGGATGTCCAGCACCTAAAATCGTCAACAACGGTGATGGGTCTTATATGATGACACAACCATTAAAAACATATCATTTCTTAAAAAAATTAGTCCAACGCTCCAATAAACCGATAAGTGTTAAATTTCGATTGGGATTTGATGAAAACCATATTAATTATTTGGAAATTGGTAAGATATGTGAAGATGCTGGGGTACATCATGTTTGTTTACACCCAAGAACACGTACGCAATTCTACCGTGGAAAAGCCGACTGGTCAAAAATAGCGCAATTAAAAAATCATTTGTCAATACCTGTAATAGGAAATGGCGATTTATTTACATCAGAAGATATTGATCAGATGTTTTATCATACGAAATGTGATGCGGTATCCTTAGGACGTGGCGCACTACACAATCCTTTTCTATTTCAAAAAAACTCCAATTATACCTACGACGATATACATGAAGTTATTAAAAAACATTACAAATTAAAAATAAAATACGTAGGATACGAAAGGGGCATTAAAGAAATGCGAAAAGCTGTTGCCTATTACCTGAAAGGTCTACCTAAAAGTGCTTCGGTGAAGAATGATTTGAACCATGAAGTAGAAATTGATAGAATATATAATATACTTGAGGATTTCTTTAACGAAATCAGGGGGGATCTATGAGTATAGCGATTGTTTTATTTTCCATGGTTTTAATAGGAAGAAGATATCTTCAGAAAGGTCATGAAATTCATACATTTAGAACAAAATTCATGGAAGATCGAATAATGGAGTTTGTATTTATACAAACATTATTGGTATTAATCATTATTGATTATTTCGCCAAACGAAATTATAAACTAGACATTTTTATTTTTATAATCTATATTTTAATTGTATTTTTAGAATATCGAAAGACAAAAGTTGGAATTTATGAAAATGGAATTATTTTTAAATCACAATTTTATCGATGGAATAATATATATACATTTCGATCTTATACATTAACAAACGGTGATATTAAATTTGTTTTTTATATCCATCAATACCTGCAAAGAAAACAATTAAACAAATGGGCAGTAATCCTTAGCCCTGATAGAGGTATCCCACTGGAAAGAGAATTAGATCAAAAATTAGACCGTCGTCGAAACTAAGAAATAGAGGAGATATTATGTCAGAGAAAGAATATTTATTAACGCAAGAAGGTTATAATCAGCATGAAGAAGAGTTGAATTTTTTGCGATCTGTTCGTAGAAAAGAAATTGCTGAAAAAATAAAGGAAGCACGATCTTTTGGTGATTTGTCAGAAAATGCGGAATATGATGAAGCGAAAAATGAACAAGCACAAGTAGAAGATCGAATATTACTATTAGAACATATGCTATCCAATGCTAAAATTATAGAAGATAATGGCCAGAAAAAAGATCAAGTAGTTATTGGATCCGTTGTTATCCTTAAAGATTTAAATAATGATGAAGTATCGGAATACACAATCGTAGGTTCAGCAGAATCGAATCCCTTACAAGGGAAAATATCAAATGAATCTCCAGTTGGAAGTTCAGTTATTGGACATTCTGTTGGGGATAAATTTGATGTGGAAACACCAAGTGGTGTGATCAGTTATCAATTAATGGACATAAAAGGTTAGGTGTACAATGGATAAAGAATTGAATGAAATGCTTCAAATTAAGCGAGAGAAATTAGATGATTTAATCGATGAAGGACGAGATCCCCATAAAATTGAAGTCTTTGAAAATCGTACAAAGACAAAAGATATCACGGAACATTTCGATGATTATGAAGGTAAATCCGTCCGATTAGCAGGTCGTGTTATGGCAAAAAGAGGCCACGGAAAAGTTATTTTTATGGATCTGCAAGATGATCGTGGAAAAATCCAACTCTTTAATCGAATCAATAATATTGGCGATGAGGAGTATGAATATGTAAAGAACTTAGATGTCGGTGATATTATCGGCTGTAGTGGAGAAGTATTTAAAACCAAAGCGGGCGAAATTTCCATCCGTACCAAAGAAGTTGTCTTACTCACGAAATCACTCCAAATATTACCAGAAAAATTCCATGGTTTAAAAGATCCTGATTTACGCTATCGTCAACGATATGTAGATCTAATCATGAACCCTGAAATTCGAGATACTTTTATTAAACGCTCAAAAATCATAACGGCGATCCGAGAATTCTTAGATCAACGAGGTTTTTTAGAAGTTGAAACGCCCATATTAAACACCATTGCCGGTGGAGCAAATGCTAGACCTTTTATTACTCATCATAACACCCTTGATATTGATATGTATTTGAGAATAGCTAATGAGCTATACTTAAAACGGTTAATCGTTGGTGGCTTTGAAAAAGTTTATGAGATGGGGCGTATGTTTCGGAACGAGGGTATGGACCATAATCATAATCCAGAATATACCGCAATTGAATTATATCAAGCCTATACTGATTATGAAGAAATGATGCGTATTACAGAAGAATTAGTATCTTTTGTTGCTCATAAAGTTTTAGGAACGAATACCGTAGAATATATGGGGGAAGAGATTGACTTAACACCTCCTTGGAAACGTATCAAGATGGTAGATTGTATAAAAGAATATTCAGACATAGACTTTGAAAAATATTTAAGCGATGAAGAGGCACGCGATATTGCAAAAACGAATGGTGTTGAGATTGATGATACGATGAGTCGTGGTGAAGTTATTGCAGAAACTTTTGAGCATTTTTGCGAAGACCAATTGATTCAACCTACCTTCATCACCCATCATCCAGTAGAAGTTAGTCCTTTGGCAAAAAGAGAAACCAATGATCCGAGATATACCCATCGGTTTGAAGCCTTCATCCATAAAAATGAAATAGCAAATGCATTTAGCGAGCTCAATGATGCACGGGATCAAAAAGAACGATTCGAAGCCCAAGTAGCCGCACGAGAAGCAGGCGATGATGAAGCGCAAATGATGGATCGTGATTTTATCAATGCTCTTGAAGTGGGATTGCCACCGACTGGAGGACTAGGTATTGGAGTTGATCGACTCATAATGATACTAACCGGTGAAGAATCAATCCGAGATGTCCTGTTATTCCCAACAATGAAACCAATAGGCTTAGAAAAGGCAGAAAATAGAGATTCGTCAAAAGAAACTTACGAAACTTACGACAAACTTACGACAGAAAAAATCGACTTTTCAAAAGTGAAAGTAGAGCCCTTATTTGAAGATATGGTTGATTTTGATACTTTCTCAAAGTCTGATTTTAGAGTTGTAAAAGTTAAGAACTGCGAAGAAGTTCCAAAATCAAAAAAACTTTTGAAATTTACATTAGATGATGGCTCTGAAAAAGAAAGAGTTATTTTATCTGGTATTAAGGAATATTACAGTGCAGAGAGCTTAATTGGAAAGACACTGCTTGCGATTTGTAATCTCCCTCCTCGTAAGATGATGGGAATCGACTCAGAAGGTATGATTATATCTGCAATTTGTGAATATGACGGAGAGGAAAAACTTAACTTAATAATGTTGGACGATAATATTCCAGCAGGATCAAAATTATATTAAAGAACACGCTAATTATTAAACTGGGATTTGTACGGAATCCCAGTTTAATTTTTATAATTGGATTAATAGAATTATTAAGCTATACAAAAAAACAATTTAAAGAAAAATAGATATTAGATAATCCCAAACGATAGAAATTAAAAACTCTATCGTCTCTTTTATACTCAAAATTAGGAGATAAAGTCTACAAGAATTTTATGGTTAAATCATTAAACAAAATAGAAAATAAGAAAGAAAACGAAGAGGAATAATATGGAATTTTTTACAGCTGGAGTTGGAGTTTTAAAGACACTTGTAACTGCAATTGGTGCAGGTTTAGGAGCAAGGGGAGTTATTAACTTAATGGAAGGTTATGGTAATGATAACCCTGGTGCTAATGCTCATGAGTCGTAAAGTAGTACAAAAGTATTTAATGACAGCACTCCATTATTCCATTTTTTGCTATAACACAAACATTATTTAATATATTTAAAAATTACAATTTGATTTTGGATATATTAAACATTTTGCACAGCAAAAAAGAAAATAAATCTTGAGAAACATCTCTAATGGGTGTAAACGTTAATTAACACATGGGAGATTACGAAGATGAAAAATCAATTTATGGAGCTTAGAGCCTCATTAAATTTATCTCAATACGAGTTAAGCCAAAAAGTTGGTGTATCAAGAACGAGCATATCCAAGATAGAAACAGGAAAAAGTATATCTAGCGTGGTATTGGCTCATAAAATAGCAGATGTATTGGGGTATGTATATATCAAGTATTTGATGTAACTGAAAATGCTAATTATAAATGTAACTGTGGCAAAAAAATAGTTAAAAGAAGGTGATTTCAATGGGTATTAAAAGCGTGGAAACTGTTGTTGCCATATTGTATGTCAAAAAGGAGTGAGAATTTATAACGAAATGTTTTAAGAAATGTTTATCTTTATTTTTAGCGATTGTTTTGTGTATGGGAACTACAATCACAGACTTTGCTGCTGAGGAACGTGACCCCTATACTATTGAGGGACATTATGTCGAAGAACTCGTTCAGCTTAATGAGGAAGAATTAGCTAATCTTCCTTTAGAGCAAGCGAAAGCACTTTTTGAAGAAGCGTTTGCCGTTCCTGCTGGTAATTACACAGAAGATGAAATTCGTTTAGGATTAGACGGATTATCTTTTGGATTGAAATTTCAGCTTATCATGGACGAAATTAAGAAAACAGCAGACACTGAGCCGTCATATCCTGCGAAAACACGTTCAACCACTGGTAGCGTAAGTTATTCTGGCAACATAGGTGTTGCGTGGGTGCGTGATACTACTAGCGGACATTCTCCATTAACTTTAGGAGAAATTCTTTCAGGAACGTATACACTAGAAGTCGATTTTATAACATGGGATACCGCAGCGGCTATTTTGGCTTCTAGCGCAAATTATGATGCGTTTGAAGATCTAGTGGAACTTGTTGGTACTGGAGCTGCTGGTTCTGCTTTAGGTGCTTATATTTGTTCTGTTTTGGGAATTACTGGTGCGCCTGCGGCAGTTGCTTCGGTTGCAGTTGGGGTTGTTGTTGGTTTAGGGGGGAATTGGTTAAAAAGTATAGACCGTTCTAATATGTATGATTGTTTTGATGGTATGAGCAAAAACCAATACATGAAAGTACAGTTAATGTGGTCTGGTAACATGGTAAATAAATTCTATACTACTGTTTCTAAGGACAGTTCTATCTCCAGCCCATTTCCGGGAACCTATGGCGATTGGCATAAAAATGATTTTGGTTATCTTTATAGCTACTAAACTTTAAAATCATAAAGTAAAAAAAATGGGGCAACAGCAAAAATGTTGTTGCCCTAATTTTTGAAAATCATCGAGGAGGAAATATGAAAATAATCATACATTTACTTTTTTTATGCTTAATTTCAATATTTGTTTTCTTCTGTATCGAATATGTTATATATAAATTCTTTATTCTCCACAATCCATTATTTATAGTTACATTTATATTGTTTTTGGTCGTGTTTTATTTGGATATTCACCTGTTGAATAAAATGAATTTTCTAAATAAGATAATTTCCCCAGCGATTGCGTTAATAACTGTATTTATAGGTTTGGCACTTTTGAAGTTTTTGCTACCTATTTTGAAATAAATATCGGTTAAAATTAGACTGAGGAAAGGGGGAATTTCTATGACTTACACAGAAGAATACAAGGAGCATATCGAGTACATATTCCATGCTTTTTGTAAAGTCGTTATCCGAAACGCCAAGTACAACGCTTTGCGGACATGGCGCAGGAAATACCAAAGAAAAATATCCCTTGAATATCTCACAGAAGAAAAGTTTTAGCCATTCAGTACCCATGAAGGTAGTGGACTGTCCGGCACAGAAAGAGATATTGCAAAAGCTGCAAAAGGATCGAATGTGACTAAAGGGCTGTCAATTGTTGGAAGTGATGTAGATAAAGCGAAAGATATTATAACAGTATGAGTTTAATTATGACAACATTTATAGGGTTAGTTGTGAAATATGAGTTGCCTACATCAAAATCCAAAAGAAAAAATATTTAAATCCCAGTTTATAGAATTGGATACATGCAAACCAAGCTAGCACAAGGTCTGAATTGTTTTTAAAAAAACTGGGATCGTCCTCCAAGTTTTACATCAATGCATAGACCTGGAATAGCCAGAGTTGATTCTGATAGAATTATTTCTGATGGAACAACAATCGAAGAGGTAAAACAATATCATAGAGATACCTTGATCTTGTGTGTAGAAAAAACAAATGAAGAAGAAAAACAATATAGAAGAAGAGAAGAACAATTAAAAAGAAAGAAACAAGAAGAGATAGAAAATCATTATAGAAAGATAGAAGATATTTCAAAAGACTTAAAATATTAATAATGAAACTTTGAAAGGGATAGCAGAAAATGTTATCTCTTTTTTTATTACAAGAAAGAAGGTGCTTGATGGAATTTGCTTACTTTTATAATCGAGATGGGGATCGATATAGCT
>JAUNVW010000007.1:43828-51371 GCA_030540635.1 Tissierellia bacterium | reverse complement strand
AAAAGAATGTTTTCTTGGAACCCATTCTAAAAAAATCAAGGAAGTGATAATGATGTTACAAATTATAAATATCCCTGTCCCTGGTGGACAGTATTTTTTTATTGGTAAAGGAAGCAAAGGGCAGGTCGGCTATGAAAACTAATTTACGATTTGTCGTGGATTCGGGAATTATCGCGGCTCTATATGCCGTCATTACATGGATCCTTCCCATTGCCTCCTATGGTCCTTTGCAATTTCGTTTTTCTGAAATCTTGACATTATTGGCTTTTTACAATCCCGCTTTCATTCCCGGCTTGTCCCTTGGCTGTCTTTTGGCCAATTTGCCCTCGCCTTTTGGTGTCTACGATGTCATTTTTGGTACTTTGGCGACTTTTCTATCTTTACTCGCCATGAAAAAGAGCAAGAAACTCTTCATTGCCTCGCTTATGCCAGGAATTTTTAATGGACTCATCATCGGCCTTGAAATTTATTTTCTGACTGGTGCAAAGGACAGTTTCTGGTTATTGGGAGCTCAAGTCTTCCTGTCGGAATTTCTCATCGTTAGTATCATCGGTGTTGGAATTTTCCATCACCTAGAGAGAAACACCGTATTTATGGATAAGATTAAATCTTTAATGAATTAAAAAAATCCCGAGACTTTCCTCGGGATTTTCTACCCTTTTAATAGTTCTACTTTTTCTTTCTCTAAATTTTGAAGAATTCGTTCAATTTGCTTTATGGTATTGTCCGCTTTTCGAATATTTCCGTTGATTCTCGATTGAACAATTAAATCGTAAAAGGCATTATCAAAGAAATAATCAAAGAAGACGCCATGACGCCCCAATGAATAACTGAAATTGGGATTTTGATTGAGATTTGTAAGAACTCGATTAAATTCCACCAATGCACGGGATGCATTATTGGCGATATACTCGGCTTTACGGATACGGCGACGTTTTAAGAAGGTGACTATCTTCTTACCCTTCACAATATCTAAATAACCCCATCTTTTAGCACCAACTAATGCGCTTTTTAGATTTAACATTAAAGTATAGGCCCTTTGACCGGCCTTTAATGCATTGTCAATATGATATATTCTCGTACCTTTTACTGCATCCATAATAGCCTCCTAAACAATAGTCTCTGTTTCCAATGCCGATGTGCAATGTGGACATCTCGTTGCCTCAAGGGGAATTGATGTTTTGCAAAACGGACAGCTTTTATCCGTCGGCGTATCTTCTTCATCTTTTCTCTTCAAACGATTGATGCTTTTCACCAATAAAAACATAAAAAATGCAATGATAATAAATTTTATAATAGCGTCAATAAATAATCCGTATTGTAGAGAGATACCACCAATATCAACGGCTAAATCGCTAATATCAATTCCTGCCGTTACTAAACCAATAATTGGATTTAATACTCCTTCGGTTAATGCGTCGACAATGGATTTAAAAGCAGCTCCCATAATAAAGCCCACCGCCAAATCAACGACATTTCCACGGATAGCGAATTCTTTAAATTCTTTGAACAAGTCTTTTCCTCCCTTCTTCTTACCTTATTATTTATACCCCGCTGGAAGGATTAAAAACAGAGTAATCAATATCATCATAGCGTTTTACATATTGATTGGAGAGTTGGCGAAGACGTTTCTCATCGCTAATGGCGGTCATGTCCTCAATGCAAATGGTATATAGATCCATGGATCGCACCGTTTCAACACAATACAGGGCATCTTCAAAAATCGCTACATTTTCTTTCTTTCCCCCAATCTTATCCATGGCCATTTCCCAATATCTGGGATCCGATTTATTAAAACCGCTGTTTTTACAGGTTTGAACATGTTGAAAATAATGATCGATACCTTGGGCTTCCAAGGCGACATGGGCTAAATCATCAGGCGTCGCCGTTGCCACCATCATATCCATCCCCATGGACTTTAAGCGTTCCAATCCTTTCCGGACCCCTGGTTTTAAATCAAAATCATGGAGATAGGCCTTTCGCATCAATCCATGCATAAAGTCGACCCCCTCCTCCAGACTGCGATTAATATTATATCTTTCATGGATCGCCACAATGGATTCGTTTAATGTCTTTGGTTTTAAATCGTCCATAAATTGTGGTTCTGCCTTTATCTTTAACGATTCCATATAATCGGCAATCAGGGAGATCCACTGCCCCATGGAATCAATTAATGTTCCGTCCATATCAAAAATAATTTTATTCATATCTGCCTCCATTTCTTGTATCTATTCTACTAGAACTTGACGTAAAAAGAAAGAAAAGCCACTTTAAAGGGGCTTTTCCTTATGGAAGAGATGACAGGCCACTTCATGATGGGGCGCGATCTCTTGTAATTTTGGTGTGATTTTTTCACAGATTTCCATTTTTTCCGGACAACGATCGCAAAATCGACAGCCCTCCTTGGGATCTATCGGCGATGGGACATCTCCTTCTAAATGGATCCGCTGTCGTTTTTTTTGGATCTTTGGATCGGGAATAGGGATTGCCGAAAGAAGTGCCTTCGTATAGGGGTGAAGGGGTTTTTCGTAGAGATCTTCCGATGTGGATAATTCCACAATTTGTCCCAAGTACATCACAGCGACACGATCGGAGATGTATCGTACCATGGACAAATCATGGGCGATGAACAAATAGGTAACCCCGGTACGTTCTTGGATTTCTTGTAACAAATTGACGACTTGGGCTTGTATGGATACATCCAGTGCCGAAATTGGCTCATCACAGACGATGAATTTTGGATCCAAGGCCAAAGCCCTTGCAATTCCAATCCTCTGCCGTTGTCCGCCGGAGAATTCATGGGGAAATCGAAGGGCGTGTTCTTCCGATAATCCTACGGTTTCCAATAAGTTGATGACTTTTTCCTTTCGTTCTTTTTCCTTGGGATAAAGACCGTGGATATCGAAGGGTTCACCGACAATCTGTTCGACAGTCATCCGCGGATCCAAAGAAGCGTAGGGATCTTGGAAAATCATTTGCATTTCCCTTCGTTTCTCCATCATTTCCCGTCCTTTTAATTCATTTAATAATTCTCCATCAAAGCTTACTTCTCCCCCTGTGGGGCGATATAATTGGAGGATCGTTCGGCCTGCTGTGGACTTGCCACAACCAGACTCTCCAACAAGACCAAAGGTTTCGCCTTTTCGAATGGAAAAGGAGATATCATCAACGGCCTTCAATGTGCCCGATCCGACATTGAAATATTTCTTTAAGTTTTTTATTTCTAATAAATTTTCACTCATTTTTCCACCACCTTTTTTGCTTGGGGATGATTGAGCCAACATCTTGAGCAATGGCCATTGCCATGATCGGTGAAATCTGGCATATGTTCTTCACAAATCCGCATTCTCTCTTCACAACGGTCAAAGAAGGAACAGCCCTTCGGCGGAATATATAGATCCGGTGGCGTTCCGTCAATGGAGTGAAGGGGCTCATTTCGGTCCATGGTCAGTTTTGGTACAGAATCCAGTAATTTTCTCGTATAAGGATGTTTAGGTGATCCATAAATATCTTCGGTAATCCCTTGTTCTAAAATTTGTCCAGCATACATGACAACGACTCGATCGGCCATATCGGCGACCACGCCGAGATCGTGGGTAATCATGATGATGGATGTTCCCATCTTGTCTTTAATATTTTTCATTAAATCGAGGATCTGTGCCTGAACCGTTACATCTAATGCCGTTGTGGGCTCGTCGGCAATGAGAAGTTCGGGATCCGATGCCATGGCAATGGCAATCATAACCCTTTGTCTCATTCCACCGGAAAATTCATGGGGATATTGATTGACCCGTTTTTCCGGTTGAGGAACCGATACTAATTCTAATAAATCGATGGCCTTTTGTTTGGCTTCACTTTTTTCTAGTTTTTTATGTCGTAATAATCCTTCCACAATTTGCTTTCCAACTTTCATCGTTGGATTTAGACTTGTCATGGGATCTTGGAATACCATGGATATGCGATCGCCACGGATTTTTTCCATTTCCCTGTCGGAATAATCGAGTAAATTAATCCCATTGAAAAGAATCTCCCCACCTTTATATAGGACTGGCGGTTTCGGTAATAATTGAACAATCGACGATGCCGTTACGGATTTACCACAACCAGATTCCCCAACAATTCCCAAGGTCGTTCCCCGCTCTAGGAAAAAGTCGATGCCGCGAACGGCCTCTACTTCACCAAAGAAAGTTTGGAAGGATACCCTTAAATCTTTTACTTCTAATATATTATCTCTCATCACTGGCCTACTTTCTAAGTCTTGGATCTAAAGCATCCCGCAATCCGTCGCCGAACACATTAAATGCGAACATGATTAAGGAGATGAATAGAGCCGGGAACAATAGTTGATAC
Source organism: Tissierellia bacterium (assembly GCA_030540635.1). GTDB lineage: Bacteria > Bacillota > Clostridia > Tissierellales > Peptoniphilaceae > JAUNVW01. Next base: position 47,021 of record JAUNVW010000007.1, on the reverse strand, counting down.
ATAATTCCCACACTGATTACCTTGATTCCGTCATTGGCGAGAACACCAAGGGAAGGTAATGGTCGTTGCAATCCAAGGCCCATATACGCCAAAGTCGCTTCGGCGAAGATCGCCCGGGGAATGGTCAAAGTGACATTTACCAATATCGGACCTAGAGTATTGGGAATAATATGACGTTTTAATATATAGCGATTGTTGGCTCCCAAAGAACGCGCTGCCAAGACATATTCATTTTCTTTCAATTGAAGGACTTGTCCACGGACGAGAATGGCCATCGGTACCCAACCGGTAATACTCATGGCAAGGACCAAGGTAAATAGGGAAGCGCCCTGCTGATCGGAAAAAGCTACCGACAGTAGGATAACCACCAGCAAATAAGGTATGGCGTAAATAATCTCTGCAATCCGCATTAAGATGGAATCTACCCGCCGAGATGCCATACCGGCAATTCCGCCATAGGTGACACCGATGATAAAGTCTACGGCGGCTGCCAATACCCCGATGATAATGGAGTAACCGGTACCAACCCAGACCCTCGTCCACATATCACGTCCCAGTTCATCGGCACCAAACCAATAGGTACTATTTGGGGGCGTATTGATCTGAGCATAATCTTGATCCTTATAACTAAATTCATTTAACCGAGGTCCTACTACCGTCATTATTGCCATGACGACGATGATGAACAAGCCGAGCATTGCCAATTTATTTTGTCGCAAACGGCGTACAACATCTTGCCAGTATTTTAAAGAAGGTCTTCTGATCTGTTCCAGATCCCGTTCCTCTTTTGTCACCGGTTGGAAAAGCTCCTGGGGATAATTTTTAATTCTATTTTCCATCCTACTCCCCTCCCGTTAATTTAATTCGTGGATCAATTAAGATATACAATATATCGACAATTAAAAGCATCGTCACAAGAACAAAGGAGTAAAACACCGTTGTTCCCATGATCAATGTGTAATCTCTATCGGTGATGGACTTCACAAAGAAATTACCCAGTCCTGGTATTCCGAAGATCCTTTCCACAACAAAAGATCCCGTAAGTAATCCTGAAATTGTCGTTCCCATTTGGGAAATGATCGGCAAAATCGCATTTCGTACGGCGTGATTCATAATAACGACAAATTTCCTTAGACCTTTGGATTTTGCCGTACGAATATAATCTTGTCCTAGGATTTCCAACATGGAGGAACGCATTAATCGAGCCGTCGATGCCATGGGCATAAAGGCCAAGGCAATGGACGGTAATAGGGTATGGGCGAAATCTCCCCAACCGCCAATGGGGATCCACGCCACATTTTTCGCGACCCACTGAATCAAAAATGTCGCCAAGATAAAGGACGGAACCGATATTCCTATAATGGCAATAATCATTGCGACATAATCGGCAATTTTGTTTTGATATAGCGCCGCAATACTACCAAGTGCCGGTCCAAAAATAATGGCGACGGCAAATGCTTGTAATCCTAATCTTGCCGATACCGGCGCGCCCCGTTGTATCATCTCATTGACTGTTTCTACTTTTGATTTCATCGACGCCCCAAAATCTCCTCGGACGATGTTTTTTAAGTACATGATATATTGTTCATGGGCTGGTTTGTCCAGTCCATATTGTTTTAATAAATTCTCATAAACCGATTGGGGCATCTTCGACTCTTGACGAAAGGGATTCCCTGGCGCTGCATTCATCAAGATAAAGGTAATGGTGATAATCACCCAAATCGTGACAAAAGCCATCGTCACCCGTTTTATAATAAATTTCAGCATAATTTCCTTCCTCTTCCTTAATAAATATAAAAGAGGAAATCAGAACTCGCTGATTTCCTCTAACAACTCTCAGCTAATCAATTTCTGCGTAGGTCAATGTCGGATATTCTAATAGTGCTTTATAGATTCCTTTAACATTTTCTTGCACCAGATAGGGCTGAGTGTAGAAGTAAACCGGAATAACCGGCATGTCTTCCATTAACAATTTTTCTGCTTCTGCCATATTATTGAAACGAAGTTCTTGATCGTTGGAAGCTTTCACTTCATCAACTAAACGATCATATTCCGGATTATTGTAATTTGCATCGTTAAATGCAGAATCTGATTGCCATAATTCAACCATGGTCATTGGATCTGCGTAATCACCAATCCAACCTGCACGGGAAATTTCATAATCCCCGGCTTTTTCACGATCTAATTTTACTTGGAAATCGACATTTTCCAATCCGATCTCAATGCCAAGATTTTGTCTCCACATTTCCTGAACGGCTTCGGCGATTTTTTGATGTCCTTCACTGGTGTTGTAAAGAAGAACTGCACCGTTTAAATCATCAACGGTTAAACCTTCTTCTTTCAAGCCTTCTTCCAGTAATTCTTTGGCCTTTTCTTTATCTTCGGTTACGAGGGATCCGTTGTATTCCCGGAATTCCTTTCCGTCAGGATCGGGTAAACCAAAAGGTACAACCCCTTCTGCCGGCATTTGTCCACCTTGTGCAATTTTATCAACAATAATTTGTCGGTCCAGTGCCATGGAAAGGGCATTACGGACTTTTGCATTGGCAAATAGTGGGTTTTCTGTGTTTAAATTGTAGTAATAAGTTCCCGCCATTTTACCTACTTCTAATAGTGGATCATTATTTTCTAATTTCTCTGCTACAACTTGTTGTGGTGGATCAACTAAAATATCGTACTCACCGGCATCGAATTTTTCATAGGCTGTGGAAGCTTCTTCGATAACATCTAAATCAATACCATCTACTTTTACTTTGTCTGCTTCATAGTATTCATCGTTTTTCACAAGTATAATTTTAGAGTTTGGATCCCATTGATCGAGAACAAAAGGTCCATTGGATACATAAGTATCTGCCTTTTTTGCCCAATCTGGATTTTCTTGATCTACTTTTGAGTTAATGGGATATAGGGTATAGAACGCCGTTAAGTCTTTGAAATAAGCTACCGGTGCTTTTAATGTAACTTCCAAAGTCTTATCATCGACGGCTTTGACACCGACTTCCTCTGCAGTAGCTTCCCCTTTTAAGTACTCCTCACCATTTTTTAAATAGAACAATTGGAAAGCATAATCATGGGCTTTTTCTGGATCCAATACTCTCTTCCAGCTATACTCAAAATCTTCTGCTGTAATTTCATCGCCATTGGACCATTTGATATCGTCTTTTAATACAAAGGTATATTCTAAACCATCTTC
>JAUNVW010000007.1:1482-43728 GCA_030540635.1 Tissierellia bacterium | reverse complement strand
AATTGATTTTCATAATGGGGCGCCCCTCCAACTAAAAACACCGTGGCTTTTTTCGCTTTTAATGGCTCCATTTTTAACAAGAATTTCCGTGACCAATACACTTGCATTCGGTCGATAAAAGCCTTTGATATCGCCGAAACCGAATTAAAGTAAATCGGCGTAAAAAATAAAATCTCATCGTATTCCTCCACTGCCGGATAGACTTTCGTCATCTCATCCTTCACCACACAGTAGGGAACTTTTGCACAACCATAACAGGAGATGCAACGTTTGAAATCAAGCTTCTTTAAAATTACTTCTTGTACTAAATCTTCTCGATAATAGGTATCGAGAACATGACGGAACAAAAACGCCGTATTGGAACGAAGACGTTCACTGCCCATAATTGCTAACACTTTTTTCATACTATCAACACTCCTTACCCCTTAAATCCACTGGATATATTTTTCAATGGGGATGATATCATAATTCTCCCCTTCCTCCAGTGTCTTCTCCATTAATAAATTCATTTTTTCTGTCCCTATTTTTACCCCAGAATTCAATCTTTGATCCTTACACCATTCCCCGATCAATAGCGCCGAAAACATATCCCCCGATCCTCCGAAACCACGGGAAAATTTCTCGTAATATATCTTCTCTTCTCCTTCATCGGTAACGATATAATTAAAATACTGATTTTTCTCTTCACAAGAAGTGAGGATGACATTTTTTGCCCCCATCTCTCGTAATTTCTCAGCGATTCTCCGATACTCTTTTTCCCCTGTAAGAAAAGAACCTTCGGTGAGATTCGGTATTATCACATCGGCATAAGCTACCATTTCTTTCATCGTTTCCACTTGTTCTTCTGTAACGGAATGATAGAGTTTCCCGTGATCTCCCATAATGGGATCAAAAAACACAAAACTTTCTTGTTCCTCCAAATACTCCCGAATAATCTCGACTTGTTCTTTGGAAAACAAATAGCCGATGGCGATCACATCGTATTGGAATCCTAATTTTTTCCAATTTTCCAATGTCTTTTCCAAATAGGAAGTCGTGTCTAAAATCTCCACTTTTTCATAGGAAAAAGGATTGGATATCAATGCCGTCGGCAATTGATAAAGGCTATGGCCGTATTTTGTCAAAATCGGTGCCATCGCCGCCAAGGCGACTCGCCCATAGGATGGCATATCATTGATTAAAAGGATGTTTTTCATTTCTCACCCTCCTTTATGGCCAAAATCTTCCCGCGATAAATATACTCCTTGATCCTTTGGCCATGTCCCCATTTCTCTGCATATTCATCGGAAACTTCTCTACAGAGAATTTGAATCTTTGTAAATCCTGCTGCTTTTAAAATCTTTTTTAACTTCTCCGAAGTAATGGCTCCAGCCACTCATGTACCGTACATCTTTGGATCTTCACGCCATGCTGTGGGAAGTTCTTTCTTCAAGACAATATCAGAAATCCCAATTCGCCCCATGGGCTTTAACACTCGGTAAATTTCTTCATAAACCTTTTCTTTCTCTGTGCTTAAATTAATGACACAATTAGAAAGGACAAGATCAAAGGAGGAATCTTCCACGGGTAAATCTTCAATGGCTCCTTGACGAAATTCCACTTGGGTAAAATTTCTCTTCTTCCCAATACGCCGTGCAGCAGAAATCATTTCCTCACTGAAATCAACACCTAGGACAAAACCCTTCGGTCCGACTTTCTTCGCCGCTAAAAATACATCCATTCCTTTTCCACAACCGAGATCTAGTACATTCTCCCCGATTTTAGGTTCTGCTCCTTCTTGCGGATTGCCACAGCCTAAACCTAAATTTGCTTCATCGGGAATCAAAGCGAGATCTTCTTCTTTATAACCGAGGGAGCGATTCAGGGCTTCTCGAGATGTTTTCAGTTGCTCCTTGCCTTTTGCGACAGAATCATAAAATTTTTCGACTTCTTTTTTTATTTTTTGATCATCCATGTAATAGCGCTCCTACATCTTCTACAGAATCTTCCCCTTGGAAATGAAATGTTTCAAGACCCAATTCTTTCGCCGGGAGAATATCGTGTTCTAGACTATCCCCAATCATGATCCCTTGACCTTCGCCCATGGCTTTTTTAAAGATATCGAGATCCGGTTTTGAAATTCCTACTTCTTCCGAAATAATTATTTTATCGAAAAAGAACTCTAATTTCGTTTGTTTTATTTTCTTTCGTTGAAGAAGCTCGAATCCATTAGTCAAAAGCACACAAGGAATCTCTTTTTTCTTACATTCGCCTAAAATCTCATACATTCCAGGGAATAGCGAATAAAAAGCTGCCCAGGAATTTTCCATTTCTGTAATAATTTGTTCTGCCAATGGATACTCGTATTTCTTTTGAAAACTTTGAAAAAGCCGGGCGATGATTCGATGTTTCAACTCAACAGCATTCACCGACGGCAAATAGTTTTGAATGGAACGGTGGAAAAAGAAATCCAATTCTGAACCATACCACTGATTCTCGTAAACAGACATCTCTTCTCTCGTAATCTCATATCCTTTTTTCGCTCCTTTAGTAAAAGGAATATCGGGAAGATATTTCGCAAATAAATATTCCATAAATAAGATCGTACCGCGACTGGAATCCCACAGAGTTCCATCGCCATCAAATATTATATAATTCATAACACACCTACTTTACATACTAATTTAAGTATAACATAGGAACAAGAAAAAACGCCTTGGATTGATCAAGGCATTTCCTTTCGTAATTCCTGTAATTTTAAAAATACTTCTGCTGTACCATAGGCATCCATCACTGCACGATGAGCCCTTGGAATGATAATCCCAAAATAATCACAAAGGGTTTCCAATCGGTGATCGAGAACATCAAAGTGATTCGTCCCACTTCCTTTTTTCACTAAAAGCTTACGTGCCTCAAAAAGCGTGCAGATATACTCCCGTCTTCGATCTTCAATACGACTACCATGGCGATATAAAAAAGATAAATCAAAGTCTAAATTATGACCGACAAGGAGCCGTCCACCGACAAAATCATCAAAATCAGGCAAGACTTCGTGAACTCTCGGTGCATCTTGAACCATCCCATCGGTTATACCATTAACAGCTGTTGCTCCCGGTGGAATCGACCCTTTTGGTCGGATAAAAGTCTCAAAGGCCTCTACCGGCCGCCCCTTTTGATATAAAATAGCCCCAATCTCCACGATTTCATCCCGGAACGGAAGGACCCCAGTCGTTTCCGTATCGAGAACGACAAATTCATCGTATTCTTTCTTGGGATCGACGGCCTCATACCAAGGACGACGACGGTTTTTCAAATATCGTGGCGAAATCTTCTCATCCGCAAGTAGTATCTCGTGCCGAGGGAGCATTTCAATCTCGCTTTTTTTCTCTTCACTGGTATTGCCCAGTAAATCAAAACGGATTTGTTCAAATTCTTCATTTCCTGCCATCAAATCACCTTCTTTATGTACTAATATAACACAAATCTCTCCCATCTCCCATCAATTATCGAAAATTTCTAATGACAGTAAAAATGCCCTCGATCATCGAGAGCATTTTCGTCAAACTTTTTAAAATTTCTCTTATTCTTCTGGATCTGTATAGATAAAAGATCCTTCCATATCCTCAGCGACAAAATGAATATGATATTCGCCCGGGGCTTGAAATATAATCTTCCCTTTTTCATTCTTCACTGGATCCTTTTTATCAATCAAGTGTCCGTCTGGGGAAAGAATGGCAAAAGCACAGCGTCCTTTTTTCACATCCGTTTTATATTCAAAGGTAAATTCTTCTCCTTCTTTCACATTGGCAATGGGTATCATCAAATTGGCATCGACATGTTTATATTTCTTCATACAAATACCATCTTCCACAGATCCCATGGCAAAAGTAGCTTGTAAAAAGTCGGGTCGTGAAGTCGTCTCGATTTGTTCATCGCTATCTTGATAGACCACAAGATTCTTTTCTTTCCCCGTATAAGTGATGGCTTCCATGTCTTCATTGATTTCTAGATTTTCTTTCGATCCTTTTATATCCTCTTGCTCTTCACCATTAATTAAGACACCATCTTCATTGACTTCAATGATATCGTCCTCCTCTTTTATAATATAAACAAGTTTTGAAAATACGGTACAATTATAAAATACACTTTCCTACGGATATTTGTTAAGTATAATAATTTTCTTATTTTATTTCTTCAAAGTAATTTTAATTATATCATATCTAATAACTAGAACTTAACCCATTTTTTATAGAATAATTATATGCTAGTTTAAAAATAGTTATACCAACAAAGAAAAATATAAAACTATTAAAAGTTAGTTTTACAATATCATTAAAAGCTATATTGTACCCACTTAATACTTTTTGAGATAGGTTAATTCCTAAAGTTAAGGGTAATATCTGTGATACATTTTGAACTTTATTAGGTAGTTGTTCTAATGGAATGATACCTCCTGTGAAAAATAATAGTGAATAAGAAATAATAGATTCAAAGGATGCAGCTTTATTAAATATTAGCGTTATACCTGATAAGATCATTCCGAATCCATAGATCCCCCATAAAGTTATAAATAATATTGGAATGAGCATAATATTAAAACTAAATACTGTCTTTAAAGATATCATTACAAGACTCATTAGAATTATTAATTTAATGGTTGTGATAAAAATCCATATCCAAGTTCTAACTGTTAGAATTCTTAAAATATTTATTGGTTTTAAGAGTAATTGTTCAAAAGTTCCCGTCTGTTTTTCATAAGAAATTGACACAGAGCCTTCAGAGATTATAATTGATGCATAAAACCAATAAATAAATCCTATGTGTAAATTATCATTTATTAAGCTTGTTTTAGAGAAGCTTATAAAAAAGCCCATAAAAAATATATAGTTTACTACGAGACTTACAATATGATCTGGATAATATGCTTTCATTTCTTCGTAGTACTTCATAAATTCTGCTTTTATTACATTCATTATCATTCCTCCCAAATTTTAAGCATTATTTCCTCAAGAGAAATTTCATCTTTAACTATTTTGCTTACAGAATAATTATAATTATATAGAATTGATAATAAATCCATAATTTCATATTCATTGTTACATTCAACTCTGATATGTATATCGTTTTTATTATCCATTATAGATAATATATTAAAATCAAAATTTTTAAAGGGGATAATATCACCCTTATAAGTTATTTCATAAATGTTCTTCGAATATAGTTGCATCAGTTTATTAGTCTCATCAAAGTATTCAATTTCACCATTATTTAAAATTAAAATCTTGTCTGATAACTTTTCGACAATATCAAACTCGTGCGATGTAAGTATTATTGTCAACTTTTGAGTTTTTATTAGTTGCTTTAATAGGTCAATTAGTTTGTTTTTAGTTAAGACATCTAGACCTAATGTAGGTTCGTCTAAAAATAATACTTTTGGGAGATTAATGAGCGCGATTATTAAAGATAATTTTTGCTTCATTCCTCTTGAATATGTTGAAACTTTATTATTCCTAAATTCATATAACCCAAAGTTTTCTAGTAAATTTTCTGCTCTATTCTTTATAGTACGGTCACTTAAGTTATACAATCTACCAAAATATAAGATATTTTCCATCCCTGTTAAATACCAATATATATTCCTGTCCCCTTCAAGCATTACACTTATTTCATTATAATAATCTATTCCGATATCATTAAGATTTTTATCTCTATAATAAATTTCGCCTGATGATTTACTTAAAACATTTGATAAAATTTTTATTAATGTTGTTTTCCCAGCTCCATTTTTTCCCAATATACTTAATATCTCACCATCCTCAATTTCAAAAGATATATCTCTTAATATCTCTTTATCATCGTAATCTTTATTTAGATTTTTTATCGAATAAATCATTCATTGTCTCTCCTGTACTGCTCCTTAATTAATGCAATATCATTAATGTATATATTTTTTTTATAACAAATATCCATTTTTGAATGCCTGCGCTTACATGTAATACTACATATAGATTTATATTCACAATTTTTACATCTATTATTCAATTTGAATCCTTCAATATATCTACTTCTATTCTGTAAATATTTATATATATATTTCTTCTAGATCACCTACATAATATTTGTTATTTTCTATGTTAGAAATACATTTATAAATTTTACCATCAGGACTTATTATATGTTCATTATCTCTATATAATCCACAGGCAAAATAATTATTTTTATAAAATGGTTCAAACCTATATCCATAATCTAAAGCTATTTTATGCGCTTTATACCATGAATTACTTTCCAAAGAAAAAATGCCTTCTGATCAAGAAGACATTTTCTTACACTGAAACGAACTATTCTTATTCTTCTAGATCCGTATAGATAAAAGATCCTTCCACATCTTCTGCTACAAAATGAATCTGGTATTCGCCCGGTGCTTGAAAGATAAATTTCCCTTTTTCATTCTTCACTGGATCCTTTTTATCAATCAAGTGTCCGTCTGGGGAAAGAATGGCAAAAGCACAGCGTCCTTTTTTCACATCCGTTTTATATTCAAAGGTAAATTCTTCTCCTTCTTTCACATTGGCAATGGGTATCATCAAATTGGCATCGACATGTTTATATTTCTTCATACAAATACCATCTTCCACAGATCCCATGGCAAAAGTAGCTTGTAAAAAGTCGGGTCGTGAAGTCGTCTCGATTTGTTCATCGCTATCTTGATAGACCACAAGATTCTTTTCTTTCCCCGTATAAGTGATGGCTTCCATGTCTTCATTGATTTCTAGATTTTCTTTCGATCCTTCTAAATCCGCTTCTTCTCCATTAATTTTCATGCCATCTTCATTGACTTCAATGATATCACCATTTTCTTTTTCGACCCTTATACCCTCATCATCGATGGAAATGGTGGTACCATCGGACTTTTTAACAAACAAGGAATCTTCGCTCATATCCACATGAGCCGAGCCATTTTCTCCTTCATGGGCGCTGATATGTAGACAGGATGTCAGTGTCAAAGTAAGAGCCAACACCAATCCAATACCCATCCAATGTCCAAATTTTTTTCTTTTTTTCATAATATTCCTCTCCTTTTTGATTTATTTGTATGGCAATCACTCTATTTATATACTTTCTCTTGAACTTTATGGATTTTCAAGCGCAGGAAATCGTATACTATATTCCTAATCATATGAAATGATATTAGGAAATTTACTTGCAAGAAAGAATTATCACTATTTCATATCTGTACCTCTTATTCTATTCTTCAATGCTTCTTCATAATTCTCATACTCTTGCTAAATATTTTTTATAGCAATTATATAATTTTAATATTTACTTTGCTATAAAAAATAATATATTGCTATTTACTATTTATGTAAATATATTGTATCATGACTATTTTTTTTTCAAATTATTATACATTTTCTTCATAAACACAATAAAAAGCGTGATCCTCGATTCCATCAATCGTTTAAAAAAAGAAATGTCTTGTGAAATCATAAAAATAATTTTGTATAATAGCTTTTGAGATCTAGTATTTCAATCATCAAGAAAAGGATCTGGTAGAGCCATGGGAATAAAAAGATTTTTTTAATTTTTTTTGAAAAAATCTTTAAAAATATGTTTAGAAATCGATTTTCTGGTTATATATATAATACAGAAAGATCCATTCTTTTAACGAAGAAAGAATTCACAAATCTCGAAGATTTCGAATGAAGTAAAGATTTTCGATGAAGGTTATTTTACCCCATGAGTGCAAGAACTTTCTTCAAACAAAAGAAAGCGTCTTTTTGATAAACTCATCGTCGCATCAACACTGCTTATCTCCGTCGATGACAAGATCGGAATAGGCCCTTAATAATTCCAAGGGATTTGTTAAGGAAAGAAAAGTAATGTAAGATGGTTTCAAATGTAAGACCAATGTAATTGACAATTTAATGAAAAGACCGATTGGAAGAAAGTTCCAAAATATACAACGAAGGGACCTGGTAATGTGATAGAACCTAAAAATTTTCGTTGGTGCGAAGGTCGGGTTTTATAGTAGAAACGTAGGTAATGTAATTGACGTTTCTACTATTTTTTTGTGGAAAATTCCATCTCTTCCTTCGTTACAATAAGTTTTGATTTTGTCGTCTACATATGTCACGACGTTTCATCGATTCCAGCTTCCGTATCATATTTAAAGAGACTTCGTTAAATTTTTTTAACAGATCGCTTTTAATGAATTGTACTTTTTTGTTTTTTCAAAAGGGGATTATTGATCGGAAAAAACTTTTGTTCCAATGATATGGAAAGAATCCTTGTCTTATAAATTCATCTTTTTCTTCTGTTTTTTGTGTTACACTAATAAGATGAAGGAGGTTTTTATGAAATTTAAAGAGTATGAATACAAACGACCAAATCTCGATGAAGTAGAACAAAAATTTCATCAAGCTTTGGATCATTTTTCTGAATTATCCCCGAAAGAACAAATCAAGCGAATTTACGATATTGTAGAGATCCGAAAAGAAGTGGACTCCAATATCACTCTCGTTACCATTCGCCATTCCATCAATACAAAAGACGAATTCTACGAAAAAGAAGTGGAATTTATCGACGAAAATTCACCACGATATCATGAATTAGTCGATCGCTTTTACAAAACGGTGATGGCTTCCCCTCATTTAGAAGAATTAAAAGAAGAATTTGGCGATTTGTTCTTTGACCAAATCGAAACCCAATTAAAAGTCTTCTCTCCTGAAATCATGGAGGATTTAGTCGAAGAAAATAAACTTTCCACAAAATACGATAAATTAATTGCATCGGCAGAGATTGAATACGATGGAAAGATTAACAATCTTTCCGATATGAGCCCTTATTTACAATCGAAAGATCGCAATATACGGAAAGAAGCCTATGAAAAGGTTAATGGTTTTTTCACCGAGCATTTGGAAGAAATCGATCAAATTTACGATGAACTTGTCCATGTGAGAGATCGCATGGCAAAGAAGCTTGGATTCAAAAACTTCGTGGAAATGGGCTATTTGAGAATGCGCCGTACCGATTACGGCCCTGAAGAAGTCGCCAATTACAGAAAACAAGTTCTAGAATCCGTTGTTCCCGTAAGTAATGATCTTCGAGAACATCAAAAAAAGAGAATCGGTGTCGATTCCTTAAAGGCTTACGATTTACCTTTGGCATTTACCAGTGGTAATGCCGCACCCCACGGCAATGACGATTGGATCATGAAAAACGGACAGACCATGTATTCCGAGCTCGGAGAATTACCGAAAGAATTCTTCGACTTCATGACCGAGCATGAATTATTTGATGTCAAAGCGCGAAAAGGAAAACAAGGCGGTGGCTATTGTACCTATATACCGAAATACCGTTCGCCTTTTATCTTCGCTAATTTTAACGGCACTTCCGGTGATGTCGATGTACTGACCCATGAAGCCGGTCACGCGTTTCAGGTTTATCTTTCAAGGGATTTCACTCTGCCAGAATATGTATGGCCGACCTATGAAGCCTGTGAAATTCACTCCATGAGTATGGAATTTCTCACTTGGCCTTGGATGGATCTCTTCTTTGAAGAAGAAGCCGACAAGTACCGCTATCAACATCTGTCCTCCGCGGTGAATTTTATCCCCTATGGCGTAACCATCGACGAATTCCAACATTTCGTCTATGAAAATCCTGATATTACACCAGAAGAACGTCGAAAAGAGTATTCTAAAATCGAAAAGAAATACCGTCCTTATTTAGATTATGATGGCGCCGAATTACTAGAAAATGGTGGTTTCTGGCTCCGTCAAAGCCATGTATTCAGTATGCCTTTCTACTATATTGACTACACCTTAGCTCAAGTCTGCGCTTTCCAATTCTTTGGAAAATCTAGAGAGGATCACGACAAGGCCATGGAAGATTATATTCGCCTTTGTAAAGAAGGAGGATCCCAGTCCTTCTTAAATCTCGTGAAAGTCGCAGGACTAGAAAATCCTTTTGACGACGGTACGATTAAACGCTCCATGGTGAAAGTCCATGAGTATTTAGATTCTGTCGATGATGAACAATTCGATTAAAAAAAGACTGCTCATCCTTTAGGGTGGAGCAGTTTTTCCTTCTAATAATATATGCTATTGTGTTATACTATCTTAGAAAGGTGGAATTAAAATGAATGAACAATTTCGACAACGAATATTTAGCAAACGAATGATGACTTTCGCCATATTATCCATTGTCATAACAGGATTCTTAGGATATTTTCTCATCGATGCTAAAACCGGTACCGCGATGATGGAGGAATTTATGGAATCCGTAGATCACATTTTTACCGACGGAGAAATCAAAGTCTTTCCTTTATTCTTAAATAATTTAACTGCCGCATTGGTCATGGTCCTCACTGGTTTTATCCCTTTTATCTATTTCCCCGCTATTATCGGCGCCGTTAACGGCACCATCATTGGCGTCGCTTTAAAATTTGCCGGAACAGGAATCGCTCCATTAAAACTATTTCTTGCAGGAATTCTTCCCCATGGAATTTTCGAAATTCCTGCTCTCATTCTCGCTATCGCCATCGGCCTTAGCATTTGCCACAGTCTCGTACTAAAAATTATGGGACGAGAGTCGATTCCGATGGGAGATATTTTAATAACATCGGCAATCACTTATGTAAAATACATCATCCCTTTACTCATTGTCGCGGCTTTTATTGAAACTTATATTACACCGATGATCCTCGGTCGTTTTCTTTAAAAGGCATTGACATTCTCCAGAACTTGTCCTACAATAAGAGAGGTTACAGTTCTTGGGGAATTAGCTCAGTTGGGAGAGCGCTTGGCTGGCAGCCATGAGGTCAGGGGTTCAAGTCCCCTATTCTCCACCACGATCCGATAAGTGAAAACTTATCGGTTTTTTTTATTTCTATTTACAAAACCGCCACTAAAAAGAAATCTCGGAAATAACATGATCCGATCTTTTCAATAAAAAACCCCTTTAAGAAAAGGGGTGGGGAACTCTTTTCTGTTTTAATCATAAAATCCATAAAGATTTAATTTCTTTTTTCTATTCTTTTTTACTTTAAAATCATCTTAAACCCTTCCAGATACGATTTCCATGACAGAAATACGGTAATCCCAAATAAATTCTTCCCTTCGAATCCTTTGAATCCTCTGATCCATTCTCTCTCTAATCCGTCTTTTTAGCTCCTTTACTTCTGATGCATCCAGTTGATCATTCCCTGATTGAATCGCCATCTCGATATTTTCTAGTAAAGAGTTTCCTTCCACTTGGGCCATAGCGATTTTCTCTTCTAAGGAATATCTACTATCATCAATCACAAAGGGCATGGCGACGGCATCAATTTGAATATCTTGAAAACCAAGCTCATGAAAAAGAGCAGGAAGCTTTGCAGGATCTGGCCAATATTTGCCAACTTTATATTCTTCTAGTATATGATCTTCCTTGTTAAACAGTCGACTTAATCCTTCTTTTTCTTCCTCTGTGGGATGAATTTCTTTTTCTGGTGATGACTGTAGCTTTAGCTTGGGAAGAGTGTACATCACCGAAACTCTGCCACCTTTTTTACAAATTCTTTTTTGTTCCAGTAAAAATTCCCTATGGGGTACATGTTCGATAACGGTATGGGATAAGGAGGCATCGACAGAATCATCTTCCAAAGGAAGATCTAGCCCATCTCCTAAAAGATACTGAAGATTTGCCATCTCCATCTCTTCTGCTTTTCTTTTTGCAAACTGGATAAAATGCCTATCCCGATCAATACCGATCACTCTTGTGTCTTTTGAAAGCCACTGGGCTAATTTTCTTGTGATTGTCCCCGGTCCGCAGCCAATATCTGCGATCACCATCCCATCTTTTAGCCCTAGTAGAGAAAGAAAGAGCTCTTTTCGATCGTCGCGAAATCGAAACTCTCGGCTACTGTCTAAGTTGATAATTCCTTGAATCTTTCGTGACCATATTTCATCCATCACAAATCCCCTTTTCTATTTATTATTATATTACTTAGTACCCGATTTATCCGATTTTAATTTGATCGGTGTCGTCTTTTTCTCTTTTCTCCCCTGATAAAAGAGTCTAATTCTGGGATATGTAGGGCTTTTTATATAATTTATCCTCTCCTTCTTTCTCCAAATTGAAACGATTTAAGAAAAAAGGTGGCGTTATCGGGAGCTTTCCAGATGTAGATTGTCTAATAGGACTATAAAGACTTTTTTTTGATAAGAATTTATATGAAAATACAAAAAGTATTGAATTTCTAATGATTTTTAGACAAAAATTACTTGTTAATAACCCCCACCTCCTCTGATTATCACTTTTTGTTATGAATTGTTTTTCTTTTCGTTGTGATACATCCTATCCGATCGCCGATAAATATTTTCATTAAAACTTTCGATATACTCTTCGAATCTCTTTTCTTCACAGGATCTGGGGATCGTTGTCGGTTTATTAAAAGATATTTTCTTATCCTTAAAGAATCCTTAAACTTAGTTGCTATACTAAAATTAAATCAATCGAAAGGGTGTTGTATCGTGAATTCTTATCTTTTAGAAACCACTAATTTATGTAAAAATTTTAAAAAAGAAAAGGCCATCGATCATATTTCAATGAAAGTTCCCCAAAATACCATTTACGGTCTACTCGGCCCCAATGGTGCAGGAAAATCAACGACTTTGAAAATCCTCTCCGGATTGCTTCACAAAAGTTCGGGTGAAATTCTTTTTGATTCTCACCCATGGTCACGGAAAGATCTCTGGCAAATCGGCTCTCTCATCGAAAGCCCTCCCCTTTATCCGAATTTAACCGCTCGAGAAAATCTTAAACTTCGGACCATGCTCTTGGGTTTACCTGATGGGCGAATCGATGAAGTTTTAGAAATTGTCGATTTAACGAATACCGGAAAGAAACAATCAGGTCATTTTTCCATGGGAATGAAACAACGTCTGGGAATTGCCATTGCCCTATTAAATCATCCAAAATTATTGATTCTTGACGAGCCAACCAATGGATTGGATCCCCTCGGTATTCAGGAACTTCGTGATTTGATTCGTTCGTTTCCTCTTCAAGGAATTACCGTTATTTTAGCGAGTCATATTCTCCATGAAGTACAAATGGTGGCCGATCATGTCGGTATTATCCATAATGGTATCTTAGCTTATGAAGGAGAAATTGATTCAAAAATTGATTTAGAAAGGCTTTTTATGGATGTTGTATCTAGTTCAAGAAAGGAGATCTCCTGATGAAGTATTTAAAAGTAGAACATCTTAAATGTAAAAAGAGATGGATAAAATATTTGATCTTCCTTGCGCCATGTATCGTTTTACTCCATGCCGGTTTAACCTATTTGTATTTTATTCCCAACGGATACAACTGGTGGTATATTATGCTTCTGCCGGGATATCTTGCGCTTTCTTCATCCCTTCTTAACCGATATGAACAAAAAGGATTGGGCTATCGCGCCGTCATTTCTCTCCCCATTTCCTTGAAAAAAACTTGGATCGCAAAGATTCTACTTCTCGCGATCTACCTCTCACTATCTAGTCTCTTCCATCTTGTGATTCTTATCCTAGGAAAAGCGACGATTTACAGTGAGCCGGCAAAAGATATCTCCTATCTTTCGATGGTTTTTGCATCTATGACCTTGATAATTACCTATTTATGGCAGATTCCCTTTTGTCTTGTTCTATCAAAGAAAATTGGAACAGCATTTACTGTTTTCATCAATGTTGTCTTTGGAATGGCGATGAATATCCTCTTTGTCCATAAGAGTTATTGGTGGATCTGTCCTTATAGCTGGGGTTCGAGGCTGATGATCCCCATAATTAAAGTCTTACCCAATGGTCTTTTAGCAGAAACTGTTCATTTTAGTGATTATCAACTGGATATCGTACTTGGATTGACCCTTTCCGTTCTTTTATTCCTAATCCTCACTTGGCGAACCGCGACGCGGTTTCAGAGACAGGAGGCCGATTAAATGAGATCCTTTATTCGAATGTTATATACTTGTTTTTACAAAACAAAAAGGACCTATCTTCCTTATATCCATTTCTTTTTGCCCGTTACATTTGCAACCATGGGCATTATCTACCAGATGTTCAGTCTACTGGATGAAGAAATGATTCTATCGGCCTATCTTACTTTAATTGGTGCGGCCTTTCCCCTCATCACTGGAGTCGTTTCAAGTAAGCTCTGTGAAATTGAAGAAGAGGCAGGCCACTTTCAAGCCCTTTTATCCCATGGCATTTCTAGAAAAATTTCCTATTTTGGTATATTATGTAGTCTTCTTATCGCCGGAAGTTTTTCTGTAAGCCTGATCACAATCCCCTTCTTCCTATCTATCCCGATAAAAGATATGGCTTTTTATTTGTGGGCAATTCTCCTTCTCATGGCCGGGGCGGTATTTCTTTATATCTTCCATCTCTTTCTTAGCTTTTCTTTTGGGAGTGGAGTTTCCATTGGTATTGGGGTTTTTGAAACCCTCCTCGCCTTATTAGGACTGACCGGTCTTGGCGATGGGATTTGGTATTATCTTCCCGCTTTGTGGAGTGGCCGGCTGATGAGCCTTTTGGTATTTACCAAATATCATCCCGACTTTTCGATCTTTTCTTTGGAAATCACGAAATGGCTCCCCTTCTTCGGTGTTTATACCGTCATCGGATTGGTTCTTAGTCTTATTTGGTTTGAAAGATGGGAAGGTCGAAAAAATTTTGAATAAGAAAAATACTGCTTTTTGATGATATAATCTAAAAAAGGGGGGGGGAGTGCTGTGGCTCGTATCTTAGTTATTGACGATGAACCGGATTTATTAATACTAATTCGCAAAATTTTAGAACAAAAGAACCACCGAGTGGACACTTTGTCAAAAGCCGATGATTTCAATGAAGAAAAAATCCATGATTACGATTTGATTCTTCTGGATATTATGATGCCCGGAACAGACGGCATCAACTTTTGTAAAACAATTCGGCCTCTAGTAGATATTCCGATCCTGTTCTTAACGGCAAAAACTCAAGAGCAAGATATTGTGGAAGGACTGATTTCCGGAGGCGATGATTATATAAAAAAACCCTTTGGGAACAAGGAGCTCCTTGCCCGAGTAGATGCCCATTTAAGACGAGAAGAGCGGGAGAAATTTGCCATACTAAATACTTCTGGCCTTCGGTTTAATCTATCGGCGAAGGAAGTTCACTATCGCGAAGAGAAAATCCCTTTTACAAAATCAGAGTACGAGATTTGTGAGTATCTCGCTAAAAATAAGGGGCAAGTATTTTCCAGAGAGCAAATTCACGAGGCCATCTACGGCTATGAACACGATAGCGATATATCGGCAATTTCAGAACATATTAAAAATATTCGCTCAAAACTTTTCATTCATGAAATTCAGCCCATTGAAACGGTTTGGGGGATTGGTTATAAATGGATATAAGAAAAAAGAGTTCTTTACGAACCGTATTTTATCAGTATTTCTTCTCTGTTGTCATCGCCTTTTTCTTGATCCTTCTTTTGCTCTACGGTTTACTGATTCTTGGCTTTCAAAAGGGAATCATTTATCCCGCCAATCAAATCGAACAAGAGATCTTTCATCGGAAAGAGAAAATTGCAAAATCTCAGCCCTTTGATGAATTGCTACTTCCTAAAAAAACCCGTTATCTTCTTTTATCAAAGGATGAAGAAATCAAAAAAACAAATATGTCAGAAGAAGAGATAAAAGATGCCCTTTCCTATTTTCAAGGGGAGTCGGTGCAAAAAAATACTCACCATCTCTTAATCCCGAGAAATGACGGCTCCTGTATCATCCAATATCCTTTGCGTGCTGGTTTCACCAATGAACGATTGGATCATATGCTTTATTCTGTCGATCGATTTATTTTCATCCTGTTTGTCATTAGCACTTTGTCGGGATTCTTAGTGATCAGTTTTCTCTTTTCTAAAAGATTAAACAAACAACTACGACCCATATTAGATGCCACAGAAGAAATACAAAAACAAAATCTTGATTTTCAAATACAAAGTTCTCGTATTCAGGAATTTAATCATATTCTTCAAGGCATTTCGGAGATGAAAGAAACATTAAAAGAATCTCTCGAAAAACAATGGCGAGAAGAAGAATTAAAAAAAGAACAGATCTCTGCCCTTGCCCACGATATTAAAACTCCACTCACGATTATCAGAGGAAATGTAGAATTATTACAAGACCGTTTAGATAATGAAGACGATCAAGAATCCATACACTACGCGATTAAGAATATCGATCGAATGGAAAATTATCTAGCCCTTTTAATTGACTTGACCCGTATGGATCGAGAAT
The DNA here is from genome assembly GCA_030540635.1 of Tissierellia bacterium. Lineage (GTDB taxonomy): Bacteria > Bacillota > Clostridia > Tissierellales > Peptoniphilaceae > JAUNVW01. The sequence goes on along the minus strand of JAUNVW010000007.1, from coordinate 27,455 downwards.
TTACCCCGAATTTCAAAGAAATTCCCACGGATGAATTTTTGAAAACAGCTACGGAGCAAATGAACGAACTCATTCGTATGAAGAGCCGATCCCTTCACTTCGAAAAAGGACCCCTTCCTAAAAGTCTTATCATCGATGAAAATCTCATTCTAAGGGCCCTATTAAATATCACGGCCAATGCCCTAGAATACAGTAATAAAGGTGAGATTACTCTTAAGGTCCACGGCAATAAGAATATCCATTTTACAATCATCGATGAAGGAAGTGGCTTTTCACCAGAAGATTTAAAATATGCGACCGAGGGTTTTTATTGTGGTCATAACCATCAACGAACAAATCACCATTACGGGATTGGCCTCTATATCACCAAAAGAATTGCAGAAATTCATAATGGCCGTTTGGAATTAGAGAATGAAAAAACAAAAGGAGCAAAAGTTAGTATTCACATCCCTCAGTAAAACAAAAAAGGCACTTGTTGTGCCTTTTTTTACTTCGAAATCCATTATTCTCCTTATGACTTCATATCAAATTATAAGATAAAAGTCCGAAATAGATCAAAAGACTAGAATAGCAAAAGATATTACTTCATTTGGATCTTAAGAAAACGATTTATTTTTTATTATCAAAAGGATCCCTTTTCTTAAGATAGAAAGGGATGCCCTTCTTCATCTTCATATTTTGCAGAAAATAATTGAATGGCACGCAGTACACGCCAGCTGGCAATCACAAGAACTGCCCAGAATATCGATCGAGAAACGATGATTCCTTCCGAAATCGGCTCTTTTAAAATCAAAGAATCGTAAAAGAGAAGAGGTATCATTGCTATAAGTAAGCCTAAGATTTTAACTATCAAATTTTTCGTTGCTGTTTTCATAAAAAACCCTCCTTTTTTGTCCGTTACGAAGTTATCTATCGCTATACTAATGTTTGCTTATATTATACTCTAAAGGTACTTTTATATCAATCGTTTTTCAATTTAAATCCTTGTTTTTATAGATAGATTTTTGTGTTTATATAAATAATACAGCGTCATTTCATGATCGATGAGTTAAATCTCTTTGGACAAGTTCTTCTTTGATGAATTTTTCTCCATATAAAAAAGTTCATCAAAGGATGAACTTCTTTTATTCGGACACCACATGAATTGGCGTTCCCTTTACATATTCTTCGATGGTGTCGGCGGCTTGGTCTAAAATTCGTTGTCTTGCCTCCGGTGCACCCCAAGCCATATGAGGTGTTTGTAGGATTGAATCCAAAGAAAGAAGGGGATTGTCTTTTTCAATCGGCTCTTTTTTCGAAACATCCAAAGCAGCGCCGTGAATCTTTCCTGACTTTAGCCCTTGATACAGCGCTTTTTCGTCAATCAGCCCACCTCTTGCCGTATTAATAATAATGACACCGTCTTTCATGGTACCGATGGCTTCTTCATCGATAAGATTATGATTTTCTTCCGTTAAATTACAGTGCAAACTAATGATATCGGCTTCACGGAATACCCGTTTTTGGTCTTCGGGTTTACGGCCAGCTGTAATAAGTTCCATGCCAAAGGCCTTGGCAATCTTTCCCACCGCTTTTCCAATTCTTCCATAACCGATAATCCCTAAGCTTTTTCCATTTAAGAGGATTTGATCCCTTTGCCAATGGAGTTTCTCTCCCTTTTTTTGCCAGCCTCCTTCTTTTACATAATCGGAATGAAGGCCGATACGATGGCAAATTTCGAGTAATAGAGCCATGGTATATTGGGCGACAATATCCGTTCCATAAGTCGGGATATTCGAAACAAGAATACCTCTTTCATTGCAATAATCCAAATCACAGGAATTATATCCCGTACTTAGTATGATAATATATTTTAAATTTTTTCCATGATCGAGCAAGTCCCGATCCAATCGAACACCTTCTGCTAAAAGGATCTCCGCATCTTTGATATATTCTTTTTGCTCTTCCCGATTAGCCTTTTCGTAAATCGTCATATCGTCGAAAGCTTCTAGCTTTGTCCAATCGAGATCTTTATTCTTTTCCAATCGGTCTTTTGTTAGTAGTACTTTTTTCAATTCTATCACCTAGTTATACTTACCCTTGTAGCTTGTTGATAATCGGTGATCATTTGTCGAGATAGACCTCATTGTCGGTGAGTAGGCGATAGCCACAATCTTTCATATGTTGTTCTGCTTCTTCTTTTTCCGTTATTTTTAGGATCACACCGGAGCTATCCTCTCGATTGGAATAGACATAGAGGTATTGAATATTGAAATCTTTTAATTCTTCCAATAGTTCGTAAAGCGATCCCACTTCAATGGAAAGGCGAACGGCTGTAATATCGGTAAGCCTTGCGGAAATATCCCTTGCCTTTAAAGCTTGGACGGCCCGCTCGGGATCGGAGACCATGAGCCGTAAAATGCCAAAGTCCTTCGTATCGGCCAAGGAAAAAGAAATGATATTGATCATCTCTTCTTTTAAGATTTTTGTCAATCGATTGAGACTGCCTTTTTTATTTTCAATAAATACCGTTAGTTGTTTTGCCATAGGACCTCCTATACCAGTTTTCTGCGATCGATTACTCGGGTGGATTTCCCCGTACTTCGCTCAATGGTTTTCGGCTCGACAATTCGCACTTTTACTTGAATACCGATGGCTTCTTTCAAAGCCTTTGTAATCTTCTCTTGTAAGTTTTCCATCGCGCGAATTTCATCACTGAAATACTCGTCTTCCACTTCTACTTGGATTTCCACTTGATCCATATTGTTTACGCGATCGACGATAATGAGATAATAGGGTTTCGTTTCTGGTAATTCCAAAAGAGCAGTTTCCACTTGAGACGGGAATACATTGACTCCTTTTAATACGAGCATATCATCACTACGACCTTTGAATCGGCTCATTCTCGCCATGGTTCGTCCACAACTGCATTTCTCCCTGGAAAGGGAGGTAAGGTCTTTCGTTCGATAGCGAATCATCGGCATTCCCTCCTTCGTCAGGGTGGTAATGACGAGTTCTCCTACTTCGCCTTCTTCCACCGGTTCCAAGGTCTCTGGATGGACGATTTCGGGATAAAAATGGTCTTCGTAAATATGAAGACCCTTGTGTTCCTTACAATCGGCCGCCACACCTGGTCCTATGATTTCGCTTAAACCGTAGATATCGTAGGCTTTAATCTTCAATTGGGATTCGATTTCTTCTCGCATTTCTTCTGTCCAGGGTTCGCCTCCACAAATGGCGGCTTTTAAACAAATCTGATCTTCTAAGCCTTGAGCCTTGACCTCTTCCATTAAATGGAGGAGATAGGACGGTGTACAAGCGATCGCCGTACATTTTAAATCTTCCATCATTTGTAGTTGTTTTCTCGTATTCGATGTACTCATGGGGATGACCGTAGCGCCAATATTTTCGCCTCCGTAATGAAGTCCTAGCCCACCGGTGAAAAGACCGTATCCATAGGCGATTTGAATAATATCATTGCGACCAATATCGGCCATGGATAACACCCTTGCTACACATTCCGTCCAAATATCAATATCTTTTTTCGTATAACCGACAATAGTGGCTTTCCCTGTCGTTCCTGAGGAAGCGTGGAGCCGAACGATTTCTGATAATGGCGATGCAAATAAACCCGTCGGATAATTATCTCGCATATCTTCTTTCGTCGTGAAAGGGAGCTTTCGAATATCATCAATGGATTCTATATCCGATGGATGAAGATCTAGCTTTTGCATTTTTTGACGAAAATACGGGACTTGAAGATACATTCTCTCCACTTGTTTTCGTAATCTCTTACTCTGCATGGCTTTTAAATCATCGGGAGCCATACACTCTTTCGTTTCATTCCATATCACTTTATATTGTATCCTTTCTCTTCTAGCCTCTCTCTAGCTCCCTCCATATCATCGGTGTGGACGATGATTAAAGGCGTTCCCTCTTCTTGCATTACAATGGAGTACATATAATTGACATTAAACCCTCCCTCTTTTAATAGAGCCAAGACCTCATGTAAAGAGCCGGGGGTATCTTTTAATGGCAAACCTAAGACCTCATTACTATTCCACACAAAGCCGTTCTCCTCCAAGACTTCTTCTGCCTTTTTGAACGGTTCGACCACCATGCGCAAGATGGAGAAATCTGTGGTATCAAAGACGGAAAACGCCCGGATATTTACTTTGTTTTTTGCAAGAATTTGGGTTGCTTCTTCCAAAGAGCCTACTTTATTTTCCACATATACTGAAATCTGCTTCATATCTGTTCCCCTTTTCTTCCCCATAAAAAGGCCTTGATATTCGTTTCAATGGTCTTTTTCGGTACGGTTTCTCGGATCACCTTCAGCCAAGATTCTTCTGAAAATTCCAGAAAGCGAGAAAGCAAACCTAGGATGATCGTGTTAAAAACTTTTACATTCCCCAAATCTTTCGCCATGGCCAAAGCATCGACGGGATAAAAATGACGGTGTTTTTTTAATTCTTCAAAAATATTCTCAGGATATTCTTCTTTTTCCGTAATCACGCCCATGGGATCGATTCGTTGGTCGTTGACGATGAGAATGCCGTCTTCTTTTAGGTAATGGAGATAGCGAAGGGCCTCTAGTCGTTCGAAGGATAGATACCCAAGAGTCCTTCCCTTAATCGATAAACACTCCTATTTTAAATCAAAATAAATATTTCGATTTTTTTCATTGACGGCTTCTCCCGTGGTAATGTGAAGAAAGCAATCTTCTGTTTTCTTTGGCGCATCTACAATAAACGCCCCTTTTACATCCTTTTTCTCATTCAGTTCCATGATTTGATGAAAATATTCTCCGTCGTCAAGATTGTCAGCTAAATTATAAAAGGCTAGATCATAAGTATTCTCGCCGATAATTAATTGTAAAGGGTTTAGATTGGTTTCCTTTGGATCCATTTTTTCTGCTTTCTGTATTTTTTCTTTTGTTACTACATAGTCTACTACAACAACCTTTTTGTCGGACTGGATCTCTCCCTCGGAGTCGATATTGATCTCAAATCGCTCTTCGATTTGTTCTTTTGTGAGATTGGGGAAATCACTAAAATCTTTTTTTTCTTCAATTCCTTTTACAATAAGAGAAATCGAATCGAGGTTAATTTCATCTCCTATTTTTGCTTCTTTCGCCTTATCGGCAACAAATTCTTTATTTTGACAAGCAGTAAAAAGAAAAAGAATCAAAAGAAAAATTCCTATTCTATTTTTCATTTCTCGGCTCCAGCTGAACATATGCTTTTTTCCCTGTTTGTTTCTCATTGTCACCACCTGCTAAATTAAGTACATAGGATTCTTCTCCTAAAGAATCTTTAAAAGAGTCAATCGGATAATAGACATGGTATATGTCTTGGCTATATGGTTCAAGACCTAAGCCTTGTATCGATAGAATACGGTCATGTAGACCTTTTTTGTAGATAAAACCGGGAACTCTTTCCTGATTCATTTCAACTTCAATGCCCATCATTTTATCCTTTGTTGTCCAACCTTCCGGAAAGGCATAGTCTCGATCCACTTCCTTAGTGATCTCTTCAAATACACTTTCCTTTTCTTCCTTTGAAAGGAACCAGGATTTTAAAACTTTCCCTTTAAACTTTCCATATTGAATTTCTTCTTGTTCGTGAAACACGATTTCTTCCGGTGTTTTTTGATTGACTTGATAAATGCGAAATAAAATCCCAAGAGCAGCTATAATTAAAACAATACCTAGGATTTTTTTATTTATTATTTTCATATTCTTTCACCAAGTGACCATCCGATAATTCAAAGACTTTTTCTGACACATCTTCAATTAAATAAGCATCGTGACTAGCAATGAGGACGGTTCGTTTTTCTTCTTTCCACCGATTCACAAGTTTTAAAAATTCTTCATAGGCCCCTCGGTCCAAACCATTGGTGGGCTCATCTAATAAAAGAAGTTCTTGCTTCTCCATAAAGGCTTGGGCAATACCGAGACGTTGTTTCATTCCAAGAGAATACTCTTTCACTTTTTTATCCTTAGCGCCTTCTAAACCTACGATTCGTATCACTTCTTCGATCTCTTCTTTCCCAATACGATCTTGTAGGGAAGCTAGATATTCAAGATTTTCTATTCCAGTCATTTGGGGAATAAAACGTGGATTTTCTAGAATAATTCCTGTATTCACAGGATAGGATTTATTTAAATTGACAGTTTTTCCATCAATCGTTATCATATCATCCTCTAAGGTTAAAAAACCAGCCAGGGCACGGAAAAGCATCGTCTTTCCACTTCCATTGTGACCTATAAATCCTGCAATTTGTCCCTTGGGTATTTGGAAACTGATATCGTTTAATATGGTTTTTCCCTTTATCTTCTTTGTTAAATGACTTACGTCGATATACATTTTTATTCCCTCCCTAAAATTTCTGTTTTCTTATAAAGAATATAACTTATTCCGATGAGTACTATGAGATATGCCGTATTCAATCCCATATTTATTTTTAGCCATTCTGATTGATGTGATGTTACAGATATCAAATATGGCGATTCCAGATACAAATTGATCGTTAATAATATAAGAACGATGATGAAACTCCCCGGCTCTGGTATGAATCTAGTAACAATGAGCAATATGAAACTATATACTAATAAAGATAGAGCGATTCCAGTAAAGGTGTATATAAGTAGCTTTATACTGTCTTGATTCATAAATGGAAGAAACACAGCGATTTGTAATAACAAATAGATCATTACATATAAGACGATCCATTTGATGACTTCTTTAAATAGCCGTAGGGATTCTCTTTGTCGTATTCTTTCGATTACCGGTAAATTGTAAAAAATTTCTGGAATCGTCTTTACTTGTAATAATACTGCTGAAATATAAAAGATTAAATGGCCAAAATTATTAAATAGTTTTCTTGCCGGATCCATTTCTTCATGTACAACGATTCGCTCGATTAAATCTATAGGGCCTAAGCCTAAGATTCCAAAGATTAATGTGCTCCCTAAACCAATCAGTAATAAAGCAATTTTTGCTCCACTAAAATTTTTAATATAATGTAACCGTCGTCTTATCATAACAAAACGTCCTCTCGTTGAAATAAGAATTGCAGAGTCACCGTTAAAAAACCGATCAATATACCTTTTGGTACACTACGCAAGCTGATCAGCCCTTCTCCCTTGAAACTACTGTAAATAAATATTTTTTGAATCATGATCCGATATACTCCAATTTCTCGATAAAATATGAGTATAAAGATGGCCGAGCAAAGAAATAAACTAATAAATGGTGAGTGGAATATTTTCTTAATCACTAAAAAGACAAGACCAAATAGGACAAATTCAATATACGCTGAAAAATACAGTAATATGAATTGAAGAAAACTCGGCACTTGCACCTCTTGCAGTAAGCCAAAAAGAAACAATATGATGCTAAATAGAATGGGCATCAAGCCACTTAAAAATAGCACATCTAGGATTTCCATCGATAGTCGATCCGATCGTTTCTCATACCTCGCAATTTCATATACAGAGGTTTGTTTGTCAAGAATCATTAACCCAGACCAAAAGAAAGGTAGAATAATAAAAACAAGGGTCATTCCATCTTCAAGCAAACGAAAACATGGTGGTACTTCTTCTATCCCATAGCCACTCTCTGATATAGAGTCTAATTGTAACATAAATCGGACCGTAAGGATGATCGTAAATAGCACAAACCATATTGTCCACGACCGCTGATCCAAAAGAAAACTTTTCTTAATTCTGTTCCGGTAATATTTAAAGAATTTCATCATTCACCTTCTTACGAATGAGATAAATACTAATACCAAATAAAATGATCAGCTCAATATACATGGGTATTCGAGGGTCCCCGTAATATCGAGCATCATCAATGGATATCTTCAGGTAGGAAATCTGACTTAATGTTGGTAGAATCGACATGAACTCAATGGCAAATAAAATAAAAAATATTACAAAAGTCATAATAATATGTCTACCAATTGCATTGGAATGTAAAGAAATTCCATAGGCAAATAGTGCAATCACGCCTCCAAATAACAGAAAGCGTAGATTGGATATACTTAAATGAAGAAAGGGATGTTTTGTGAATAGTTCTCGGTAAATCCCATGGCGATAAATAATAGGTTCAAAGGGATACTCATAAATCTTAGCAGGTAATGTCATAAATGCTGAGATCTGTTGCATGATGAGAGGTAAAACACAAAAAATAGCGCCAAATATAAAACTGATTAAGGCTCCTACAAAGAGATACTCTTTAAAGAGCACTCGATTGTTTACAAGGGGATAAATGCCCCACTTTCGATCTTCTTCATAGATATTTGAAGCAAGGTATGGAATCAGTATCGGTAGGATAAAAAGATAAACATATATGGGCGGACTATTCGTATATTCTGCTAATAGATTAAATGCATTGCTATCAAAGCTTTGTGTTTCAAAAAATTGTTGATAGACGATGAGTAAAATCCCTATCACAATAGGTATTAGTGTTTTGTAAGAGAATAATTGACGTTTGAATTCTGTTCGAAATAGTTTTTTAGACATTTTATTAACCTCGTCTTTCTCGGTACTGATAAAGTTTTGTGTGATACATTTAGACCAACAAATCATGCATAGAAATAAATAAATTCGAAAGTTATATAACTTTCCAATTTATTTATTTCTATGGTGCACACCCAATTGAATCCGGACTCCACACTCCCCTTGTATTTATTCGAACCGCTTGGGGTCTTTCTGTTTCTACTACTAGTCTTACGGAACAACGACCATAACGCTCATAGGCATTATTTCGAATACATACAGTATCGCCTCCACCTAGAAGATAATCTCCACCTTCTGTCACATTTACACCAGTGTTTCTTTGAAGCCATACGCGAATTCGTCCTTTACCAACATATGAACATTTGGAATAAGCACTACTTCGATCTTCCTTCGTCCGATTTGATGTGTAAGAATTCTTTTGAAATACTCCTAAGGTAAAATCGAAAGTTGTATCCCTATTGTTTTTCGCCATACTTATTACATTAAAAGTCATGACGAAGAGGAAACACATAGCCATCAATTTCAATAGATATCTTTTCATACTTTTCTCCTTCCTCTAATTCTAGGGTTTCCTGTTTTAAAAAACGGTTTCCCTTCCTAAAATAATTTACAAAGAAAATCTTATATGATCTTCATATTTTAACTATAGTATATATCGATGCTCTTGTCAAGTAAATTTATAGGGTATTTTTTATATTATATAAACTTTTCTACTTCATCTGTGAGTATTTTTGGATTCTATATAAAATCTCTTCATAAAATTTCTTCGATAGAGCAACACATCCACCCAATCTTCTTGTTAGAATCCACTTTACTATCTTTCTTCTTTGCCAAACCCTGATATGGTATCTATATTTTTTCTATTACATCGTTTCTAACAGCTTCTTTTTAAAAAAGCCCCCTTCGATAAGGGAGCTTTTCACTGTATCACATAATCTTTTTCTTTTAAAAATTTCGCCGCCTTATCCATTTGATCCGTATGAAGAATGATTAAAGGCGTTCCCTCTTCTTGCATTACAATGGAGTACATATAATTGACATTAAACCCTCCCTCTTTTAATAGAGCCAAGACCTCATGTAAAGAGCCGGGGGTATCTTTTAATGGCAAACCTAAGACCTCATTACTATTCCACACAAAGCCGTTCTCCTCCAAGACTTCTTCTGCCTTTTTGAACGGTTCGACCACCATGCGCAAGATGGAGAAATCTGTGGTATCAAAGACGGAAAACGCCCGGATATTTACTTTGTTTTTTGCAAGAATTTGGGTTGCTTCTTCCAAAGAGCCTACTTTATTTTCCACATATACTGAAATCTGCTTCATATCTGTTCCCCTTTTCTTCCCCATAAAAAGGCCTTGATATTCGTTTCAATGGTCTTTTTCGGTACGGTTTCTCGGATCACCTTCAGCCAAGATTCTTCTGAAAATTCCAGAAAGCGAGAAAGCAAACCTAGGATGATCGTGTTAAAAACTTTTACATTCCCCAAATCTTTCGCCATGGCCAAAGCATCGACGGGATAAAAATGACGGTGTTTTTTTAATTCTTCAAAAATATTCTCAGGATATTCTTCTTTTTCCGTAATCACGCCCATGGGATCGATTCGTTGGTCGTTGACGATGAGAATGCCGTCTTCTTTTAGGTAATGGAGATAGCGAAGGGCCTCTAGTCGTTCGAAGGATAGTAGAATATCGGCACAGCCTTCTTCTACAATTGGCTCATGGACTTTTTTCCCAAAACGGACAAAAGTGACGACAGAACCTCCCCTTTGTGCCATGCCGTGGACTTCTGATAGTTTTACATCGAGATTTTCCTGAATAAATAAGGCGCCGAGGATACGACTCGTTAAAAGAGTTCCTTGTCCTCCCACGCCTACAATCATGATATTTTTCGTTTCCATGGAGCCTCCCTATAATTTATCAATGATGGAATCTACCATGGTGATGGCATCAAAGGGACAGAGATTGTAACACAATCCGCAGCCATTACACATGGTTTCATTGATTTTCGTAATCTTATTTTCATCTTTCGTAAGTGCTGGACAACCCGGCCGCAAACATAGACCACATTTTCGGCACTTGTCTTTTTCAACAATATATTGATGACGAATGGCCTTGCCCTTTAGAAGAACACAGGGCGATTTTGTAATAATGACCGACACTTCATCCTTCGCCAATTCTTCTTTCAGTAATTTTTCCAATCCTTTTAAGTCAAAGGCATTGATTTCATGGACCGATGCTACGCCTAGGGCTTCGCAGAGTTTTGCTAAATCCACATTTTGTACCACTTCACCCATAAGATTATAACCTGTTGCCGGATTATCTTGATGTCCTGTCATTGCCGTCGTTGAATTATCAAGGATCATCACCGTTCCAGTACCTTTATTGTAGACCATATTCATTAAGGAATTGACGCCGGTATGTAAAAAGGTTGAATCTCCAATTACCGCCACCCAATCTTTAATAAAGTCTTTGCCTTTGGCACGCTCCATCCCATGGAGCGATGATATCGATGCGCCCATACAGATCGTCGTGTCAATGGTGTTTAAAGGATCTTGTGCTCCTAAAGTATAACAGCCTATATCACCCGCTCCGTGGAGTTTTAGCTTTTTCATCACAGAAAAGACCGATCGATGGGGGCAACCTGGGCATAAAATCGGCGGTCGAATTGGCACTTCTTTTGCCTTCACCTTATTTTCTTCCCCCTGGAATACCTGCCGTAATAATGTCGCACTGTATTCACCAATCATCGAGAATAGCTCTTTTCCTTCGCAGGAAATACCAGCTGCCTTGATCTGATTTTCCATAATGGGGTCGAGTTCTTCAAAAACAATGAGTCGATCCACATTTTCTGAAAATTCTCGAATCTGATCCAAGGCAAGAGGGTGGGATAAGCCAATCTTTAATACGGAGGCTTCGGGAAAGACTTCTTTTACATATTGATAAGATATGGAAGAAGTGACAAATCCCAATCGCCGATCGCCCATCTCCAATCGATTAAAGCGAGTCCACGCCCTTTTATCCTTTGCCAGTCGATTTAAATTTTCTTCCACAATCGGGTGTTTTTTTCTGGCATTCCCTGGGACCATGACATTCTTCTGGATATTTTTCTCATATTGTTTCTCCTCGAGATTGACGACATCGCCCAATTCCACTAAAGTTTGGGAATGGGATAGCCGAGTCGTTGTGCGTACAATCACAGGGGTATCATACTCCTCTGAAAGATCAAAGGCCCATTTCGTAAAATCCTTCGCTTCTTGGGAATCCGAAGGTTCGATCACCGGTACTTTGGCCGCGATGGCAATGGATCGCGTATCCTGTTCGTTTTGAGAGGAGTAAAGCCCGGGATCATCGGCGACGACGAGGACAAGTCCTCCATTGGTTCCAATATAAGAAGCTGTAAATAGTGGATCGGCTGCCACATTGAGCCCCACATGTTTCATCGACGCCATGGCCCTTTTCCCCACAATGGAAGCACCGATGGCGACTTCCAATGCCACTTTCTCATTGGGCGCCCATTCACAGTATACATCCTCTTTGTATTGAACAAGGGATTCACTAATTTCCGTACTGGGTGTGCCGGGATAAGCACTGGAAACGGCCACCCCCGCCTCATAGGCTCCCCTGGCGATGGCTTCATTCCCCAATAAGATTACTTTCTGATTCATTTTCATTCCTCCGATATCACTCTCTAAAATCCTTCACTCTCCGCGCTTTTCCTTCAAAACGTTCCAATGACCGCGGTGCCAATAATCGAATTTGACTATCTAGACCCGTAACAGAACGAATCTTTTGTTTAATTTCTTTTTTTACCCGTTCCAACTCCCCAAAGGAGTCCAATAGTTTAAAATCAATGAGCTCGACTTTTATCGTCATTACATCTAAGTGGTTTACTCGACGGACTTCAATTTCGTAATGGGCGCCGATCTCGTCGAAATTCTCTAGGGCCGTTTCAATTTGTGAGGGGAACAGATTGACCCCACGAATGACCAACATATCATCGGTTCGTCCGTGGAGCGGTGCCATTCGAAGAAAATTTCTTCCACAGTCACAAGGCTCTTTCGTCAAACGGGTAATATCACCGGTTCGATAACGAAGAAGGGGGATGGCCTCCTTCGTTAAACAAGTTATCACCAATTCTCCTTCTTCTCCTTCATCTAAAACCTCTAAAGTTTCAGGGTCGATGATTTCCGCATAGAAATGATCTTCATTAATATGCATACCATTTTTCATTAAACATTCTCCAGAAACGCCCGGGCCATTTAATTCACTCATCCCGTAATTCTGAGTGAAATCAGCCTCCCACCGTTCTTCCAATTCCACCCGCATTTTTTCCGACAAAGCTTCACCACCCACAAGGCCAAAACGTAATCTAAAATCCTTTTTCTGATATCCGTTTTCTTCCATCCGTTCTGCAATATATAGGGCATAGGATGGCGTCGCCACTAACACCGTTGTTTCAAAATCCCGTAGAAATAATAATTGTTTCTCTGTATTCCCACTGGAAACAGGAATGACATCGGCGCCAATATGTTCCAATCCATAATGTAGACCTAAGGCTCCTGTAAACATGCCGTAACCAAAGGCAATTTGTGCCGTATCTTCTTCTGTCGCTCCCCCCATGGCCGCAATTCGCGCCACTTGTTCCGACCAATTCTTCAGATCCTCTTTCGTATATCCAACGACCGTCGGTTTTCCAGTGGTCCCGGAAGATGCGTGGATCCTACGAACGGCTTTTCTCGGAACGGCGAACATCCCAAAGGGATACTCCTTCCGGAAATCATCTTTCACGACAAATGGTAATTTGTGAATATCTTTTAAAGTTTTAATATCCTCCGGTCGAATCTTTTGTTCCTCCATCTTTTTTCGATAGGGGGCCAAGGACTCATAGGCATAATGTATCTGCTTTTTAAGCCGTTCCCATTGTATATTCTCAATTTCTGTCCTTGTGTATTTTTCTTCTTTTGACCAAATCATTGTGAACCCCCTGTTTTTCTTTAGCACTTTTGTGCATTAATGTTTATAGTTTATTATAATGATTTTCTTCCATCAAGTCAAATAAGATCTTTTCTTGATAATGAATCGATCCACAATCCCTTTAAACGATTTGTAAGGGAATGATTCTATCGATTATTATATCAAAGAAAGGTTCTACCGCGGACGGGATCCTTGTAATAAGAAATCATCAATATCCTCTAGATACGAAAGCTTTTTTTGTTCTTGGAAGGTATTCTTAAAACATTCTCCTCAAAGATATTTTATTAATTCTTTCGTATATTTGTGATATCATTTCATTAAGAAAATACAAGAAAGGAGATCCCATGAAAAAAATTCGTCTCTATAATATATTACTACCCATTTGGATCCTTTATTTTTTTCCTCCGATTATTTTTCCCACGATGATCGGTAATTTCATCATTGATTATCTCGTTTTACATTTCGCCCTACCCGATGATCAAAAGGCGAAAGATTATATCCTTCCCACGTTTTTATTGGGATATCTATCGGATTTTATTGGTGCAACTTTCTTATCCCTGATCGCCTTCGGTTTTTCTTCTAGCGATTTTATCAATGATTTTATGTACGATCCTTTGGCAAGTCCCAAAACAATATTCCCTTTAATCCTCGGTATCGCCTTAAGTGGTTTTTGCATTTACCGTTTGAATTACAGATGGTTTTTAAAAAAGAACTTGCCGAAACAATCAGCGAAGAAAACGGCCCTTGTTCTTGCAATCTTCACAGCCCCCTACACTTTTCTAATCCCAGGTAAACTTTTCTTTTAACGCTAAAAAGCTTTTCCTTGGGTAATTACTGGGAAAAGGGGTATCATCTATTCAGGTGAATGTAATGAATAAAAATAATCGGAAGAAGCGATATCTATGGTTCCTAATGGGAATCATCATTAATGCCTTTGGCATAGCAATGATCACCCAGGCGGACATGGGAACTTCGCCAATCTCTTCCACAGCCTATGTCTTGAGTTTAGAGTATCCCCTCTCCTTGGGAGCTTTTACCTTTCTATTAAATAGTATTTTTATCTTCATTCAAATTCTAATATTACGCCGTGACTTTCCACCGATCCAATTATTACAGATCATTGTCAATATTATTTTCAGTATTGGCATTGATGGCGCGATGTCCTTGGTATCACGGATCTCATCAAATACTCCTTTGACCCAATGGCTCATGTTACTCATCGGCTCTGCCGTCCTAGGATTTGGTATCGCCATAGAAGTGGCTCCACGGGTACTCATGGTCCCCGGTGAAGGCCTTGTTCAGGCAATTACAGTAAAATACAATCGAAACTTCGGGCGGATGAAGATCGTGTTTGATTCCCTCTTGGTCCTCGTGGCTTTGATCCTCTCGTTCTACTTCTTTGGTGAAATCAAAGGATTGGGCATCGGCACCGTCGTATCTGCCGTTCTCGTCGGTCGATTCGTATCTCTATACAAATACCACTTAAAATTGATCACAAAAATCGAGGATCTGAGAAGACATTAAAAAAACACGGCAAATGCCGTGTTTTCTTTGGTGCCGAAGGCGGGACTCGAACCCGCACGGTGTTGCCACCACGAGATTTTGAGTCTCGCACGTCTGCCAGTTCCATCACTTCGGCTCACACTCTCTATATATTATCATAGGAACCGCTCTTTGTAAATATCTTTCCTCCTCTTTCTTATTGCATATAAAAAAGCGGTTACGCTACAAACCCAGTGATATACTTTATTTAAGTATATCACTGGGTTCTCTTTTATGACTATCTTAAAAGCTGTCTTTCGGCTGTAATTTATAAGCGTAAGCCTTTTCTATTGAATATTTTTTATCTCTACTAATTGAATTATTCTACAAGGATCTTAAAAAGAGCTTCCATAGCTTTCATATTCATTGATGGAGAATATCTCTCCGTTTATTGCATCAATATATATCTCCCCTTCCGAGGATTGATAAACATAGACAAGGTAGAGTGCCTTTTCAGTGCCATAAGCAATTGGTTCATGATTTCCGTCTTCCTCAGGTAAAAAGTCTTCATCAATAACTCGTAACTCCACAAATTCTAGAGTCTGCTTTTCTTTAATATTTTGTTCTGCCTCTTGTCTTGCAACTTCTTCTTCAATAATTTCTAATCCTTCAGGAAGTTCTCCCTTGTACCGATAAAAGGAAAGGAGTCGACCATCTGTTCGATCGATTAAGATTTTAATACCATGATATGGATTTACAATTCCATCCTCTCTTTCCACGCCATAGAACAGCTCCCATTCATGTTCAAAAACAGGCCTGGATTCTTGTAAAACAAAATCATCCGGAATATATTTCCCAAGGAGATGTTCTATCTCCTTAAAATCTTCTTTTTCGTTCCATTGATTTAAACTGCTTTCAGTCATCTCTTCCTTTTGTTTACCGGCTCTATTAACCCTTATATTTTCATTGAAAATTGGACGATGGAGGTCAATGGTATTATAAATCATCAATTCCCCTTTTTCTGAAATTACCATTTCACCATTGTCCTCAATCTGGTAATAGTGATTCTTAGCATCTATATTACCGCTTCTTTCACTACTTCCTTCTATTTCAGTATATTTGAAATTAACTCCAAAATCCTTCATAAAAGACTCTTTTGTTTGATCTGCTTCAGACATCCCATAAGACCTGGTACTAAATAAGAGGATTACAGCCAACAAGATGAACAAAATTCTTTTTTTCATTTCACTCATCTCCTTTATTTAATATTTCTGATGTTATCCTTTCTTCTACAAACTTCATAAATTCAGCTAACCAGGGATCATCTACATCCATTTCATAATCCGCTGTATAATCACGCCTGAGGTTGATTTTGTCTGTGATTTTTCCTTCATCAATGGCTTTTAAATCTGCATAATCAAAATAAATCAGCTGTTCTCCATAAAATAAGCTTTCGGAAAAGGCGATATCATAGGCACCGTCGATTGGTTTCATTTGTTCTAATTGTTCATACAGAGATAAAAATTGTTCCATATCCTCTTTGTCACAATATTCATATATGCTTTCATCATTTTCTGTATGCTCTTCTTCGCTCATTAGATCGGGATCAACCGTTCCAAAATTCAAGCATTTTACTTCATCATTTTTGGATTCTTCTTGTTTTAAATCGATCTCTTTCTCGTTCTCTTTCTTCGTATTTTCTTGTTGAGTGCTACAAGAAACAAGAATCCCGATGAGTAATATCAGTAGTATTTTTTTCATAATGATCCTCTCACTTTCTTGCTCGTCAGCAAACACCTTTCATTTTTACCGTCCAATTGGAATATGCATCCCTCCTTCATCGTCTATTATAAGAAGCACAGTTTGGATAAACCTTTTCATGAATTGGTCTTTTTGCTTAAAAACCTCTTCTTCCTCATTTTCTTCATCATTTCACAGAATCTCTGGATCATCCATTTTAGTAGTTGCCAAAAAATCCGATCTAATACTCCTACAAAGTTTTTGCTATCTGGTCTTCTCTCTTTAAGAGTATCTTTAATGTTTCAATTGTTCCACTTTAAAATTCAGTTCATCCAGTATTGTTTATTTTCAAATAAGGTCCAATTATACAAATCGATAACCCTAAACCTATGTTGCGAATATTAAATTTTCATTTGTTTGTCCTATTCTCATCTATATAATTTCCTAAAAAAGGCTTTCGTCAAGTTCAAAGCACCCCTCTTTTCCCCTAAATATGATATACTATCTAATCGAAAGAGGTTATTTTATGGAGAAGTCACTTAAAACTCAATTTAGAAATTATGTGGTCCCATCGATTTTAGCGATGTGGGTCTTTTCTTTTTACACCATGGTCGATGGTTTTTTTGTGGCAAATTTCGTATCCCAAAAGGCTTTGGCGGCTGTGAATCTTTCGCTGCCCTTTATTAATACTCTGTTTTCTGTGGGGATTTTATTTGCCGTTGGAACTCAAACGAGAATTGGGATTTTAAAAGGCCAAGATAAGAAGGATCAAGCCAATTGTATTTTTTCCTTTACTTTCTTTACAGTATTGTTCGTGGGAATTTTCTTAGCATCTTTCACCTTGATCTTCTTGGAGCCTTTGATTCACTTTCTCGGTGCCAGCTTAGAATACCACGATATGGTAAAAAAATATCTTGGGATTGTTTTGTTTTTTGCGCCATTTTTTATGATTTCCTATCATTTGGAGATATTAGTGAAAGTTGACGGTTTCCCTCGATTGGCAACCTTTGGCGTCCTTTCTTCTTGCGTTGTAAATATTCTATTGGATTATTTATTTGTCGGCGTATTTGGATGGGGTCTTACCGGGGCGGCCTATGCCACAGGCATTGCTCAAATAACTTCGGCGATTATATTTACAAAGCATTTCCTTGGCGGTCATTCCTATTTGCGCTTTGTAAAATTTCCATGGAATTTTTCCGTTTATCGCCAAATCCTTCCCGTCGGCTTTGGTGATTTTTTATCCGAGCTTTCCGGCGCTTTTGTTGTACTGATATATAATTTATTCCTCATCAAACTCCTCGGCTATACTTCCGTGGCGATTTTCACAGTAATCAATTATATCTCCCAATTTGTTTTATCGACAATGGTTGGGATTACCCAAGGGATCCAGCCCCTTTGTTCCTATTATCACGGACAAAGAAAGCCCCTGCATTACCGAAAGATCTTTCACTACGCCATTATTTCCGTGGGGGTCTTTGTCCTCCTATTGGTCGGTCTCCTTCAATTGTTTCCAGAGATGGTCTTTCGGCTATTTTTCGATGGCAGTGAGGGGGCGATCCTCCATGAAGGGGCTCTCGCCCTTCGCCGTTTTTCCCCCGGGTATTTGTTCTCCGGTTACTCCTTATTAATCGCCGGATATCATTCGTCTTTGGGAAAAGCCAAAGAGTCTATTACGATTAATTTGTTCCAAGGCTTTCTGTCGATCCTACTCAGTCTACTTTTAATGAGTTCATTCTTTCCCAATGATCAGATTTGGTGGTCCTATCCCTTGGCACAAATCTTTACATTAATCGTGGCGATACTGATTCTAATCCGCAGTCGCCGAAAAACAGATCTCCGATATGGCCTAGAGAGCTAGGCCTTATTTTTATGCTTTTCGGCTTGTTTCATCATATGGTCTTGACTGGAAAATTCACCCATTTCACCGTCAATTAACTGATAGTCCCCATTTTTCAAATGGACCCTCGCTTTTTTTCGATCGTTCCATTGGATATCCATATATTCGATGATTTCTTCTTTGATTCTAGGATCGAGGATGGGAACGGCAATTTCCACTCGCCGTTCGGTATTTCTCGTCATGAGATCGGCCGAAGAGATGTAGATTCTTGGATCGTCTTTCCCAAAGAGATACACTCTAGAATGTTCCAAATAACGACCAACAATGGAGCGAATTTCAATATTACGAAATCCCGGCTTTAAACAGCAAATCCCCCGTATAATCAGTTGAAGATTTACGCCATTTTTTGCTGCTTCGTAAAATTTTTCGATGAAATCTTTATCCGATAGGGAGTTAAATTTACAGAAGATAAACCCTTCTTTCCCTTTAGCAATTTCCTTGTCGATTTCCTCCATCATTTGGGGTTTGAAACCATAGGGGGAAGTGGCTAAAACTTTGTACTTTCCCCTTAATTCCCCAATACCCATATTCTGAAAAAATTGAACGGCATCTTTACCGATATCTTCTCGAGAAGTCATATAGGAAAGATCGGTATATTGCTTGGCGGTGTTTTCGTTATAATTTCCCGTTCCAAATTGGCTGATATATTGAATCTTCCCTTGATCACGATAGGTGATAAGGCAGATCTTCGAATGGACTTTGTAACCGGGCATCCCATAAATAATACGACAGCCGGCTTTCGCCAATTCCTCCGAATAGTCGATATTATTTTGTTCATCAAAACGGGCCCGAAGTTCCATGAGCACTGTCACATCTACGCCATTTTCCGCTGCACGAATAAGCCGTGATACGATTTGAGAATGTTTTGATAGGCGATAAATAGTGATTTTTATGGAAAGCACCCTCTTATCGCTTCCCGCTTCATCCAATAATCGAATGAAATCATTTATATCATCATAGGGATAAATAAGGAGTTTATCCTCTTCTTCAATTTGTTCCATATAGGAGCGATCTTTTTCAAATACCCTCGATGATACCGGATGAAAGGAAGGATATAGGAGTTTGTCACCATGATCGATATATTTCGAGAGATCAAAGGCATAGTCCATTTTCATTGCCGTTTCTAAAGTAAATACTTGGTCCTTCTTTAAATTCAATGGTGGAAGTAATCGTTCTTCCATTTTTGGTGATAATTGTTCATCACTCACTAGGCGTACGGCTTGAAGTCTTTTTCTCTTTTTTAGAATTTTTTTCATGATTTCTCGAAAATCTTCATCGGCAACATCAAACTCTTCTTCCGGTGTTAAATCGGCATTTCTCGTAATATTGATGATGACGGGAAGAGATGATTCGTATTGATGAAAGAGTTCTGAACAATAGTATTTGATGATATTTTCCTTTCGAAGATATTGGACTTTCTCTCCCTCTTTTACAAAATAAAGATCGGGGATATTTTCCGGTACATGGATAAAGGCCAATTTCGTGTTCTTCTCTTTTTCCAACAATAATACAATATAAAGCTGATTATTTTCCAAGAAGGGAAAGGGATGGGATGGATCGACGATTTGTGGAGATAATATGGGTTCTATCATTTTTTTATAGTATTTTTTGACATCTTCTTTTGCTTTATCGCTAATCATTTCCATTTGACCTTCGATAATCCCCTCTTTCGCCAATTCTCCATTGACTTCTTTGTGGATCCGGTCTTTTTCTTTAAATAGAGTCCTTGTACGAAGATTAATTTCATGGATTTGTCTTTTAGGGGACCACTTTGTTTTATTATCCAGAGCTTCCGGTTGAAACTGATCTTTTTCCCTGAGCGAACCTACCCTTACCCTATAAAATTCTTCTAAATTGCTCATAAATATTGCGATAAACTTTAGTTTTTCTAAAGGCGGTAGATCATCCTCGGCCTCTTTCAGCACCCGTTCATTAAAAGCGAGCCAGCTCAGTTCTCGATTTCTCGCAATCTTAGTAATCGCCATTATTTCTTTCCTTTCTCGTCGGCTTTAATTCTTGATTTCAAATAACCTTCTCGGATTCCTTTCTTACTGATGTAAATTTCTTTCGGCTGTGTTTCTTTCAATATTCGTTTTAAAATGGCCATACCGGGTAATATGGTGTGGAGTCGTTCAGGACTGACCTGAAGCACTGTTGTCATGGCTTCCTTGTCTTTATTTTTTAATTCATGATAAAGGGAATCGACCATAAATGGTCCTAATTTTTTTGCGCTATTCAAATCGAAATATTCCTGGGAAATATTTCCACAGGATCGAATAGTTCCACCTATGCCATAGAGATTCATCTTTTTTGAAATCTCCGGTAAATTCTCTTTTTCTATTAACTTCTTAATGTATTTTTCCATATTTTTAATTTCTTTATTCCGGGGATATAATCCCTTTACAAATTTTGTCTTTAACGAGAGAGAACCCTCTTTCATCGATGTCGTATAGCGAATTTTTTGATCTTCCAAAATCGTAATTTCTGTGGATCCCCCGCCGATATCGACGATGATACCATCATCAAATTGATACTCTTCCCGGATTCCGGCATAGCCAAAGGCGGCCTCTTCTTCGCCGGATAGTAGATCGATATCGATCTTCAATTGCTTTTCCACAAGCTCTAAAATATCCCTGGCATTTTCTGTGTTTCGAATGGCTGCCGTAGCGAAAAAATAATTATGGGGAATATCCAAGATTTCCATGAGATTTTGATAATCTTTGAGAATTTTTAATAATTTCTTTATTCCTTTATTGGTCATATAGCCCCCTTTTACATAGGAGGCAAGGCCTGCCACTTTCTTTTTATGCATTAAATCCATTAATTTTCCCTTTTCATATAAATAAAGATGCATCCGTACCGTATTGGAACCGATATCCACCACTGAATACCTCATCGTCTCACCCTTTCTGTATTCCATAGATACCCCTTTTAGAAAAAGTAACGACAATCCCTGCCCTTCATTTGTTATACAAAAGCTTTGGTTTCATATATAATAAATAGGATGAGATTTCACGAAAGGGGAGATTTTATGAAAAAAAAGAATAATCATCACTTGATGATTTCCGAATCCACATTGATTCGCACAATTTTAATCGGAATTACCTTTTATGTATTGCTGGATCGTTTACCAAAAATTTGGGAAGGATTGCTGTATATTTTCCGGATCTCTTCCCCCTTCTTAACGGGCCTCGCCTTAGCCTTTATCGTTAATTTTCCCATGACGAAAATTGAAGCCGGGATCGAAAAAACGATTGAGAGTGAAAAAATTTTAAAATACAAACGGGCCATTGCCTTGATTTTATCCTATTTATTAGTTATCGGCGTTGTGGCCATTATGATTGCCATTGTCCTACCACAGCTCCTCCGTTCCCTTTCTTCTTTAAATTATAAATTGCCCGTATTTATTCAGTCCGTTTTAGATGAATTGAAAAATTATTCTTTTTTACGTAAACAAGTCCTCCAATTGGAAGAATCCTTAGATCGATTAAATCTTACGGATGTTTATGTGTATTTGGAAACTTTCTTTCAAACTGGAGCAACAGATCTCTTTAAAAACACATTGACGACCATCGGTTCGTTAACCAATCGTTTTATGAACTCCTTATTTTCCCTCGTCTTTTCAATTTACGCCTTAGCCGGCAAAGAAGAATTGGCGAAAAACAGTAAAAAATTAATGTATGCCGTTTTACCCGAG
Source organism: Tissierellia bacterium (assembly GCA_030540635.1). Lineage (GTDB taxonomy): Bacteria > Bacillota > Clostridia > Tissierellales > Peptoniphilaceae > JAUNVW01. Next base: position 5,161 of record JAUNVW010000007.1, on the reverse strand, counting down.
AAAACTTCGGATAAAATAAATCATGTTTTTTCCGTAATGTACCGATGCTTTTTCTCCTTTATTGGTACTCGAATCATCGATGCTTTTATTGTGGGAATCATAACCTTTGTCCTCATGACCCTATTGCGACTGCCCTATATCCCCATGCTTTCGGTATTAGTGGGCTTTACTAATGTTGTGCCAATAGTTGGACCCTTTATCGGCGGTTTCATTGGCGTTATTTTCATGTTCCTCGTCAGTCCCTCTAAGGCCTTAATCTTTGCCTTAATGATTATTGTGATTCAACAAATCGATGGTAATATTATTTTCCCAAAGCTTGCTGGAAGCTCTTTAAATCTTCCTGGAATTTGGACCTTATTTGCCGTAACCATGGGAGCAGCCCTTTTAGGCATTGTGGGAGTCCTCCTCTTTGTTCCCCTGGCTTCTGTGATTTACGAATTAACAGAAGAATATACCCATCGTAAAATTTTCGAAAAACGAATTAATCTCAAAGAAAAATAGGAGCATTGCTCCTATTTTTTGCCTTTGATCGTAGAATCCACTTTTTCTTTTGTTGATCTCCTTTAGGCTAAGGATTTTATTTATCCCCTTCCAAATGCCCTTGTCTTGTTTTTACAATCCCATTTCCGTTTTTGCTGGAAAACCCGAAAGGACAAGACACAATAACAAAAGAAGTAGGATTCCAATAAAGATCCTTCCCTTCATCCAAAATCACTTTCCAAGGAAGACTTCTTTCATAAATCGGTGAAAATGTTCAAAATTTCCTTCAATGCCAAATAAGGTAGTATATCCCTTTTCATTGGTTTCTACGGCTCCCCGTTTTTCACCTTTTTCAATGATTTTGACTTTCTTTTCATCGTAGATTACAGCGGTTTGATAGGCATAGGCATAAAGGGCATATAAATCATGGACCGGTAGAATTTCGCCGTCAATTTCACGATATTCGATGACATAATCGAGGAAAGAACGAAGTACTTCTCCTTTTTTTCCCAGGATATCATCGAACCACTGACGATCCTTCGAAGTAAATCCCATGGTTTCTGTAATATTTAATCCCAATACGCGACAGTCGAAGGCCTCTAGTACACGATTGACGGCAACGGGGTCGATATAGAAATTAAATTCTGCAAAGGCAGTAACATTTCCTTTCCCCAATTCTCCGCCCATAATAATGACTTCCCCGATGTATTCCGGTAAATCGGGATACTTTTCTAGGGCCATGGCAATATTGGTCAATGGCCCAATGGCGAGAATATCCATTTGACCTAATTCTTTTGCCGTTTGATAGATTCCGTCAATGGCAGATATCTCCTCGGGATCGGCGATAATCCCTTCCTGATCAGGGTCAAGATAGCCAAGGCCCGTATTTCCGTGGACACCTCTTTCCAAGACTTCTTCCGAAAGGGGATGAGCTTCTCCTTCATATACGGGAATCTCCCAGTCCAATTGCTCTAAAATATAGAATATATTTTTTGTTGCCTGTTGAACATCCACATTGCCATTGACCGAAGAAATTCCCACGACTTCAAATTGATCCATTTCATAGGCGGCAATAAGACAAAAGCCATCATCAATTCCTGGATCGGTGTCGATCCACAGGGCAGGTATTTTATTTGTTTTTTTCATTTGATCTTCCTCCATCCATAATTTCTTAACAAAGTTATGATTAAATTTCATATACTGTCCCATTTATTATATAATAGATGGGACGAAAAAATAATAGATAAATTCCTTATTTGGGGTATAATAGATCCAATAAAGAATATTAGACAAAAAGGGGGTACTTTATGGATAATAATCATAAACCAAAAAAATCTTTTATTATTTATTACATCATCGCGATTGTTATTTGGTCTTTGCTTTTTTCTTTCATTATGCCGAGCATTAAAAATCGGACGACGGAGGAAATTTCCTATACGAAATTTATCGATATGATTGAAAATGAAAAAGTCGATCAAGTAATCTTCGAGAATGATCGAATTACAATGACGATTAAAGATGATAAATCCGTTCAATACACGACCGGTCGTATTGAAGACGATAGCTTATTACAAGAATTGAAGGCCAAGGATATTACCGTGTCAAAAGAAATTCCCCGGGAGTTTTCACCCATTGTAAACTTCTTGCTGACATTTATACTACCGATTCTCATCATCTTTGGACTGATGAATCTTCTCATGCGTTCCGCCACAAAGAAAATGGGTGGTAATGCCTTGCAATTTGGTAAATCCAATGCGAAAATATATGTTCAATCCAAGGACGGTAAATCCTTTGAAGATGTCGCCGGTCAAGATGAAGCCAAGGAAGCCTTAAACGAAGTCGTGGATTTCCTCCATGATCCCAGTCGTTACGGGAAAATTGGCGCAGTTTTACCAAAGGGCGTTCTTCTAGTGGGACCACCGGGAACGGGAAAAACCCTATTGGCACAAGCTGTGGCAGGAGAAGCAAAAGTTCCGTTTTTCTCCATTTCAGGATCAGAATTCGTCGAGATGTTCGTTGGACTAGGAGCATCGAAGGTCCGAGATCTCTTTAAACAAGCCATTCAAAAAGCGCCTTGTATCGTCTTTATCGACGAAATCGACGCCATTGGTAAGAGAAGAGATACCGCCGGTTTCTCTGGAAATGATGAACGGGAACAGACGTTAAACCAATTACTCAACGAAATGGACGGCTTCCAAGGAAATGAAGGGGTTGTAATACTAGCCGCTACGAATCGACCGGAAATCCTCGACCCGGCATTGACAAGGCCGGGACGTTTCGATCGACAAATTCCAGTGGAACTTCCCGATGTCAATGGTCGAGAAGCCATTTTGAAAGTCCATGCAAAGAAAATTCGCCACGCCGACAATATTGATTACCGCCATGTGGCCTTAATGACTGCGGGGGCCTCCGGTGCTCAATTGGCAAATATCGTCAACGAATCCGCCCTTCGCGCCGTGCGAATGGGAAGGGACATTGTATTGGAAGAAGATCTGATTGAATCGGTGGAAACCGTCATTGCCGGTCAACAGAAAAAAGGCGCCGTTATTTCCAAAAAGGAAAAAGAACTCATTGCCTATCACGAAGTCGGCCATGCATTGGTCGCCGCTACCCAAAGCCATTCGGCACCGGTGACAAAGATTACCATTATCCCACGGACATCGGGGGCCTTAGGATATACGATGCAAGTCGATGAAGAAGAAAAATTCTTAATGAGCAAAGAAGAACTCTTTAATAAAATCGTCACTTTAACTGGCGGACGTGCCGCGGAAGAAGTTGTGTTCAATACGAAAACCACCGGTGCTGCCAATGATATTGAAAAGGCAACATCCTTGGCCCGGGCCATGGTTGCTCGTTTTGGAATGACCGATGAATTCGGCATGGTCAGTTTAGAAGGTCAACGGGCTCGCTATTTAGATTCCGGCTCTGAAATCAATGCTTCCCCGGGAAAAGCAGCTCAAATTGATGATAAAGTTGAAAAAATCATTAAAGATGCCCACGAAAAGGCAAAACAAATCCTCCGGGATAATATTGATAAACTCCATGAAATCTCAAAATTCCTCTTAGAAAAAGAAACCATTACGGGAAAAGAATTTATGAACATCTTGGGAATGGAAGAAGAAAATACCAATGTCGATGGTTATGATGCCGTAAAAGAAAAGGACAAAAGAGAAAATACAACGGATGGGATCGATGAAGA
>JAUNVW010000007.1:0-1382 GCA_030540635.1 Tissierellia bacterium | reverse complement strand
AGGACGAAGAAAAAGAAGCCGATGACAACATCATTGAGCTTCCGCCCCATGGGGAAGAATAAAATCAGCTCCTATTATAGGAGCTTTTTCCTTGACGCCAAGGATCAATGAATGATAGGATATAAAAAATATAGTCGGAGGTGATTCCAATGAAAGATATTAGCGTCAAACTTTTATTGAAACATTTCGGAGAAAATGAAGAAGATCATAAAACAGAAGTCTACGAAGAACAAATTATTATGATGCGCTCCGATTCCATTCGCGATATGAAAGAACAAATCCACGAATATATAAAATCTCTCAATGACGAGGAAGAAGATGTGATCGAGCTGATTTCCATCGTTGATTATTCGGAAATCGAAGATTTTAACGATGAACCCATTCGGGAAATCTACTCCCGTTTTCTCAACGAATTTGAAGTGGAAGCAGGAATATAAAAAATCGCCGGCAGTACGCCGGCGAATTTTTTATTCTTTGAAATCCTGGACTTTTACCATAACGATATAAAGGACAATTACAATCCCCCTTTGGAACACCACTGTCTATAAAATAGAACTTCATTCTATCCTCATGCTAAGACTAAGTAAAAATACGGAAAGATATTTATGAAATTTTCCCATACCTTCTGTTTATTTCGTCTTAACAGGTCTAGAATCTCCGCCTCCAAAACATCCACATGGGAAAAATGTTTGATCCTGTACGAGCCCGTCTTCTTTCAATGGTTTTTGTTTTACTGTAATTTTAACTTGTTCATATATTATTTGGCATCGAAATCAAATCGACCCGATTGTAATTTGATCCGTATACTCTTTTTCCCTTTCCTTGGATACATGGGAAATCATCAATAGGAGAACATCTTCCTTTAAAAGATTTGTTTCCACTTTCTCCCTCGTCTTTTCATCCATTCCCTGGAGACCTTCATCGATAAACCAAATCTTTTTTCCACTGGCAATGGCCCTTGAAATGGCAATGCGTTGTCTTTCTCCTCCAGAAATATTTTCTCCGCCTCCATCTAGAATAAAAGCGTCCTTTTCCTTTTTTCCCTGAATAAAAGATTCTAATTCACTCACAGAAATCGCCTTTTCATAAAGGCTTTGATCCACATCTTTTCCCAGAGTAATATTGAATTTGATCGTTTCATTGAAAATATAAACATCCTGTCCAATATAGGCGATTTGTTCCATCAAGGAGGGCCAGGAAATATCTTCTAGATTTTCATCATCATAATAAATGGATCCTTCATATCCTTTCAAATAACCGGCAATGAGTTTTAATAATGTACTTTTCCCCGCGCCACTTTCGCCCTTTATCAAATACTTCTCTCCCATTTTGAATTCCCCATTGAAATTTTCGATGGCCCTTTTTCCATTGGGATAAGTATA
>JAUNVW010000036.1:1304-8126 GCA_030540635.1 Tissierellia bacterium | reverse complement strand
TGGACGAGATCGCTACGAAACAGCCGTCGCCATTGCGAAGGCAACGAATCCCGATAGTCAAAGGATTTATTTAGCCTCGGGCGAAGTCTTTGCCGACGCCTTAGTCGCAGGACCTGCAGCGGCAAAAGATCATGCACCGATTCTATTAACGAGACGAAATGAAGCACCGAAAGTCTTAAAGGATTATGTGGAAAAATCAAAGATTAAACAGATCACCATTATCGGTGGACAGGCGACCATTACCGATGATGTAGTCAAAGGTTTCTTCGATAAATAAAAAGGACTCCCTTGAGGGAGTTCTTTTTTATTGACTTTGTTTCTCTTCTTTCAATTCTTTGTTATAATGGTAGAAAAGGAGGGAATCAAGTGGGAGATAATTATAGTGTGGATGTTCTGATGGAGGAACACCGTAATATCCTTCAATTGACGAAGGTAATGAAGTCCATGGCGATTTTTCTCATGGAAGATAGGAAGGTTCATCCCTTGGATTTACGGGAGATTATCGAATTTATACGAAATTATTCCGATGAACATCATCATGGGAAAGAGGAAAAAATCTTGTTTCAAATGATGGTCGATGAAATCGGGGGTCCTGCGGAAAAGCTTGTGAGAAACGGGATGATTGTTGAACATGAATTGGCCCGTATGTATGTCATGGATTTGGAGGAGAGCCTAGAGCGATTGGAGAAGAACCATTGTCCAGAGAATCGCCTTGAAGTTATTGGTCATTTAATGGAGTACGCCAATTTATTGCAAAAACATGCGGAGAAGGAAGATACCGTCGTATATCCCTTTGCTTTACGGAGTTTGTCCCGGGAGATTCTCGAACAAGCCGATGAAGAAACAAAGGCTTTCGAAAAGGCCCATGGCCATCGACGGGATAAGTTTTTAAAAAAGCTCCAGGATTTAGAAGAAAAATATTGTCAATAATAAAGGATCCGGCAATGGGATGCCGGATCTTTTTATATTCGTTCCTCCGTGATGGGGTCAAAGAGATAGAAATATTGGTCATCGATTTCAATGGCGCATTTTTCCATTCGTTTCCAAGGTCCATGGGGAGGGGTTTTTGCTTTGATTTCCACTTGATCTTTTTTTAGGGTGATGATTTTCTCGCTACCGAGATGTTCCACAAGATTAATGGTAAAATCATTTGTTCCCTGGGGGGGAAGTAGTTTTACATGTTCCGGACGAAAGCCAAGGACGATGCTTTCTATTTCTCCGGAGACTTTCCCCTGGAGATTGGCGAAATGATAATGTCCATGGTTGAGGGTTAAATCCACAAGATTCATCTGGGGAGTGCCGATAAAGGAAGCGACAAATCGATTTTTGGGATTAAAATAGAGTTCATCAGGACTTCCCTTTTGCATGATCTTCCCCTGGTTCATAATGACGATTCGTGTTGCCATGGTCATGGCTTCGACTTGATCATGGGTGACATAAATCGTGGTGGTGCCAAGGTCTTGATATAATCGAAGGATTTCTTCCCGGGTTTTTATCCGTAATTTGGAGTCGAGATTGGACAGGGGTTCGTCCATTAAAAAGACTTTTGGTTGGCGAATCATGGCCCGGGCAAGGGCGACCCGTTGCATTTGACCACCGGAGAGTTGCCGGGGTTTTCGTTTAAGTAGTTCTTCGATATTCAATACTTTGGCGACATTTGCCACAGCGTCATCAATTTCTTTTTTGGGAATTTTCCTTAATTGTAAACCAATGGAAATATTGTCGTAAACCGTCATATGGGGATAAAGGGCGTAGTTTTGAAAGACCATGGCGATGTTTCGGTCCTTCGGCTCCTCCTTGGTAATGTCTTTTTCGCCGAGATAGACTTTTCCCGAATCAATTTCCTCTAATCCGGCGATAATTCGTAGCAATGTGGATTTACCACATCCGGAAGGTCCAAGTAATACGACGAATTCGCCATCTTTAATGTTTAAATTGAAATCATCGATGACGGGATGGATTCCATCATAGGATTTCACAATGTTTTTTAATTGAATATCTGACATAGTATCACCTTTCATCGTTTCTAAGGGTATTGTATCAAATAAATATCTTTATCACAATAAAAGATGTTTTATAATGCTTTTATAAAAGTTATTTATTTATTACAATAATATAACTACCTAGATTATTTAGCGATTTTATGTTATACTATGGGAGGAAATTTTAGAGAAAGAGGAGATAGAAAAAATGTCAAAATTCATGAAAAGATTTGTATTCCTGTTTTTAATGATGGGACTGTTGGTTTCCTGTTCTTCGGGGGAAAAGCCCGGGGACGATGGAGATGCGACGACTTCTGATTCGGATTTTGAAGGCGAAGAGATTACCTTGATGATTCCCGATTGGGGCGCACCGACGGAGGAAATGCTGGAAGAATTTAAAGAAGAGACGGGGATTAAGGTTAATGTGGAGCCGACGGCTTGGAGTGATATTAAGAGTAAAATATCCATTGCCGCTGCTGGGAATAATACTCCTGCCGATGTGGTGGAAGTCGATTGGTCCTGGGCAGGTGAATTTCATTCTGCCGGTTGGCTAGAATCTTTAGATGTTGACGGGGAGACGAAAGAAGATATCCCGGCACTTCAGTATTTTGAATTTGATGATGAGATTGTGGCAATTCCCTATGCCAATGGAATCCGTTTAGCCTATTACAATAAGAGAATGGCCCAAGAGGCTGGAGTTGAGGAGATTCCGACGAATTGGGAGGAAATGATCCATGTCTTTGATCAGTTGAAGGCGTCGGGAACGGTAGAATATCCGTTTTTATTCCCTTTAAATGCGGAGGAAAAAACGACGACATCTTTTATGACTTTGGCATATACGAGAAATGGAATTGTATTTAATGAAGATGATACATTAAATCGAGAAGCGGTACTGGATACCTTCAATTTATTGGATGAATTAATCGAAAAAGATTTCATCAACGAAAATTCGGTTTCTGCACCGGGAATTGATGTGTTCCGGGGAATTAATAATGGCGAAGGAGCGGTATTAATTGGGCCGACTTCCTTTATCACTTCTTCCAATGATGAGTCGGTTTCCAAGGTTGTTGGTGAAGTGACGAATATTCCTGTACCGGGAAAAGAAGGTCCAGCGGAACAAACCATCACCTTTACCGAAGCCGTTGGGGTGTCGGCTTTCTCAGAAAAGAAAGAAGCCGCAAAGAAATTTGTCGACTGGTTTTCAAGACCAGAAACCCAATTGGCATTAAATGAAGCCATTAATAACACCCCCACAAGGACATCGGTGATTGAAAAGATGGTCAATGAAGGGATTATTAAAGAGCCTGGGGCGATTATCGAGCAATCGAAGATCATTGAAACGCCATTCCCCCATGGTGTTCCGAAGTATTACACGAAAATGAGTACCGAGATGTTTAATATTATCAATCAATTTGGCCAAAGGAAATTGACACCGGAAGAAGCTACGGATAAAATGGTAGAAGCCGTTAATGAATTGGTCGAAGAAAATAAGTAAAGATTGGACCTTCTCCTTCGGGGGAAGGTTCCTTTTATCATTGGGGAGGAGTATTATGACGAAGAAAAAATTTCCATTGCTGATCATTTTACCGGCATTGATCATTGTGGGATTTACCATTGTATATCCCATTATCCGTACTTTTTTATATTCCCTTCAGTATTACACATTAACTGAGCCGGAAAAAAGTCAATGGATTGGATTTAAAAATTATAAAAAAGTATTGATGAGTCCAGATTTTCACCGGGCATTGGTTAATTCCATTACGATTTTACTTATTGTTATGGTATTGGGCTTGTTATTTAGTATGATGGTGGCATTGATTTTAAATCAACGGGGGAAATTGACGCCATTTTTGACGGCAATTGCCATTATTCCCTGGGCATTACCTCCGATTGTCAACGGGATTATTTGGAAATTTATCTTTTTCCCAGGATATGGCTTATTCAATAAAATTTTAATGAATATCGGACTGGTGGACCGTCCCATACTTTTTACGACCCATCGATTTTTGTTCCTTGCGGTGATTGCCATTGTGGTAACTTGGCGAATCGTTCCATTTTCAGCCATTGTAATTTTAGCGAATTTACAAAATATCCCCAAGGATTATTACGAAGCCATTACCTTAGAGGGAAGTACGAGATTTCAAATGTTTCGACGAATTACCCTGCCATTATTATTGCCATCCTTAGGCGTGGTGTTGATTAATTTAACGACGACGGCGATTAATGTCTTTGACGAAATCATCGCCATGACGGGATTCCAATACGAGAATCAGACCCTATTGGTTTACAATTACTCCCATACCTTTCAGTTTTTAGATTTTGGTTTGGGAAGTACAATTTCCTACGTGATTATGATGATTGCCGGTATTTTTGGTTATTATTATGTAAAAAATATGACCGTAGAGAAGGTTTATTAAGGAGGGGAAAATGAATAAGAAAAAACCATTTTATTATTATCTCGGCGTGGTATTTTTAATTCTCTTTAGTTTAGGGCCAATTATCTGGTGTTTTATCATGAGTTTAACACCGGAGGAACAATTATTAAATAGCTCGTTGAAATTTCTTCCGGATCAATGGATTTTGGATAATTATCGCCGAATTTTAGGATTTGGAATGAAGGAGCATCAAGTGGTTTTCAATGGATTGAAAAACTCTTTTATTTTGGCGGTATTCACTTTGGCCATGGGCGTACCCATTGCAGTTTTGACGGCCTATGGATTGACGAGATATGATTTTTTTGGGAAGAAAATACTCCTTCGTTTCCTTTTATTGACGACGGTGATTCCCATATTTTCCACGATAATTCCCGTGTATTCTATTTTTCGCCAATGGGATTTGTTGGATTCCATGTTCTGGACCTCCATTATTTATATCTCTTCGTTTTTGCCTTTGAATACTTGGATTATTATGAATTACATGAAGGATTTACCGAAGGAATTATGGCAAGCGGCGGCCCTCGATGGAATGAATGAGTGGTGGATTTTTACGAAAATCATATTGCCCCTTTGTCAACCGATTATTCGAACGGTGTTTCTCTTGATGTTTATTATGGCCTATAAGCAGTATATTATTCCCATGATTTTACTATCTTCCTATGATCATAAAGTCCTTACTATGGTGATGTCAGAGTTTATGACAAGGGACGGGATCCATTATGGACTCATTGCCACAACGGGGATCATCGGGATTATCCCACCGGCCCTTGGCGCGGTTTTCTTTCGAAAATATTTGATTTCCGGTTTAACTTCCGGAGCGGTGAAGGGATAGCTATTGAACTTGACGCTTTAATGTGTTATAATATCACAGTAAAAAATCCATAGGAAAGGAATACCACGATGAAAATAGGCATTGTAAAAGAGTGTAAAGAACAGGAGTACCGTGTTGCGGCGACGGCGTCCAATGTATTTGGATTGACTGCCAGTGGCCATGAAGTATATGTCGAGGAAGATGCCGGTATCCATGCGGGCATTAGCAATGAAGATTATGAAGTTGCTGGGGCGAAGATTTTACAACGGGATGAGATCTGGGCAAAGTCCGATATGATTTATAAAGTGAAAGAACCACTGGAAGAGGAGTATAAATATTTCCGAGAAGATTTGACGATTTTTTGCTATCTCCATTTGGCGGCCAATGGGCCATTAAAAGATGCCCTTCTCGAAAATAAAACCACGGCCATCGGTTATGAAACCGTGGAGAAATACGGAAAGCTCCCCTTACTACGGCCCATGAGTGAAATTGGAGGATGTATCGCTGTTCAAGATGGCGCTCATTTTCTTACGAAAACGGAAAAGGGGAAAGGGATATTGCTCCAGGGATTGCCGGGAGTTGCCCCTGCCCATGTGGTCGTGGTAGGAGGTGGCGTTGCCGGAACTGGGGCTGTTCGTACCGCCGTGGGAATCGGTGCTCGGGTAACGGTGGTGGATATTGATGTTCATCGTTTAGCAAAATTAGCGGATATCTTTGGGCCACGTTTGGAAACTTTGTATTCCAATCAATATAATTTGCAACGGGCCATTAAGACGGCAGATCTTGTCGTAGGTGCCGTCTTGGTTCCTGGAGGAAGAACGCCGAAAATCGTCACCAGGGATATGGTCCATTCCATGGAAGAAGGGGGAGTCATTGTGGATATTGCCATTGATCAAGGCTCCTGTGTGGAAACCATGGACCATGCAACTTTCCACAATGATCCGGTATATATTAAAGATGGAATTCTCCATTACGCCGTGGCGAATATCCCTGGAAAAGTTCCGAGGGCAGCGACTCAGGCCCTGTCCAATGTTACGGGGAAATACGCCAAATTACTTGCCGATGAAGGCATTAATGAAGGGATACTTCACCATGAGTCCTTAAAAAAAGGGGTGAATACTTATCAAGGCCACATTGTCCATCCAAAAGTTGCAGAAGCCTTCGATGAGCCCTACCGACCCTTGGAAGAATTAATGTAAAAATCATTGACCCTCAATGTCTTATGACTTGAGGGTTTTTTACTTTTCATCTTAAATTCTTAGGATTCGTTATAGGATGAAAGCTACAACGAAACGCTGATTTCACGGGATTTTATCGATATATATCATTTGACAAATGAAGTTTTTACGATTATCATTAAGATGTAAGGTATGAATTATGGTCGATGGTTATGTCCAAAATAAAAGACCAGGGATAAGGGATTTATTTCTCCGGGGAATCAATCATCAATCGATGGAAGATCGATTGATTTTTTCAGCCAATTCCCGGCATGATGAAAACGATTATCGTTTACTGAAAAAGGGGAAATAAGTCAAATATTAAACAATTAGGGGGTTACTATGGAATTTGTATTCGATATGGAGGCAAATAAAGA
>JAUNVW010000036.1:0-1204 GCA_030540635.1 Tissierellia bacterium | reverse complement strand
GAGAAGCGATTAATAAAGAAGGATTGGCCGATGTCGATGTGGTTCGTGTAGGATGTTTTGGACTTTGTCAAGCAGGTCCCATTGCCGTCGTTTATCCCGGGGGTAAGTTTTACGGTCAATTGAAAGCCGGAGATGCGACAAAGATTGTGGAAAAAGATATTATCGGTGGAGAAACGGTAAAAGAGCTGATCTTTGAAGATGCCATCGATGGGGACAAAATGAAGTCCATTTACGAAGTACCTTTCTACACGAAACAGTTAAAAATTGCCCATAAAAATTGCGGGGTTATTGATCCCGATTCCATTAACGAATACATTGCCTTAGACGGTTATCAAGCCCTTTATAAAGTTGTTCAAGATATGGAACCACAGGAAGTTGTTGATACCATTAAAGAATCCGGTTTACGGGGTCGAGGTGGTGGAGGATTCCCAACGGGAATGAAATGGCAATTTACGAAAGATGCCATTGGCGATGTGAAATATGTCATTTGTAATGCCGACGAGGGAGATCCAGGAGCCTTTATGGATCGTTCCATATTAGAAGGAGATCCCCATTCCGTATTGGAAGCCATGGCCATTGCAGGATATGCCATAGGTTCCAATCAAGGGTATATTTATATTCGAGCAGAGTATCCGTCGGCCGTTAAACGTTTGGAAAAGTCCATTGTGGCGGCAAAGGAATTGGGCCTTTTAGGAAAGGGAATTTTCGGTACGGATTTTGATTTTGATATTGAAATTCGCCTAGGGGCAGGAGCCTTTGTCTGTGGTGAAGAGATGGCGCTTATTGAGTCCATTGAAGGAAATCGGGGAATTCCTCGAAATAAACCGCCATTTCCCGCCAATGAAGGGCTTTGGGGTAAGCCAACATTAATCAATAATGTGGAGACTTACGCCAATATCACGAGAATTATCAATAAAGGTGCCGATTGGTTTAATCATATTGGTACGGAGAAGTCCAAAGGAACGAAAGTATTTACCCTCGGTGGCGATATTGTCAATACGGGAATTATTGAAGTTCCCATGGGTACGACTTTACGGGAAATTATTTACGATATCGGCGGTGGTTTAATCGGTGGTAAGGAGTTTAAAGCCGTTCAAACCGGTGGTCCATCCGGTGGATGTATTACAAAAGAACATCTGGACACACCCATTGATTATGATTCCTTAACGGCCCTAGGTTCCATGATGGGTTCCGGTGGTATGAT
>JAUNVW010000035.1 GCA_030540635.1 Tissierellia bacterium | reverse complement strand
CATCATTATCACTTCCTTGATTTTTTTAGAATGGGTTCCAAGAAAACATTCTTTTTGTATTGTATCACGCTTCTTATGAAAATCCAATATTATCTTTTGTTGTGAAATAGTCATAATGGCTATATTTGACCACTCCCGGGGAATTTGTGATATAATTAAAGAAAGGGAAAATTATATACAATGGAGAGATAAGTGCCATGAAGGCCTTATTTTTTTGATAGAAGGAGACATATATGATCAAATTAGACGAATTAAATGAGAAACAACGAGAGGCAGTAGAGTATAACGAAGGGCCATTACTCATCCTTGCCGGTGCAGGAAGTGGAAAGACGAGAGTTCTGACGACGAAAATCGGCTATATTTTAGAACAAGGCCTGGCATCCCGTTGGGAAATCTTGGCCATCACCTTTACCAATAAAGCCGCCAATGAAATGAAAGAACGAGTGGAAAAAATCTTGGGAGAAGATGTATCTTCCATGTGGATCGGAACATTCCACTCGATTTGTGTGCGTATTTTACGTCAAGAAATCACCCATCTAGGCTATGATGCTCAATTTACTATTTACGATCGAACCGATCAAAAGTCCCTCGTCAAAGAAATTATAAAAGAAAAAGGCGTCGATTTGAAATCGGTCAATCCATCGGAAATTCTAAACACCATTTCAAGGATGAAAAATCACAATATCAAGCCGAAGGATTTAGACTTTGACTTGTGCCGAGAATATGGTATCGATTTTGACTCCGCCGATTATTTTGACGATTATCAAGGGAAGCTAAAGGAGTACAATGCCTTAGATTTCGATGATTTAATAATAAAAACCATTGAATTATTCCAAAAGAACGAAGATATTTTAGACAAATACGCATCTCGTTTCAAATATGTCTTTGTCGATGAATATCAAGATACCAATCACGCACAATATGAATTGGTTCATCTACTCTCAAAAGTCCATCGAAAACTTTGTGTTGTCGGGGATGCCGATCAATCCATTTATGGCTGGCGAGGAGCAGATATTTCGAATATTAATGATTTTGAAAAAGATTACAAAGACGCAAAAATCGTCTTACTGGAACAAAACTACCGTTCCACAGAAAGTATATTAAATGCTGCCAATGCCGTCATTAAAAATAATCCCAATCGAAAAGACAAAAATCTATGGACGGCCAATAAAGGGGGAGAAAAAGTATCCTATCGTCAATTTTCTTCCGATTATGACGAGGCTTACGGTATCATCAATGAGATCTCCAATCTTCTCATTCACAATGTCGATCTCAATGATGTCGCCATACTCTATCGAACCAATGCACAATCAAGACCCTTTGAGGAACAAATGCTAAAAGAAGGAATTCCCTATCAAGTGGTCGGAGGATTGAAGTTCTACGACCGAAAAGAAGTTAAAGATGTACTGGCCTATCTTCGAGTAATCGTCAATCCCCGGGATAATGTCTCCCTACTTCGAATCATCAATACGCCGAAGAGAGGCATTGGCGATCGCACCGTAGAACAGACCTTAGAGGCGGCGGAGAACAATGGGATGAGTATTTTAGAGTATATTACGGAAACTTCCATGGAAGAACTCACACCAGCCGCTCAAAAGAAAATGAAAGAATTTGCCGACTTATACCAGCGATTACAAAAAGATCCAGGAGAAGATCTTGTAACAAGAGTCGAATACATCCTCGATGAATCCGGTTATGTCGACAGTTTAAAAGAATCCGGCAAGCGAGAAGATCAGACCCGTTGGGAAAACATCTCCGCTTTTGTCGATGCCGTTGCGGAATACAATATGCGAAATCCAGAAGCGAAACTAGAAGAATATCTTCAAGAAACATCATTGCTATCCGATGTAGATAAAACTTCCGGCGATGAAGGAGTTAGTTTAATGACTGTTCATTCGGCAAAAGGCCTAGAATTTGATGTCGTCTTCATTGCCGGCATGGAAGAAGGATTATTCCCTCACAGAAACTCTGTGAGCGAGAAAGAAAAAGAAGAAGAACGTCGCCTTTGCTATGTAGCAATAACGAGGGCGGGGAAACAACTCTTCATCTCCTCCAGTTCAGCAAGACGTACATTTGGGAAATACGAACCGGCGATGGAATCTCCCTTCATTGACGAAATGCGAGAACATTTAGAGGAAAAGGAAAAGAAGAAAGCGGAAATAAATTTCCGTCAATCTTATTCCGACTCCATGAATTTTATGAAAGATTCAGTACTTCAATCTTTTCCAAAAAGTCCAAAGAAAAAAGAAAGTTCAGGATTTCAATTAGGAGAAAAAGTAAAACACAAAAAATTTGGGGTCGGGACCATTGTGCAAGTCACGCCGAAAGAAAATGGCGATGAAGTCACCATTTCTTTTGAAAATAAAGGCATTAAAAAACTCAATGCCGGCATTGCGCCATTGGAAAGGATTTAAAAATGGATAAAAAGAAAGAGCGAATGAAAGAGCTTGTCGATCAGCTCAATCTCTATGCCTATCATTATTACACATTAGATGATCCCATCATCACCGATGGGGAATACGACAAATTATTCGATGAATTGGTGAATTTAGAAAAAGAGACCGATTTTGTCCTGCCAAATTCTCCCACGACAAGAGTTGGTGGCGAAGTATTAGAGGGCTTTGAAAAACACGATCATATCGCCAATCTTTACTCATTGAACAAAGCTCAAAACTTGGAACAAGTACGAGATTTCGTTCGGAAAGTGGAAGAACTCGTTCATAATTACAATCAAAATCATGAAGATTCTTTACCGACGCCAGAATACACCGTGGAATTAAAATTTGATGGATTGACCATTAATCTCACTTACGAAAATGGAGATCTACAAATGGCGACGACTCGAGGTAATGGTACGACGGGAGAAGTCATCACCGCACAAATTCGGACGATTTACTCCATACCTCTCTCCATTTCTTCGAAAGAATTGATGGAAGTCCAAGGGGAAGGACTCATGCCATTATCCCGTTTAAAAGAGTATAACGAAACCCACGAAGTCCCCTTGAAAAACGCAAGAAATGCGGCAGCCGGTGCCCTTCGTAATCTCGATCCGAAAGTGACGGCAGAACGTCATCTCACCGCCTATTTCTACAATGTCGGTTATATCGAGAATCGTGAATTTTCCTCGCAGGAGGAGATCTTCTCCTTTTTACAAGAGAATCATTTCAAAACCCATCCCTATTTACGAATTGCAAAAAATAGCGAAGAGATCGAAAAATACATCCATGAAATCGAAGAATATCGAAAAGAAATCGACATCTTAACCGATGGTGTCGTCATCAAAGTTAATGATATACCAACAAGGGAAAAACTCGGTTACACGAATCGCTTCCCCCGTTGGGCCATTGCCTATAAATTTGCACCAGAAGAGTACTCCACCGTCTTAAAAGAAGTAGAGTGGAATGTAGGAAGAACAGGGAAAATCACACCGACAGCTCTATTGGAACCCGTAGAAATCGGGGATGTAACGGTGCAACGGGCTACTTTAAACAATATGGATGATATTCGGCGAAAGAAAGTACGGATTCATTCTAGAGTTTGGATCAGAAGATCCAATGATGTCATCCCAGAAATCCTAGGAACCGTCGATGATGATGAAAAAAATACCGAAGAAATCAAAGCACCAGAAGAATGTCCCTACTGTCATACCGAACTCATTCGAGATGGTGTCCATTACTTCTGCCCTAATTCGATGACTTGTACCCCTCAACTCGTATCGCGTATGGTTCATTTTGCGAGCCGAAATGCCATGGATATTGAAGGGCTATCGGAAAAAACTTGTGAAAAACTATTATCGGTACTAGATATTACAAGACTCGGTCAGCTCTACGACCTCACAAAAGAAGATCTCTTTCAATTGCCGGGATTTAAGGAAAAGAAATCTCAAAACCTATTAAATGCCTTGGAAAAAAGCAAAAATGTCGCCTTGGATCATTTCCTTTTTGCCATTGGGATTCCAGAAGTAGGAGAGAAATCCTCCTTTGATTTGGCACAACATTTCGGTTCCTTGGAAAATCTTCGAAAAGCCAGCTTTTCAGACCTCGTGGAAGTAGAAGATGTGGGACCGATCATGGCAAAAAACATCCTAGAATTTTTTAGCGATGAACATATTGTCCACGGGATCGATGAACTATTATCGAAAGGCATCCAAATCGAAAATCCAAAACCTGTGGAAAACTCAGAAAAATGGGACAAAACCATTGTACTAACCGGTGCTTTGGAAAATTACACGAGAAAAGAATTAAAAGAACTCCTACAACAAAAAGGCGCCAGTGTAACTTCTTCCGTATCGAAGAACACCGACTATGTCATTGTCGGAAAAGATCCCGGAAGCAAATATGACAAGGCCAAAGAACTTGGCATTGAAATCATTGAAGAAGATAATCTCGATGAATTTTTAAAAAGGTAAGAATCGGTGAAAAGGGTGGATCTTTTTAAAGAGCCACTCTTTTGTGTATAATAGAAAAGAAGGGGAGTTGACGATGGAGTACTATATTGAAGATCTAACCGATGATGGACAAGGTGTAGCGAAAGTGAATGGAAAAGTCTATTTCATTGAAAATGGACAATTGGGGGAGCGCTGTGAAGCGAGAGTGCTAGAACAAAAGAAAAATATCACGTTCATGGAAAAAACAAAAACCGTCGAAGCATCCCCTTATCATGTAGAACCTCGCTGTCCTCATTTTTATGAATGTGATGGTTGTAGTCTACAAAATATTACATATGAAAAAGAACTAGCGTTAAAAAAGACCCATATTGAGAATACACTCCTACGAATTGGTGGAGAAAAGAAATGGGATATTCCCATTCTCCCAGGGGAAGAATACGGCTATCGCAATAAAGTCAGGCTTCAAGTAAAAGGAGAAAAGCTAGGTTACTATAATCGAAAGAGCCATCATTTTGTCCCCATTAGCACATGTCCCATTGCAGGGGAAGTGATCAATCGGAATTTAAAAGCGATTGAACAGGTCCTTCAAGGAAAAGATCATCGCATCGAGAAAATAGAGATCCGGGAAAATGGCAAAGAAATTCAATTAGGAGTCATCGGCAAAAAAATCTCACCAAGTATTCTGAACGCCTTTCGTAAAATTTCCGACATCATCGAAGTCCAAATGAAAGAAAAAGGAAATTATAAAAATTTTTATAGGAAGAAAAAATTTTATCAAACCATTGGAAACTACCAGTATGAATTAAGTCAAGACAGCTTCTTCCAAGTCAATTTAATGACGACGAAGATTCTCTATGATGAAATCAAAGGCTTCGTGGGAGAAGGAAAAAAGATCTTAGAGCTGTATTGCGGGATTGGAAGTATTAGCATTTATATTGCAGAACATAATGAAATCACTGGTGTGGAAATTGTAGAGAAAGCCGTTCAAGACGCCAAGAGAAATGCTCGATTAAATGATATTCGTAATATTTCTTTTCTCTGTGGCAAAGCAGAAGACCTCTTCAGACAAAAAGATCCCTACAAAACCCTCGTCGTGGATCCCCCACGAGCCGGCCTTCATAAAAAATTAGTGGAGAGGATTGGACAATCAAAAGTCCAAGAAATCATCTACACCTCTTGTAATCCAGCGACCTTTGCAAGGGATTTGAAACGATTGAAAAAACATGGCTTTCAATTAAAGGAAATAACGGCAGTGGATCAATTTAGCCAGACTTTGCATGTGGAGTGTGTGGCGTTGATGACAAAGGGTTAAATGGCATTTAGAAGAAATTATGGCAATATTTTTAAAAAATATAATACAATATAAATGAGAGTTAATAAAATTATGATTAATGAAGTCCACAAAGTAAAAATAAGCTAGAATAATAATTAGGAGATAAAAATCGATAATTAATAAATAAATCGCGTCTTTTTGTGTCCACTATAAAGTTGCTAATCAAACTGAAATCAAAATAGTTATTGTAGCTCAGATATTATTAAAAAGGAAGTTGGTAAGAAATGGTTAAACAAAAACAAATTTCGATATTTGTGAAATGGAGATTAATTCAAGTTTAAATTCCTTAAATTAATAAACCATTCCCTTTCTATGAGATAGTTCTTATAATTGTTACGTTAATAATTGGTTTAGTATTAATGTTAATTTTTGCGAATAATTTTTCACATAATTAAATAACATTTATTTGGATTATAGGTTCAGCAGCAATATCATTTTTTGCTATTATTTATACGATAAACAAAGAAGAAAGAGTAAATGATAGATTAGCATAAAAATCAGCATGGAGTTTGGCGATAATTATACAATCTACTTAGAATCAAATACAACGAATAGAAGGAGGATTTCTTCATACAATTGTCTATCAAAAGAAATGGATTGACTATTATGATCTATGTTCTTCTTATCTAGAATATGATTATACAGAATCTTTGCTAAGAGAATTTGAAATAGTAGATATTATTAATTCTTGGATTGTTAGAAATAATAAAGATCAGTTAGCCATTTTAATAAAAAACAGAAGGCGAAGAATTAATGACGGATCTTGAAATTTTGATGTTTTTTCTGTTTGTATGAATTTGGTTTTCTTTTCTAGTGGAAGAAAAGTACTCAAACCTTGGAAACTTTAAAAAGGTTATAGAGAATTCGATGAATTTTTCATTAGCAAATATAGTGAAAAAGTAAAAGAATTAACTGTGCAATACTTGTAGGAGAATAATAATTCATGTGATACTGGTTCAGCTACTTATTTATGTTATGAAAAAAACAAGAAAAAAACCTGAGTTAAAGAGTAGTGAGTAAAAATTTGAAGTTATGTAAAACAAAAAACTTTTGTACTCAATTTTTAAAAATTATTTAAACCTTGATAAATATGATTTATTTTTTCTATGTTGTGGCTGATTCTAAACGATTAATAAGCAGTATTACCATATATAACTTGTAATAAATTAGTCAGACTCTTTAATAACGCCTAAAGAAAGACATAGTATCAAAAGGTTAAATCTAATATTTTGTGTATATAAAATTATAAAAAATTGAACATGATAAAGGGAGAATTGTTGTGAATTCAGAAATTAGAAAAAAATTTTTAATATACGAAACGGATGATAATAAAGTGATAGCCGATGTTCTCATCATGGATGAAAGTATATGGATGACCCAAAAACAAATGGCTCATTTATTTGATGTCGGTGTTCCCACAATTAGTAAACATTTGAGTAATATCTTTGATGAAGGAGAATTAGATTAAAAAGTGGTTGTTTCCAAAATGGAAACAACCACTAAACATGGTGCGATAAAAGGATCTATACAAACAAGACTCACTAATTTCTATAATTTAGATGCAATCATAGCTTTAGGGTATAGAATCAATTCTAAAAGGGCTACGAAATTTCGGATATGGGCCACGGGAGTTTTGAAAGAGTTTATGATTAAAGGCTTTGCTTTAGATGATGAAAGATTAAAGCAAGGGAAAACTCTCTTTGGCGAAGATTATTTTCAAGAATTGCTTGAAAGAGTGCGTTCCATCCGGGCGAGCGAAAGAAGAATATGGCAAAAAATCACTGATATTTTTGCAGAAATTTCAATTGACTATGATAAAGACTCTAAGACAACGAAACTCTTTTATGCTAATGTTCAAAATAAATTTCACTATGCCATCACTGGTCAGACTGCAGCGGAAATCATTAAATCAAAAGCAAATAGATATAAAGAAAATATGGGTCTAACCACATGGAAAAATTCTCCTGATGGAAGAATTTTAAAGTCAGATACTTATATTGCTAAAAATTATCTAAGTGAAAAAGAGATAAAACAATTAGAGAGAAATGTTTCAGGATATTTTGATTATATAGAAGATTTAATTGAAAGAAGAAATACCTTTACTATGGAAGAATTTGCCTCAAGCATTGATAGATTTCTAGAATTTAGAGAATATAAAATACTAGAAGGTTATGGATCAGTTTCCATGTTAGAAGCGAAGAAGATAGCAGGAGAAGAATATGATGCTTTTAATAATACACAAAAGATAGTTTCTGATTTTGATAGAAACATTAGAAAACTTATTGACGATAATAAATAGTCGATATATTTCTATAAACAGAGGTCAAAGATTTTTTCAATGTTATCCATACTGTACTCTCAAGCCATGTTGAAGCCGTAACATTTCTTGTTAAGGAGCGAAGGGACTGAAGAAGTAAATGTATGTCATACCAAGAATCTATGATTATTGAGTGAGGAGACTTAAATTGATTTTACCAAAAAGATTAAAAAAAGGAGATGGAATAGGGATATTTTCACCATCTTCACCGGCGACTTATTTTGCGAAAAAGCGATATAAAAGGGCAAAAGATTTTATTGAATCCAATGGCTTTAAAGTGATAGAAGGTTCTTTAACAGGTAAAAGTGACTTTTATAGATCGG
>JAUNVW010000006.1 GCA_030540635.1 Tissierellia bacterium | reverse complement strand
ATGGTGGAGATGGCGGGAGTCGAACCCGCGTCCGAGGAAATATCCAATGCAAATTCTCCGAGTGCAGTTTATTGAATTTTATTCCCCATCTGTGCATTCAATAAACAAAATTTACAGATCGGTAGCTTCATCTATACATCAAGGAAAAGGCAAAGCTTACTTAACCTTGGAAGCCTACATTAATTGAGATCAAAATTCAAGCTGTAGGCAACTCGAAAGTGATCATAGCTGTTGTTAGGCAGCTAATGCAAAATTATTATCTTCTGCGTTTAAATTTAGTTGTCTTTTTTTTACGTTTATCGACGAAAACGACTCGCTATTGCACATTCAATGACCCCGTCGAAACCGGAACATCCCCCTATATATGCATATTCATTATACTAAATAAAGGAAAGAAAATCAAATAAAGAGCCTTTAAGGCCCTTTATTTAATGTTTGATTTTTTCGAAGATTTCGTGCATATCTCCTTCTAAAAGTAAATAGGAGTTATCGCCATTTGTCGGTATAAGTTTTCCATTTTCTTCTCTATAGAAAAAGAGATAAGGACGATTTTCCATTAAGTCAACAGTAGGTTTTTCAAAGGATTCATTAAAGTTTCCTCGAAATATCTCTAGAATTTTATAATGTTTTTCACCATTTTTATGGTAATATTTTACTTTGGCAATGGCGTCGGAATTTTCAATCATTTGATCGGTATCCATAGTGCCTACTGATTCTTCAGGACTTTCATCTTCCGCATCGGTTTCTACCTTGACATCTTCTGTTTCTTCTTCCTTCTCTTCTACCTTATCTTCCTTTGTTTCTTCTACATCTTCTACTTCTTGCTCCCCATTATCGACTTCTTCTGTCGTCGACGTTTCTTCTGTCTGTTCTTGTTCTGAAGCACAAGATGTTAAGAGTAAGAAAGCAAGGAGTAGGCTCAGTAATCTTTTCATCAAATAACCTCCTAATTAATGATTTCATGAATTATTATAACAGATTTAAGGATAAATGGATAATTTCTATTAATAATTGAATCGTTTTCTGATATAATAGATATAGGTGATTATATGAAAACTAAAAAGATGTATCCATCAATAAAATATGGACTTACTCTATTTCTATTATTGATAATGGGAACCGTTTCCCAAGGAGCTGGTTCTAATATTGCTTCACCGCCATTAATATCGTCCATCGGTGAGTTTTTATCACAAGATATTCTACGATTGATTTTAATCATCATAGGGGTATCCGGGATAGTGATTGAAGTATTGGCCGATACAAGAGGTGTGGCAGGAATTATAGCCTTGATTGCCCTAATCCTATTCTTTTATGGTGGTCATAATATTGGAAATCAAGTGTTGTTACCCGTTCTATTATTTATTTTAGGATTTATCATGATAATCATTGAAATCTTTGTACCGGGATTTGGCTTGCCCGGGA
Organism: Tissierellia bacterium; assembly: GCA_030540635.1. Taxonomy (GTDB): domain Bacteria; phylum Bacillota; class Clostridia; order Tissierellales; family Peptoniphilaceae; genus JAUNVW01. The sequence continues at coordinate 52,916 of JAUNVW010000006.1, read as the reverse complement.
TTGCAGGGATAGTATTTATGGTTTTAGGCTTGATGACTAATTTTAACGATTTGTCCAAAGCGATTTTATTTTTATCCATTGCCTTTGTTTTTTCCTTTACCATCGCTCTTATTATTTTCAAAAAAGGAATGCATACAAGGCGATTTGAAAAACTGATATTGGAAAAAGATAATCGCAAAAAATCTTATGAATATGAAATATTTATTGGAAAAGAGGGGATTGCCCTCACTCCTCTACGGCCTTCTGGTACGATATTAATCGATGACCGACGTCTCGATGCATTGACAGAAGGGGAGTTTATAAAAAAAGGCGATCCTATTATCGTAGAGCGGGTCGATGGATTTAAAATATTTGTAAGGAGGATTTAATATGAGATTTTATTCTTTTAACTTAGCCTTTGGTGCCATGGCGGTACTCATCATAATATTATTGATCTTATTTTTTACATTTGTACCAGTAGGCTTGTGGATTACTGCACATTTTGCCGGTGTTAAAATAAAAATTAGTGAATTAATCGGAATGCGTTTACGTCGGGTGCGACCAAGTGTTATCGTCAATCCCTTAATTAAATCAACGAAGGCCGGTTTACATTTAAAAGCCGATCAATTGGAAGCACATTATTTAGCAGGTGGTAATGTCAACACATTGGTGGATGCGTTAATTGCTGCCCAACGTGCAGAAATTGATTTGGAATTTGAGCGGGCAGCAGCCATTGATTTGGCTGGACGTAATGTATTGGAAGCTGTCCAGGTATCGGTTAATCCTAAGGTTATTGAAACTCCAAATATTGCCGCCGTCGCGATGAATGGTATTGAGGTAATTGTAAAGGCAAAAGTAACGGTACGGGCAAATATTGAGCGTTTAGTCGGTGGAGCCGGCGAAGAAACAATTATTGCACGTGTCGGAGAAGGTATTGTTACAACCGTTGGTTCGGCATCATCACACACAGGGGTTTTAGAAAATCCCGATTCCATTTCCCAAACCGTTTTAGACAAAGGTCTAGATTCAGGAACGGCTTTTGAAATATTATCGATTGATATTGCAGATGTCGATGTTGGCCGAAATATCGGTGCGAAATTACAAACCGATCAGGCGGAAGCCGATAAACGAATCGCCCAAGCGAAAGCGGAGGAACGACGAGCCATGGCTGTGGCAAAGGAGCAAGAGATGATTGCCGAAGTTCGTTCCATGAGGGCGAAGGTTGTAGAGGCCGAATCGAAGGTACCTTTAGCATTGGCAAAAGCTTTAGAAGAGGGAAATCTTGGGGCCATGGATTATTACCACTTGAAAAATATTGTTAGCGATACCGATATGAGAGAATCCATTGCGAAATCCGGCAATTCTGATAATGAGCATAAGAAGAAGTAAAAGGGGGATCATATGGAGCTTATAGGTATTTTCATCTTTGTGATGATCCTGTCCAATGTATTCGGAAGATTTGTCCAAAATAATGAAAAAACAAAACAAAGAAGAAAAAAACAAGATAGGACAAAAAGCGTGATTCCAGAGGAAGTCATCAAAAAGTTTGCTTCAAAATATGGAACAGATGCACAAAAAAAGAATTGGCGAGATCAAGAAGAAGCTCAAAAATCCCATGATCGAAAAGAAATCAGAAGGAAAAAAGATGAAAAGAAGATCGAAGAGATTCGTTCTTATTATACCGATGATTACGATATCGCAGCCCATGAACTTCAAATTGAAACCCTATCGGAAGAAGAGATTGTGGGTGGAGATTATGATGACTTGTTTCTCGATCCGAAAAAAGCCATTATTTATGGGGAAATCCTCGGGGAGCCTCTCGCTTTACGAAAAACAAGAAGAAATCCTATAAATTAAAATAAAACTCCTGTATACCGTAAACTCAATTTATTAAGAGTTGAGGTAAACAGGAGTTTTTTTGATGATCGTAGATCATCATTTTAATCTTTCTTTCGGAGGAATAGATTTACTTTCCTAGATTCCTAGTCATAATCTCCAGGGTTAAGCCTAAATCGGTGATAGTATCGGGGATTCCTATTTTTGGAGCTCTTCACCATATAATGCTTCGCCATAATACTAGAAATTAACTTCTTTTAAAATATCCTTTTTGGCAAAGCCTAGAATGATCTCGAGCAATTTTTTTAAGAGGCCTCGATTTTATTTTCTTATTCTTTGAAAAGAGATACCCGAATCATGGCCGTGGTATAAAAATTTTTTATGATCATGAACAGAGGAAATAACACTGAGGATCTCTCATATTATTTTAAACCATCCCTATTGAATCTTTTTATCGATTTATTTTTGTAAGAAAACATCACTTTTTCTGTATTTTTTCATAATGATCATTTTTCGACAATAGGTTTAATAATTTCAGATCTTTCATGTAATTTTACATTGAACATTTGCTAAAAACATTCATATGATATAATTAATTGAGAAGGTAGGTGAGACCATGGAATACGAAAAAGATCAAAAACGAAAGATATTAGTTTATTTACAAATGTTACTTATTATTCTCGTTTTTTTTGTTGTTTATTTAGTGCAAATAAAGAATTTTGAACGACGATGGATTTGGATCGCCCTTCTGGCTTTTGTGGCTTTTGCTTATTATCGATTTTCATATACCTCGAAAAAATATGTAACCATACCTATGGCTAGAACAAAACCATTAAATATAACCATGAGATTATTACCGGTATTTGCTGCTTTAACCTATATATTCTTACCCCATGAAAAGGGGGTAAATTGTATTAGTGCAGGAGTGATCTTTGCCATTGATACTTTATTAAAGGATAAGACGAATCGTTATTTTACGCCAAAGGAATACGAAGCGTTTAAGAAAAAAGTAGATAGGAAAAAAAGATGATGCAAACAGTATTAATGAATATGTGTATGATATATGATAAAAAGACGAAAAAAGTCGTTGTCCTCGATAAAAAAAAGAAATATGGATGGGAAGGTTTGACTTTTCCCGGAGGGCATTTGGAAGATAATGAAGGATTATTCGATTCGGTACGTCGAGAAGTCATGGAAGAGACCGGCTTAAGCATTGGAAAGCTAAAATTAATGGGTGTGATCCATTGGTTCAGCGAGGATATATCGTTAAGACAGTCGGGTTTTTTATTTTATACCGAGGAATTTTCCGGCCAGCTTTTAGACATCGTCGACGAAGGTCGATTATCCTGGATGGATTATCAAGAGTTTTTAATGCTGGAGAATAAATCCGATTCCATGGATGATATTTTAAAAGTATATAATGGTGAATATATGGAAGTCCTCTCTTATTATGGAGAAGATGGCCATATTCGGACAATTTATAGGTGATGTTATGAATCAATTAATGGGCATGATTTATACAATGATATCAGCATTTGTATTTGGCTTTACGCCAATCCTTGTAAATATAACTTTTGATCATGGTAATAATCCTGTGATGATGGCATTTTTCCGGGGGTTTTTAGTATTACCGGTACTTTTTATTTCTTTAAATTCTAGGAGAGTATCCCTTAAGGTCGATCGAAAACAAGGAGTGCAATTATTTATTTTATCGGTGATTGGTGGAGGACTGACCACCGTTGTCCTATACTCATCCTATCAATATATGTCCGTTGGAGGTGCAACGACATTACATTTCATTTATCCGGCGATCGTTACTTTTATCGGGATTTTATTCTTCAAAGAACGATCTAATCTTTTAAAATTAGCGGCATTGATTTTGTCCATGATTGGCGTCTTTATCTTAGCTGATTTCAGAAGTGGAACATCCTTAAAAGGGATATTTCTCGCCACGATCTCAGGCTTTACTTATGCCTTTTATATTATTTACATGGATCGATCGGGATTAAAAAATATGGATTCCATTAAGGTTACTTTCTATAATTGTTTGATGAATTCTGTTTTTTTGACGATATACGGAATGATCTCCGGTGATTTTACACTGAAACTTCCGCCAATCGTCTGGGGGATATCCTTCTTTGTGGCAGTAGTTACTGCGATTCTAGGCGTTGCTTTTCTGCAAATGGGAATTATGATCGTCGGCCCGTCAACGGCGTCGATCCTTTCGACATTAGAACCAATTACATCTGTAATCCTTGGCGTTTTTATTCTCCATGAAAGTGCCGATATGAAAAAAATCATCGCTTGTACTTTAATTTTTCTATCGGTGATATTACTATCCTACGGCACAAAACTAGAAGAACGAAAATTACGACAGGTAGATTCATAATTTATTGATATTTCATCGATATAATAGATGAGAATAAAGGAGTCGATTTTATTGAAGAATATGGATAAAGCGAGAAAGTGGGTACAAGAAGGGCAACGAATTGTATTTTTTGGCGGAGCCGGTGTATCAACGGCCTCGGGAATACCGGATTTTCGATCGGCGACTGGCTTGTATAATCGGAAAAACCAATCTAATTATTCGCCGGAGTATATGTTAAGCCATGAATTTTCAGAAGACCATCCTAAAGAATTTCAGGATTATGTAAAAAACGAATTAATTTTTGAGGAGGCTAAACCTAATGGCGCCCATTTTGCCTTAACCGAATTGGAAAAAAGAGGGCAGCTGAGCTGTGTGATCACACAAAATATTGACAGTCTTCATCAAAAAGCCGGGACGAAAAATGTCATTGAGATCCATGGAAATCTTCGGGATTATTATTGTAAAGAATGCCATAAATCTTTTACCATCGATTATTTTATGGATCATGAAAATCCGGTTCATTGTGATTCTTGCAATGGAATTATTCGTCCAGATGTTGTTTTATACGGGGAAGCCTTGGATCAAGGCAAAATGTCCCAAGGAATTTCTCAAATTGCATCGGCGGATGTTTTTATCATTGGAGGGACATCATTAATGGTGTATCCAGCAGCTGGACTGATTAATTATTACCGGGGAGAAAAGATGATATTAATCAACCAAGATCCGACCCCCTTGGACCATCAAGCAAATATCGCGATTTATGAAGATATATCAAAGGTATTGGAACAGTTGGTGAATTGAGGTAATCTATGAAAGAAAAAATTTTAAAGTTTATGGAAGGACGTTATGGAGGCGATGAGCTATCTCGATTTGGAATGGTTCTTGCCATTATATTGACAATATTAAGTGGTTTCTTCCGTAAGCCTTGGCTAAATACCATCGCATTTTTCTTCGTTTTATATTTTGGTATCTTTCGTGTTTTTTCTAAAAATACAACCAAAAGATATGGGGAACGGTTAAAATATTTAAATGCGACGGAGCCATTGCGGAAATTTTTTAGACAACAATCCTTAAAAATAAAAAACAAATCGAAGTATAAATATTTAAAATGCCCGAAATGTTCTAAAAAGATGAAGGTACCAAAGGGGAAGGGGAAAATCAAGATTACTTGCCCTTATTGCAAAGAAAACTTTATTAAAAAAACATAGTAAAAAAGATCACAAATTAATGTGATCTTTTTAATTTCCCCGAAGATTAGATAACCCTTGACAATTCTACTTTTAGTCGCTATACTAATAACAATTAATTTAAAGATAGCTTAAGTATTGTGATACAGTACATTGTTGGGGAGGCAAAGATGATTAGGGTTAATCATTTAGTAAAAGAGTACACCATCGACGATAAAGTCTTTCGTGCTGTCGATCGTTGTTCCTTTCAAGTCGAAAAAGGAGAAATATATGGAATAATTGGACTTTCCGGCGCCGGGAAATCGACGATGGTTCGTTGCATCAATCGCCTCGAGGAACCGACTGAGGGAAGTATTTTTGTGGACGGAATTAATATTTTAAGTTTGAATCGAAAGGAGTTATTGGAGAAACGAAAAGAAATTGGGATGATTTTTCAATCCTTCCATTTATTTCATCAAATGACGGTCTATGAAAATATCGCCTATCCATTAAAACTCGCCCATTATCCTAAGGCAGATATTGATAAAAGAGTTATGGAGTTGTTGGAATTTATTGATCTTGTGGAAAAGAAAAATGCCTATCCTGCAGAAATTTCAGGGGGGCAAAAACAACGGGTCGCCATAGCAAGGGCTATTGCCAATAAACCAAAAGTTTTGCTCTCCGATGAAGGAACATCGGCTCTAGACCCGGCAAATACGAAGCAGATCCTTGATTTAATACGAAAAATAGTGAAAGAGTATGATATGACCGTTATTATGATTACCCATCAGATGGAAGTGGCAAAAGATATTTGTGATCGAATAGCGGTGATGGAAAATGGAAAAATTGTAGAAGAAAATACCGTAGAAGAACTCTTTCAGAATCCTAAAAATCCCATTACAATTTCATTTATTGAGAGCCTAAAAGAACAAAGGGATGTCAAGCTCGATGGAAAAGACTTCAAAGGCACCCTCGTGCGCCTGATTTATGGACCCCATCAAGCGACCAATCCATTAATTTCCCAATGTATCCGTGAATTTAATGTGGATATTAATATTATATCGGGAAATATCAATACATTAAGCACATCAAAAGTAGGTTATTTAATGGTGGAATTTTTAGGGACAAGGGAAGATATATTTGAGGCCCTCGACTTTTTTGAAGAAAATAATATTAACACGGAGGTGTTATAATGGAACGGATATTTTCCATCGTAATGCCTGCGATTCCCCAAACCCTATATATGGTCTTTGTATCCACGTTTTTTGCTTTATTATTGGGAGTTCCCATTGGTGTATTATTAATATTTACACGGCCAGAAGGGCTCCATCCCATTAAAAATCTTTATAAGCCGGTTAACTGGGTAGTGAATATCTTACGATCACTTCCGTTTATTATATTAATGTTTTTGCTGTTTCCTCTGTCCCGGATTATTGTGGGAAAAACCATCGGTACGACAGCGGCAATTGTTCCCCTTTCCATATCGGCGGCGCCTTTTGTTGCAAGGTTAATCGAGACCTATTTGCTCGATGTGGATCGAGGGGTAATTGAAGCGGCCACGGCCATGGGAGCCGGACATGGTCAAATCATAAAAATAATGTTTAAGGAAGCGATGCCCAATATTATCTCGGGTATTACGATGACGGTTATTAATTTAATCGGATATTCAGCGATGGCTGGTATTATGGGTGGCGGTGGATTAGGAGATATCGCTGGCCGTTACGGTTATCAACGAAACGAGTTGGATATTCTGTGGGTTTCCGTCCTTATTATTATCATTATGGTACAATTGGTTCAATTCATAGGAACGGCATTGGCAACAAAAATAAATAAGAAATAGGAGAAATGATATGAAGAGATTACAACAATTATTTGCAATCGTATTAACCATCGTTTTATTAGCATCTTGTGGCAAGAACGATACTGCTGAAAAGAAAGAAACAACACTGAAAGAAGATAATAAAATTCTTATTGGTGTTACCGCAACGCCCCACGAAGAAATTATCAAAGCTTTAGAAGAAGAATTTAAAGCGAAGGGTCTAGAAGTTGAGACAAAAGTATTCAGCGATTACCCATTATTTAACACGGCATTAGCCGATGGAGAAATTGATGCGAATTATTTCCAACACGAGCCATATTTCGAAGATTTTTGCGAAGAACATGATTTGGATTTAGTTTCCTTAGGTGCCGTACATTTGGAACCATTGGGATTTTATGCAAAAGATCTAACATCCATCGATGAACTGTCAGAAGGCGCTGAAATCATTATTCCAAATGATGATACAAATTGTGGTCGTGCTCTTTTATTACTACAAGAAAATGGATTAATCACCTTAGAAAATGGTGATGAATTAGGACAGACAGAAAAAGATGTTAAAGATAATCCAAAAAATTTAAAAATTACACCAGTTGACGCAGCGACAGCAGCGAAAACTTATCAAGATGTAGATGGCGGAGTGATTAACTCCAATTACGCGATATTAGAAGGCCTTAACCCAGTGGAAGATGCCCTTGTATTAGAATCTACAGAAAACAATCCCTATGCGAATATTGTAGCAGTTCGAAGGGGAGAAGAAAATTCCGAAAAGTATAAAGTGTTAATGGAAGTTCTTCAATCTGACGCTTGTAAAACATTCATCGAAAATGAATATGGTGGATCCGTAGTACCTGCAAAATAATATTAAAATAATCGTCTCGAATGAGACGATTATTTTTTATGGTATAATATTTTCGAGGTGAAGGAATGAAGAAAATATTGCTCATTACAACGGGTGGAACCATAGCATCTGTTCCCAGTGAAAGAGGACTGCGACCGGGTTTATCCTCCATGGCATTATTGGAATTATTAAATATTGAATTACAGAATATACATCTTGATGCCTTAAACCTTTTTGATATCGATTCTACGGATATTTCACCGGATCATTGGTTACAAATTACAAAAACGATTTTGAATCAATATGATCGATACGATGGCTTTGTCATTACCCATGGCACGGATACCTTGGCCTATACGGCATCGGCGATTTCCTATTTAATCCAATTTTCGCCCAAGCCCATAGTACTTACTGGTTCACAAAAATCCATACGTATGGATATTACCGATGCCAAAACGAATTTATTAGATAGTATTTATTACGCCGCATATCGAGAAGCTCGGGATACAAGCGTTGTATTTAATGGAAAAGTCATTGCAGGAACCCGGGCAAAAAAAGTTCGTTCAAAATCCTTTGATGCCTTTTCTTCGTTAAACTACCCACCGTTGGGTTTGGTGATGGATCACCGCATTGCCGATTTCATAGAAAATCGTGGACCATTACCTCCTATGGAAGTGTACAATGAACTTGATGAATCCGTATTTTTATTAAAATTGATTCCTGGCCTAGATCGACATCTCATTAAATATATTTTTGAGCATTATAAATGTATCATTATCGAATCTTTCGGTGTGGGTGGTATTCCTATCACTCTATTTGAAGAATTACAAAAATACATTACAGAGGACAAAATTGTCATCATCACGACCCAGGTTTTAGAAGAGGGATCGGATCTAAATGTTTATGAGGTGGGAAAGAGAGTTGCTGATCATCCGAATATTATTGAAGCCTTAGATATGACGACAGAATCCATTGTGACAAAATCCATGTGGGCATTGGCAGAAAGTAAGGGCGATCGCCATCGATTTAAGAGCTTATTTTATAAGAAAATTAATTTTGATTTATTGAAAATACAATTAGGGGGGCAATAATGGTACTGGAATTTCAAATAACAAGTCACAAAAGAAACGAAATGATTAATATTGATGAATTTTTAATCAGGGCATTGGAAGAACAAAAGATAGAATCGGGAATTGCTTTGATCTTCTGCCCCCATACAACGGCAGGTATCACGATTAATGAAAATGGAGATCCCGATGTTCAACGGGATCTTTTATATCTATGGGAAAAGCTGTCTCCCCATTACCAAGAATATCGTCACTTTGAAGGCAATTCAGATGCCCATGGAAAATCCTCGATCATTGGATGCTCGGAAACAGTTATCATCGCGGGAGGTAGGCCTATTTTTGGCACTTGGCAATCTTTATACTTTTGCGAGTTTGATGGCCCAAGGCATCGTAAATTCTATATAAAATTGATGGGAGATTAAGGGAAGATTAGATAATGGAAAAATGTTTTCATTTATTACTTTTATGGTATAATAATAAATGATGAAATAAATAAATTAGATCACAATAGGAGGTTTTTAAATATATGAAGAATTATGCCACGAGTAACATTAGGAACATCGCTTTAACGGGACATAGCGGTAGTGGGAAAACAACACTTGCGGAAGCACTTCTTTATAAAAGTGGTGCAATTAAAAGGATGGGATCAATCGACGATAAGAATACGGTCTCCGATTACAACAAGCAAGAAACAAAAAGACAGGTTTCCATATCAACATCAATTTTACCCGTAGAATGGGACAATAAAAAAATCAATTTTATTGATACTCCAGGATATTTTGATTTTGAAAGAGAAGTCTATGCCGCATTACGGGCATCCGAAGCTGCAGTCATTGTCATCGATGCCGTATCAGGGGTCGAAGTTGGTACGGAAAAGATGTTGAAGTACACCCAAGATATTGAATTGCCACGGGTTATTTTTGTCAATAAAATGGAAAAAGAAAATGCTAAACTCAATGAAATCGTATCGGATCTTCACCAACGATTTTCGAAAACAATTATCCCATTTACCCTAAGTTTAGGGGAAGGCGAAGATTTTAAAGGCTTGATCGATGTACTTAGCAAAAAAGCCTACGAATACGATGGATTTGAACGTAAAGAAGTGGAGATTCCAGAAATACGTAAAGCTGAAGTTGATGTCGTATACAATGAAATTGCCGAAGCTGTGGCAGAAACCGATGATGATTTAATGGAAAAATACTTCGCTGAAGAAGAGTTTTCCCATGAAGAATTAATGAGCGGGATTACTTCTGCCCTATTAAATGGCACAGCTGTACCTTTAATTGCAGGTTCTGCCGAAACGGGAGCAGGTATTGATATTCTTTTAGACATTATCGCTGAATATATGCCAGCGCCCGATGATAAAAGGGCTCGTTATGGATTCCGACACGCCGACGATAAAGTCCGAGAAGTATCACCCGATGCACCGATGTCAGCCGTTGTATTTAAGACGATTTCCGATCCATTTGTCGGGAAAATATCGGTTATGAAGGTGATTTCTGGAACAATTCACCAAGATGATGATATTTATAATGTAACAAAGGATATAAATGAAAAAATAGGCGGTTTATTTTATTTACGCGGTAAAGAACAAATTAAGACGGATCGAGCCGTTGCCGGGGATATTGTCGCCATTAGTAAATTAATGGAGACAGAAACCGGTGATACCCTTGCTGATGCAAATGATCCAACTTTATATAAACCCTTAAAATATAAAAAACCAAATCTTTTCATTGCCATTGAACCAAAATCAAAGGGAGATGAGGATAAAATTTCATCGGCATTATACAAATTAAATGAGGAAGATCCCTCCTTCGAGGTCCTTCGTAATCAAGAAACCAAACAATTGACCATTGGCGGTCAAGGTAATGTCCAATTACAAATTATACGAGATCGTTTAGCCGATGAATATCAAGTGGAAACCGATGAAATCCCCCTTCGCATTGCATATCGTGAAACCATTAAAGGAAATTCAGACGTCCAAGGTCGCCATAAAAAACAATCGGGGGGAGCCGGACAATACGGTGATGTGTTCATTCGTTTCGAACCATTTAATCCCGATGAAGTAGAAGAAGAAGTGCAAGATGATTTTATCTTTGAAGAAGAAGTATTTGGCGGTGCAGTTCCACGAAACTATTTCCCGGCGGTGGAAAAAGGACTTCGAGAATGTATCCGTGAAGGTGTTTTAGCGGGTTATCCAGTCGTCGGTGTAAAAGCAACCCTTTATGATGGTTCCTATCATGCTGTGGATTCCAATGAAATGGCCTTTAAAATGGCGGCATCCATTGCCTTTAAGAAAGGGATGAATGAAGCTCAACCTATATTATTAGAACCGATTATGCAAGTAAAAGTCCATGTACCCGATGATTATATGGGTGATGTAATGGGAGATATGAATAAAAGACGAGGACGAATCCTTGGCATGGAACCGCAAGAAGATGGAACCCAGCTTGTCCTTGCAGAAGCTCCCCATTCAGAACTCTTTGAATATGCCATTGATTTACGATCCATGACACAGGCCCGGGGAGATTTCACCATGGAATTTGTACGTTACGAAGAAGTGCCAAAGGATGCTGCAGAAAAGATCATTGAAGAAGCGAATGAAGAAGATTAAAAAGATCCCAATATTGGGATCTTTTTTATGTTGATTGACGCAAAAGGTCAAAGATGGTATAATATAAATAGTCGCTAAATGATTGAGCGATTCTATTTTGAAATAATTGGTCAAAGTAAGTCAAATATAAGATGAAATATAAGATAATGGATATAATAGAAAAGAGGGGTCCTATGGCCGGCTTAAGTAATATTATCGAAGAATTTTTAAAGGAGATGCTCGAGGAAAATAACGGGCGATTGGAAATAGGCAGAAATGATTTAGCTAATCAATTTGATTGTGCCCCATCGCAGATTAATTATGTTTTAACGACTCGTTTTACTCCATATAAAGGCTATTATATCGAATCTCGCCGCGGCGGAAGTGGATATATACGAATTATAAAACTATCTTTTGAAGAAGAAGATGTCCAACTGGAAGAAATGATTTATAACAGCATTGGAACATCCATTACCAAGGATAAAGCGGGATCTTTAATGAAAGCCTTGCAGGAAGAGGATATTATAACGGAAAGGGAAAATCTAATGATCCGCCATGCACTGGAAGATCAATCCCTCCAACGAGTACCTGTAAATATTCGAAACAAAGTACGGGCAGATTTACTCCGTGGCATCTTATTGGCGTTTTTACGATAGAGTAGGTGATAAAATGAAATGCGATCGTTGTAATAAAGAAGCTTTAGTTGAAATACACATTATTGAAAATGAGGAACAAATCACCCGAAGTTTTTGCAAAGAGCATTATTTAGAATTTTTAGAAGAGAACAAAACCTTAGATGAAACCGATCAAATGAATCAATTACAAAGGTTATTGCGTTCTTTGTTCTCAGGATATGTTCAAGATGAAGTAAATAACGAGAAATACGAGGATGTCATTTGTGATCATTGTCAGCAAAATTTTCAAGAGGTATTAGCAAAAGAAGAATTTGGCTGTGATCGATGTTATGAGAACTTTGGGGAACACACAGCGGATCTATTGTTAAAATTACAGGGAGATCTTCACTATCGTGGTAAATTTCCAAAATCTCGATTAGGGATAAAAAGAGATATGGATGAAGTGCGGGAAAAGAAAGAAAAATTACAACGGGCAATTGAAAAGGAGAATTTCGAGTACGCCGCTATATTGCGTGATGAGATAAAAGATCTTGAAAAAAGAATTGGAGAGGATTCCTATGTGTAATCCCTTTGTTTTATCAAAAGTCGAGATCTCAAGAAATCTTTCCGATTACTTTTTTGTAAACAAATTGGAAGTGGAAGAAGCCCGATCTATAGCTAAAAAAATTGAAAAGGCCGTTAAGGAAATGGAAGTCGATGGATATTTTCATTCCTTGTCTTCCATGGGAGGAGTCGAGCAAAAACTTTGGCAAGAAAAAGGAATCATCGATAATGCGATGGAAAAGAATTGGCGAATATCTTCGGTTCTCCATAATCAAGGCCTAACACTAAAAATCAATGGAAAGGATCATTTAACCATTGAAACCCTTGAAGAGGGATTAAAGATTCGTCAGGCCTTTGAAAAAGCTTACGAAATTGAAGATCAGATGGACCATAAACTGGACTTTGCCTTTGATCCGAAATACGGTTATTTGCAGACGAATCCATCGAGGGCTGGAACTGGTTTAAAATTATCTTGTTTCTTGCATTTAAAAGCCTTCCGGATAAAAAAAGTATTAAAGAAATTTCGAGATTCGATGCTTCGTTTAGGTTATCACATGGAACCTTTATGGGGAGATGATCGTCTAGATATCTATGAAATATCCTACGAAAAAGGCTATCTAGAAACAGAAGAAGAATCCTTAGAAAAGTTTGAAGCAACCATTGACCGGATCTTTAAAAACGAACGGGATCTTCGTCGAGATGAGTATAAGAATTATCCAGAAAAATCGAAGGATCGTTATTTTAGAGCCCTGGGCATTATTCGTTATGGGAGAATTATAAATGAAGGAGAAATCTTTGAAGCCATATCGAACTTGCTATACGGATATTCTTTAGGATTTCATGATTTAAAAGAAAGTGAAATTCTAGCATTGATTCCCATTTGTCAAAAGTATCATTTATTAGAATATAAAAACAAATTGCATTCAAGTCGCCCCATTGAATATCTTCGTGGGGATCGCATTAGAACACATTTAAAGGAGGTTAATAATGGCGATTAATTCAGTAAATCAGTTAATTAAACGAGCCACACAAGAGTCCTTTAATTTGAAACATGATTATATAGGAACAGAACATGTTCTTCTCGCCTTTTTAAAATTAGGAGAAAAAGAACAAAAATTATTGGAAGAAAATGGAGGATCCTATGATCGATTGAAATCCATTTTAATCAGCACTGTCGGTTACGGAACTTCCATCGCACCACCGACAAATTTAACACCGCGATTAAAAAATGTAATGAACGAAAGTCGTAATATTGCGACGGAAATGGGCAGTCCTTATTTAAAAACAGAACATGTATTCATGGCATTAATAGCCGATAAAGATTCTTTATCCTCTTTTATGCTTTCTGAAACCAATGTGAATACGGAAAAGATTGAGCGGGAACTCAAGAAATTCCAAAAGAAAAATCCTCGGAAAAAGCGATCAGAGGAATTGACGGAATTAGAACAATTTACCATCAATTTAAATGAAGCAGCAAAAGAAGGGAAGATTGACCCAGTCATTGGCCGGGAAAAAGAAATCGAGAGAATTGTACAAGTATTACTTCGGAGGACGAAAAATAACCCAATTTTAATTGGAGAACCTGGTGTAGGAAAAACGGCGATCGCCGAAGGATTGACCCAGAAAATTGTCGAAAAAGATGTTCCTGAAGTCATGCTTGACAAAACTATTGTAAGTCTTGATATGGCATCGTTATTAGCGGGCACAAAATATCGGGGAGATTTTGAAGAACGAATCAAAAAAATTATCAATGAACTTGTGGAACGGGAAGATGTTATACTGTTTATTGATGAGTTCCATACAATTATTGGTGCCGGTGGTGCAGAAGGGGCTTTAGATGCAGCCAATATATTAAAGCCAGTACTATCAAGGGGACAATTACAAATCATTGGCGCAACGACAATTTCAGAATACCGAAAAAATATCGAAAAAGACGCGGCCTTGGAACGACGTTTACAGCCGATTATGGTCGAAGAGCCGACGGTGGAAGATTCCATTACCATATTAAAAGGCGTAAAACATAAATACGAAGCCCATCATGGCGTTACCATAACCGATGAAGCGATCGAGTCGGCTTGTGAATTGTCCGCGAGATATTTAACGGATCGTTTCCTCCCGGATAAAGCCATTGACTTAATTGACGAAGCATCTTCCATGATACGAATTCAATATTATGTATCTCCGCCAGATTTGAGGGAATTGGAGAAAGAGCTGGAGAATCGAGTGATCGAAAAAGAAGCGGCGATTGATGATCAAGATTTCGAAGAAGCGGCAAGGCTTCGAGATGAAATTCGAAATGTAAAAGAAAAGATTGAAGAAATTAACAGCCAATGGGAAAAGGAGAAAAAAACCCATCGAATGGAAATTGGTCATGATGAAATTGCAAGTATCGTTTCTGATTGGTCCAATGTGCCGGTTACTAAAATGGATGAAGAAGAAAACAAGAAATACCTTCACCTCGATGAAAATCTTAAAAAAGTGGTCATTGGTCAAGACGAAGCCATTGATTCGATATCTTTTGCCATTAAAAGAGCCCGAGTTGGCTTGAAATCAAAAGATAAACCCATTGGATCCTTTATTTTTGTCGGACCAACTGGTGTTGGAAAAACCTATTTAGCAAAATCTTTAGCGGAAAAACTATTTGGCAGTAAAGAGGATATGATCCGTATCGATATGAGTGAATATATGGAAAAACATTCGGTCTCGCGATTAATTGGATCGCCACCGGGATATGTGGGCCATGAAGAAGGGGGACAATTGACAGAAGCCGTTCGTTCCAAACCCTATTCTGTGATTCTTTTTGATGAAATTGAAAAAGCCCATCCCGATGTGTTCAATGCTTTATTACAAGTATTAGATGACGGTCGATTAACAGATTCTAAAGGTAAGGTCGTGGATTTTAGAAACACCGTCATTATTATGACGTCCAATGTGGGGGCAACCCTATTGGACAAAAAAGGCGTCCTTGGATTTTCCACCACCCAAGATGAAAGTAGGGACCAATATGAAAAAAACAAAGAAATCATCGAAGAAGAACTAAAAAACACATTTAGACCAGAATTCTTAAACCGCCTTGATGATACGATTATTTTCAGAAATCTCACGGAAGAAAATACGAGAAAAATCGTCGGTTTAATGCTCGATGAATTAATTGAACGTTTGAAAGACATTGAACTAACGGCAATTTATGATGATTCTTTAGTGGAATATATTGTTGAGAAGGGATTTGACAAGGATTATGGAGCAAGGCCTTTGGAACGGGTTATCCGTCAAGATATTGAAGATCGTATTGCAGAAGCGATTTTAAAAGAAGAAATACACAAGAAGATTACCTTCAGAATTACTTCCAAAGATAATACCATCGTCTTTGAAGAGCTAAAAGAAAAATCCTTGATATCATAAAGAAATACAGGATCCCCAAGTTTAATTTTGGGGATCTTTTATTGTTGAGGGAATATTCGTTTATTTCTTAGGATTTGATATAATAGAACAAGGTGATTTCGTTGAAAACAAAAACAATGTATCAATGTGATAAATGTGGTTATGAAACTATTTCATGGACGGGGAAATGCCCTTCTTGCCATAATTGGGGCTCATTAAAGGAAAAAGTAGAGATCCAGTCGCCTAGGGGGGAAAAAGGAAAACAGAACAAAAAAGCAAAACTACTTCGAAAGGTGGAAGTGGATTTATCCAAGCGAATACAAACGGGGATTGGTGAATTAAACCGGGTATTAGGCGGAGGTATCGTCAAGGACTCTTGTGCAATATTAACGGCTCGACCCGGTGCGGGAAAATCTACCCTCTTATTGGAAATAGCCGGAGATCTCGCCACCGATGAGATAAAAATACTTTATATTTCGGGCGAAGAGTCAGAATCCCAGATAAAATCAAGAGCCAATCGGATTTTAGACGAAATTCCAGAAAATATCTGGATACTATCGACAACATCCATGGATATTGCTTTGGAAAATATTAAGAGTCTAGATCCTGATATCATCTTCTTGGATTCTATTCAAACCATGGTATTGGAAGAATATAGTTCCCGAGCAGGCTCACCGGTACAAACCGTCGAATGCACCAATCAATTAATTGAAATGTGCAAAGGCTCCAGACCTCGAGCAGCAATTATGGTTGGTCACATGACAAAGGCAGACGAAATGGCAGGACTTCGAACTTTGGAACATATGGTAGATACGGTATTACTACTTGAAGGTGAATCCGATGAAGCATTGCGAGTGCTCATCTCAACGAAGAATCGATTTGGCCGCACCGGTGAAATTGGACTTTTTAATATGGAAGAAAATGGCTTGAAAGAAATAACGGACTCCAACGAGTTTTTTATTACAAAACGCCGTAGAAATGTGCCCGGTGCCGCTTTATCCATGATTAAAGAAGGTTCTCGATTAATCGTTGTCGAAGTGGAATCCCTTGTTTCAAAGTCCTTTACGCCCTATCCCCAGAGGATTGGTGATTCTTTACGTAAGGATCAATTAAATACATTGATTTCAATATTAGAAGAACGAGGAAATATGAATCTTTACGATAAAAATGTTATCTTAAAGACGACAGGTGGAATTCGAGTATCGGAGCAATCGGTAAATCTAGCGATTATCATCGCCATAGTATCCTCTTTAAAAAATATCGGAATCGATCAAAAAACGGTATTTATTGCAGAAGTTGGTTTAACGGGTGAATTGAAAAAGGTGCCCCAATTAACGGATCGTATTCGTGAATTGGACCGATTGGGATATAAAAAATGTTACACTTATCCCTTTGAAGAAGAAATTCCCACAAAAAATTTAGATATTATTAAATGCGAAGAACTATCCGATGTTATCTCCGATATCTTTTAAATCTAAAGGATTAACCAGATGTAAACATTAAAAGGGGAGATATTAGAAAAAACGAAGGAGAAATACCTCTTGTTATCCATATACTTTTCTCGATATAATAGAAAGGAAGATGGTTATGAATAAAAAAATATTTCATCGAATGATTCCAAGGGCCGATGATGTTCATGAACCAGAAGTACGGGATCAGTATATTTATATATCATCGATCATCGGTATCATTGTGAATTTATTATTATTCATCGGAAAATTTGCCATTGGTTCGATCATTGGATCAATCTCCATTATCTCCGATGGGATAAACAATCTTTCCGATACATTATCATCGGTAATTGCAGTGGTCGGAATTAAACTCTCTGCTTTGCCCCCGGATAAAGAACATCCCCAGGGCCATGGTCGATATGAATATATTGCATCCCTTGTTGTGTCGATACTAATACTCTTTGCGGGATTTGAATTGGTAAAAACTTCCATTCAAAAATTAATACATCCGACCCCATTGAAAATTAACCCCATATTGATGATTATTTTGGCATTATCCATATTGCCTAAGATTTATTTGTATTTCATGAATCAATATGTTGGAGAGACCATCGATTCGACAATCAATATGGGCTTGGCACAAGATTCATTAAATGATTGTTTTGCGACGGTGGCGGTTATGATATCCTCCATTGTTTCAAATTATTCATCATTTAATATCGATGCTATTGCGGGTATAATCGTGTCATTTTTTATTATGAAATCCGGATTTTCCCTAGCCTATGAAACCATTGATTTATTACTGGGGAAAAATCCCGAACCTGAATTAATACCAAAAATAAAAGAAATTTTATTAACAGGAGATTATATCATTGGTGTTCACGATATCGTCGTTAATAATTATGGTCGAGGAAATATTATTTGTTCGGCCCATGTGGAAGTGCCAAAAAATATTTACGCGGAAGAGATCCATGGAATAATCGACGCCTTGGAAAAAGAAGTTTACAGAAAATATAAAATCATATTGGTCCTTCATATGGACCCGGTATATACATTAAAGGATGGGTTCTATGGAAACGAAATATTATAAATTGAATCCAAAAGCCTTGGATCACCATATCTTAGATGAGGCCGTAAAATGCTTAAAAAAAGGAGAACTCGTTGCTTTCCCAACGGAAACCGTATATGGCCTCGGTGCCGATGGTTTAAATGGAAAAGCCTGTGAAAAAATTTTTCAAACAAAGGGAAGACCTTCGGATAATCCTTTAATATTACACATTTTCGAGAAAAATCAATTGGAAGATTTAGTTTTAGATCTTCCCCAGGACATCAATAAAATCATTGAAAACTTTTGGCCAGGACCTTTAACCATTATACTCAAAAGGAAAGGCATTATCCCAGATATTGTGACTGCCGGCGGTGACACAGTTGGTATCCGGTATCCGAAATCGCCCATTGCCCAAGGGCTCCTTGCAAAATTAGGACATCCCATTGCCGCTCCATCGGCAAATTTATCGGGGAAGCCCTCACCAACAACAGGGGAGGATTGCTTGGAAGATTTAGAGGGGAAAATTCCTATGATTTTAGATGGAGGGCCCACATCCATTGGGATTGAGTCGACGGTTTTAGACCTTACGGTATCTCCCTATCGAATATTGCGTCCTGGCTTTTATACGAAAGAAGATTTTTCAGCCCTAGGGA
Source organism: Tissierellia bacterium (assembly GCA_030540635.1). Lineage (GTDB taxonomy): Bacteria > Bacillota > Clostridia > Tissierellales > Peptoniphilaceae > JAUNVW01. Next base: position 33,539 of record JAUNVW010000006.1, on the reverse strand, counting down.
TAGAAACGGTCTATGATAAATCTATTATTAAAGACGGGCATATTCCAAAATCCCCGGGACAAAAATATAAACATTATGCGCCAAAGGCACAGGTTACTGTCTTTGTCGGCGATGAAACTAAACGATTACAAGGAATGCAGGATGAAATTCATTTAAGAAAAAATCAAAAGATTGGCTTGTTATTATTTGAAGAACATCTTCATCAATTTCAAGGATTGAAGCGATCCCTAGGACGACAGAATCATCTGGAAGAAATGGCCCAATTACTTTTTTTCAGACTTCGCGAAATGGATCGTTTAGGAGTGGATGAAATATTGATTGAAGGGATAAATCAGCCCGGTTTGGGTATATCTATAATGAATCGCTTGAAGAAATCTGCGGGCGGTCGAATGAAAGTATATGAGGAGGAAAGAGATGGCAAATGTAACAGTTTTTGATCATCCGGTTATCAAACATAAATTAACATTATTGCGCGACAAGAATACAGGTTCAAAGCAGTTTCGAGACCTTGTTTCGGAAATATCCATGTTAATGGCCTATGAAGTAACGAGGGATTTGAAAACAGCAGAAATAGAAGTCGAAACGCCATTAACAAAAACGACGGGATATGAGCTATCGGGTAAAAAGTTAGGTATTGTGCCAATTTTAAGGGCGGGCCTAGGTATGGTCGATGGAATATTAAATATATTACCGGCGGCCCGTGTGGGACATGTGGGCTTGTATCGTGATCCAGAAACTTTAAAACCAGTGGAGTACTACTGTAAACTTCCATCGGATATTGCCCAACGTGATATTTTGGTTCTAGATCCTATGTTGGCGACCGGTGGTTCAGCAGTGGCTGCCATTGATTTTTTAAAAGATAAAGGCTGTGTGCACATGAAACTTGTCAATATTATCGCTGCACCAGAAGGTGTGGATGTCGTAAAAAAAGCCCATCCCGAAGTACCAATATATGTTGCAGGATTAGATGAAAAGCTAAATGAAGATGGATATATACTACCGGGCTTAGGTGATGCGGGAGATCGTTTGTTCGGTACAAAATAACTTGAAATGATTAACCGGACATGATAGAATGATATCATGGCGCAATATGTTGATATTCTATTGTGCGTTAAATCATGAAAAAAAATAAAAGCGGACTACATAGCTTTTATTTTCCCATGATGAAAATCGTTACCACATGGAACTCTCAGTAGGAGGTGATGAAGTGTCACATGAAGCGATTATAAAAGTAAAAGAAGCCGAGCAACAGGCGAAGGAGATGATAGCTCAAGCAAAAAAAGAACGTCTCGAGATCATTGATCGATCGGAAAAAGAAGCAAAGGCCAGTTACGATAAGGCAATTAAGGAAGCGGAATTGAAGAAAGATCAATTACTCGAAGAAGCCCAACGGGAAGGGGATAAAAAAGCCCAACCGATCCTCGATGAGGCGAGAGAAGAAGCCGTGAAAATTGGACAGGTATCGGAAGATAAATTACAAAATGTAGTAAAAAACATAGTTGAGAGGATTGTGAATTGATATGGCGATTGTAAAAATGAGTAAGTTCAATCTATTTTCCTTTGACTATGATCGACAAAGGCTCATGGATCATTTGCAAAAATTTGAATATGTTCATTTTAATGATCTTCAAGAAAATGAAGATGAACGCTTAAAAGACGAAGTACAACAGGTTAGAATTCCTGAAAGACTTGTTGAAATCAATGAAGATATTGTAAAAGCTCAATGGGCCATTGACTTTCTCGAGAAACATCAACAAAAGCAGTCTTCCTTAAAAGCATTAATTCAAGGAAAGAAAACATATTCTTTAGAACATATCGCTGAACGGGCGAATAGTTTTGATTTTGAAGAACATTACGAGGTATTAAACCGTTACTCCGAAGAGATCTCAGAAAACAATCAAGAGATACAAAATCTCAAAGGAGAAATCGAAGAGCTCCATCCATGGAGAAGTATCGACATAAAAGTTCAAGATCTAAAGCAAATACAACGGGTAAAAACCTTTACAGGGACGATACCCGAGAAGTTTTATCCGAATCTTCAGCGAGAAATTAAGGACTTGGAAGAATGTTATCTCGAAATGATTTCCTACACGGACAAGTTCTACTATATCCTCGGTATTGCGACAAAGGAAGAAGCATCGCAATTTTTAGATATTCTCCGTGGCAATGGATATACGCCGGTGGAAATAAAATCAGAAGGACTTGTACCAGAAAAGATTCAAGAGTACAAAAAGATCATTGAAACGAAGAAAGAAGATAATAAAAAAGTTGAACAAAAGGTAGTAGATTATTTACGATATTTGGAAGATTTTCAAATTTATCATGACGCGATGAAAAATCGATATCTTAAGGAAGCTTCAACAGAAAACTTCTTAAAAACAGATACCATCGATATTATCGAAGGCTTTGTGCCAACGGATCTAGTCGATGAGTTTGAAAATCGAGTGAAAGATACTTTGGGTACCGATTATTATTTAACGGTGAAAGATGCGGACCGGGATGATCCCGATGTTCCCATAATTTTAAAGAATAATAAATTTGCCAAGGCCTTTGAATCACTGACAAAAATGTATTCTTTGCCCCGTTACAATGAAATTGACCCTACACCGTTATTTGCTCCATTTTATGCGTTTTTCGCAGGAATGATGGTGGGAGATTTAGGCTATGGATTAATCGGCTTTATTGCCACAATCATTGGAAATAAAGTCTTTAATCTAGATGAAGACAAGAAGAATTTATTACGATTTTTCATGTATTTATCGCTAATGACCATGTTTTGGGGCGCTATTTATGGATCTTTCTTTGGTGGATTAATAGAATTACCAGCGCTACTGGATACCAATAAGGATTATATACCAATCATGTTAATATCCTTAGGCTTTGCATTGATCCACTTATTCTTCTCTGTAGGCATCGATGCCTATATGAAGTTTAGGGACGGCAAACCATTGGATGCCTTATTTGATGATATCCTTTGGTATATCCTATTGATTGGTGTCATCATTCTTGTCGCTGAATTTTTAGGAAATGGTTTGGTTCCGCCAATGGTTCAAACAATAGCGAAATGGATGGCGATAATTGCAGCCCTTGGAATCATATTAACCGGTGGACGGGATTCCAAAAGCATTGGTGGTAAAATAGGGGGAGGCATCTATTCCCTTTATAATATCTCCGGCTGGTTGGGAGACTTTGTTTCCTATCTTCGACTAATGGCCTTAGGACTTGCCAGTGCCTTCATTGGTGTGGCGATAAATATCATTGTCGAAATGATGATGGACTCCAATATTATTATCGGATTAGCCGGTATATTAATATTTGTCGTGTTTCATCTATTTAATATGTTTTTGGCTTATTTATCTGCATATGTTCATTCAGCAAGATTAACTTATGTAGAAATGTTCAATAAATTTTATGAAGGTGGCGGAAAGCCATTTAAGAGTTTAGTAGAAAGCTCAGATTACTTTACAATTAAAAATGAAAGTAGGAGGAAAAAATAATGGGTGAATTTTTTGTAAATTACGGAGGAATTATATTAGGAGCATTTGGTGTAGCCGTTGCAGCGCTTTTTGCAGGTATCGGTTCCGCATTGGGAGTAGGTGCAGCCGGGGAAGCGGCAGCAGGAGTTGTTATTGAAGAACCGGAGAAATTTGGTAAATCATTGGTACTTCAGTTGCTACCTGGGACACAAGGACTCTATGGATTTGTAATCGGAATACTAATATTGTTCCGTTTAGACCCAAGCATGAGTTTCTCCCAAGGTCTATTGTATCTAGCCGCAGCTTGCCCCATTGGTTTTGTTGGATTGGTATCTGGTAAAGCCCAAGGTAAGGTAGCAGTAGCTGGTATTAATATCTTAGCAAAAAACGAATCACAACAAGTAAAAGGTATTATTTATGCAGTAATGGTTGAGATGTATGCCATCTTAGCATTTGCTATTTCATTCTTAATGATGAACAATATTGTAGCATAGTAGGATGTGATTAAATGTCCAGTTTAGATAATATTGTCAAAAAGATTCTTCTCGATGCAGAGAATGAAAAGAAGGACATTTTATCGGATGCGGAAGAAATCCAGGAAAAGAATTTAATTCGTTCCTCCAATGAATCGAAAGATGAAGTGGAAAATATCATGGAGCGGGCGAAAAGACAAGGAGAGCAAATTAAAGAGAAAAAAGTATCTGCAGCAACTCTCCGTTCCCGGGACATTAAACTTGCCGCAAAACAAGAAGTAGTCGATAAAGTTCTAGATCGTGTCGTTGAGACACTGGAGAATATGGATGACCAAAAATATCTTGAATATTTGGAAAAATCCTTGGGTTCATTGTCTTTGGATTCAAAGGATGAAGTCCGTGTTCAAAAAGACAAATTAGATGTTGTTAAAAATGCAAATCTCAAATACAATATTTCCGACGAAACCGTAAATAGTGGATTTTCCATCTTAAAGGGAAATATTCTCTATAATAACGACTTTAAGTCCCTGGTGGAGTCACGGAAGGACGATTTTGAGCTGGAGATTGTAAAGAGTCTATTTTAATGAATAAAGGAGGCAATTATGGATAGAGATCTGTTTATCCAGGCATCAACCAATACCCGGGTGAAAGAAAAGTCTCTTTTAGATAGGACTCAGTATGAACGGCTTATTGAAGCCCAGGATTTGGAAGAAGCACTTCGTTTTTTACAAGACAGTGTTTATCAACCATTTATCCAAGAGCTTGATCGTCCACAGGACTATGAAAAAGCACTTTCCGCGGAGTTAAAAGATACCTATAAAGAGATGTATCAGATTACTCCCGTCCGTGAAGTGGTGGACATGGCGGCTTTAAAATATGATTATCATAATATAAAAGTCGTCCTCAAAGAGCATATTAAAGGCGCCGATTTTGCTAGGATGTATATAGATATCGGTAATGTTAATATTCCGGCATTACAAGCGGAACTGGATTCAGGGAGTCGTTCCCAAGTATCGGTTCACTATCGCCATATTATCAACGATATTTATAATGAATATTTGGATTTAAAAGACCCCCAAAGTATAGATATTCTAGCAGATAAAGATTATTTTCTTCGCATGAAGCGACTTGCCGATCAGCTCGATGTAAAAATGTTCACAGAATATATTGAAGATCTTATTGATTTTACAAATATCAGAACTCTTTTACGTTGCCAAGTTCAAGAAAAAGATTTGGAATTTCTAAATCGTGTGATTATCGACGGCGGAACGATTGGGAAAGGGAAATTTGGGGAGTATTTGTTTTCTTCGATTGAAGAAGATTCTCCTTTGTTTCGATCCGCAAGAATCTATTACGATGTGAGAAAAGCCATTAATGTCTATGAACAAGAAGGCTCTCTTTCAGAGTTTGAGCAACAAATGGACGATACTTTAATGAATATTGTGAAAGAAGCGAAGAAAGTGAACTATGGTCCAGAGGTGATCTTCGGCTATTTACTAGCGAGAGAGACTGAAATAAAAAATATTCGAATCATACTGGTTTCGAAAGTGAACGGTTTGCCTGCAGATTTCATAAGAGAAAGGTTACGTGAAAATTATGTATAAAGTAGCAGTCGTTGGTGACCGGGACTCCGTCTTGGCTTTCCGGGCCTTAGGCATACATGTTTATACCGCTTATGATGCCAAAGAAGCCAGGCAGACAGTGGATCGTATCGCCAAAGAAGGATATGGAATTATTTTCATTACCGAACAAATGGCACAAAAGATCCCGGAAACCATTGAGAGATATAATAATAAAGTTGTTCCGGCAATTATCCTTATTCCATCGAATCAAGGTAGCTTAAATATTGGATTAAGCCGTATTGATAAAAATGTGGAGAAGGCCGTCGGAGCCAATATATTGTAAAGGAGAGCTTATATTGAAAGTAGGTAAAGTTTTAAAAGTATCCGGCCCTTTGGTTGTTGCCGAAGGTATGTCGGAAGCAAGTGTTTACGATGTTGTAGAAGTTTCAGATAATAAGCTCATCGGCGAAATCATAGAAATGAGAGGCGATCGTGCCTCCATACAAGTATATGAAGAAACAACAGGAATTGGTCCTGGAGACCCGGTTACAACCACCGGTGCTCCCTTATCCATAGAATTAGGACCGGGAATTTTAGAGCAAATGTTTGATGGAATTCAACGTCCACTGCAAAAACTCGAAGAGATTGCCGGGAATTTCCTTGTTCGTGGTGTCGATGCACCGAATATTGATCGTGATAAGAAATGGGAGTTTAAACCGGTGAAAAATACCGGTGATAAAGTAATTCCAGGTGATATAATCGGTGAAGTACAAGAAACACCAGTTATTGTGCATAAAATTATGATTCCTAAAGGTGTGGAAGGTACAATTAAATCCATCGAAGCCGGTGAATTTACAGTTGATCAAACTGTTTGTGTTGTTGAAACAAATGATGGCGATAAAGAATTAAATATGATTCAAAAATGGCCAGTACGTATTGGTCGCCCTTATAAAGAAAAAGAAGATCCCATTGAACCGTTAATTACAGGACAACGTATCATCGATACCTTTTTTCCGGTCACAAAAGGTGGAACGGCGGCAATCCCTGGACCATTTGGTTCTGGAAAAACCGTAGTTCAGCATCAATTGGCAAAATGGGCAGATGCAGAGATTGTGGTTTATGTCGGTTGTGGTGAGCGAGGTAACGAGATGACTGACGTACTCATGGAATTCCCTGAACTAGAAGACCCGAAAACAGGGGAATCATTAATGAAGAGAACGGTGTTAATCGCTAATACGTCGAATATGCCAGTAGCAGCGAGAGAAGCCTCAATTTATACGGGCATTACCATCGCTGAATACTATCGAGATATGGGATATTCAGTTGCGATGATGGCAGATTCAACTTCCCGTTGGGCAGAGGCCCTTCGTGAGATGTCCGGTCGTCTTGAAGAGATGCCTGGAGATGAAGGTTATCCAGCTTATTTAGCATCGAGAATCGCCGATTTCTACGAACGTGCAGGTCGCGTAATTTGTAGTGGTCAGGATGATCGCTTAGGCGCTTTAACTGTTATAGGAGCAGTATCCCCACCGGGAGGAGATATCTCTGAACCCGTATCACAATCTACCCTTCGTATAGTTAAGGTATATTGGGGACTAGATTATGCCCTATCCTATCAACGGCATTTCCCAGCCATTAACTGGTTGAACTCCTATTCACTATACCAAGATAAAGTTGATCAATATCTCGATGAAAAAGTAGATGCTGATTTTTCTGAAAATCGTAAAAAAGCAATGGTGTTATTGCAAGAAGAGGACAATTTATTGGAGATCGTAAGATTAGTTGGTCGAGAGTCCCTATCGGATCAAGATCAGCTCAAACTAGAAACGACGAAGTCCCTTCGAGAAGACTTCTTACAGCAAAACGCATTCCATGATGTGGACACCTATTGTTCTTTAGAAAAACAATCGAAAATGATGAAAGTCATCCTACAATTTCATGAATCAGGTCTCGAAGCCCTTGATAAAGGCGTATATATCACCGAACTTGCAAAGCTTTCCGTTCGTGAAGATATCGCCCGGGCAAAAAATGTTCCTGAAGAAGAACTAGGACGATTAGATGAAATCCGAGAGAAAGTCATCGAACAAATCAAAGAATTAATCGACCAAGGAGGTGCCATAGATGCTTAAAGAATATCAATCCGTAACAGAAGTCGTCGGCCCTCTGATGGCAGTTGAAGGTGTCGAAGGCGTTAAATATGAAGAACTTGTTGAAATAGAATTGCAAACCGGGGAACGACGAAGGGGTCGTGTAATCGAAATTGACCAAGATAAAGCAATGGTTCAGGTATTCGAGGGAACTTCTGGAATTAATCTTGAAAAAACCTCTGTACGTTTCCTTGGAAGGCCCTTAGAACTAGGCGTATCTACGGATATGATTGGCCGTGTATTTGACGGTTTAGGACAACCCATTGATCAAGGACCTAAAATTATTCCGGAAGATAAAATCGATATTAATGGTACTCCAATTAACCCCGTTTCCAGGGATTATCCCTCGGAGTTTATCCAAACAGGAGTATCTCCCATTGATGGACTTAATACACTGGTTCGTGGACAAAAATTACCAATATTCTCAGGATCCGGTTTACCCCATAATAAATTAGCAGCACAAATTGCACGACAAGCGAGGGTGCTGGGCAAAGGCGATAAATTTGCCGTTGTCTTTGCAGCCATGGGAATAACCTTTGAGGAAGCTCAGTACTTCATTGATGATTTTAATGAAACCGGTGCAATTGATCGAGCGGTTCTGTTTATGAATCTTGCCGATGACCCGGCCATTGAACGATTATCAACGCCAAAAATGGCATTGACCTGTGCTGAATATTTGGCATTTGATCAAGGGATGCACGTATTGGTTATCTTAACGGATATGACCAATTATGCCGAAGCCTTACGTGAAGTATCGGCAGCCCGTAAAGAAGTGCCAGGACGTCGTGGATATCCCGGATATCTTTATACTGACCTTTCCACGATTTATGAACGTGCTGGAAGGATTAAAGGCCGGGATGGTTCCATAACTCAAATTCCGATATTAACCATGCCAGAAGATGATATCACCCATCCGATTCCAGACTTAACAGGTTATATCACCGAAGGTCAGATTATCCTATCACGAGATCTCTATAAAAAAGGAATTGAACCGCCAATTAACGCGATTCCATCCTTATCTCGTTTAAAAGATAAAGGTATAGGCGATGATAAAACAAGAGAAGACCATGCCGATACAATGAACCAGATCTATGCAGCCTATACTGCAGGTCTAGAAGCCAAAGAATTATCAGCAATTCTAGGGGAAACGGCATTGTCCGATACCGACAAGGCATTTGCGAAATTTGCAGATGAATTCGAACAAAAATACGTGGATCAAGGATATTACACAAACCGTTCTATTATCGACACACTGGATCTTGGTTGGGAACTTCTTGATATAATCCCACGACAAGAATTAAAGAGAATTAGCGATAAATATATTGAAAAATACCTCGGCGAAAGGGATGATTAAATGGCTAGGCTGGATGTCAACCCGACGAGGATGGCTTTATCCGAGCTGAAAGGTAGGCTTCAAACATCTACCCGAGGACATAAACTCTTAAAAGATAAACAAGATGAGCTGATGCGTCAATTCATCGATTTAATCAAAAAGAATAAAGCCTTACGGGAGGAAGTAGAAGCCGAATTGGGAGAATCCTTTAAAGATTTCCTCATGGCTTCAGCAATGATGAGTCCGGAATTCTTAGATGAAGCCGTTTCATTTCCCAAGGAAAATGTCATGGTCGATATTAAGACTGAAAATGTGATGAGTGTCAATATTCCGAAAATGGAATTTCGCATGACCGGTGAGACCAATTCCAAAGACATTTATCCTTACGGGTATGCGCAAACATCGGCGGAATTGGATTCGGCCATTGCAGGACTTGATAAAGTACTGGATAAATTATTGGAATTGGCCCAAGTGGAAAAGGCTGCCCAATTAATGGCCGATGAAATTGAATCGACAAGAAGACGAGTCAATGCTTTGGAATATCGAACGATTCCGGATTTGGAAGAAACCATCAAATTCATACGACAAAAACTCGATGAAAATGAACGGGCGAATATCACTCGTTTAATGAAGGTAAAAGATATTATCAATAAAGAAAAATAAGAAAATGACGATAGTAAAATTTTACTATCGTCATTTTTATTGAATAAAAGACTGTGCAATTTGAGTAATCTTTTGTACGCCTTCGATAATATGATCCATGTTGATAATGGAATAGCCAATAAGAATTTTAGCCGATGAATGGGACTTATCACCGGCAATATAATGGGATAAATTATAAAGTCGTATTCCTTCCTCCCGACAAGACCTTACAAAAGCTTTCTCGTCTTGAATATCTTTAAAATCACAGACAAAATGTAATCCCGAATCCATACCTTGGATTTGAAGATTTAATCCCGATTGTTCGAGGGCCTCCACAAGGAGTTTTCTTTTTTTTCCATAATGGGTACGCATACGATTTAGATGTTTATTAAAATAACCTTCATTCATAAATAAGGAAAAGGCATATTGGGTTATCGATGGAACGGGACATGCATTAAATTGGATAATATCGTCGTAAATCTCCTTTAGTTTCTTTGGTAATATCATATAGGAAATCCGCAAGGCAGGGGAAAAGCATTTTGAAAAAGAACCCATATAGACAACGCGATCCTCTTGATCAAAGCTCTTTAACGCAGGTATAGGTTTACCGGAATATCGGAATTCTGAATCATAATCATCCTCAATAATATATGAATTATTGGATGCAGCCCATTTTAATAATTTGATTCTTCGATTAACGGGATAAATAATTCCCGTTGGAAATTGGTGGGAAGGCGTAATGGTAACACAATCGATTTTTTTATCGATCAATTCATCAATACAAATTCCCGATTCGTCCATTGAAATCGGGTAAGAATCCAGTTGATATTGGTCAAAATATAAAGCTGTCCGATGATATCCGGGATTTTCTAAACCATAAAGGGTATTTTTCGGCAGAATACGACATAATAGTGAGTATAAATACTCAGAACCAGAAGAAATAATAATATCCTCAACGGACACATTGACACCCCGTGAAGAAAAAAGATATCCTTTAATTTCTTGGCGCAATTCAAATAATCCCTGGGGATCACCGGAATGGGCAAGTAGATCCGTGCGATCCATAGCTTTTCGCATCATTCGCCGATATGAATCCATATCAATAAATCCTGGATCAATACCATGGTAAGAAAAATCATAAAGAAAGGACTTTTCTTTTTTTGGGAATTCTTCCTTAACAAAAGATTTAGACCGTCGGTGTAAACCTTGGATCTTTTCCACATAAAATCCACTTCGTTCAATGGAATAAATGTATCCCTCATCACTTAATTGGTCATATGCATTTTGTACCGTATTTTCCGAAATATTTAAATAATGGGATAATTTTCTTTTTGAGGGTAATTTATCATCGGCTTGTAAATCCTTGTTTAGAATTCTTTCTTTAATGTACTCATATAATTGTTCGTAGATGAACTCATCGTGATTAAAATTAATTGTAAATCGTTCCATAATCTCACCAAATCTATTATATCAAAGATGGACCTTGTATCGTTAATGGATATATCCTAAAATAAAGATTGGAGGAGTTTTATGAAAAATATATCCAATGGGGAATTGTTTTTTAAATTATTCAAAATTAATGCGATCACCTTTGGGGGAGGCTATACCATAATTCCCGTGATTAAAAACGAATTTGTCGATAAAAAAGAATTAATTGATGAACGAGATATGTTGGATTTAATGGCCATTAGTCAATCGGTTCCTGGAGCAATGGCGATCAATGTTTCCATACTCTTAGGTTATAAAATAAAAGGACTTTCCGGTGCAATACTCTGTATGATTGCCGCATCTTTGCCTTGCTTAATCATTATAACCATCATTTCCTACTTTTATAGAGCCTTTCGAGATAATTTTTATGTATCATCGGCATTATTGGGAATGAGTGGGATCATATCGGCGATTTTATTACTTACAGTAATTGATTTGGCGAAATCGGCCATGGCTTATCAAAAAAGATTCGCCATCATCATGATGATCCTATCCTTTATATTATCCTCTATCGTTCACGTAAAAACTGGAATCATTATTGTTCTTTGTGGACTTTCAGGAATTATCATTTCCCATATCCACCGAAGGAGTTAATTATGGAATATCTACAAATTTACTTCATATTTTTTCAAATCGGAATACTAGCATTTGGTGGAGGATACGCTGCTCTCCCACTTATTCAGCACTATGTCGTTGAAGAATACGCTTGGCTAAGTCTTGGAGAAATGACGGATTTAATCTCCATATCGCAAATGACACCTGGACCCATTGCAGTAAATGCTGCTACCTTTGTGGGAACAAAAGTGGCGGGTATATCCGGTTCTATTGTAGCGACATTGGGGATTGTAACGCCGGCATTTATACTATTATCGATATTAGCGCAATTTATCTTTGGAGGAAAAAAGATACAACTTTTAAGCGATATCCTTTATGGAATACGTCCGGGCATTGTTGGGCTTATTGCCATTGCCGCTTTATCAATGTTTCAAAACTCCGTATTTAACCCCTTAGAATTCATATTGCAACCAATACCATTGATAACTTTTGTTGTTGGTGTAATCCTTTATCTAAAAAAAGTTGATATTACAAAATTAATTTTAATCGGCGCCCTATTGGGGATCCTACTTTCAAAAATGGCACAATTTCTATAGAACAGCTTAGCTGTTCTTTTTTTGACCCTATAGAGAAAGGAAAATCTGATCCTTTTAAACGATCAAAGACCATAATAAAATAGTAATGAGGTGAATGAATTGAAAAAAACAAAAAAGTTAGTATTCACAGCTCTTATGATGGCATTGGTCGTTGTGGCGACGATGGCTTTTAAAGTACCTTCACCGGACGCCCATGGGTATTTGAATTTAGGTGATGGATTCATTCTATTAACCTCCTATTTCTTGGGGCCCTTGTCCGGATTTCTTGCAGGTGGAGTCGGTTCAGCTTTAGCCGATATCATCGGTGGTTATTCTTACTACGCACCATTTACCTTAATCATAAAAGGTCTAGAAGGTTTATTTATGGGGTTTGCCATAGGAAAATGTGGCCGTAAAATTTATTGGAAACAGATTCTTTTGGCGATCATCAGTGAAATAATCATGATTATCGGCTATTTCTTTGCATTGGCGATAATGACTCAATCATTAATCGGTGGCATTTTATCGATACCGGGAAATATTTTCCAAGGTGGTTTGGGAATCATTATATTTATCTTAACGGCCCTAGCCTTGGAAAAAACGAATATCCATAGAATTTTGGAAGATTAAACACGATAATTATTATCATTAAATAAAATAGATGATAATTATTATCATCAACTAATCTTCTATGGAAAAAGCTTGACAAAATTTAAATTGTGGTTATAATATAATTGTAGTGAATTTCAAATTGAAATGATTACAAATATGAAGGAGAGATGAATATGGAATTTAAAAATTCAAAAACAAGAGTAAACTTAATGAAGGGATTTGCAGGGGAATCTCAAGCTACAGAGCGTTACATGATGTACGCGAAAAAAGCAAAAAAAGACGGTTATGTTAAAATTGCAAAAGTATTTGAAGAAACGGCATTAAACGAAAGGGCCCATGCAAAAACATTCTATAAATTGATTCAAGAAAATGAAGAACACGATGAAATCGAAATAACAGCGTCTTTTCCTATGGAATTAGGGACAACTTCTGAAAATTTACAATATGCTGCAAATGGTGAAAATGGAGAACATACTTCCATGTATCCTGAATTTGCGGATGTTGCAGAAGAAGAAGGCTATAAAAAAGTAGCTGCTAAATTCCGTATGATCGCAAAAGTAGAAGCAGCCCATGAAGCAAAATTCTTACAGTTAAAGAAATTATTGGACGAAGGTACTTTCTTTGAGCGTGAAGGCAAAGTTTATTGGAGATGCTTAAACTGCGGATATGTTGTAGAAGCAGAAAAAGCGCCGAAAGTTTGTCCTGCATGTGATCATCCACAAGGATATTTTGAAGAATACTCCTTATAAAATTAGATCAACGACCTATTTCAAGGAAATAGGTTGTTTTTTTATGCCAAAATATAAGCGATTATTAATTCTTTATGATATAATGGTTCCGGTTATTTTTTTCAAGGAGGTATTATGAATCAAGATTTTAAATTTTTTCTATTGGCAATTACGGCAACTTTTTTCTGGGGATTTTCCGATGTGTTTTTTAAGAAATCTACAGATCCACATGATCCCTATTCCCATTATAAAATTTTGATTTCCATTGGTTTTTTCATGGGAATACAAGCTTTTTTTGAATTATATCGACTATATGGCAGTGGTGGAACATATTCATTGCACACCATTTGGATCTACATCCCCATATCTTTTTTATATATTTTATCCATGGGCGTTGATTTTTATGGCTATCGTTTTTTACGAATCTCCATAGGTTCACCCATTGCTTCAACATCTGGTGTTGCCGCGGGATTTTTATCCTGGCTTGTTTTAGGTAATGATATGAGTCCTTTACAATTTATCGCGATTGTGACGATCGGTACAGGACTTATTTTGTTGGCGTATTTTGAATACCGAGATCAGCAAGAAGGTACATTAGGAAAGAACGAAATTGTTAAATTAGGAGCGACTGCCTTAATATTTCCTGTAACCTATATGATTGTCGATGCCATTGCGACTTTCTTAGATGAGCATTATATGACAAGCATAATGACAGAGACAGAAGCACTTATTTCTTTTGAATTAACCTTTTTGTTTGTGGGTCTTCTGGCTTTTATCTATATTTTCTTTGTAAAGAAACACCGTTATCAGCCATGGAAACCTTCATTGATAATGGGGGGGATATGTGAAACTGCGGGACAATTCTTCTATGTCTTTGCATTGGCTGGCGATGGTGTCGTTACAGCACCGATTATGAGTTTAGACGGAATCGTTGCCTCAATATTTGGTGTTTTAGTATTAAAAGAGAATATCCGAACAAAACAAAAATTGACCATACTGATGATTGGAATTGCCGTTTTTGTTTTAGGATTTTTCGAATAGAAAAAGACCGATGGTCTTTTTTTATTGGAAAAAATTTTCGATGGAAATTATAAACAAAGGGGACGACAAAACCATTCTTCCATAGAAGAGCATTAAACTATGATATAATTAAAGAAAGAATGAAAAATTGGTGATAAAATGTTCGATACAGAATTAATAGAAGATATATTAGGAAAAACAGCAGAAGAAGTTAAAAAAATGGATCCCTGTAATATCCTACTGATCGGAAAAACTGGCGTGGGAAAATCAACCCTTATAAACAGCTTATTCCGTGAAAAATTAGCGACAACGGGGATCGGTAAACCGATAACCAATCATTTAAGAAAAATCACAAAAGAAGGCATACCTCTCGTCTTATATGATACCAGGGGTTATGAATTAACTAAAGAATCTCAGGAAGCAGTGAACAAAGAAATATTTGATACAATTAACCAGTCCTTTTTAAAAGAACGAGATCGAATCCATTTAATCTACTATTGTATCAATAGTGTATCTGGTCGAATTGAAGATAAAGAAATTGAAATGATCAATCGTCTGGGAGAAAAAATTCCAGTCATCGTCGTACTAACTCAAGCCATTGGCGAAACAGCCGATCATCTCAAGAAGTATATCGATGGACTGGATTTAAAAATCGTGAAATGTCTCAAAGTTTTAGCAAAAGAATATCATTTATCAGGAGGCTATGTTGTCAAGCCCTTTGGATTAGATGAACTACTGGAAACATCTTTTCAGTGGGTACCGGAGAATGTATATGATTCTTTTAATAATGCCCAACAAATCGATATCGACAATAAAGTAAAGCGAGCACGTAGTTGGGCCAAAAAATATATCGCTTCATCCTTCGGTGTAGGATTTGTACCGATTCCTTTTTCCGATGCTTCAGTTTTAGTTCCTATGCAAGTGGGCATGCTCGCCCATATTACGGCGATCTTTGGACTATCCATGGACAAAGCGAAGATTGCATCGATTATCGGAGCTGTTGGGGGAACCGGTGGTGCAACCTTTTTAGGAAAATATATTGTATCCAATGCTTTAAAGATAATACCAGGATTGGGTACCATTGCTGGCGGTCTCATATCTGGTGCCACGGCCTCAACACTAACTACGGCCCTTGCCATGAGCTATATTGAATCTCTAGCCTTTATTGCAAAACGGGAACGGGATGGAAAAGAATTAGATTTATCCGATTTAGAAGAATTAATGAAAATTAGTTTTAAAGAATACTTATCTCGTAAGAAAAAATAGGAGGATTTATGAAAGAATTTTTAAAACAATCAATTCAAGACATTAAAGAAACCATTGGTGATAAGAAAGCAATTTTAGGTTTATCCGGTGGTGTTGATTCATCGGTATGTGCTGTATTGGTCCATGAAGCCATTGGTGATCGGCTAACCTGTGTATTTGTAGACCATGGTTTACTTCGAAAAGGAGAAAGAGAAGAAGTCGAGCGTGTCTTTCGTTCCCAATACAATATTAATCTCATCGTCGTTGATGCGAAAGAACGTTTTTTATCAAAATTAAAAGGAGTCGCAGATCCTGAGGAAAAACGAAAAATCATAGGGGAGGAATTTATTCGAGTATTCGAAGAAGAAAAAGAAAAATTATCCGATGATTATGAATTTCTTGTCCAAGGAACCATATATCCTGATATCGCCGAAAGTGGAAAAGATGGAGAAAAACTGGTAAAATCTCATCACAATGTTGGCGGCTTACCAGAAGATGTAGACTTTAAAATCGTAGAACCATTAAAAACCCTGTATAAAGATGGTGTCCGTAAATTAGGAAAAGAACTGGGCATGAGTGACGAACTTGTATATCGCCAGCCATTCCCAGGACCAGGCCTTGGTGTCCGCTGTCTTGGAGCAATTGATGAGAAGCGATTAGAAATCCTTCGAGAAGCGGATTATATCTACCGTGATGAAATAAAAAAGGCAGGTCTCGACCAAAAGATATGGCAATACTTTGTCGCCATACCAGACTTTTCCGTTACTGGAAAAAGAGAGGGAGAAAGAACGTATTCCTATACTGCGTTCTTACGGGCGGTTAATACAGAAGATGCCGTCGAAGCAGACTTTTATCCATTTGATATGGACTTTCTTAAAAAAGTCTCCCAAAGAATCACAGATAATGTTCCAGAAATTAACCGTGTCCTTTATGATATTACAAATAAACCACCGGCAACCATTGAGTTTGAGTAGGTTCTAAAACTTTGTAAACTTTTCCATCGTTGGAGATAAAAGTAAGGTAGAAAAAATGGCTTTATACCAATACTTTTATACTATAGAAAAGTTAAAATAGGGAAAATAGATGAATTCTTGCAACAGAAATTTTAACTGACTCTGAAAATGAAGAAGCTCTGGTCTTATGGCTGGAGCTTCGCTTCTTAAAGATAGATGATTAAGAACATAAGGTTTAAATCATATCTTGAATAGAGATTAGAATTTAGGGAGGTTATAATGATGTGGATTATCTTTGGAATTTGCGCAATTATTTTTGCTATACTCAATTTATTATGGTCCTTTCAAAAGAAAGATGCAAAATGGTTTCGCTTTTTGAGTATCTCTTTTACGGCATTAACAGTATGTGCTACATATTCAGACGAAGCAAGCCGTGTAGTCGCTGGAAATTTTAGCGGATTAATGGATATCATGCCAACGATGAGCAAGATTCTTTGGATTTGTGTGATCCTTTCAATTCTTTTAAATTCTCTTTCCTTATTTCGTAAATAGAAAGTTTAAAGGGAATATTGAATATAATAGATTTGAAGAAATATCGAGTTGTTTTTTACCTAGGATTTATTTTGTAGCTTACACCAAAGTTACCAGAAGACAGCAACAAGACCTCTACTAATTAGACACATTTTATAAAATTATTAAATATGCTATACTGTCTCGGTCGATGGATGGAAACCAAAATGGTTTTACTTTCGATCGATTTTTTATAAATATCTAATAATTCTACTCCAGAGCAAAGTTTTAACATCATAGTTTTTAATTGGATTTTATTTTGCAACCAGTAAGTTGGTTTTTTGAGTTCTAGTATCCCGAGTTATCAAAAGTATTAAAAACAAATCTCTTTGGTTTTAACAAGAAAGAGCACTTTATCCATATTATTATTTTTATGATTGATTCTTATATCTTAGCAAGGCTCGAGATGAAGACTTATAAGAATCTTGAAAAAGATCGTGAAAGGAGAAAAGTTCGATGAATATTTTAAGAACTAGAGAATTTTATGAGGATTTTGATGCGAAGAACTTATGTCCGTGGATAACTGCAAAAATTACATAAAAATATAGCTATCCAATATCCCAAATTGAGTAAATATTTAAAAACAATAGGGGTGGATGTAGTAAAGCCATTTGAAACCATGCCGTTGGAACCAAATAAAAATGGAAAAATTGAATATATCGGTGCTCAATATCTAGTTTTTTGTTATTCCGGCGATTTTGAGAGAACAAAGATTGACGATGTATTTATTGATCGTTCAATATCTCAACCAACAAGAAATATACTAAAAGATCATTTTGTCATTGAAACATATCCCGTTATTTTAAATGGGACAATGTAATGAATTGGAATATGGATGATATGATTTAATGTATTATTCAGTTAAAAATGGACTAAACAAAATAATGATTATAAATAATATTCTGAAGTAGGGAGTTAAAGCCATAAACATACAAATCATTTCGATGAATCATATAGGTAGAGAGTAGATTTGCTAGAGATTAAATACCGATGGTTACCTTTGTTCATTGATAAAGAACATGATATTGATTTTCTTATATATTTGAATACATCAAATGATAACGTTTCCAAAACATTAAAAATTATTTGTATGTAATTATAAATATAAAAAGTATAAGATTCTCTAAATGAAATAAATTGTTACATAAAATCATGGAGTATTTAATAATTTGTTATTAGTAGCTCTGAAAGGAAAGGAGGTTAAAGATAATTCACGTACAAAATATATCAAGCGATTATTTGTTAGGAAACATTGTATAATCCTAAAAAATGTTAATTAAACATTTATATATTGTTTATAAAAAAAGTTAATTTAACTTCAAATATAGGAGAACAATACCAAGAAGTTATTATATTTATAAACGGGTTTACAGTTATATTTACTCTGTCCGGTATTAATTATTAAGAGTTTATAATTCAATTCATATATCTATGTTATTATTATTTAGGGGATTGACTTTTATGAAAACGATTGATATAATGATGCTATCATCATCGAATTTGAATATAAAATATCAAATTACATAATTGAAATAGATTAGCAGATTGATCTAAAAAGTGAACATAAACAAGTGCATGTAGAACAAGGATATTTTATTACAATTCGTATAATAATTTTAATTAATTATTAGATGAGTATTGATATGAATTATCGTTAATTGAAATATTCCATTAATGTTTTCAGTTTAAGTAACGGTTGAAGTCAATGATGCTAAATATCGTCAAATCAATTAAACTTAAAATAAATAACATCGTTCGTTATAAATTTTACATCATAATAAATAAAGAGAATTGTTTGTTCAATATATAACATGAATATTAGAAGATATTAACGATTAATAATATTATTAGACTTTACAATTATTTTATATAAGTGAAATAACGATTATATTCTTTCTTTTTAGAATGTTACTCGGGAGGTGTCAATGATGCAGGTATGATATTATATATGACAGGCAAACAAAATTATTAGTCAATTAAAATTTTACTAGCATCATATTTAAAATGAGGAGGTATAGAATGTTTAAGGAATCAAGAAAATCAATTATCATAATAATCACGGTAATATTGGCGGTCTTTTTAGTATCATGTGGAAGCAATAAAAATGGTAAAGAAACTGCAAATAGCGATGGAGTCTTGGAGTTAGAGTTTTTTTATCCAGTAAACGTTGGAGGACCTGCTACACAAATTGTCGATCAAATGGTAGCTGAATTTGAAGAAGAAAATCCTAATATTAAAATAAATCCTGTATATACTGGAAACTACGATGATACTTTTACAAAAATCCAAACAGCCGTTCAAGGTGGAACACCACCTGATTTATTTATTAGCTTAGCAACTCATCGTTTTACAATGGAAGATCTTGGAATTGTGGAACCACTTGACGATTTTATTAAAGGCGATGAAGATGGACAAAAATATATTGAAGACTTTTTGCCTAGTTTCATGGAGGATTCTTATGTTGACGGAAATATTGTATCAATACCGTTCCAACGCAGCACCATGGTACTTTATTACAATAAAGACTTATTCACAGAAGCGGGCCTTGATCCAGATTCACCACCAAAAAATTGGGATGAACTTGTAGAATATAGTCAGAAATTAACGAGTGATGATCACGTTGGTGTAGGTCTTGCTTTAAATTCAGGAAGTGCCCAGTGGAGTTTTGGTGGATTCGCGATGCAGAATAGTAAAAATGGAGAAAATCTCATGAGTGAAGACGGCAAAGAAGTCTATTTTGATACTCCAGAAAATGTCGAAGCATTACAACTTTGGATAGATTTACAAAATAAATATGAATCTATGAATAAAGGTATTGTACAATGGACTGATCTTCCTGCTCAATTCTTGGCGCAAGAAGTTGCTATGATTTATCATACAACGGGTAATATGGAAAATATTAATGAAAATGCAGAATTTGAATTTGGAGCAGCATTTTTACCGGGAAATAAACGAATAGCAGCTCCAACTGGTGGTGGAAATTTCTATATTTCTAGTGATATTAGCGATGAGAGAAAGGAAGCGGCTTGGAAGTTCATCCGATTCGCTACTAGTACAGAACAAGCGGCTAATTGGTCGTTAAAAACCGGATATGTGCCGACTCGTCAATCAGCAATTGACTCTGATGAAATGCAGAAGTATTATACAGACATACCTCAAGCCAAAGTTGCTTACGAACAGTTAGAATTTGCAAAACCCGAGCTTACAACATATGATGCGGCTCAAGTATGGCGAATTTTTAACGATGGAATTCAAAGTGCAATTACTGGTGAAAAAACAGCAGAGGAAGCATTAAAGGATGCACAAAAAGATGCAGATTTAATACTTGAACGGTATCAAGGGAAATAGGTGATTTATATGCGCAATAAACTCAAGAAAAACATGACAGCATACGGGCTAATGTTGCCCGCGCTGTCATTTATCCTGTTGTTTACCGTATTTCCAGTAATACGAAGTATTTATTTAAGCTTGATGGATTATAGATTTGGAATGACGAAACCAAAGTTCATAGGATTAGATAATTATATACGCTTATTTAAAACTGAATTATTTTGGAAAGTTATGGGAAATACTTTGTTCTTTGCTGTAATTACGTTAGTACCAGCATTGTTAATAGGGCTAGGTTTAGCGCTTATCGTCAATCGTAAAAGCAAAGTAACAGGAATCTTAAGGACACTATATTTTTATCCTGTTATTTTGCCTATGGTTGCAGCTGCAAGTATCTGGATGTTTATTTATATGGCAAATAATGGTTTGTGGGATCAGATTGTAAATATATTAAAGTTTGGACCAAAAGATGTTCTATCACACACAAATACGGTGTTACCTGCATTAGCTATTATGTATATATGGAAAGAGGCAGGATATGTAATGATCTTTTTCTTATCTGGTCTACAATCAATCTCACCTGATGTACTTGAAAGTGCACGATTAGACGGGGCTAAAGGCTGGACATTATTTCGGCATATCTTATTTCCTCTCCTTGGACCTACATTTCTTTTTGTTTCGACTGTGGAACTGACAAATGTATTCAAGTTAGTAGATCATATTATCATAATGACTGAAGGAGCACCAAATAACGCAAGTACTATGTTGCTTTACTATATTTATCAAACAGGGTTTACAAATTTTGATTATGGTTTAAGTAGTGCTCTAACCGTTATATTACTTGTAATGTTACTAATTGTTGCCTTGCCACGATTTATTGCTCAAGATAAAACAATATACTATAACTAGGAGGGAAGATATGGATAAAATAAGAAGAAAATTATTTTGGATATTACCTAGTTTATTAGCACTTATTTGGGCAATTCCACTTTTTTGGATGATAATAACAGCTTTTACTGAACCTACGTATAGAATGACATTATTTCCAACTACTGGGTTTACATTAGATAATTTACGCTATGTATGGGAAACGGTACCCTTTACAGCCTATTATAAGAACACTATATTTATTGTGGTTATTACATTTTGTGTTCAATTTGTTCTTTCAACACTGGCAGCTTTTGCTCTTGCAGTCTTAGATTTCAAAGGCAAGTTATTAGTATATATTATTATTTTTTTACAAATTATAATACCAAATGATGTTTTAATTATTCCAAATTATATGACTATTAGTGATTTAGGATTAGTGGATACGAAATTAGGTATTATGATACCATTTTTTGGAAGTGCACTTGCTATTTTCCTTCTTCGGCAAACATTTAAGTCCATTCCTAAATCACTAACAGAAGCGGCCATATTAGATGGTGCGAGTATTTGGACTATTATTTGGAAAATATATATGCCAAATGCAAAAAGTGCATATCTATCATTTGCAGTGATTTCAATAAGTTATCATTGGAATAATTATTTATGGCCTCTGATTGTAACGAATTCTGTTGAGAACAGACCACTTACTGTAGGATTGGCAATATTTGCTAAATCAAAAGAAGCAAATATGCAGTGGTCAAATGTGACGGCAGCAACATTTTTAATAATACTGCCATTACTTCTTGCGTTTTTTATTTTCCAACGTAAATTTATTAAGAGTCTAACACACTCTGGTATGAAAGAATAGGGTGATAACTTGCTAAATTTTACGGGCGTAGGATCTGCTTATAATCCAGAATTAGGTAGCAACAGTGCATACATAATCAAAGATAATTCACTGTATATTTTTGATTGTGGGGAAACAGTTTTTGGTAAGATGAAAAAATTAAGTTTAGATTTTCGTTCATTTAATCGAATAGTCTTTCTAATTACACATACACACTCGGATCACATAGGAAGCTTAGCTAGCTTTGTATCATATTTATATCATGTAGAAGGAATTTGTCCAACAATAGTACATCCAAATGAAAAAATTCCTATTTATTTGGCTGTATGTGGCATTGAAAATCATTTATATAAATATAAACAATCGGATAATTATCGCGACAAAGTTTTAAAGACTAAGTTCTATACAGTAACCCATGTTGATAATATGAATTGTTACGGAATTTTATGTCAGATAAATAAGGATGGAAGTTCATTTTATTACTCAGGAGATGCATCAACATTACCTGAAAAGTGTTTAAATGATTTTAATGCAGGAAAGATTGACTATTGGTACCAAGATGTGACAATAAACATTTTTAACCATTCACATTTTTATTATGAAAAAATTTACGATAAAATAGACGAAAACAGATTAGACCATGTTTATTGTATGCATTTAGAAGAAGATGCCGCGAAAATTTTGATAGATGCAGGATTGCAAGTGGCTCAAATTGAAATATAAAGAAAAAGGAGTCATTTTATGGGAATTGAATTAAAAAATATTTATAAGAAATATGACAATAATGATTTTTATTCAGTCATTGACTTTAATCTTGAAATAGAAGATCATGAATTCATTGTTTTTGTTGGTCCTTCAGGATGTGGAAAATCTACAACACTTCGAATGGTTGCTGGTTTAGAGGATATTACCGATGGAACACTATTAATTGATGGAAAACGTATGAATGATGTTGACCCTAAAGATCGAGATATAGCGATGGTTTTTCAAAATTATGCACTCTATCCACATATGACTGTATATGATAATTTATCATTTGGATTGAAATTGCGAAAATATGATAAAAAAGAAATAGATAGACGGGTACGAGAAGCAGCAGAAGTACTAAATTTAACAGATTATTTGAATACTAAGCCAGGTGGTTTGTCTGGTGGACAGAGGCAACGTGTAGCATTAGGACGAGCGATAGTTAGAGATTCACGTGTTTTCTTAATGGATGAACCACTCTCTAATCTAGATGCAAAGCTTCGGGTTGCTATGAGAGCAGAGATTGCTCGTCTTCATGATAGCTTGAAAACAACCACTATTTATGTCACACATGATCAAACAGAAGCGATGACGATGGCGGATAGAATAGTTATTATGGATGGTGGAAAAATTCAGCAAATTGGATCACCACAAGAAGTATATAATCAACCGGTTAATAAATTTGTGGCAAGTTTTATCGGAAGTCCTGCAATGAACTTTTTTGAAGTCAAACTACAAGATAATAAATTAAAGTCGAAAGATGGACTTGTCCTGAGCCCTACAGATGCTCAGAAATCGTTGTTAGAAAAACACGATATCAGTGAAGGGCATTCTTTAACTTTAGGTATTCGTCCAGAGAATATAAAATTATTAGACTATTCTACTGAAAAAACGGTAAAAGTTAAAGTGACAGTATCAGAACTATTAGGTGCTGAAACAATGCTATATGTCAATTATGGTGGAGAGGATTTCGTTGTTCGTTCAGAGGGACAAATAAAATATAATAAGAATGAGGATTTATACTTAGATTTCGATATGGATAAGGCGCTATTTTTCCATCCAGAAACTAATGTAACATTATATTAGGACGGATAATTGTAAGCGAAGAAACCATGCCGTTGGAACCAAATAAAAATGGAAAAATTGAATATATCGGTGCTCAATATCTAGTTTTTTGTTATTCCGGCGATTTTGAGAGAACAAAGATTGACGATGTATTTATTGATCGTTCAATATCTCAACCAACAAGAAATATACTAAAAGATCATTTTGTCATTGAAACATATCCCGTTATTTTAAATGGGACAATGTAATAAATTCAACTATAGACGATATGATTGAATGATTTAAAAGGGCGATTGTAGGATCGTCCTTTTTCGAATGAATTGATGATTTTTGAACGCTGTTTTTGTGACAATTGAAAAACTGATCGGGTGAATTCAATGGAAAGATCACAAGGATTTTTCCGTGTAATGTGAAAGGGAAATTCGAAAGTCATAGGAAAGCTAAAGCATTTAATGGTAGTAACAAAACGACAAATGATATGATAATGATTGTCGTCATATAGTGGAATCGTACGAAGTGTGGATGAAGCAATTGTTCTTAGTTATTATGATAAAGTAGACATTATGAATATAAGATAGATGCAGAGGAAGAAAAAACTGTCCTTTGATTATAAGAGAGGATCAAAGGGGTCGTTTTTTAGTTCAAAGAGCACAGTTTATTTATCGAGCATTTTTTTAAATTCTATGGGGGAGAATCCTTTATAGCGTTTAAACAACTTAGAGAATCGGCTGTGGGATTGATAGCCAACGGATTTTGCGATATTGCCGATGGTTAAGTCGGTGGATAGGATTAGATGTTCCGCCATACTGATTCTTTTTCTTTGAGTATATTCTGTAATGGTCATGCCATATTTTTTTTAAATACATCTTTTAATTTACTCTTGCTCATTATTGCAATTTTAGCTAATTTTTCCAGTTCTAGTTGAGCCATATAATGATCATCGATGTATTTTGTAACAGTTTCCAAGGCTAGGTCATCGTCTTTATTGATGTTTATTTCTTTTCTTTTAAAATATTGTTCCAAAGCAAAACTCAATACTTCCTGTACTTTTAATTCATAAAAAAATTGACCGGCAGGTGTTGATGGACGATAAGAAAGTATTTCATCGGCGATACGTTCCAAAGAAGCAAAGGAGGACGTACCATTTAAAGCGATAATCGCATTTTTAGTATCCTTTGGGTCTAGGTTCATTTTTTTAGAGAAAATTTCGTCAAGATATTTATCTTTATATTCAATTCCTATGGAGAAAAAGGGAGTACCGCCATGTATCAAACACTTCATATCCTCTTCTCGTTCATAGGTTACGAATACGGTGTTTTTTTGTTACATAGAAATAGGGGTTGAAGACTTCCATGGAAGCTGTCTTTATAAGACTAATATTCATATGCGAACCCGAACAAATATTTTTAGGAAAGTGATAGAAGGTATCTTTTTTTATGTAAAAGTCGTGGATATTAATAATAAAATGCTCCATTTCATAGAACCAATAGATTTGGTTCATATCTTCATTTACATTTTGAAATGTGATGCCAATACTGGGGTAGCGATCACAATGATCTATTTTCTTAAAACCACAAGATCTTAAAAATACTTCATGGATATATTTCATAAGAACCTCACTTAAAAAAAAGCTAAATATCATGAAAAGCTATATTATGAATAAATAATTGATTCTATAAATATTGTATTATACGATGACAGCAACAGTCAATTAAAGAAGGCGTTATTTATTAAAAACACAAAGATAAAATAAATATAAAGACAGTAGTGAATAAGTTTGCACCTGAAAATAGTATTTATATTATATGATAATATTCGCATCAGCACTGTCTGTAGTCATGCAAGTGATTCCATTTTATATTGTTTACCAACTAATCGCCGCTTTGATTGGCTATAATTTGTACTTCGCCTTTGACCAAGTATTATATTTTTCGATTTTAATTGTTATAACACAAGTCATTGGATAAATATCTGATTTTGGCGCATTACATTCTCCTCATTATTTGGCTTTTCGAGTTGAAACAAAGATAAGAAAAGAAGAAGTAGAACATTTCGTTACTCGATCTTTTGGTCTTGTTTTTTCCAAAATGAGGATAAGGAGCGCTCATGTCGGATTATTGACGATGATGCATCAAAAACCCTCTCTTCTCTCACGCATATTTTTCCTGATCGTACTTCCGCATTTATCATTTCTTTGCTTTTAACGCTCTAATCGTTACCGTTGATATTCGATTAGAGTTTCTCTGTCTCATCGGAATTATTTTCTCAATTATATTTCTAGGTGGAATTATGTTAACTCCATCTATGGGTTAAAAGATGGATGTATATGGGGAGTCTGGAGAAGTTTTGAATACCAGTGGTGTTGAGCATATCCGTGGGATTTCGCTTGTCAAAGTATTTAATCAAAGTGTAGAAAATTTTTAGAAGTTTTATCATGCCATCATGAACTATGATCATCTCGCAAAAGCATTAGTTTTACAATTTAAACGACCGATGATTTTAAATACAATTTCCCTCATGTCACCAGTGATTTTATTATGGCCGTTACTATAATTTTTATGAGAAATGCAGATAATTTTAAGGAATTTTTTGTGAAGGGAATTTTTACATTATTATATCTATCCTTTTTCAAGCTTCGTTTATGAAAGTTACGGCGGTCAATGAAGCACAACAAATGTTTCAAGTTTCCGTACAAAAAATAATGGATTTATTAAGTTCGAAAAATTAAAAAAGATGAACGACCAGAAATATCGCGAAAGGGTATTGTATTAAAAAATATTGATTTCACATGTCCCAATCGAGATAAGAAAGTCGTTGAACAGATGAACTTTTAATTTGAAAGGGTAAAGGCTATGCGTTAATCGGTGATAATGATTCAGGAAAGTCAACGAAGAACTTCCCTATGGTTATCATACTTTCGTTGGAGAGAGAGGTTCATTGCTTTCAGGAGAACGTCAACAGATCTCTATCACTAAAGAGTTATTAAAAGATGCACCAATTATTTTTTAGATGAATCAACGGCCTTTGGTGATGTCGACTGTAAGACTAAAATTAAAAAAGCGCTTTCTTATTTAATCAAAGATAAAACAATCGTCGTGATTGCCCATCGACTTCGTACGATTAAGAATGTCGATAAGATGATCGTCTTAGAAGATGGGAGATCGTCGAAGAAGGGAACGAGGAAGAACTACTGAAAGAGAAAGGAATATTTTATCGACTATTAGAAAGTCAGAGGAATTAGTCAATATCTTTGAATTTGGTTTTAAAATTTGCAGATTTTAGCGCTTTTTTTAGAAAACAATGTATAAACACTACTTTTGTGTTATTATAATATTGATATTGACTATTAGTTAATAACAAGGGAAGAAATATTTGAAAATTAATTGATTTACATGAGTAATACTGATCATACCGAAGAGATGATAGAAACCTTAATTTAAGCCATGAAGAAAGAGATAGGATGTCGACATCTATATCGAGGATATTGATGGTGGAGAATTTGCAAAGGCGGATCTACTCGTATTCTATTCGCCAGCTTGTGGAAGCGATAAGTCGATGATACCACCTTTATGCCGACGATTGATGGGATTTATTTACTGGACGATAAATAAGTTTTTTTGGAGCCTATGGCTGGATATGGTGAATATATAGAAATGTGGAAAAAAGATATGAAGGATTAGATTACTATTATTATTACAGAAACTATGATGTGTTGAGAAGGTCCCGATGAAGATGCATGTGAAAAACTAATTTAAAGGAAAGTCAAATATTCGATGGCGAATAAAACATCTTTAATTTAAAGAAATGTGGTCGATACGCAGGTTTATACATAAATAAGAAGCGAAAACAAAAGGTATGTATATGAACAATAGAAAGGAAAAATTTATGAATAAACAACAGATTTTAAAATATGAGATTGTACTACCCTTGTTGTGGTTTTGTGCCTTCGTTTTTTGGAAATATTTTGTAAAGCATTTACCTTTACAAGAGGCGATGGTGGATGCAAGTTTTGTGACATTACTCTTATACTTCATCTTTAATAGTATCGTCTATTGTAAATATGAAAGTATCTCAGAAAAGGAGTCTAAGAATTAAAATGAAAATTCTATTGAGTGCTTTTGAACCCTTTGGTGGAGAAAAGATTAATCCTGCACTGGAAACGATGAAAGGTGTAGCAAATAAAATTAATGGCCATGACATTTTAAAATTAGAAATTCCAACGGTCTTTCACAAAGCATCAACGATAATTGTTGAAAAAATGAAAGAAATTGATCCCGACATTGTGCTTTCCTTAGGTCAAGCTGGAGGACGATCAGGGATTACGGTAGAATTCGTCGGTATTAATTGGATGGATGCTCGAATTCCAGATAATGAAGGCAATCAACCTTTAGGAGAAAAAATTTGTCATGATGGTGAAAATGCTTATTTTAGTAATATACCAGGGAAAGCTATTGTTGAAGAGTTAAATCAACAAGATATTCCCTCTAAAATATCCTACACGGCGGGCACATTTGTTTGTAATGAAGTTCTCTACAACACGCTTTATTATATTCAAAAGAATAAAATGAAAACAAAAGCGGGTTTTATCCACCTACCTTATAGCGTTGAGCAAATCAAGGAAAAGGCCGAGGATAGAGCTTATATGAAAAAGGAAGATATGATACATGGAATTGAGATCGCCATTGATGTCATTGGTAATAATATCGAATAAATGTGAAATATGAAATATAAATGATCGAGATACTTTAAACCCGTGGTCATCAATGGCCACGGGGATTTTTAATCCATCATTCGTTATTGGACGATTTATAGGGATTTTTTATAGGGTAGCTTTGGTGGAACAATTCCTTTTCTGTTTTATCCTTTCGTGCTGGACTTCGTTTCCAATAGCTATGTTTCATTTTTTCGTAATATTTTTGTGCTTGGATTTCTAAATCTTGGAGATTAATTCCAGGTATTTCTCGATTGTTCATGACGACTTTACCATTGATAATAGAAGTAGTGATCATTTCGCCATGACCTGCTAAACAAAGGCTTTGGATAGGATCATCGATAACACCTAAGTCGAAATCATCGATATTAATGAAAATCATATCGGCTTTTGCACCGACAGCTAAACGGCCAAGATCTTTTCGACCTAAAGCATCGGCACCGCCAATCGTAAAAGCGTGGTAGAAATTTTCGAGATTATTTTCCGGTCGATTATTATCGAGTAATTTCGCGGCTAATTGCCCTGTACGCATAACGATGAATGGGTCACATGGGAAAGTATCGGTTCCCATGGTAATAGACACGCCTTCGCGATAGAAGCGACCAAAGGAATCCAATGCTTCCCCTGACCTTGCGTAAACTAGGGGACAATGGATGATACTGGTTTGATTCTTTTTTAGAATCTCTTGATCTTTATTGGACTTCTCGTTGACATATTTTGTTCCCGAGGTGTAGGTACAGTGGGGAATAAGAGTTTGATCATCTAATAAACCGATAGTATCTAAATATTGTATCGGTGACATACCATATTTATTTTGGATCATTTGGTAATCGAATGCTCCTTGGGCAGCATGGAGCCTGTACATAAGTTTGTATTCCTTTGCGAGTGCTTTGGATTTTATTAATAGATCTTCTGTCTGTAATTCGATTCGTTCTGGTACTACACAAGCTTGAATTAAGCCGTTATAGGCATTGTGATAATGCTCAATAAATTTTCGTGCATTTTTTATGCCTTCTTTTACTTCTTCATCGGGTAGATCATAGATCTTTCGCTCATCACCTTCCGGATTTAAGACGTGTTTTTTCGCTAAAAAGCTAGGGCCTAAATAGACACGAAGACCTAACTCTCCAGCATGTTTGGCGGCAGCCTCGATTTCTTCATAAGTTTCGCCCGCTTTTTTATAGATAACCGAAGTTATTGGCATTGCAGTCGTGATACCATTTCGGATTAATTGGACATAGGCATAGAGGGATTTAAAAGACTCATCTGCCAAGGACATTTCTTCTTTTCTTTCCGATGTAAAATAATCATAGGACCATTCGAGATCATAGGTTTTTTCTTTTGGATGTTCAAAGAATAATAATGTGTGATCAATATCCCCTAAAGCATCGAGATCAATGAATCCTGGAGATACTAAGCTTTTTGAAGCATCCAGTTCACGATCAATTGGGCCTGTATACTGCTCTCCAATATAGATGATTTCATCATCTTTGTAGGCAATTTCACCCTCGGGAATAATATAATGGTCATTTTTATTCTCATCATATGCCAGTAAAAACTTCGTACGTATTCGAGTAATCAAATCAAAGCACCTTTCTTTATTGTTTTCTAATTATTTATACCATTATTATAAAGCAACAAGGAGCGAAAGAAAAGGAACCATGGTCCATGGGCGGTGATTTCTTATTTTTATTGTAAAATCTGGATAATTGCTATTGGGACGACAATTGAACCAACCATTGGATTATTTCCCATAATTGAATACTCCATTATTACTACCTTTTGGAATTGGTGATGATCCATGATAGATACCATTGGCAAAGGGACACATTTTCCACTTCTGTTGAATAGATCGTCATTGTCTCCCTGTAATACAGATATTCTCCACTTGATTTAAAATAAAAAAGCCGACGAATCTACAAGTAATCCACTTATAGAAATTATCAACCATTATGCGGTTTAGTTTTCCCAAGGGAGAACTTCAATACTGTTTCAACTATAGTAAAAGAATAATAAGGATCAACAAAGAGTTAAAGATATCCATTAATAGAGGAGTATAGGTCAAAGTTCAAATTGAATCACCACATAAACTTGCGGATTAAAATAGACAGATATTAAACTAAGTGATATAATTAGAAAAATTAACAAAGGAAGGATGAAGCTAAATTGTATTATATCGCTTTATTATTAACAGTAGGTGCCAATATTCTGTATCATATATCGCAAAAAAATATTTCTGAAAAGATCAATCCAATGTTCTCTTTAACGGTAACTTATTTTGTAGCATTGATTTTAAGTTTGTTTGGATTTTTTATCGTGGAACACTCCACTACTTTTAAAGGAGAATTTCAACATGTTAATTGGGCATCCATAAGTCTTGGAATCTCAATTATATTATTAGAGTTAGGATTTTTATTAGTTTATCGTACTGGATGGAATATTGGAAATGCAGCAATTATTTCTACGGTGCTGGTGACAATTGCATTGATTCCGATCGGCATTTTACTTTACAAGGAAAGGATGAATACGTTAAACATCCTAGGTATATTGCTGTGTTTATTAGGACTTTACTTTATCAGTAGAAAATAACATGCTAGTATTTAAATGCAAACACTTTTTAAATAAAATATAAGAAAAAAATGATGATGCCGAAATTTTCAATCATTTTTTGAATAAACTATTGACTTACTATAATTTCTCATTTGATTAGAAAACAATTTATTATGGGAAGGAAACTATTATGAAAAGAAAAACGAAAGAAAAAATTATGAAATATATTGGAATGGGTTGGATTTATTTTAAGTATCAAATCATTACCAAAGGATTGGTAGCTTTACTAATCTTTCCATTGTATTATTTGCTTATTGGAAAATTAATGGAATCAACAGGAAGAAGTGCATTATCCAGTGGTGATTATCTATCCTTTCTATTTAGCTATCAAGGTCTTGGAATGTTGATCCTATCATTGGCACTTTTATCCATCCTTGTGGGATTAGATATTAATGCATTTATTATTATGAGTGCAAAAAATAACAGAACCCTAAACACAAGAAAAATGATGATCTTAGGGATTCATTCCATCAAGAATTTTCTAAAACCATCTGGTATATTGTTATTAATCTACGTCGCTTTGATTATTCCTTTAGTATCTTTAGGCGTTACGATATCACCGATGCAGAATTTTCAAATCCCTAACTTTATAACTTCTGTAATTTTTGAACATTCCTTATTAAAAGTTCTTTATATATTACTATTGATATTTTTATTCTTTATAACGCTCATTTATATCTTTACCTTTCATTTTGTTTTAATTACAGGATCGAGTGTAGGTGATGGAATGAAAGCTTCGAAAAGATTAATGAAAAATCATTGGATATCATTTATTTATGATTTTATATTAAAAACCGTTATTCTCAGTTTATTATTCGTTGGCGTATTGTTTGGCTTGTATGCCCTTTGGAATGTACCATTAATCCTATTACCGGATGAATCCTTTGTATCGAGGTTCTGGCTGATTATATTATTTATTACAATGGCGCAATGGATCGGTTTTTGGACATTAATGGCTGTTCCCATTACGATAGAACGATTGACAAATTTATTTTATAAGTATAATCGAAAAGAAGGCAAAGAGATCTCCATCCATCAAGGAGAAATTAAAAGTGCATCATTGGATGTACCCCTTGAAAGTTTTTATAAAATACCGAAATCATTGCCGATGGCGATCTTAATTGTTTTTATCATGAATATGGGTTCTTCTGCTTACGCCGCTTCTCATTTTGATGATATATTTTATAAGAAGAATAATATCGAGATCATTGCCCATCGAGGTGGGGGAGATTTGGGACCAGAAAATTCAATAAAAGGACTGGAGGCTGCTATTGCAGTAGGTGCAAATTGGAGTGAATTCGATGTTCAACGAACCTTTGATGGTCATTATATCATTAATCACGATCCCAATTTTTCTCGTGTTGCATCAGAATCAAGATCACCAAGTGAAATGACTTTAGCTGAAATTAAAGAACTCCGTATTCAAGATGCCTTTGATCCCCAGGGGGAATCGGTTGAAGTCCCAACACTAGAAGAATTCTTAGATGCAGGGAAGGATGAAATTGGTCTTTTTGTTGAATTAAAAGGCGCCACAGCCGATGAACAAATGGTGGAAGATGTAGTAAAAGTAATAAAAGAAAAAGACATGTTAGATCAATGTGTCTTGTTATCCTTGGATTATCCTTTGATTCAATATATTGAAAAAAAACATTCGGAAGTTCAAACCGGTTTCTTATACTTTTTCTCCATCGGGGATCTCTCGACAATGGATGGAGACTTTCTCATCATGGAAGAGCGAGAAGCAAGCTCGGAAAAAATAAAAGAAATCCATAATGCGGGAAAAAAAGCAATTGTGTGGACAGTAAATAAGGAAGAATCCATTCATCGTTTTATTCGATCGGATATTGACGGCATAATAACCGACCATGTGCTTAAAGTAAAAGATGCCATGGAAGAAATGGAAGCCCAGAAAGATAAAGAACGCATAATGGATAAAATATTTGGCAAATAAGAAAAAGTCCCTGTGGGGACTTTTTTTGAGATATA
>JAUNVW010000034.1 GCA_030540635.1 Tissierellia bacterium | reverse complement strand
TTTACGATCGTGATTTAGGAAAAGAAGAATTTAAAGATTATAAAATCCATTTAAATAATAACGATAATGTAAAGGCGACAAAGGAGATTCGTTTAGAACAAGGGATTAAGCGCAACAACAAGGGGTTAAACCAATCCTTATTAATTTTAATCCCGAAAGAGAACGATGATTTAAAAGATTATATTACTTTGCGAAATCGAAAAACAAAAGAAAAACTAGAACTCAATGATGAAGGTGCGATTATCACTGAAAAATTAAGTGAAGTTTTTGATTTAAACATTGGAGATGATTTGACTTTTGAAAATCAATATGAGGAACCGAAAAAGGTAAAAATAACGGGCATTACCGAGAATTATTCGAATCACTTCGTCTATATGAATCAAAGGGTTTATGAAGAAGTCTATGGAGATCAATACGAAAAAAATGCGGATATTGTCCAATTACGGGACGATGAAAACACAAAGATCTTAGATGAAAGCTTGAAAAATCCAACGGTATTATCGGTAATCGGCGTCTCTTCCCTCGCCAATGTTATGGATCAAGTCGTCGACTCCTTAAATATTTTAGTTGGTGTAATTATCATTTGTGCCGTGGTCTTGGCCTTTGTCGTTCTCTACAATTTGAATAATATCAATATTTCAGAACGTAAAAATGAATTGTCGACGATAAAAGTCTTGGGCTTTTACGATAATGAAGTGACTCGCTATATTTATCGTGAAACTTTCCTCTTATCCCTCATCGGGATATTATTTGGATTTTGGGTCGGAAAGGCGATGCATTGGATGATATTGTCGAAGTTGATCCCGGAAAGTTTAATGTTGGATCCTAAGGTTTATTTGTCCACATATCTTTTATCTTTTGTAATTACGGTAATCTTTTTATTTATTGTTATGATTATTGTCCATATTAAATTAAAAAATATTAATATGGTCGAAGCCTTAAAAGGAGAATAATACAAAAAAAGACCTCGGTAATTGCCGAGGTCTTTCTCTCCTTATTTTACAGTGACTTCTTGGCTGTTTTCCCAAAGTCCATGAATATTGCAGTAGGAAGTTGCAATAAGCGTACCGCTTTTGTTCAATTTCACTTGAACATTTAATTTCGGTTCAGCAAAGGCATCGCCTTCACCATGGGCTCTGAAATTATAAGTGCCTAATTCCACCGGGAATTTTTCATCTTCCCCTTTATAATAAAGCTTGATCCACACGATATGGTGTTCCATTTCGTTTGGATGGGGAATCTCTTTACCGATTTCCACATTAACCATAAAATCTTTATCTTTTTCTACATTCTCCGGTGCATCAATAACTGGAACGTGTTTTTCGCCTTTCCAGTCTCCTGATTGATAAAATTCACCAATTGTCATATTATATTACCCCCTTATAATTTTCCTACATCTTATACTTACCCTTGTTATGGGTAAATAATCAAAAGAACGGATTCATAAAATATTCATAATGGCAGAGTACAATATAATATGATATTATAATCATTACAGAGAAAAGGAGAGTTGTGATGAAACATTTTTTTAAATACATGAAACCCTATTGGAAAAAGGGTCTCTGGACTGTGTTCTTTACATTTATCAATGTATTGTCAGTCATGATATTGCCGTCATTAATGGCGGATATTGTAAATGTCGGTGTTTTAAGGGGAAATACCGATATTATATTGTCTAAAGGGGCAATTATGGTGGTTGTAACTTTAGTTGGTACAGCGGTGATGATTGCTGCGGCATATTACTCATCGGATATATCTACGAAAGTGGCAACGGATGTCCGACAAGATCTATTCAAGAAAGCAGAGAGTTTATCTTTAAGTCAGATGGATGATGTCGGAGTTTCTTCCTTGATTACGCGGACAACGAATGATGTGGATATGATTCGAATGATTACCCAGATGGGACTTCGCATGATGGCGCGAACGCCATTGATGTTTATATCTGGAATTGTCATGGCGTTTTCTAAATCGCCTCAGTTGTCGATACTATTATTAATCTCGATGCCTTTTTTAGCGATATTTATTTTTTTAGTGGGAAAAAGAGCCGTTCCATTATTTAAAGTCAATCAAGAAAAAGTCGATAATATGAATCGGGTTCTCCGTGAGAATATAACCGGTGTTCGCGTCGTCCGAGCATTTGATAAAAAAGACTATGAAATGGAACGTTTTGATAGCACTAATGTGGAGTTAAGACAATTAAATCTACGACTAAACCGAATCATGTCTTTGTTGAGCCCAGGAATTTATTTATTCTTAAATGTTATGATCATTATCGTGATCCATCGAGCGACAAAACAAATTGATTTAGGTTATCTGGAAATCGGAGATTTAATGGCATTTACCCAATATATCTTTATGATTTTGTTTTCAGTCGTTTTATTGTCGATGATACTTATCATGATTCCCCGAGGGGAAGTTTCTGCAAAACGTATTTATAAGATTTTATCGATGGAAGATAAAATCAATATTACAGAAAGTGGAGATATCAGCGATGGCCCAGTGAGCTTGGAATTTAATGATGTCAGTTTTCGATTTGATGATGCAGAGGAATGTACCATCAAAAATTTGAGTTTTCAAGCGAAAGCAGGAGATACTGTGGCGATTATCGGCGGTACGGGAACGGGAAAATCAACGGTGGCAAATTTGATTTTACGATTTTTTGATGTCACCCAAGGAAGCATTTCCTTCAATGGCTTAGATATCCGTCAATGGAATCTCGAGGCACTCCGTCAACGAATCGGTCATGTGCCTCAAAAAGCTCAGCTGTTTTCCGGTACCATTGCTTCCAATTTAAGAAAGGGGAAGCCGAATGCGACAGAAGAGGAGATGAAGAAAGCGCTAAAAATTTCTCAAAGCATGGAATTTGTCGAAGAATACGAAGATGGCTTAGATCACCAAGTAGCACAAAATGGATCAAACTTTTCCGGTGGTCAAAAACAGCGATTATCCATCGCTCGTGCCATTGTTCGAGATCCTCAAATTTATATCTTTGATGATTCTTTCTCGGCATTGGATTTTAGAACAGAAAAGAATTTACAACATCAATTGGAACAAGAAACGAGGGAGGCCATTCGATTGATTATTGCTCAAAAGATCAGTACCGTCGAAGGAGCCGATCTCATCGTCGTATTAGATGATGATCATGTTGATGGAGTAGGAAAACACGAGCAATTACTGGAAACATCGCCGGTATATCGAGAAATTTACGAGTCCCAAAGAAGTCGGGAGGTGAGTTCCCGATGAAAAAAGAAGTTCAAAAATACCAATTAACAGATAAAGAAAATCAGAGAATAAAGAATCCAAAATCTACATTTTCAAGATTATTAAGATATTTGAAAAATAAAAAGGGTCTCTTAGTCTTGACGATAATATCCACGATTATCGCAACGGTATTAACGGTTATTGCACCTAATATTATGGGATTAATCACAACTTCCATTGGAGAAACCGTAAGTCAACGATTCGATGGTGTTGAAGCAGCCATAGATTACGCTTATATATTAAGAATCATCGGAATATTACTAGCCATGTATATCGGGTATTCTCTCTTAAATTATATTCAAAACATCGCCATGGGTGCAGTATCACAAGATATCGTCTACGCCATGCGAGAAGATATTGATCATAAATTAATGAATTTACCTGTTTCATTTTATGATTATAATAAAGCGGGGGATATTCTCTCTCGTGTCACCAATGATGTGAACACCATATCCAATACTCTACAACAATCGGTTACTACATTTTTATCGGCGATTGTACAAATCACTGGGATTATTTTTATGATGTTTCGAATTTCAAAGATGATGACATTAGTCGTCTTTTTCACCATTCCAGTTTCGGCTCTCGTCGTCAAAAAGATTGCTGGGCGTTCTCGTGAATACTTTAAAGAACAACAAGATATTCTCGGAGATTTAAACTCGGATATTGAAGAAATCTACGGAGCCCATGGCGTTGTAAAAGCCTATGGATTGGAAAATGAAAATATTCAAAATTTTGAAAAAAAGAATTCAGATTTACGAGAAGCAGGAAAATGGGCGAATTTCTTTTCTGGCTTAACGATGCCCTTAATGAATTTTATCAATAATATTGGTTATGTCGTTGTAGCAATTGCCGGTGGATATTATGTACTAAAAGGTCAAATTAAAATTGGACAAATGCAAGCCTTTATGCAATACTCGAAAAACTTCACCCAGCCGATCAATCAAATTGGCGAGATGATGAATATGATTCAATCGACTTTGGCTTCGGCAGAACGAGTTTTTGAAATTATAGATGTCGTCGATGATGTAGATAAGGGAAAGATTGTATTGGATCCAGAAAAAGTTACGGGAAGGGTCGCTTTTGAACATGTGGATTTTGGCTATTATGAAGATGAAATTCTCATCCACGATTTAAATATTGAAGCAAAACCCAATCAAATGGTTGCCATAGTCGGACCAACGGGGGCAGGTAAATCAACCCTTGTGAATTTGCTCATGCGTTTTTATGAAATCAATAGCGGAGACATCACCATTGATGGCATATCGATTTACGATATTAAAAAAGCATCTCTACGACGTAATTTCGCCATGGTATTACAAGATACTTGGCTCTTTAAGGGAAGTATTAAGGATAATATTCGATATGGCAGTGATCACACAGATGAAGAAGTTATTGAAGCGGCAAAGGCTGCCCAAGCAGACTATTTCATACGGACATTACCCAATGGCTATGACACCATTATCAATGAAGAGGCATCAAATATTTCTGAAGGCCAAAAGCAATTATTAACAATTGCGAGAGCATTTCTAACGGGAGCAAATATGTTAATCCTCGATGAAGCGACATCTTCGGTAGATACGAGAACAGAGAACTTAATTCAGAAAGCCATGGATAATCTCATGGAGGGAAAGACCTCTTTCGTCATCGCTCATCGTCTATCGACAATTGTCAATGCTGATTTAATACTAGTCATGAATCATGGCGACATTATTGAACAAGGAAGTCATCAAGAATTATTGAATAAAAATGGATTTTATGCGGATCTTTACAATTCACAATTTGAAGAATAGGTGAGAAAATGGTTAATAATGTTATTGGAAAGATCATTCAGTTTATACTATGGACAATGATTATTATCGGTCTTATCAATTTGATACAAAAGCGTGATCTTTGGGGATCACCGATTCTTTCATGGATTTTTTGGATCATGCTTTTTGGAATATGGATTCGATATACCGTATATCTATATCGAAAATATTTTTATCAAGGAGTGTAATATGAAATGGATTGAAAATTATTCCATGAACCCAGCATTTCATCATGCTTTGGAGGAATATCTTTTAAAAGAAACAGAAGAAGAAATTTTCATATTATGGCGTAATCACCCCACGGTTTTAATTGGACGAAATCAAAATATCTATCGTGAAGTAAATCTTTCTTTTTGTCAGGACCATGGGATCCAGGTGATTCGCCGGCTATCGGGGGGCGGTGCCATCTACACTTCCCCTTTAAGTTTTCAGTACAGTTTTATTACAAACGAAGGGGAACAAAGCTCTTTTGAAGCATTTGCGAAGCCAGTAATCAAGGCCCTAAAAGCGTTGGATTGTCCATGTGAGTTTACCGGTCGCAATGATATCTTGCTAGACGGCAAGAAGATATCAGGCAATGCCCAATACCATTTTCAAAATAAAGTATTGCATCATGGAAGTATTTTATTTGATGCAAATCTTGAAGAAATGAAAGAGTCATTAAAGCCGAATCCAGCGAAATTCAAAAAGAAAAATATAGATTCTGTTTTATCACGAATCGGATTAATCAAGGACTACATCTCGATGGATCTCTATGAGTTTCGACGGTACTTAATCGAATATGTAAAAGATTATCATCAGATAGAGGCTCGATATCTTCTAGACAGCAGTGATTTACAAAGAATTTTTGAGATTCAAAAAGAACGATTCGATAATCCTAAATGGAATTACGGACGAAATCCAAAAACAAAAATGGAGTTTACTCGAATTCATACTTGTGGTATTTTAGAATTCGGTATTGAAATTCGAGATGGTTTCCTAGATAATATAGTTATAGAAGGAGATTTTTTTGGAGAAAAACCCATCGAAGAATTGGAAGATCATTTACGTCAAAGGGCTTATACTCCAGCGATACTAGAAGAATGTTTAGAAAATATAGATGTCTCGAAATATATCAAGGGGCTAAGGAAAGAAGAATTGCTCCGTGATTTATTGATAGAAAGATAAGGTGAAGCTATGGTTTTAAAAAAACCGGATTGGATTAAAGTGAAAATTGAAGGATCCGGTAAACTTGCCGGTGTAGAAAATCTTGTGAAAGATTTAAAACTCAATACCGTATGTCATTCAGCCAATTGTCCCAATCGTATGGAATGTTTTGAAAGAAGAACGGCAACTTTTATGATACTAGGCGACAAATGTACGAGAAACTGCAGATACTGTAATGTCCTTTGTCAAAAACCAGATCCCGTCGATCCAACGGAACCAAAACATATCAAGGAAGCTGTCGATGTATTGGATTTAAAACATGCCGTCATTACATCGGTTACTCGCGATGATTTGCCGGATGAAGGAGCGACCCAGTTTCGTGATGTCATTCGAGAAATTCGCTCTTTAGGAAAGAACATCACAGTGGAAGTACTAATACCAGATATGCACGCGAAAAAAGAACATTTAGATATTGTATTTGATGAACGACCAGATGTATTAAATCATAATGTCGAAGCCGTACCATCCATATTTAAACAGGTTCGGCCGCAAGGAAATTTTGAACAATCCATGGAAGTTTTACGCTATGCGAAAGAAAGAGGATTAATTACAAAATCAGGCTTTATGGTAGGTCTAGGCGAAACGAAGGAAGAAGTTCTTGAATTGTTAGAAAAATTACGAGAAGTTGATTGTGATATGGTCACCATTGGACAGTATCTTCAACCATCGAGAAAACATGTGGAAGTATCGAGATATGTTCATCCCGATGAATTTGAAGAATACAAAAGAACAGGTTTGGAATTAGGATTTAAGAGAGTATCCTCAGGACCCTTTGTTCGATCTTCTTATGGTGCACAAGCGTTATAAAATCTTTGTCTGAACGGAAGGTTTTTATAAATTACTAAGGGGTAGTATACAAGGAATGTTGATCTCCAATTATCAAAGGAGATGATTTCATGAAAAATTATTTTAGTGAAAACACGGATCGGAAAAGGATCGAAAAATTACAGGAAATCAAAGAAAAATTTGAAGAAGGTAAAATCGATTTACAAGATGCGCGAAAACAATTAAAAGAACAATTAGGGAAAGTACGACCTTTAGAAATCGCCGCCGCAGAGCAGGAATTAACCGAATTACGAGAAGATCAATGTCAGGTAGAAGATATGCATAATATCACTGATTTATTTGAAGATTTAATGGATATGAGCCCACCAGAACTACCAAAAGATCATCCTATTGCCCATTATTATGCAGAAAATGAATATGCGAAAAAATTAATGAAGTCGATTGAAGACCTTGTTCAATATCCAGTGATAAAGAATCAGTGGTATGAATTGTACGATGAACTAAAACAGATTCGTATCCACTATTCAAGAAAGCAAAATCAATTATATCCCGTTTTGGAGAAGAAAGGGTTTGATCGCCCGACAACGACGATGTGGACCTTTGATGATTATATCCGTGATGAAATCCGAGATTGTAGAGAATTATTAGACCGCGATGAAGAGGCCTTTATCGAGGCCCAAAAAACTTTAGTCGAAGATGTATTGGACCTTATTGATAAGGAAGAATCTATCCTCTATCCGACATCTCTAGAAATGATTTCGAGAGAAGAATTTGAAGAGATGAAAGAGGGCGATCAAGAGATCGGTTTTGCTTGGATTCAAGTAGATAAAGCAAAAAAGAGAGAGATGTCCAAGAAAAATGATTCTGAATTTATGAAGGATTTAAATCTTCTCTTGTCGAAGCATCAAATCATTCAAGACACAGGGGAATTGGATGTAAGTACCGGAAAGCTGACTCTAGAGCAGATAAATTTGATTTACCAACATATGCCAGTGGATCTTTCCTATGTCGATGAAAATGAAATCGTAAAGTTTTACACTGATACAAAACATCGGGTATTTCCACGAAGTAAAAATGTCATCGGTAGGGATGTTAAAAATTGCCATCCGAGAAACAGCGTTCATATTGTAAAAGAGATTGTAGAAAAGTTTCGAAACAAGGAAGAATCCGAAGTTGAATTTTGGATCAATAATGAAGATCTTTTTATCTATATAAAATATATCGCCGTTCATGATGATGAGGGAAATTTTAGAGGTATTTTGGAAATGATGCAAGATTGTACTCATATTAGATCATTGGAAGGCTCTCAAACTCTTCTTAGTTGGTCCGAAGAAGGGAATAAGGAAATACAAGAAGATCAAGAAAAAGTAGAAACGCAAGAACAGGCAAAAACAAAAGAAACAAATGGTGAGACAAACATCACAAAGGATACTCGGTTGAAAGGGCTCTTGGTTGATTACCCTGGATTAAAAGAGTATTTACCTCAAATAAACCCTTCATTTAAAATGCTTCAAAGCCCTTTGGCAAAAGTAATGATTCCAAAAGCAACTGTTGAAATGATGGCGGAACGTTCCGGAATGGAAGTCGATGTATTAATCGAAAAAATTGAAAAATATATAATAAATAAGAAATAAAAGCGGCGAAAGCCGCTTTTATTATTGATATGGATCTTCTTTCTTGTATTTTTCTCGTCGGGCTTTCCGGCGATAATCTCGTTCCTTTTTTTGAACATGCTCACCTGTAAAGTAAATGGAACTTAAATTTCCAATCCCGATTAATACAAAAGCAATCCCTAAATATCGATTGGTGCCGACAAAATTTGTAAAGGGCTTATAGAAAAATAGAGCACCAAATGCTAATTGGATGAAACCCCAGATCATGGGGATCCACCAAGTTATGATAACTTTTTTTTCTAATCGCAAACTACGAATAATATTAATTAAACTCAATAATATAAGCCAAATGCTCACGGCAATCAATAT
>JAUNVW010000033.1 GCA_030540635.1 Tissierellia bacterium | reverse complement strand
CATGGAACAAATGGTATAAAGCCCCTTATCAAGGCCAAATATCACCGATGCAATGACAATGACTAAAGAATTCATGGCCAATAGGGCATTTCCAATATTCATCTCCCATTTTTTCTTAAAAATTGCTGCTAAAATATCTAATCCACCTTGGCATGTGCCGTTTCGAAACATAATTCCCATACCAATACCATTTAAGACACCTCCGGTTAATGCAACAAGTATTGAATCCTTTAAGATGAATGGATTTTTCATATTTTCAAAAATTAAGAGATAAATCGATAAAATAAAAGGGGATATCATTCCATAAGTCGTAAATTTTTTCGATAAATTTGCATATCCCAACAATACCAATGGAATATTTAGAAAAAACATAAAATAAGCCGTGGGGATTCCAGTGATATAATGGATCATTAAAGAAATGCCCCCGATACCTCCCGAGAGCAATTGTTTTTGTTGGAAGAAAAATGCCATGGCCACGGCACAAAACA
This sequence comes from Tissierellia bacterium, assembly GCA_030540635.1. Taxonomy (GTDB): domain Bacteria; phylum Bacillota; class Clostridia; order Tissierellales; family Peptoniphilaceae; genus JAUNVW01. Next base: position 9,547 of record JAUNVW010000033.1, on the reverse strand, counting down.
ATTCACCGATGATTATCGATAATAATAATCTTTTTTTCTCGTTCCTATCCCCTAAATACTCGTGATGAATCTTTTTAATATCTACTTTTTCCATCTTGATCGAATATAATCTCCTTTAAACAAATGCCCTTTTCTTTTTCATATAGACATCCCAAATAAAAATAGCGAGAACTACCATTTCCACTAAATATGAGGAATCTTCCATTTCTAAAATCATCTGGCGATAAACTTTAAATCCCTGTCGCTTCGTCAATATTCGTCCCATTTGATCGACATGAAGACTACGATCACCGGGATGGACGATTTTTTGCATGACATCACCATTGAAATCAATTTTTAAAGAATAACCCCCATTTTTTTCTTCTGAGGTTATCGATCCTTTAGAATTTTGATACCAAATATCGTATTTTTTCAAATTTTCAAAAAAGGTTCGTTCAATACGAATTTCCTGATCCCCATAATTCAATAGAAAATCAGCACCTTTTCCATAACTGGCATTTATAAAACCATCGAAAAATGAGGATTTATTTCCTGATTTCTTGCCAATCATCAACAGTTTTTCGCCATGGTAAACTTTAAAGCGATCGAGGACATCCTTATTAATTTGTAATATGTATTCCACATCTTCCTCCCATGTACCAATCTATCTTTATCTTACTATCAATAATTGGTTTTTGCAACATCAAAGATCGAATAAAAAAACGGTCGCTTTGCGACCGTTTAATGCTTATTGTTTATTCACTGCTTCTTTTAAATGCTTTCCAGCTTTAAATACTGCTGCTCTTGATGCCGGAATTTGAATTTTTTCTTCTGGATTTCTTGGGTTTCTTCCTTCGCGAGCTTTACGATCTCTCGCTTCAAAGGTTCCAAAACCAACTAATTGTACTTTTTCTCCCTTTGCTAGAGTTTCCTCTACCGTTGTAATGAATGCGTCTAATGCACTATCGGATTGAATTTTTGTTAATCCACTTTTTTCTGCAATGCTTGCGATTAATTCTGCTTTATTCATGTTTTACCTCCTAGAATATTAAGTTGATAAATTTCTTTATCTATTATTGATTATATATGAAATTAGCGTATTTTTCAAGATTTTACAAATATATTTGTTGATTTTCCTATGGCGTAAATTCCTTTAATATCGCTCAATATCCATATCTTTTTCTTGTTCTTTAAAATACTTTTCAATATTTTCTTGGGTGAGCATTTGTTCAACTTGGCCCTTTGCTTGATCTTGATTTTCTTCTGAAAATTCATTAAAATCTTCGACCTTTTTATTTAAGCGAATGATGTGATAGCCAAAGTCCGATTTCACCGGCTTGCTAATTTCTCCTTCTTTCATTTTTGATAACGCTTCTGTAAATTCTGGAACCATAACCTGGCCTAGAAATGCTCCTAGTTTTCCGCCTTCTTCTGCAGAACCAGGATCCTCCGATTCTTCTTTTGCAATTTTCTCAAAATCTTCGCCTTTTTCCAAACGTTCATAGATTTCTTGGGCTTTTAATTCCTTTTCCTTTTTCGTTTCTTCATCATATTCTTCCTGGGTTTCTGGATCTACTGTACTAATTAAAATATGATCGGCATCATATTCCACATACTCTTTGCTGTTCTTCGTAATATAGTCCATAATCTCTTCTTCTGAAGGTTCATTTTTCTCCCGTAAGGCTTCACTTAATTTTTCTTTTTGGAGATTATCCTTTAATGATTCGACAAATTCTTCTTCACTGGTTCCTTGTTCTTCCAACATTTTTTCGTAATTTTCTTCACCGATTTGTCCCTTGAACATTTCCACTTGATCATTGATCTCTTCATCGGTCACTTCAATATTAAAGCTCTTTTCCAATTCTTTCATCATTCGATCGCGAACAAGCATTTCAATGATTTCTGGACGAATTTGAACTAAGGCATTTTTGCCGTTTTCTGTTGATTCGTCAAAGGCATCTTCTCCGTAAATCATACGGTACTGATCCAATACTTCGTTAACATCATCTTCTGTAATATACTCTTCATTAACCTTAGCAACCGCCCCTTCCACCGGTGGTTTTTTCGCGCAAGATGTAAAGAGCAATCCCGCACATAATGCCAGGGCCAACATTTTTTTACTTCTTATTTTCATAAATCCTCCTTGTTTTTAAAATCGTCATTGCTACGATTTTTTCGCACATCTTTTTCATTATACCATGAATCCATGGATTCCTAAAGATTTTCCCCTTGTTTTTTATGTTCCAATGTTAATAGGATTTCCAATGCTTTTTTCATATCTTTGTCAAACTCCGTTTTAATATGGACAGGTTCTACCAATGAAAAAACAAGATTATCAAATTCTTCATTTAAAGATTTGATTTGATCGAGTCCCAAATCATCGGGCCTTTTAAAATAGAAATATAATTCATTTCTTAATTCTTTAATTTGTGTGATATTTAGCCGTTTCGCTACGGCTTTTAAATAGGCAATATCCATGATATTGATGACGGGTTTTGGCACTTCTCCGAAGCGGTCGATCAGTTCATCGATAAGATCGCTGTAATCTTCATCATCTTCAATGGACGCTATTTTCTTATACATTGTTATCTTTTCATTACTTTCCGGGATATAGCCATCGGGGATATAGCCGGTAACTTTAATTTCCACCGCCACATCTTCCAGTTCCGGTGTCTTTTCCCCTTTTACTTTTCGTATGGCTTGTTCCAGCATTTTCACATAAAGATCATAGCCAACGGCGGCAATATGGCCATGTTGAGATTCGCCCAAGAGATTGCCGGCACCACGTAATTCCAAATCACGCATGGCTATTTTAAAGCCCGAACCAAAGTCGGTGAAATCTTTAATGGCCTTTAAGCGTTTTTCCGCAACTTCTGTAAGAACTTTCCCCTTTTGATAAGTGAAATAGGCAAAGGAAGTGCGATCGCTACGGCCGATTCTTCCCTTTAATTGATACAATTGGGAAAGACCCATGTAATCGGCATTATAAACAATCATTGTGTTCACATTTTGTATATCCATGCCCGTTTCAATGATTGTCGTACAAAGGAGAAGATCCAGTTCCCCTTCTTCAAAGGCCATCATCACATCTTCCAATACCTTTTCCGACAATTGACCATGGGCAATACCGATTACCGCTTCTGGAACGAGTTTTTGTAACTCTCGCCCCATTTTTTCGATGGATTCCACACGATTATAGACAAAATATACCTGGCCACCGCGATTAATCTCCCGGTAAATGGCATCTCGAATTAAATCCTCGTTAAATTCTGTAACATAGGTATTTGTCGGGAAACGCTCTTCCGGTGGTTCATCAATGACCGACATATCCCGAATACCGGTTAGCCCCATTTGTAAAGTACGGGGGATAGGCGTCGCCGATAGGGTAAGAACATCAACATTTTCCTTTAATGCCTTGATTTGTTCCTTATGGCGAACACCAAAGCGCTGTTCCTCATCGACGATTAATAGGCCTAGATCCTTAAAATCAACGGATTTTGATAATAATCGATGGGTACCAACGACAATATCATAAAAGCCTTTTTTCAATCCATCGATAATCTCTCTTTGCTCTTTCGCCGTTTTAAATCGAGACAATTCACCGATGGCGATGGGATAATCTTTCATTCGATCCACCATTGTTTCGTAATGCTGTTTTGCAAGAATCGTCGTCGGCACGAGAAATGCCACTTGTTTTCCGTCCATGACGGCTTTGAAAGCCGCCCTTATGGCGACTTCTGTTTTTCCATAGCCCACATCGGCACAGAGAATCCGATCCATCGGTCTTATGGATTCCATATCTTTTTTAATTTCTGCCACGGATCGCAATTGTCCGTAGGTTTCCTCATAAATGAAGGAATCTTCAAATTCCTTTTGCCATTGGGTATCTTGGCGAAAGGCATAACCTTTCATTTTTGAACGTTTTGCATATAATTTCACTAAATCTTCGGCGATTTCATCGACGGCTTTTTTCGCCTTTTGTTTTGTCCGTTGCCATGTGGAATCGCTAAGTTTGTTGACCCGAGGTTGTCCTGCATCCTTACCGATATATTTCTGGACCATATTCATTTGATCCGTGGGAATGAGTAAACGATCATTTCCCCGATACTGGATCACAATAAAATCTTTAATAATATCTCGGATTTCCACTTGTTCCATTCCTTGATATCGACCAATGCCGTGATTTTCATGGACAACATAATCTCCAATTTCCAGATCTTCGTAATTAATAATATCCCGGGCACTTTTTTTCTTTTTCCGCCTTCTATGTCGCCGTTCCACACCATAAATTTCTTTTTTCGTTATAAATAGTGTTTTTGTCTCGGGAATCTCAAATCCTTCCCGTAAATTTAAATCGCTAATATACAAGATCGAGGATTGAATTTTCGTATCTTTTTGTGCCTTCACGAAAGGAAGATCATAATCCTTTATTATTTCCAGTAGGGCTTCATCTCCGCCGGTAAAGATCACGATACGATAGCCTTCCATTAATAAATCCTTCATATGATTGGCAAATACATCGATTCGTTTTTGAAAGCCTGGAGCTTCCCTTGTATTGATGGAAATCAATTCTTTCGGTTGCATCAATCGCGTTCTTTTTAAAAGTGAAGTCATATTCAACCGTGGGAATATTTTCGTCTGATTAATCATTGTCCGGGTATCATGGATGATATTCTCTCGATGTTCAAAAACTTCACCATTTTCAATTTGATGCCCGTAATCTTCTAAGTAATTTTTATAATAATTTTCGTAATGATCGTAAACCCTAGTTAAATCATCAAAAATAATAAGGCTGTCCTTCGGTAAATAATCCATTAATGTGGAATATTCTGTACGATAAAGAAATGGGCGCAACAAATCCATATTATGGATGGTCAAATTTTCCCGTAAACGTCCTAAAATCTCCTGGTATTTATCGAGTAATTTCTCTTTATCGATTCCATATAAATATTTATCTTGAAATCGTTCAATTTCTTTTTCTAAACGATCCCCTAATTTCTTTCGTATCCCATCGGTAATAATAAATTCCCGTGCTGGAGTGATTTCAAAACCATCTACTTTTTCGTAGGACCTTTGGCTATCTACATGGATACGGCGAATGGAATCAATCTCATCGCCGAATAATTCCATACGAAAGGGATCCTTTGCCCCCGTCGGATAAATATCGACAATTCCACCCCGAATGGCAAATTGACCCCCATTTTCGACTAAATGGACCCGTTCATAATTCATCGCCGTCAGTTTCACACCTAATTCTTCGAGATCAATGATGCTCTTTTCATCAATCCAAAGTCGATTTTTCTTATAAACATTGTGGGCACTTAATTTTCTGCCCATGGCCATCGGCGTTGTAAACACCAAAGTCTTTCTTTTTTGAACTTTGGAAAGAGTTGTTAAACGTTGTTTCTCCGTCTGCTTGTCCAGAGATTCAATATCATAAAAATTAGGATCATCGCTGGGAAAATAAGATAATCCTTTTACATAACCTTCCAGGGATTCATATAATTTTTTTGCCCGTTGTTCCGAATCCGCGATAAAAACGATGGAAGAATCCATATCGTGGTATATGCTTTGAAGGAGATATCCAAAAGATTCCGTTACCGGCCCATACAAATAAGTGGATTGATTTTTTTTCATCGAATCCACTAATCGCTGATATTCCGGTAATTTTTTTAATTGCTCCAATACCTTTTCCATTGATGTCCCTCTTATTCCCCTTTAAAATAATCGGTACCATTAAATTGATTCATTGCCTCATCGATATTTCCCCGGATAAATACCCTGGCGGCATCTCTGGCCCAATTAATTTCTTCTCGAATGATTTTCCCATCTTCCGAACCAATTTTTGCCAACACAAAATCCCGTAATCTCATGGGAGCCGGTGGTTTTCCAATGGCAATTTTAATTCGTGGAATCTCATCGGTACCTAATTGATAAATAATAGATTTCATGCCATTGTGACTTCCTGCTGAGCCTTTTTTACGGACACGAATCGTCCCGTATTTAATATCTTTATCGTCTAAAATAATTAAAATATCTTCGGGATCAATTTTATAAAAATCAGCGACTTGTTTCACCGAACGTCCAGACTCATTCATATAGGTTAGGGGTTTTAAAAGTAACACCCTTTCCCCTTCACACCGGCCCTCCCCTAGGATCCCATTCCATTTGCCTTTGCAAATATCGATGCCCCAATCATCGGAAATCGCATCCATGGTCGCAAATCCCACATTATGTCTTGTGTTTCGGTATTCTGATCCCGGATTTCCCAAACCGACAATTAGTTTCATTTCCATTCATCCTTTTTCTTTTTATACCAATCTTTTTTATTTACCTGTCGAGCCCTGGCAATGGCTAAGCTCCCCTCTTCCACATCTTCTGTTATGGTGGAACCACAGGCAATAAAGGATTCTTCCTTGACATGAACCGGTGCCACTAAATTTACATTGGATCCAATAAATGCACCATCATCCACTTTCGAACGGTATTTGTTTTTTCCATCGTAATTGGCGAATATCACGCCACAGGAAATATTAACATCGGTTCCCACATCGGCATCTCCAACATAAACGAGATGACCGGCTTTACTTCCTTGTTCAATGACGGAATTTTTCACTTCAACGAAATTACCAATATGGACCTTTTCTCCAATGACCGTATTCATTCGTAAATGGGCAAAGGGTCCAACATCGGCAAAGTCTTTCACTTCACTGTCTTCAATATAGGATGATTGTATCACGACACCCTTTCCAATTTTACTATTTCGAATTTCACAATCCCCTGTAATTTTCGTATTTTCTAACACTTCGGTATCTCCATATAAACGAACACCGGAAGAAAGGATGACATCTTGATGTAATAGGACGGTTGGCTCAATGGTTATTGTCGAAGGATTTTCCATAACAACCCCTTCTTCCATCCAATACCCATTGATTCGTTCCCTTAGGATTTCTTCCGCAAAGGATAATTGGGCTTTGGAATTAATCCCATAGACTTCATTAACATCTTTTAATTTATAGGTTCCAATGGCACAGTCTTTTCCATGGAGTATTTCAAAGATATCCGTTAAATACATTTCCCCTTGATCATTTTCATCGGAAATTTCCCCTAAGGACTCGATTAATTCTTTTCCATTGACAATCATTAATCCGGAATTAAATTCTTTAATTCTCTTCTCTTCTTCATTACAATCCCGATCTTCCACAATCTTATGGAAATTTCCTTGTTCATCTCGAACTATTCGTCCGTATCCTGTGGGATCGTCAATATCTGCCGTAAGAACCGTAGCTCCATAATGATCTTTATGTTCTGCCATTAATGCCTTTAAGGATTCTCCGCGAATCAATGGCGTATCACCGGTTAATATAAGGATTTCATCCTTTTCATTGATATATTCTTCACATAAGGAAACGGCATAACCTGTTCCATAGGGAAATTCATCCCCGATGGGTTGTTCCACAAAGCGAATATCTTCCCCGGATAATTCGTTTTTTAATTCATTTAAATTTTTTCCCCCAATGACGATGATTTCATCGACACCAGCATCTTTTGCCGATTCCAGCACATAGGAGATCATTTTCTGCCCCAAGAGTGTGTGGAGAACTTTCGATTTTTTTGATTTCATACGAGTTCCTTCCCCTGCGGCAAGTATAATCGCTTTTTTCATTGTACTTCCTTTCTATATCTATCCAAAACATTGAAATACACTCTTTTTATTATACTATAAAAAGAAACATAAAAAAAGAAAGGAGGATTCCCCAAAATTTTCATTTTCCCATTTATGCTTATTCCCAGAAAAATCCCTTTTTTTTACTTGAATTTCCAAGGAAAAAGCCCTCCCTAGGGGAGAGCTCATCGTTCTTTTCGCAGATTATTTTCAAGGATTTCTTGCAAACGTTCACTATTTTCCTTTTCATTTTTCATGAAAATTTTAAAATACAAAATATCCATTACCAGTAGGGCGGAGTATTTCATCTCCAGTGATTCCACCATGAATTCCTCTCGAAATCCTTCACATAATATGGTAAAGTCTGAGCGAATCGCCATGACCGATGCTTTATTTCGGGTCATGACCACCGTTGGAATTTTGTATCTTTTCGCCAATTCCATTTGTTCCAATAAATCGGGATTGGTTCCATGATCTGAAATGAAAAAAGCGATGGCTTTGTTCTTCGAAACCGTTGTGTAGAGGACCATATCGTAGGGATCATCAGTGCATTCAATAGTATAGCCTAAGCGGGAAAATCGTCGTTTCATTTCTCCGGCAATTTCCGACGATGCCGAAGTCGCGTAAATCAAAATCTTTTGCTTTTGTTCAATAATTGCAGCTATTTGCTCCAAACTTTCCGTGGAGGTGTGATGAATTGTCTGTTTCATCGCCTTCTGTGTCGATGCCAAAATTTTATTCATGACGACATAGGTGTCATCACCTTTCTCAATGGGCAATACTTTCTCTTCTCGATTTCCCGGTATGGCCATGGCCAAATGAATTTTAAAATCTTGAAAGCCATCAAAACCTAATTTCGAACAAAATCGAAATACTGTGGTATCGGAAACACCACAGGCAAGGGCCGCTTCTTTTATGGAATTGTGGATTATTTTCTCAGGAGACCGAAGGACTTCTTCCGCGACCTTTCGTTCTTGTTTGTTTAAGTAATTATAATTACCGATGATTATATCTTTCACATTTTTCATTGCCTCACAACCTTTGTTATTTCATTATACCACAAATGAAAAAGAGCGCATAATGCGCCCTTTTTAAGCATTCATATAACGATCTAAAAAGTCCTTTGTCCTTTGGCTTTTTGGTGTGGTAAATATTTTCTCCGGTGTCCCTTCTTCTTCGATTACGCCTTTGTCCATGAAAACAACCCTTGTGGAAACATCCCGCGCAAAGTCCATTTCATGGGTAACGACGATCATGGTCATTCCTTGATGGGCCAATTGTTCCATTACTTGAAGGACTTCCCCTACCATTTCTGGATCCAAGGCAGAAGTTGGCTCATCAAATAATAAGACATCCGGCTCCATGGATAAGGCTCTAGCCATGGCGACCCGTTGTTTTTGACCACCGGAAATTTCCGATGGCATGGAATGGATATAGGCCGACATTCCCACTTTGTCTAGATATTTCTTTGCATTTTTCTCCGCGACTTCTTCACTTTTGCCCAAGACTTTCATTTGACCGACTTTACAATTGTCGAGTACCGATAAATTATTGAACAAATTAAATTGTTGGAACACCATGCCTACCTTTGCACGATATTTGTTTTCATCAAAATCTTTATCTAAAATATTTTTCCCGTGATAGATAATTTCCCCATCCGTCGGTTGCTCCAATAAATTAATACATCGAAGCATCGTCGACTTTCCGGAACCGGAAGAACCAATGACAGAAACGACTTCACCTTCCGAAATTTCTAAATTAATATCCTTTAACACCATCACATCGGAGAATTTTTTCATCAAATGATTGATTTCTAGAATTTTACTCACCGAAAACACCTCCTGTACTGGATGTTAATACATGACCCTTCTTCCCCGATCGTTTTTCATAGGCTAATAATAT
>JAUNVW010000032.1 GCA_030540635.1 Tissierellia bacterium | reverse complement strand
AAAAACAAAGGGAGGATATCATGGAACCAACAATAATCGGCGTTGCCGGAGGAACGGCGTCGGGAAAGTCGACAATCGTAAGGGAATTGAAAAAATATTTCCAAGATGATCTCGTCGCCATTTTATACGATAATTATTACAAAGCCCATGACGAACTGGATTATTCGAAACGAAAGAACTTAAATTATGATCATCCATCGTCCTTTGAAACGGAACGTTTAATTCGCGATTTACAAGCCCTTCAAAGGGGAGAAAGTATAGAGATGCCCCTTTATGATTATTCGATTCATAATCGTTCGAAAAAAACTTTACGACTGGAGCCCCGTCCCATAATTCTCATTGAAGGTATTCTTATTTTGGAAAATAAAGAATTACGGGATATGTGTCAAATTAAAGTTTTTGTCGATGCCGATGCCGATGTTCGCCTCCTTCGACGGATTTTACGGGACACAAAGGAACGGGATCGAGATGTGGATTCGGTATTGGAACAGTATATGATGACGGTTAAACCAATGCATGAATCCTTTGTGGAACCGACAAAAAAATACGCCGATATTATCGTACCCAATGGGGGACATAATAAAATTGCTTTGGAAATGCTCATTCGTCATTTGGAATCCATGATTTAAACTGCGGGGAACCGCGGTTTTTTTATGGGAACAAAGAAGTGTAATAAATAAATTTGATTCTTTAATAGACAAAGACTATAATAGATTAAAAGAGGTGATCCGATGAAGGAAATTGCGATATTGGGATTTGGCACCGTCGGTCAAGGGGTGTATCAAATCCTAGAGGAAAAAAAAGAAAAAATTAAACAAATCATCGGGGAAGAAATTCATTGTCCCCTTATTATGGTGAAGGATTTGGAAAAAGAACGCCATGGTTCTGCAGAATTCACCAATAATTTTCAAGAAATCCTAGATCGTAAACCCGATTTAATCGTTGAACTAACGGGAACGGAAGAGGAGGCCTTTCAATATTTATCAACGGCCCTCAAAAGGAAAATTCCCGTAGTAACGGCGAATAAAGCCGTAGTCAGTAAATATTTTGAAAAATTATTGGATTTAGCCGATGAAAATAAAACATCTTTCCAATATGAAGCCTCGGTCGGTGGCTGTATTCCCATTATTAAGCCGTTGAAAGAGGAAGCTCGCTTTAATGATGTGGACACCGTCGAAGGAATATTAAATGGAACCTGTAATTATATTTTGACGAAAATGCAAGAGGAAGGAAAGGATTACGGCGAAGTTTTAAAGGATGCCCAGGAGCTCGGCTTTGCAGAAGCCGATCCCACAGCAGATGTTAGCGGAATGGATTCCTTGAGAAAACTTCGGATCCTATTAACCATTGCCTTTGGGGCATCGGTAAAGGAAGAAGATATCCTTCTTCGAGGCATTGAAGAAATTAAGAAAAAAGATATTGAATTTATTCAAAGGAAGAATTACGGGATCAAACTCATTGCTTCAGGTTTTCGTAAGGATAATTGCTATGACGCCATTGTGGAACCCTGTTTATTGAAACCTTCCCATTTACTCTATGATATTAACAATGAATTAAACTCGGTATTAATCGGCGGGGATTATTTAAATCAACTGGTCCTGACGGGATACGGTGCAGGAAAACTTCCCACCGGCGATGCCGTTGTTCGAGATATTTTAGATATTTTTATGGAAGAAGATATTTCCACAGAAAAGCCAAAGGGTCTTTTGGATAATAGCAATGAAAAAAGCAAGGGACGGTATTATATAAGGGTGAAAAAAGAAGTGGACGTTCCCTTGGAGATAGAAGTCCAAGAGGAAAAAGAGGGCGAAAAATACCTCATCCTTTCGGCAAAAAGAAAAGATATTCTAGAATTAACAAAGAAGGATGGATTTTTTGCGAGAATTATGGACGAAAGCGGGTATATATAAATAGGATTTTTAAGGAGGGATTTTCATGATTTCCAGAACTTTAATGGCAATGGACCTGAAAGAAGGACAATTCTCAAAGGATGACCAAGTAGAACCCTTCTTTTATGAAGTCTTAGAACCTTTGGCCCAATGTATGTATCGTGCCTATTTAAATAGTCCAGAATTTGAGGGAGAAAAAGAAGAGGATTTTCTCGAGGAACTCCATCAAGTCCTTCGAGGATTATATGGAGAATTTATGCCCAAGGCATCCTTTGTCCTATCGGACAAGGACAAAATCTTAGCGGCCCATCTCGTTTGCCTATACAAAAATGTACCGACGACGACGTATTTATTTACCGATCCCGATTATCGACGCCAGGGGCTGGCGACATCGGTACTTGAAGCCAGTTGTCATACATTAACGAAAGAATCCTACCCCAAAATTCAAGTCTATTTAAATTTGGACAATCAAGGGGCCTATCAGCTCTATGATAGTTTTGGTTTTAATGAACAATCTTTCTAACAAAATAAGAAAATAAAAAAGACGCTAATTTATTAGCGTCTTTTGTGATGCAAAACTTGATAGAAAAAGATACAGTGGCAAAGGGCCACAGTAACTAAAGACAGGTAATTAACCAGGGCGAAAAAAGATGAGGTAAAAATTTGCCGAAGGCTAATGAAAAAGATAAGAACGGCGATAAAGCTAATGATCATAGCGATATAACGGGAGGACACCATCCATTCAAACTCCTTTTCATTAAAGGTTAAAACCGTCATAATCATATAAAAGATCCAAAAGGCCAAGGGGAATAATGCCCATTCAAATTGTTGATTCCGAAGAAGAAACCAACCAACCGATAGTAATACCCATTGTGTACCAAAAGCTTTAATCATATCATCACCTAATTATTTGCCCAATACCCTTTTTTATGATCCCTCGCTTCTTCTTCTTTTTCCTGTAAATAATCATCATGTTTAATATTTGGTGCCGTGGATCGATGGACCAAGTAACCTTCTTCCAAAAGAATGGCATTTAGCATTCTCGAATTATCATTGAGATAAACATAGGCCAGGAGCCGTCCCTGTTGATCCCTTTGTCGAATATCCATTTGCAGACTTACTTTTTTTCCAATATAGCGATCCAATAAGGCGAAGGCCTGATTTTTCAGTTGACTTTGTTGCTTGTCATTGGTGGCCGTGGGAATTTCCACGCCGATTAATCGAACCCGTTCTTTTTTACCGTAATAATTAATGGTAATTTCGTTAACATCATTGATTTCTAGAATTTCGTGATGGGACGAATTACGAAAGGCAAGGATTTGTTCCTCGATCTTTTTGGAAACGGAAGACTCGCCACCGACAATAAGGACGCGGTCAGCCTTTGCACAAAGGCTTAGAATTTCCTTTGAAATATTTTCTGGCGAGGTCAAAAGAATGGGCGCTCCATATTTTGAAGCTAAGGACGATGCCGATAGGGCATCGGGGAAATCTTGACCATTGGTCAACAGAACGGTCTTTGTATTGGAAAAACCATTTTTCGCAATTTCATAGGAAGTGAGATAGCGATTAGCCCCGCTGAAGGAAGTTAAGGTGAAATCCTTTGACAATTGGGCGCGAATTTCATTGGATATTTGGGATAAACCACCAAATAAAAGTAGACTCGAAGCATTGGCCTTCATAAATCCCTGGATATTTGGGGGACATTCATTTGTCGGCGTCAATAATAAAGGAATTTTATTTCTTAAAAGAAGAGCAGTCGATGCTAGAGAATCGGCAAAATTTGAAGATCCCGCCAATCCAAGATGTTTTGAAGGATATATCTCCTGGATCTTCTCGGCAACTTTTAGCGCCGTTTCGTGGCGATCTTTTCCTTGGAAACGAACAATCCCTGTAATGGAGCTTAACTGTTCTTCGACCTTTTCTGAAAGGGAAGCATTGCCCCCAAGGAGATAGATTTTTTCCGGAGAAAGTCTTTTGATTTCGTCCATGACCACCGTTGGAACCTGATTTTTTGCGCTAAGTAATAAGGGGCCATTTAAAACGGAAGCCAGTACACCACCGGTGAGACCGTCGGGGAAATTTTCTCCAGAAGCAATGACAATATTATTGGCTTGTTGAAAAACTTCTTTACTAATGGCTACCGAGGTTTCATAACGCCCACCGCCAGCAAATCGTTGGATTTCTGGTATGGTTGTTTTTATCGCCATCGAGGTCTTTGGCATCGATAAAAGAAGGCCCATAACGAGAATCCAAGATAATAATTTTTTCATAATAACCTCCCAATCTTTTTTTATCATTATATCATATCCAAAACTATGGAAGTCAAAGAAAAAAGGGTGATTGTACAATCACCCTTTCGATCTTTAAGAAACGCCGTCGGCGACTAATTGTTTTAAAAATAGAGATTTTACAAAACGAATGGTAATTTCCTCGTCGGCATCGACATATTCCTGAAGATACATTGTGTATCCATCGACATCATAGGATGAAAAGTTTTCCAATACACGATCCAAGGGTTTGCCCGGTTTCACGACCGGTTCAGGTAATCCACCACCTCAACCCCCTTTGGATTGCAATTCTATACGGAAATCTTTTTTATTCTGATCGTCGAGGAAGTCTTTCGCTTCCTGGGTCAAATTAATTTTCATGGTATCACTCCTCTACAGATTATATGTACCCGAGAAGATCCAATCCTAACGCTTAACAAAAATCTCACAAAGAAAGATTTTGACCTCTTTAAATTACCTTTTTTGTTCCTCAATCAATACCCGTTCAATAACACCATCGGTCATGGATGCAATGGTGAATTTATACCGGCCATAGGTAATCACGACGCCCTCATCTAATGTAATATCTTCAGTTTTCGACAATTCATAAATCATACCGCCCAAGGTATTGGAAAAATGGGGAGGTAAATTATAACCGTATTCCCGCCGAATTTTTTCCACAGGAATGGCGGCAGAGAAGGTATTGTCGAATTTTGCCATCATTTTATTATCGGACATGAAGAATTTTAGCACAAAGAAAATTAGACCAATGGATAGGGCCCCAATAAAAATATCCAACATCCCATCGGCATAAACGAGCATTTTACGGGCAATGACGAAAAGCACCAGGGTAAGGATCGATTCATGGGAATGGGTCAAAATCATGATCATCAGCTCTAAACCCACCACTAGCATTAACACATGGCGTAAAAAATCGCTAAATAATTGATAGGATAAATCCCTTGGGGATTTGATGATGATCACCATATACTTTAATAAATCAGGAATAGCTATGATAACGGTAATGCCAACAATAACACCTAATAAAATTTCCAATGCGGTGATGGAATATTTTAAATGGTGAATGATTTTATCTCTCATCGATTCATTTCCTTCCATTTAATAGTACTTTCATTATAACGGAGAATCTACAGAAATGCTACTATATAGAATGTAAAGAACTGTTATAATATCTCTTAATAATTACATTCATCTTGTAAGCCTTTCTTACTTATGCTATTATAATTACCGAATATATAAATAGGAGGAATTAATTTGAAGAAATTAGGAAAGATTTTACTCGCCCTTGTATTGGTATTTGCACTTAGTGCTTGTCAAAGTGATGAAAATAAGGAAGAAAATCTTACAAATCAAGAAGAAATAGAAAAAACAGAAGAAAAAGAAGAAGAAACAGAAGAAAAAGAAGAACTTACTCCTGAAGAGGAATTAACGAAGGTTCTTATTAATAAAAGGACAATTGCATCGGAACTAAATCCCGGTGGCGAAGTTCAATTATATATTGCGATTCCATCGATGAATGAAGAAATTGCAGAAGCCGTATTAAAAGAAAAACACGATATGTACCAAAATGATGATCGTGAATTTTCCCATCTTACCATTTACTTCTATGATGAAGATTATGAAGCGCCAGAAGAAGGCCTCCCAGCAACAGACGATGCCATAGCAACGGCAGAGCAAACCATTGGAGAAGAAACCGGAGAAATCAATATCCGTTAATGGATATCCCCTAGGTCATCTAGGGGATTTTTTACGATGGAAGGAGTTTTTATGAAAAACATATTAATTACAGGTGCATCTCGAGGAATTGGGAAAGCCACGGCCCTCCAATTGGGAAAGAACAAGAATTATCGCATCATCGTCAATTATGAAAAAAACAAGGATCTTGCAGAAAATGTCGTCGAAGAAATACGACACATGGGCCAAGATGCCATCGCCATCGGTGCCGATGTTGCCGATTACGACAAAGTAAAAGCAATGCACGAAAAAATAAAGGAGCAATTTGGCCCTGTGGATATCCTTATTAATAATGCCGGTATCGCCAAATGCCGATTATTTCAAGAGATTCCCCCGGAAGATTGGAAAAGGATCTTCGATGTCAATGTCCATGGCATGTACAATAATATTCAACAAGTCCTTCCCTCAATGATTTCAAGGAAGGAGGGAGAGATCATCAATATATCTTCCATTTGGGGACTTTGTGGTGGCGCCATGGAATCCGATTACGCCGCAACAAAGGCCGCCATCATCTCCTTAACAAAATCCTTGGCCAAAGAATGTTCCTATTCAGGAATAAGAATCAATGCCATCGCACCAGGGGCCGTGGACACCGATATGCTCCACCAACTTTCAGATGAAGTACTGGATCAGGTCGTGGATGAAACTCCCTTGGGAAGATTGGGGAAAGTGGAGGATGTGGCCAATCTCATTGAGTTTATGCTATCGGAAAAATGCCGATTCATGACTGGACAAATCATCAGCCCCAATGGGGGTTTTGTCATCCTTTAATGAATTCTATGATATAATATAGAAAAAGCAAGGGTAGAAAGGAATGGAACACAATGTTTACCTTCAATATCGACGATAAAAAATATAAAAAAATACATTTCATTGGAATTGGTGGCATATCCATGTCGGGAATCGCTGGACTTTTGAATTATTACGGCTACGAAATTTCCGGTTCCGACCGGGAAGAATCGGAAGAAACCGACCGTCTCATTGACGAAGGAGTCGAAGTATATATCGGTCAACGAAAGGAAAATATAAAGAATCCAGATCTCGTCATTTACACCGATGCCATCTTACCGGAAAATGAAGAATTAAAAGCCGCCTTGGCCTTAGATGTGCCAGTAGTAACCAGGGGAGTATTTTTAGGCGCCCTTATGCGCAATTACAAATACTCCATTGCCGTATCGGGCTCCCATGGAAAATCTACGGTGACCTCGATGATTGCGGAAATTCTCATAAAAGCAAAAACCGATCCTTCCATATTATTAGGCGGAGAATTTGACACCATTGATGGAAATGTCCACTGTGGAAACTCAGATTATATGTTGACGGAAGCCTGTGAATACAAAGGAAATATTTTAAATTACTATCCCCAAATGGCCATCATATTAAATATCGATGAAGATCATTTGGATTATTATAAGGATTTAAATCATATAATTGATACCTTCATCGGCTATATGAAAAATCTCGATGAAAATGCAAAGGCCGTCATTAATATCGATGATGAAAATTGTTTAAAATTATTAGATCATATCAAGGGCGAAGTCATTACCTTTGGTATCGACCATCCCAAAGCCATCTATAATATTACCAATATCCATTTTGATCCCCATGGATACTCCTCTTTTGATATTACAAAAAAAGAAATGGGAACGGTTCATGTGGAATTATCCATATTGGGACGATTTAATATTTACAATGCGGCGGCGGCCTTCATTGCCTGTTATGAAACGGGAATACCCACGGAAGAAATCATCCGTTATCTAAAGGGATACAAACATCTCCATCGACGGATGGAAGTTGTTGGCCAATACAATGGCGCAACGATAATGACGGATTACGGTCATCATCCTAAGGAAATTCAAGCTACGCTGAAAGCCTTAAATGAACATAAAAAAGGCCGGTTTATTACGGTGTTTCAGCCCCACACCTACTCAAGAACGAAACGACTGTTCAACGAATTTGTCGAATCTTTTTACGACTGTGATGAAGTTGTAGTCACGGAAATCTATGCCGCAAGGGAAAATTTTGATTCCAGTATCCACTCCGTGGATCTGGTGAAAAAATTAAGGGAAGCTGGCGTCGATGCCAAATACTACAAAACTTTTGCGGAAGCCCGGGATTACATCGAAGAAATCGCCGGCGAAAATGATTTGGTATTAACTACAGGCTGTGGAACACCGGATCGATTGGCAAAAATGATTGCGGCGGATGGTGACCGTCGTCAATGATATATTTTAATTGTGATTATTTAGAAGGCGCCCATCCAAGGATATTAGAGGCCTTTGAAAAAACCAATGGAATCCAACAACCGGGATATGGCGAAGATGAATATAGTCAAAAGGCCATCGAAGCCATAAAAAAGCATCTAAAAAAGGATCAAAGGGTGAAATTCATCCACGGTGGAACGGCCACCAATGCTTTGGTTATTGCGACATTACTAAAGCCCTATGAAGGGGTGGTATCCGTGGACAGTGGCCATATTAATGTCCATGAAACCGGGGCCGTGGAAGCGACGGGCCATAAAGTCATTAGCCTAAAGGGAAAAGACGGTAAAATACAGAGTCGAGATTTGGATCAATTGTTTCGGGAACATGAAGAATCTCCCACCAGGATCCATGAAGTTCGACCGGCGATGGTCTATCTATCCCAGCCAACAGAATATGGCACCGTATATACCGGGGAAGAACTCGATGAAATACGAAAAATCTGCCAATATTGGGACCGTCCCCTATTTATCGATGGAGCAAGACTTGCCTACTTACCCCGGGACAATTCTTTGGAAAAAATCGCAGAAGTTGCCGATATCTTCTATATTGGAGGCACAAAATGTGGATTCTTGTTGGGGGAAGCCCTAGTTTACAACAAAATCTATGAAGAAGATTTATCCTATATGATTAAAACCATGGGCTGTTTAATGGCAAAGGGCCGGGTATTGGGCATACAGTTTTTCGAAATGTTTAAAGATAATTTGTATTTTGAACTGGGACAAAAAGCTAGGCAACAGACTTTAGAACTTGCAGAAGATATCCAAGAAAAGGGATATACCATTGAAATGCCCGTAGATGCCAATTTGATTTTTATGCGTTGTCCTTTGGAAAAATACGAAGAATTACAACAACAATTTGTATTTGATGTGGATCGAAGGGAAAAGGACGATATTATTATTCGCATCGCCATATCATGGGCGACCTCTGATGATACCATCCTTCAACTTAAAAAAGCGTTATAAAATCCCTTCCGAGGGATTTTTTAAATGGAAAGAAGGAGAATAAATGTTAGAACGTGAATATCAAAAAGAAGTGATCAAATTATTACAAGAAGCCGTTAAAATTCCATCCATCAATCCCCCCGGTGAAGAAAAAGCCATGGGCGAATTTGTTTATGATTATATGACAAAAAATGGCATTGAAACAGAAAAAATCATGGTACAAAAGGATCGCTTCAATGTCCTATCTAAAATTCCGGGAAAAAGCAGAAAGGGAATACTCTTTACGGGCCATATGGATGTGGTTCCAGTAAGTGAGGAAGAGAAAAAGCGTTGGAATCTCGATCCCTTTGGCGGTGTGATTATTGGAAATCATCTCTATGGCCGGGGAGCCTCCGATATGAAATCCGGTCTTTGTGCCATTATGGTCGCTATGAAAATCTTAAAAGAACAGAATATCGTACCGGAACAAGACATTGCCTTTGTAGCCACCGTCGACGAAGAAGATGCCATGTTGGGCTCAAAGGCCATGATTGGACGGGAAGATTTGAAAAATTACAAATCCTGTGTCGTTGCAGAACCCACCAATATGATCCTTTGTAATCGAGGCCGGGGAAGAACCTACGGAAATCTTTATATTAAAGGGCAAACGGGACATGGAAGCAGGGCCTGTCCCAATCATAATGCCATCTTACTTTGCAACAAAATCATCGACAAAATGAATAAAACCACCTTTGACAAGATAAGGACGCCGGAGAAAGAGCAATCCTTCTGGCAACCCTTAGCCATAGAAGCAGGAGTTGAGCCCTGTGTCGTCCCCGATAGCTGTACGATGAAAATCGATGCACGGCTAGTATTAAACCACGATCCCGAAGATATTTGGATACGAATGAAAGAAATCATCGACGAAATACAGGTTGAAATCCCGGAAATCCAAGTCGATATTGAAATCATCGACAAGAGAGAAAGTTGGACCACATCTTGCCAAAGCCCAATAATGAAACAATTAAAAAAAGTCTACGAAGATCTCCATTTCATTTATGAAACAAAGATCTTCACCGGCACCACAGATGGCACGGTCTTTCGCCGAGATGGACGGGATATTGTCATTATTGGTCCCGGCGACTTATCCTGTGTCCATCGAGAAAATGAAAAAGTTAATCTTGAGGAAGTCCAACGATCTGTGGAATTATATTTACGATTAATGAAAAGTGATATTTCGGGAGAAAAGTAGAATTTTATTTATGG
>JAUNVW010000054.1 GCA_030540635.1 Tissierellia bacterium | reverse complement strand
ATCTCTACAACTTCTTGAAAAGACGGCGCATATATAAATTCTTTTTGGTTAAAAAAAGAACCACGAAAAATAAGGATTCGTTTTCCATTTTCTAAATCTTTATTCTGAAAAATATTAATATAACGATAATGTTCATCGGTTCGAGTTTCTCTTCGAATCTCATTGAGTATTTCAGGATCAAGATTTTTAAACCCTCCCTGACCTTGAAATTCTTCTACTTTTTCATTAATAATGATATTTGATACAGGCAAATATTTTTCTTTGACCCATTCCTTTGTAAATTCATTGAAGTCTGGAACTTCAATATTAGGATCCATCTCATGAAATCTTTCTAAAATATTTGTAATTCCGTAAATAGCCCCTCGATCGGTCCAATGTCCCACATCAAATTTTTTATTATAAATCGTTTCATCTTTTAATCCTCGTAGATAATCTAAATTATTCACAAAATTAATATTGGAACTTTCCATGGCTTTCACGAAAATTTCGTATTCCTTTGGGCGAACTAGTATATTGTGCGGTATTTTCTCTTCATATACTAAATGTTTTCCGGGATTGAATGCAACGACAAAGGGGATCTCGCGATCTTTTAAATACTGATCTGCTCTCTCAAGAAATGCTACAAATTCTAAATTTTCTTTTTGTCGATCTTGCTCTTCTCGAAAGGTGAAAAACACTTCTCCGTCTTCCCCATATTCATAAAGGGGATGCTCTAGCTTTTGAAATAAAAGATTATATAAATTGCCATGAGTAAAGATCATCTTATTTCGAAATCCAATACGATCTCGCAGCAAAGGCTCTAGTTCATCGAGATTATCGAAGAAATCTTGAACCGTCGGGTATATCTCTCGAAAAGATAATAGCTCCCGATTATCAATCGTCGAAATCGCTGGTTCTTTCCAGTTGATAAACATAATTGGCAGTATCCACAATATCAAGAATATTTTTTTGTAGTTTTTCATAGCTCTCTCCTAAAACTGTTCATATAAAAAGGGATGATAGGATGAGGATACCATAAAGATACAGGATAAAAGAAATAGACATATTAAAGTTATGGGTACGAAAGTCTTTTTCTTTTCTGTGGAGATTCGATCCAAGAAATAAGGAACAACGGGTGCTGATAATACCAATCCTACCAACATTATTAAAATAATATCTTTCTGGAGAAAATAGGAAAATGTAAAGTTAACAGCTTCTCCTTGCCACAAGGATTGAAACAATTTTCTAAATGTCTTAATATCAGGACTTCTAAAGATTGAAAATCCAAAAGCTACAATTAAAAAGTTAAATCCTCGTTTTATCAGAATCGGTATCTTCTTCGTCCAAGGTCTTAAAAAGTGCTCCACAGCCGACAAAACACCATGATACAAGCCCCATAGAACAAAGGTCATGTTTGCACCATGCCATAGTCCAGAAATGAGAAACACAATAATCTGATTCCTCATCGTTTTTAATTTTCCATGCCTCGATCCACCTAAGGGGAAGTAAATATAGTCTCTAAAAAAACGAGATAATGTTTGATGCCATCTTCCCCAAAAATCCGATAAATT
>JAUNVW010000053.1 GCA_030540635.1 Tissierellia bacterium | reverse complement strand
TCTTTTTGGCGACCGTAATAAAGGCCCTTCTCCATGGGCTTAAAAACCAATTGATCCCCGTCTTTTATCTCTCCTTGTAGAGCTTCGCCGTATTTATCCTTGAGGCTTTCTCGATTCATTTTTTGTAAAGACAAAAGCTGTTCTTTGATCTCATCTTCTGTCCAATGGATTGAATCATCCACTTTCCACAAATCATAAGCCAAATCCCCTTCTTGTTCCGGGCCATGTTGAACAATGAGGGTGTAATCCCCACTGGCCCTTGAGGATATGGCCATGGAAATTATCATCGTCACGATCATCAAAAGGGCGACTTGGTATTTCATATGCTTTTTAAACTCCATCATTTCTTTTCCTCCTTTTGATTGCGGATCCGTTTGAGATCCCGTAGATGAACGCCTTCCACGATGAGAATCAAAACGATAATTCCAATAATATATTCTTTATACTGTTTCCAAAATAATTTCCAACGATTTTCTTTTTTCTGTTCTTCCACCTTTGTTTCCACTTCCGGTGTATAGGGTACGCGATGCCCCCTTACAATGAGCCTGTGGGAGTTGATCATATAGGGGTGGCAAGTCAGTAGGGTCATATAATCTTTCCCGGGAACAATCCCGAGATCCTCGGTTTGATCCGGTTCGATGATTTTAATTTGATCGACTTCATAGGCATGGGGAATGTCCAAAACTTGAACAAGGAACAAATCCCCTTCCTTTAATTGATCCAGATCCGTAAATAATCGAGCCGAGGGTAAACCACGGTGGGCCGTAATGACCGAATGGGTACTCTCTCCCCCGACGGGTAAAGAAGTATTGATTAAAAATCCGGCGCTGTGGGCGAGGATATCATCATCTGTTCCAGAACGGAGGGGTAATTTAATATCGATTTTTGGAATTTCAACGGTACCAATTAAACGACCATTTTCAAAAAACTCCGGTATCTGACCTTCCCGTATTAAATCGATGATGCCACCGATGAATTCTTCGGAATAGATACCTCCAGAAAGCCCCGCCAAATACTGATTATATGCTATGGCCTGATCTAAAATCTTTTTCCCTTCTTCTGTGGGAAGTTTGTCGATCATATCTTCGTATTCCCTTACGGTTTTTTCTTGATCCATGCGATAATACCAATCGGAAATCAAAGGATAGATGAAAATCCCCAGTCCAATGAGTAGAACCAAAATTAAAAAACCTTTGGAAGTCAGTATTTTATCGATTGTCGATTTCTTTTTCTTTTCCATAGATCTACCTTCTCTCCCATGTTCCAAAGGGAAATTCCTTTCCCCTTGGAACATGGGGACGAGTTTCCTCGTCACCATGTCATTATTCTTTTAAAACTTCAAATTACTCGTGATCCATTGCACGATTTCTTCGAAGGGCAATAACAGCTGTTGCCATTAATGCAATACCTGCTACCGTTAGGATGATTGTACCCATTCCACCGGTTTGTGGGATGTCTACTTTTTTGTTAATTACTTTTTGTGCGTCGTTAGGAGCTTCACCTTCTACAGGTGTATAAGGTATCTGTCCTTCAGCATCATCTCCATAGCTTCCA
>JAUNVW010000005.1 GCA_030540635.1 Tissierellia bacterium | reverse complement strand
TCCCGCCATCTCCACCATATATTTAGTAAGGACATCAAATCCAATTCGATGGAAATATGTAGGATTAGTATAAAATTATTTGGCACTAGAGTTTAAAGAGAGGATTCATTCCTCTCTTTTTTATTCCTTTTTTAACGATGAAATCATTTCAGCATGATATATATCGGAAATTGATGGATTCCTATAGGAAGATTTTTTTACACTTCTTTTTATATATTGGGTATATATAAACCAAAGAAAGGAAGATTCTATGGAAAAAGTATTGTTCAAAGAAGAGGATTTATCTTTTGATAAAGAGTGGGGTGAACACAAAGCAATACACGAATGGTGGTATGCCACCGGAATTTTACAAGATGATGATAAAAACCTCTATACTTTTCAATTCACCATCGTAGCCAATAATATGATTATTTTAAAGCCATGGACCATTATGCTCGCGATAACAAATTTCAAGGACAATGAACATCTTTTTTATCAAAAAAATAGTTTGTATCGAAAAGAAATTCAATTGACCGATTCTAAGATCGAAATGAATGGATCCTATTGTTCCCGTTCCGAACAAGGCATGAATTTTAAAGGAATCGGAGAGAATTTCTCCTATGCCCTCAATTGTGAATTTACGAAGGATTTAATTTGGCATGGGGATAAGGGTATTCTTCAAATGGGAACGGATTCTTCTCGCGATCGGAGCTATTATTGCTCGATTACGAATATGGCGACACGGGGATTTTTAACGATTGATCACAAAAAAATCCCCGTCAAAGGCCTTACATGGTTCGATAAACAAGGTGGTCCTTTTAATTTATTTTCAACAAAAACCCATTGGGAATGGTTTTCTCTTCGTTTTTATGACGGTGAGGAGATCATGCTCTTTCATTATCCCAATCACCGACCAAGTTGTGATGGTACCTATATT
The DNA here is from genome assembly GCA_030540635.1 of Tissierellia bacterium. Lineage (GTDB taxonomy): Bacteria > Bacillota > Clostridia > Tissierellales > Peptoniphilaceae > JAUNVW01. The sequence goes on along the minus strand of JAUNVW010000005.1, from coordinate 61,966 downwards.
TTGAAAAACGGCGAAAGTAAACGGGTTCAAGATTATGTAGTAAAACCTTTGGAATTCATGACGGCCCATGATCTGAAGTTCTCATCATCTTGGTCTGTGGAAATCCCAGGAATTAAGGAAGAGTATTATGAAATTGTGCCAATGATGAAAGGACAGTTGAATCTGTATTATTTCGAAAATTTATGCCGTATTCTCAATGCCGAAGGAACAGAAGTCGGTCTTTGTTTCACAGAATTATTACCGGGAGTATATAACGAGCATATCCCTTTAACGGGCTTGCTCGAGGATTTCAAATAATTTTTAGAATACGATTTCCCTTGCCAATCAGATTTAAATCTCGTATAATTAAGATACATAACTTCTTTTCTACAAAATCATGAAATGATTCTGCTGATGTTTTTATGAGTTGTATGGAAAGCATGTTTGTACCTCTTTGAAGAAAACCGATCATAGATCGGTTTTCTTCTTTTTAAAATTCATCCCGTACATATTTCAATCGGTCTTTTTCTTCGATCATTCCTGTGATAATGTGACAATGGGTACAACGATAGATATGGGGCACGGTTTGTTCTCCCCAATTTTCGAGAAAACCAATGGGTATAAATTCTTTTGAGTCTCGTTGATACCGTTTCATTCCCAAAAGTTGATACTCCTCCTTTGGTAAATAATAAAATCCTTTTTTACCCGTAATTACTCCTTCTTCCATGGGTCGATGACATTTTGGACACTTCATTTTAATCCTTCCTTAATGTATTTTCTTCTTCTTTTTCTAAAATGACTTTCCATTGCTCTAAATTTGCCAAATCTTCTTGATTTAATGAGGGATACTGCGGATTGATTTCTTGCAAGACATTTAATACGATTTCTGAAATCAAATATCGACTGAACCATTTTCGATCGGCGGGCACGACATACCATGGCGCTTCCTTCGTTGATGTGTTTTCCAACATTTCTTCATAAGCATTTTGGTATTCCTCCCAATAGGCTCGTTCATAAATATCACTTTTTGAAAATTTCCAATTTTTATCTGGATTATTAATTCTGCTCAGTAATCGATCTTTTTGTTCGTCCTTCGAAAGATGTAAAAATATTTTTATAAATTTAAAACCATTTTCTACGAGATATTTTTCAAAATTATTAATTTGTCCATAACGTTTTGTCCAAATATCTTCGGTGATTAATTTTTCTGGAATTTTCCCATGGTCCACATTATCGTGAACTTTTGTAACAATCACATCTTCATAATGGGAGCGATTGAATATTCCGATCTCTCCCCTTGCTGGTAGGGCCTTGGATATACGCCATAAATAATCATGGTTCATTTCAATCCTTGTGGGCACTTTAAAGGAAGTCACTTTTGTCCCCTGGGGATTTAAAGCCGTCATGACATGTTTTATGGCGCCGTCTTTCCCCGCTGCATCCATGGCTTGTAAAACCATAACTACGCCGTATTTATCTTCCGCATATAAACGATCTTGCAATTCTCTCATCTGTTCTAGATTATCCGGCATTAATCGCTTTTTCGTTTCTTTCTTGTTCATTTGATCGTCTATACTAGTCGGATAATTTTTAAGATTTACTTTTTGCCCTGTTTTAACTTGATATTTTTTAATATCCATCGATCATCCTCCCATGGGTTGTGTTTTAATATCAATATGTTCTATCGGAATATTTAATATCCAATCGATCCTTTTACCAAATCCCATTATTCATTTTCCCTTCAACAACTGGTCGTACTTTTTGGAGATTAAGGAGAAATTCCATATAATTTCTCATCTGCTTCTTTTTTCTGAAAGATTTCTGTATTTTATAATCTCTATGGCCTTTAGAATTCCTTTCTTCATCTATTTTACAACATTATCCAATAAGTTTCGATGCCCACTGTCTGTCCTGGTCTTCTTTTCAAGATTTTCCTTCACGCTTATCCCCTTATCTTTAGGCGATGATAATTATATCCATTAATTTCCACCGGGAAGATCATCGCGTAAAGTATCCTAGGGATCTTCGATATTGTTAATGAAGATATAAATCCTCACAAACTTTCCATTTTTATCCCTCATCATTTATTGAAGTTTAGATGTTGATCAATGTGATCTGTTTTTTACGATAAAAAGATCCCTATTCTATTAATAAAACTTAAGATTTTCACTTGATCTCGAATCATTTTCCCCACCGTCCTTTATGTTTCTATGGAATATTTTATCATTGACCGTGGATAAATTCTATCCTATGGTTATTTTTAAATTCCCCTTCAATCACTTTGGCTTTCCTAAGTAAATCCAAATATAAAAATCCCATCAACTATAATGTGGACTTCCTTCATCATAATGATAAAAAATTTATAGAGCCTTCTGTTTTAATGCTTATTTTCAACGAGAATAATGCTCATCTCTTAATTTATTTAATTTTTCCATAATTGCAATCGTCTTGGAATTCAACATCTTTCTTTTTCAACTTGATTGTTTACGCCTTTTTTATAAGGGACAAATGAATATCCATCTCCCCGTACGAGAATAATGATCTTTTCATAAAAAAACCAGGGATTACTCCCTGATTTATCGTTTTATAAAGTATTCTTCATACCATTTTAAGAAAGCGAAGATTACATAAATATAACGCTGATTCATTGCTTTTTGTTCATAGTGATCGTTCAGTAGCTTTATTATTTTCTTTGTTTCAAAAAACTCCTTTGCCATATCCGATACGAAATAAGAACGTACTTGTTCATAGATATTTGTCCGTAAAAGCCAGAATTTCATCGGTACAGGAAAACCAAGTTTTTTACGCTTAACCCATTCTTCGGGCAATTGATTTTTTGCCATTTCCCGTATTAAATATTTAGAAATACCATCCCTAGATTTCATTGAATCCTCAAGTGATGCCGAAATTTCAATAATCTCTCGATCCATAAAAGGAGCACGAATTCCCAATGAACACGAACTCGTCATACGGTCAGCTTTCACAAGGATATCCCAGGGCATAAATAATTCGATATCAATCATTTGTTTCTTCTGTAAATCAGAATATTGGCGATAGGCTTGATATAAGGGTTTTGTATAATAATCTGTGCCATGACCCCCATCATAAGGTGGTCGTAAAACACTACGGCTTTCTTGCTCCGTAAATATTTTCGCTTCACCGATAAAATACTCTTCGACATCACTACCTGCTTCCACCAATTGTTGCCATTTTTTTCCCTTCTGGTTTTTAGCTATACTTTTCATGCCTTTACGAAACCACAGGGGCAGTTTTTTATATTTTCTCATTTGAGGTCCATCGATGAAGGAGGAATAGCCACCAAAAAATTCGTCGGCGCCTTCTCCAGACTGGACACTGTCCACATGTTTTTTCGCCATATTTGCAAGGAAATACAATGGAACAGTCGATAGATTACCATGGGGTTGATCGGCGAAATATTGTATCTCTCCTAATTTTTCAAAGGCTTCTTCACCGGTCAATTCATATTTGATATTTTCAATCCCCAGTATATCCGCTAATTCCTTTGCATGTATGGATTCATCAAAGATTCCCGTTTCTTCATCAAATCCAATACTAAATGTTTTTTCAGGCATTAATAAAGTGGTGATCAATGAAGAGTCTATTCCGCCGGATAAAAAGGATCCCATACCAGGAGATCGACGTCTTTCCACCGCTTTCTTAAGTACGGTGATCAATTGTTCTTCCAATTCTTTTTGATCACCTTTTATTGGATGCATTTCATATTCATAGTATTTTTCAATGGAATAAGAACAATTTCTCCCCACATCAATGAGCAAATAAGACCCTGGGGCTAAGGCATAGACCTCTTCAAAAAATGTTCCTGGACCTGGTGCATATTGAAAGGATAAATAAGAAGATAGGGCTTTATTATTGAGTTCTTTTTTGAAAGAATCCGATCCAATAAAGGCTTTTATTTCCGATGCCATCATCATGGAACCATCCTTTGTGTTATTTGTGTAAAAAAAAGGTTTCACACCAAAAGCATCTCGTGCAACAATGGCAATATCACGATGTTTATCATAGATGAATATCACAAAATCACCATTTAATCGGGGCAAAAATTTTGTGAAATCACGGCGATATAGGGCTGCGATCAATTCGATCGTCGTATCAATTTTGTCCTTTGGAAATTCTTTTTTCAATTGTTCTTGATCGAATATTTCTCCATCAATAGCGATGATTAATCCCTGTTTTTCTACAGAAGGATTATTTTTCATTAAGTTTTGGCTTTCATTGGTATTTGTCCCCAAGGCCAATATGCCATGGTTTAATATTTCATTATGAAGCTCTCCACGATGGCCCAATCTTCGATTCATTTCTTCGATATCTTGAAATCTTTTTTCTTTTTGAATTTTAACGGCAATACTTCCCATATATCCACCTCGTTTATTTATGATAAAAAAATTATAGCAAAATAATATTTCAATGACAATATTATAATTTTAGGGATTGGATATTACCAATCCCTTTATTTATGCTTTATTAATGGAGCCAAAAATTTCCATTTTTTCTTTTACGGTTTCTTTAATGGCTTCTGTCCCTGATTTTAATACTTTCCTCGGATCAAAGCCTTTCCCTTCGCGATCTTTTCCCTGTTCATAATACTTTCTGGTCGCTTCATTAAAGGCGATCTGGCATTCCGTATTTACATTAATTTTTGAAACACCAAGTTCTATGGATTGTTGAATCATTTCATCGGAGATTCCCGTTCCACCGTGAAGTACCAATGGTAAATCTCCAATTTTTTGTTTGATGGCATCGAGGGCATTAAAATCTAAACCTTGCCAATCCTTTGGATATACACCATGGATATTACCAATTCCTGCTGCTAAAAAATCAATACCCAAATCCGCAATCCGTTTACATTCCTCGGGATCTGCGATCTCCCCCCGACCTACGACTCCATCTTCCTCCCCACCAATGGATCCAACTTCTGCTTCCACGGAAATCCCTTCCCTATGGGCAAGTGCAACAATTTCCTTCGTTTTTTCGATATTTTCGTCAATCGGATAAGAAGAGCCATCAAACATAATGGATGTAAATCCGGCCTCAATACATTCTTTAGCACCATCAAAGCTTCCGTGATCTAAATGAACGGCAACGGGTACGGTGATGTTTAAATCCTCCATAAGTCCCTTAACCATACCCATGACGGTATGATAGCCTCCCATGTATTTTCCCGCACCTTCACTCACACCTAATATTACCGGTGAATTGTTCTCCTCCGCCGTTTCTAAAATCGCTTTTGTCCATTCTAAATTATTAATATTGAATTGACCCACTGCATAATGTTCTTTTAATGCTTTTTCCAACATTTCTTTTGCTGATACCAACATAAAAAAATCCCCCTTATAAAATAGTCTTTTCGTATATCTCTATTTTATCATATTGGGGGAAAAAAGTAATTATTCGCCGTATTGAATTTCTTCTGTAAAGATTTTTTCTAAGGTATACCATGGAAGGGTTGCACATTTAATTCGGGCTGGCATATTCTTCATATTGGAAAAAGCCCGGGCATCTTTTAACGCTTTTAATTCTTTTCGATCGGTAATTTCGCCAAGGACCATTTGTCGAAAAGTATCTTCCAAGGCCAATGCTTCTTCGATTGTTTTTCCCCGTATCAAATCACACATGATCGATGTCGAGGCTTTGCTTATGGCACAACCAATTCCAGTATAGGAAATATCTTCTATTTTATTTCCCGTCAATTTTATTTCCAAACTAATTTCATCACCACAGGAAGGATTATGTCCTTTGCGAATAATATCCGCATCTTCGACTTCCCGGTGATTTTTTTTACTTTGACTGTGTTCTAATACAATTTGTGTATATAAATCATCTAATCCCAATTTGAAACACCTTCTTTACATCGTCCAAATGTTCTAAGAAGTAATCCACTTCTTCAATTGTATTATAAAAACCAAAAGATACACGACAAGAAAAATTACAATCCAAGTACCGATGAAGAGGTTGGGCACAATGATGACCTGATCGTATGGCAATTCCTTGTTCATTGAGAATCGTCGCTACATCATGGGGATGAACTTCTTTGAAATTAAATGAAAGAGCCGGAGAACGATGATCCCCTGGCACCGAATAAATTTCAATCTCATCCATTTTACTCATTTCATCATAGGCATAGTCCATTAATTTTTTTTCTTGATTCTTAATAAAATCGAAACCGATCTGTTGGATATAATCAATCGCCGCCGCAAGGGAAGCAACACCACCAACATTTTGCGTACCGGCTTCAAAACGATGGGGAGCATCTAAGAAAGTAGATTCATATTTATCCACATATTCGATCATATCCCCACCATAATGGAATGGTTTTAATGAATTTAAACGCTCTTTTTTGCCATATAATACACCGATTCCCATGGCTGCACACATTTTATGTCCAGAAAACACGAGAAAATCAGCATCAATATCTACGATATTTCCTGGGTGATGGGGAATCCACTGGGAACCGTCAATGACGGTTGTTATCTCGGGATTGACTTTTTTGGCTAACTGAATCATTTCTTTGACCTTTGGCATTTCACCTGTAACATTGGATGCCGCAGTAATGCTTAATAATTTTGTATTCTGATTTAATTTTTGTCGAAAATCCTCCATATCTAAATGACGATTTTCATCGAGCCCAATAAATACGAGTTTTGCCTTCGTTTTTTCCGCAACATATTGCCAATTACAAAGATTTGAATGATGTTCCATGATGGATAATAGAATTTCATCGCCTTCTTTTAATTCTTCAAGGCCATAACTGTATGCGAGAAGATTAAGTCCTTCCGTTGCCCCTCTTGTAAAAACAATCTCATCCTGTGATTTCGCCCCAATAAAATCCGCAACTTTTTGCCGGGTGGATTCGTATATTTCCGTTGATTTCATCGAGAAATAATGGGCTCCTCGATGGGGACCACCATTGGCGTATTGATAGTAATTTGTTAAGGCATCGATCACCTGTTGAGGCTTTTGAGTCGTCGCTGCGTTATCGAGATAGCAAATCTGTTTATTCTTATAATGTTCTTGCAAATAGGGAAAATCTTTCCGTATTGCATCGACTGTAATAGATTTCATTAGATCACCTGATTTTCTCATCAATAGTTTTCCATATTTCGTTTCGTAATTGTTCATCTTCTATCCGTTCAATAGTTGGCGCAAATTTGGCTTTGACAATCAAGCGCTCGGCATTTTCTTGACTCAATCCCCTCGATTGGAGGTAAAACATTTTATCCGGATCAATATTACCACAGGATGCCGCATGATCTCCTAGCACATCATCTTCATTACATAGGAGTACCGGTACTTGAATATTTGTTGCCGTATCTGATAATAAGGTGACATATTCTGTTTCTGAACCTTCTGATTGAGATGAACCTTGTAGAAAATCAAGGGTCGATCGGAATTTCTTATAGGCATAATCCTTCAAAGCTCCATGTACATGGAGACTCGACCATGATTTTGCGCCTTCATGGACAATATCATAAAATAAATCAATTTGTTCATCTTCAACGCCAAAGTAAATGCTGTTTTCTTTGAATTTACTCCTTTCGCCTTTAAGATGGGCTTTATGATGGACGGTAATTTGATGCCCCCCCAATAGAACTTGTCGAACATATACTTTTGCATCTTCTTCCACTAGGGCAAAGAAATTTTCAATATTATTTCCTTGGTCTTCACCGATGGATACTAAATCCACATAAACTTCTGCATTTTTTTTCGCATAAAGACGGATCAAGGAAGAACGGGTTTTGTTGTCTTCCATATGGTAAATCAGGCGAATCTTTTTCTTTTGTCCTTCCTCAACGATAATATCTTGAACATCGTAAAGGGATTCTGATATTTTATACTCTTTGACCATATTTTCTTCATCATATTGATGATATTCATTGGCCCTTTCCATTTGGTATTTAATGAATTCTTCACTCATACCGTAATTATAATTCGATAAAAATTCGGGAATCTCCAGATGGCCTTTTTCTTGTTTCGGTAAAACAATTGTCGAATCGTTGATCTTTAAATGTTCATAGGTTTTATATTTTAATTCATTAACTTTTAATTCCATATTATCACCTACCCTATGGTTCCTTCCAATTCGAGATTAATTAAATTATTCATTTCCACGGCATATTCCATGGGTAATTCCTTTGCGATAGGCTCGGCAAAACCTCGAACAACAATGGATTTTGCTTCTTCTTCCGAAAAACCTCTTGTCATTAAATAGTAAATCACTTGATCATCGATTCGGCCTATTTTTGCTTCGTGGCCAAGATCGCAAGATTTATTTTTGACTTCAATATATGGAATTGTGTCCGATCTCGATTCATTATCTAACATTAAAGACTCACAAGAAACTGTGGATTTGCAATTTTTAGCTTCTTCTAATACTTTAACCATTCCTCTAAAATTTGCTTCTCCGCCACCTTTTGATATGGATTTTGTTATAATGTTCGAACTGGTATTTGATGCAGCATGGATTGTCGATGCGCCGTTATCAATAACTTGACCACGGGAACCAAAGGATATGGTCACCATTTCCGCTTTCGCCCCTTCACCAATCAATACCGATGTGGGATAGAGCATGGAAACTTTCGATCCAAAAGATCCTCCCACCCATTGAATGGATCCATTTTCTTCGACGATGGCACGTTTTGTGTTGAGATTGTACATATTCCGTGACCAATTTTCAATGGATGAAAATCGTAAAGTAGAATTTTTACCGACATAGAGTTCTACGCCTCCTGCGTGAACATTGGTTTGATTCCAACGGGGAGCAGAACAGCCTTCAATAAAATGACAATAGGCATCGTCTTCTACAACAATTAATGTGTGCTCAAACTGACCAGCGCCTGGAGCATTCAGTCGATAATAGGATTGTAAAGGAATATCTACACGAACGCCCTTAGGAACATAGATAAAGGATCCCCCACTGGACAAAGCGTAGTGAAGGGCTGCGTATTTATGAAGGGATGGAGAAATCGCCTTAGCATAATGTTTTTTTACAATATCTTCGTATTCCTTTAATCCCGTTTCGAAATCTGTATATATAACTCCTTGATCAATAAGGGATTGCTGTAAATTGTGATAAACAACTTCGGAATCATATTGTGCACCGACTCCCGAGAGGAAGAGTTCTTTTTCCGCTTCTTGTATGCCTAAGGCATCGAAAGTATCGCGAATATAATCAGGAACACTTTCCCAGGTATCGGACAAGTCGGCGTCAGGTCGAATATAGGTGATAATATCATCGATATCCACTTCCGATAAATCTGGTCCCCATACTGGATTAGGCGTTTCATTGAATATTTTTAAGGCCTTCAACCGGATATCTAACATCCATTCTGGTTCATTTTTCTCTTCCGAGATCATACGGATGACTTCTTCATTTAATCCTTTAATTTTCGAGCGATATTTTACTTCGTCCTTTCGATCATAGATCCCCCGGTCTAGATCTTCGACATAAGTCTTTTTTCGTTTATTTTCCATGGACTTTCCCTTCTTCCATCGATTTCTCAAATCCATGCTCGATGATTTGATTCATCAGTTCTTCGCCACCTTCTTGTACGATTTGTCCATCGACAATCACATGAACATAATCGGGATGGATGTCTTTCATAATTTCACTATGGTGGGTGATAATGAGTAGGGCATTGTCTTCATTTTTATATTCTCGGATACCTTGGGAGACTAATTTCACCGCATCGACATCTAGTCCTGAATCCGTTTCGTCCAAAATGGCGAATTTCGGATTTAATACTAATAATTGTAAAATTTCTGATTTTTTCTTTTCTCCACCGGAAAAACCTACATTTAAATAGCGGGATAAATAATCATCACTTAATTTTAATATCTCCATGGTTTCTTCCATTTCATCTCTAAAATCAAGGATGGACTGTTCTTCTCCCGTAATTTCTGCCTTCGCCGTTCGAAGAAAATTTTCTAAACTAATTCCTTCAACTTCTTCCGGCGTTTGAAAGGACATAAACATTCCTTTTTTCGCCCGTTTATCCGTCGTCAATTCCGTGATATCTTCACCTTCAAAATATACTCTACCTTGAGTAACGGTATATACTGGATTATCCATTATGACATTGGCCAATGTTGATTTTCCCGAACCATTGGGACCCATTATCACATGGATTTCACCTTTATTTATCTCTAAATTTACACCTTTTAAAATTTCTGTTCCATCCACATTGGCATGGAGATTTTCTATTTTTAACAATTCTTCACTCATTGTGTACCTCCTCTTAAATCGATAATTTTAATTCCTACTAATTCGTAGGTGATTGGTATTCTCGTCTTATTATAGCACATATACAGACACACTAAAAGGATTTTTTAAGTCCACACAAAAAACCACCGTATCACCGGTGGTTTCTTATTTTATGCATTTTTAGCTAATTTTTCTTTTCGTTTTTCTTCTTTCTTTTTCTCTTGCCGTTCTAAACCAGGATAGATCGCCTTTGTTGGACATTTATCAACGGCATTATAAACCTCTTCCATATCCAAATCCTTTGACCAATTGAAATGGGCCAAATTATTTTCGATGACAAAACCGTCGGGACATTGTTTTGCACAAATTCGACACCCAATACATCCCACTTTACAACTACCCCGGACATCTTTTCCTTTGTCGAAACTGACACATTTTACCATAACCGGCTGTTCATAATCGACCATTTTTATAATATTACGGGGACAAATCTCCACACATTGACGACATGCCGTACATTTATCCTTATCGATTACCGGTAAACGATTCACCATTTCAATGGCACCAAAATTACAAACATCTTTACATGTTCCACAGCCTAAACAACCATAGGAACATTTCTTTGATCCCCCTTGGATATTTTGATTGGCACGGCAATCATTTATCCCAATATAATGGAATTTTTCTTCCGCTAAATTACAGTCACCTTGGCACATAACACAGGCAACTTCTTTACTTGTTTCATCGGCAACTCGTCCCAATAATTCGGCCAAACGATGAACTAAAGATTCTCCACCGACAGGACATGCTGTAATCGCTGCACCATCATTGATAATCGCTGCGGCTAAGCCATCACAACCGGGGAACCCGCAAGCTCCACAATTGGCTCCTGGGAGTTCCGCCCTAACGGCTTCAATGCGTCGATCAACTTTTACATGAAATTTCTTCGATGCAAAGGAAAGGATTAATGCAAAGAGAATTCCCAGTCCTCCAAGGGTTAAAATCGGTATGATTATTCGATCCATACTCTCCTCCTATACTAATCCTGCAAAGCCGATGAATGCCATGGACATTAATCCGATGGCGACAAAGGCTATGGGTACCCCTTTAAAACAATCGGGGATATTCTGATTCAGCTCTAATTTCTCCCGAATTGCCGCCAATAATATTATGGCAATGGCAAATCCAAGGGATGCCCCAATGGCTGAGGCAATCGTCTCGAGGATATTGTATCCTTCGGTAATATTATTTACAGCCACACCTAAAACAACGCAATTCGTTGTGATTAATGGCAAGAATACACCGAGGGCAGAATATAAATTTGGACTCATTTTCTTTAATGCCATTTCAACAAATTGAACCAAAGTGGCAATAACTAGTATAAATACAATGGTCTGCATAAATTCAATGCCGAATCGATTTAAAATGTATTTTTGTATGACAAAGGTTACAATGGACGCAATGGTAATTACAAAGGTTACCGCTGCACTCATTCCCGTTGCCGTTTCCGTCTTCGATGAAACCCCAATGAGGGGACAAATTCCTAAGAATTGACCAAGGACATAGTTATTGACCAATACATTTAATAAAATGATTTTCAATAATTCCATTATTGTCCTCCTTTTTCACGATTCATTTGAATTTGATTATATACGGCATACATAATCCCCAGGATAATAAAGGCTCCCGGTGCCGCCGCAACCATTCCAATGGCCGGTAAATCACCGATAATATTTTTACCAAGAATCGCTCCAGATCCGAATAGTTCCCTTATAAAAGCTAATACAATGATAACCCAAGAGTATCCAATTCCATTGGCAAAACCATCGATTAATGATAGTCCCAAAGAATTTTTAGAAGCAAAGGACTCGGCACGGGCCAAGATAATACAGTTTACAACGATTAGGGGAATAAATAATCCCAATGAGTCGTAAATTGCCGGCACATAGGCTTGTAATATCATTTGAACTAAGGTAACAAAGGTAGCGATTATTACAATATACGCCGGAATTCTCACCTTATCTGGAATAAAGTTTCTTAATATTGAAACGACGATATTTGATAATACTAATACGAAAATAACCGATAAGCTCATACCCACGGCATTAACCACTGTGGTACTGACACCTAATACGGAACACAGACCAACGAGCTGGACGAGAACGGGATTGTTACCGATAATTCCGTCTTTTATTATTTGCTTTTTATTCATATCAGCTCTCCTTAAGGCATTACTTCTGTCAATGCATTAACCGTTGCATTGATTCCATTGAGTACAGCATTGCTGGAATAAGTCGCACCAGAAATTGTCATAATTTCATTTTCGGCAGATGGTTGTTTTACTGCAATGACTTCATTTTCTACCGATGTACCAATGATATGATGGATAAATTCTTCTTCCCCAATTTTATCCCCAATACCAGGAGTTTCCTGGGATTTTAATATCTTGTAGCCGACGATTTCTTTATCTTGATTAACACCGACAACTATTTCAACGGATCCGCCATAACCACCTTTTCCATTGGCCTTGACGACCCATCCAATGGTGTTTTCGCCTTGTTTGGCCTTCACAACATCTTCAATCTGCTCATCTTTTTCTTGAAGTAATCCTACTTCATCTTCACCAATGGTTTCAAAATCATCGGCATCGGGATAAACTTCAGCCAAAGAGCGATTGTATTCTTCCAATTCCCTCTGGGCAATCACCGGTTCAGTAACGGAGTTTACCAAAGATAAGATCAGTGCCGATACTGCTGTAATAATAAAGAGTTTCGCTGCTAATACAAAAGATTCTTTCATTATTTATTCGAACCTCCCCTACCGAAAGGTTTCGGCATTGTCAACTGTTCTATTAAAGGTGAAGCTGCATTCATTACTAAAATGGAATAGGAAACTCCTTCAGGTAGCGCTCCAAACACTCGGATTAATGCCGTAAATATGCCACATCCTAAAGCAAAAATAATTTGACCTTTACGACTAACCGGAGCCGTTACATAATCGGTCGCCATGAAAAAGGCTCCTAAAATAAGACCACCGGATAATATTTGTAATGGTATATCCGCCATGGGGATACCGCATAAAAGTAATACAATTACGGTAGATCCAATATAAACAAGGGGAATTCGAAGGGAGATAATCTTTTTTGCAATGAGATAGATCGCACCGATTAATAAAGCCAATGCCGATACTTCACCGATACATCCTCCCATATTTCCGATAAACGCATCTTTTACAGAAATAATAATTCCTTCATCCATGGCCCCTGATAAATAGGTTGGCGCCGATACCATATCCGTCCGTGGTACGGTAAAATTAGCCATATGGGATGACCAAGAAGCCATTAGAAAAGCCCTTGCTCCCAATGCCGGATTCATAAAGTTTGCCCCTAGTCCACCAAATAATTGTTTTACAATAATAATGGCAAATACCCCACCAAGGGCGACCATAGGTAATGGTATACTAACGGGCAAATTATACGCCAATAGGATTCCCGTAACAACAGCTGAGAAATCACCGATGGAAATTTCCCGTTGGGTTATTTTTTCATAAATATATTCCGAAAGTACACATGCTCCAACGGATACTGCCGTTATGATTAAGGATCTAAGCCCAAAAAAGTATACCGCTGCAAATAATGCTGGCATTAATGCAATACATACATTTAACATTTCTTGACGAACCGTATTCGAGGAGCGTAAATGGGGCGTGGCCGAAACCACTAATTCACCATACTCCAAGGGTTCTAAGACTTTATTTTCTTCCAAGCAACTCTCCCCCTATCGCGATAATTCCTGTGCCATGATCTGATTCTTTCCATAAATAATTGCTTCAACCAATGGACGATTGGAAGGACAGATATAAGAACAAGTTCCACATTCAATACAGTCCATGATTCCTAATTTATTCGCTTCTTCAAAATGATCAAGAAGGGCCCTTTGTTGGATATACAGTGGCATCAAATTCACTGGACAAACATCTACACATTTCCCACATTTTATACAAGGAGAGACGATCGGTGGTTTCGCTTCCTCCTTCGTCATACATATAATTCCACCGGTTGTTTTTACCGTTGGAATATCTAAGGTAAACTGACTTGATCCCATCATCGGACCACCTATGACAACTTTTCCAGGCTCTTCCTTAAAGCCTCCACAATATGAAATTAATTCTTCCACCGATGTCCCAATGGGTACCATTAAGTTCTTCGGCTTTTTCAACGCATTTCCCGTAACTGTTACAATTTTTTCATATAATGGCTTTTCTTCAACGACGGCTTGGTAAATTCCAATTGCTGTGGAGGCATTGAATACCTGAATTCCTTCATTGGTCGCCGATGTGGATTTCGGAAGTTTCTTCCCTGTAATTGCTACAATGAGTCGTCGCATATCTCCCTGGGGATATTTCGTCTTCAAGCTGGCAATTTCAATATTCTCATATTTCGATTCAAATGCCTTTAGGGCTTCGATGGCTTTAGGCTTATTGTCTTCCACCGCTATGTAACCTTTTTTTGCCCCCATAGCTCGCATGGCAATATCCAGTCCTTTAAATACCATTTCCGGGAAATTTTCCATGGCCATCTGATCCGATGTCAAATATGGCTCACATTCGGCGCCGTTAATAATCATTGTATCAATGACTTGATCTGGACGTCTCTTGGTTAATTTTACAGATGCAGGAAATCCTGCCCCTCCTAAACCGACAATACCAGCTTCTCGTACCAATTCAATAATTTGTTCCGGTGTCATTTGGGTGTAATCATTGTTCTTTGTCTCAAAACATTTTTCAAATTTACCATCGGATTCGATGATCACAGTTTTGGACACGCCCCCTTGATTATTAGGAACTTCTTCGATCTTCGTAACAACACCGCTGACCGATGAATGAATCGGTGCTGAAATCGTCGCTTTGGAATCACCAATTTTTTGCCCCACTTTGACTTCATCTTTTCTTTTAACTAAGGGTTCACAGGGGGCACCTATATGTTGATGAAGGGATATTCTCACAAGTTCAGGTTTTGGCCCTTGTTCCAAAGCCGCTTGATTGGATAATTCTTTATAATCCGTAACATGATACCCGCCTTTAAAACTAAGATGTTCTAAAGCCATAATTATCAACACGCTATCTGAAATACCGCCAAAGGGCAGATAGCTCTCCTTTCTTTTGAAATCTTTAGAATGCTAAAACGAATGGTATTTCTTCATCCGTTTACTTTTTCACGATCAACAATATGACATAGCTGAAAAAAAACGTCACACGATAAACGGTTATGACGTTTCCTTGATGTTAATCTATTATCATTCCTCAATAAAACTGGTGCAGAGGAAGGGAGTCGAACCCTCACGGAGAATCTCCACTACCCCCTCAAGATAGCGTGTCTACCATTCCACCACCTCTGCATAGGCTCAAAACTTTGTTTTGAGCTAATATTTATTCTTAATATCTTTTACGGTGCGAAAGACATTATTGACATATGTTTTAAACTCTTTGTGCATATTTTCCCGAAGGCGCACGCCTTCATAGAAAATTTTATAGATTTTATAGTTATTATTAACCTTTACTACATAATTTCTTGTTTCATCAATGGGAATATGATCTAAATTCATGCCATCGGAGGAATATTTTTCATCCAATAACCATTTTGACACATTTCCAATGCCACCATTGTATGCCGCTAAAGCCAAATCCCGATTTCCAAAATGTTTCAATAGATAGGAAAGATAATATGTGCCCATTTTTATATTTGTTTCTTCATCTTGTAGCATCTCGTCGGAATACTCCAAATTCAATTGATTGGCTACCCATTCCCCAGTTTCGGGAATGATCTGCATTAATCCGTGGGCATTCATATGACTCACTGCGTCATTTTTAAAATTACTCTCCACTTTGATCACGGATAATATCAATAAGGGATCAACATCATATTCACTACTGTATTCTTCCACATCATCGACATATTTCACTATTCTTGTCGCCGTTCCATAGTAAACCGTCGCAAGGCCTGCCAATAATACAATGAATATTACAACGAAAAGTAATAGGAAGAATCGTTTAATCACTTTCATATTTTTCTCCATTCAATATATTCCCAATGGTTTTTTCAAGATCATTGATGCTTCCATTATTATATAGTAATTGATCTGAATGGTGAACCTTTCGTTCATTGGGCCATTGGCTTTTTAATCTTTTTTTTGCTTCGTGATAATTCATATGATCCCGTTCCATTACCCTTTGTATTTGGGTGTCTTGATCGAGGATCACAAGCCATACTTCACCAATGGGTAGAGATTGCCGTATTTTTTCTTCAATTTCAAAAAATTGAGGCATTTCCACAAAGAGAAGATCTCCTGAAAAATCCCTGATTACACTCTCTAACATATCTATTATATCAGGATGAACGATATTTTCAAGGGTTCTCATTTTTTCTTTGGAATTAAACACAATTTCTCCTAGGGCTTTCCGATCAATCTGATTTTTATTTATCACTTGTTCACCAAATTCTTTGCGAATTTTCTCAATCATCCGCGGTTTTTCATAAAGATCATGGACCATTTGATCGGTATCATAAACAATAAAATTTTTATCCCTTAAAATTTGTGCCACCGTCGATTTTCCCGATCCAATGGAACCGGTAATAATATTAATCTTCGTCATACCATGATTTTCCAACACTGACATCCACTTTCATTGGTACAGATAAGGTAACGGCGTCTTCCATGACTTTCTTTAAGAGATCCTTTACTTGATCAATTTCATCTTCCGGCGTTTCTAAAATCAATTCGTCATGGATTTGAAGGATTAATTTTGCTTTTAGAGGACTTTTTTCTAAGGCATCATAGATATTCACCATGGCAATTTTAATAATATCTGCAGCTGATCCTTGAATCGGAGTATTTAAGGCAACTCGTTCTCCAAAGGATCGGATATTAAAATTCTTACTTTTGATTTCTGGCACATAGCGTCGCCGATGCATAATCGTTTCAACAAAACCTTGGTTTTTTGCCTTCTTGACAATTTCATCCATGTATTTTTGTATACCAGGATAGGTGTTTAAATACTTTTCAATATATTCCTTCGCTTCCTTTCGGCTAATTCCCAAGTTTTGAGATAAACCATAATCGGAAACGCCATAGACAATCCCAAAGTTTACGGCTTTCGCATTGGATCTTTGGGTCTTTGTGACTTCGTCCATCTCAACATGGAACACCTCCGATGCCGTTTTACGATGGATATCGGCATCATGTAAAAAAGCATCCTTCATTTTCCCATCATCGGATAAATGGGCAAGGACCCGTAATTCAATTTGAGAGTAATCTGCATCGACCAATTGATGGTTTTCTTTGGCGACAAAAGCCTTTCGAATAAGGCGACCTTCTGGAGTTCGGATTGGAATATTTTGCAGATTTGGATCCTTTGACGAGATCCGACCAGTCGCCGTTATGATTTGATTGAAAGTGGAGTGGATTTTTCCGTCTTCGCCCACTAAATCAATGAATCCATCGATATACGTCGATACGAGCTTCGATAAAGATCGGTAGCGCATAATATAATCGATGATTTCGTGGGATCCTTGAAGTTTCTCCAAAACATCTTGGGCCGTTGAGTAACCGGTTTTAGTGCGTTTTATAATCGGTAATTTTAATTTTTCAAATAATATTTCACCCAATTGTTTTGGGGAATTAATATTAAATTCTTCCCCCACAATACGATGTATCTTTTCCGTTAATTCGTCGATTTCTTCTTGGAAACCTTCACCGAGATCTTTCAGGATTTCCTGATCAACAGTAATTCCTTCATATTCCATGGATGCTAATACTTTCACCAAGGGCAATTCTATTTCATAATAAAGGGGATCCATTTTTCGTTCATGGATAATATCATTGAGCTTCTGACGTAATTCCTTTGTAATGGCAATATTCATCCCTAAATAATTTCCCAGCTCATCATCCTTTAAATCGCCATAGGATTTTTTCTTCTTCCCCTTTCCCAGAATCTCTTCTTCAGAGGCGACGGTGCGTTCCAAATAAGATTGGGCTCCCCGTGAAATATCATAATTCGTCGTCGATGGATCAATAAGATATTCAGCAACGGTTAAATCTTCATAGGGCATTTTTACATCAATTCCATATTTAAAGCCATAATAGATATCTGATTTAATATCATAGGATATTTTCTCGATGGACTCATCTTCAAGAACTTTTTTTAGCGATTCCATTAGTTTTTCTTCAAAGGGAAAGATTCCCGCTCCATTTTTGTAATTAATCGCTAAAAATTTTGGTTCACTATGAATATAATTATCTCCATCGTAGAAAATATGGAAAATCATTTCTTTATTTTTTTGAATATCTTTAATGACCGAGGAGATCTCCTTTGATTCCATAAATTCATAATGAAATTGTTCATCCTCTGAACTTTCTTCTCCCGGAAGATTTTGCAAAAAGGAATTGAATTCCAATCGCTCAAAAATCCCTCGTAATCCTTCCACATCCGGCTCTTCGACAACACAATCTTCAATGGTGATTGGTAATGGGACATCCAACTTGATTCTACCTAAGGAACGGGATAAATATGCCGTCTTTTCATTGTCGATTAATCTTTGTTTTGTTACTTTCCCGGATATCTCATCGATATGCTCGTAAAGGGTTTCAATATTACCATATTTTTTAATGTATTTTAAAGCTGTTTTTTCACCAACTCCAGGAACTCCTGGTATATTATCCGATGTATCTCCCATTAATCCTTTCACTTCGATTAATTCCTTTGGCGTGACCCCATATTCTTTATGAATAGTTTTGACATCAAACAATTCCAAATTCGAGATTCCCTTTCGGGTTAGTAGGACCTCGATATTCGAATCAACCAATTGAAAATAATCCCGATCTCCTGTAAATAATAGGACATCAAAATCTTTTTCACCGGCTATTTTTGCCATGGTTCCAATGATATCGTCGGCTTCGTAACCATCCATGTCAATCTGACATATTTTCATTTTATCTAAAACATCTTTTAAAATACCAAATTGATCTTTTAATTCCGGTGGTGTTTCTTGACGATTTCCTTTATAATCTTCATAATCTTCGTGGCGAAAGGTCGGTGTCGAACGATCAAAGGCAACAAGAACATGATCTGGCTTGTATTCTTCCATCATTTTATAATACATGGATAGAAATCCATAGACACCATTGGTGAAAATACCATCTTTTGTTCGTAAATCACGAATGGCATAAAACGCACGAAAAATCAACGAAGATCCATCGATCATCACAAATCTTTTTTTCATTATAATTCCCCTTCCAACGCCATAATTTTATCAATTCGGCGCTGATGACGTCCTCCTTCAAATTCGTTATCCAGATATTCATCAAGGATCATTTTTACCAATTCAATCCCCAATACCCTTGCCCCAAAACATAAAACATTGGCATTATTATGTTCTTTCGCCATTTTTGCAGAAAAGGGTTCAGCAACACATGCCGCACGAATCCCTTTTATTTTGTTCGCACTCATGCTCATTCCCAAGCCTGTCCCACATATTAAAATACCATTTGTCCCTTCTTCTCGACGGACCATCTCACAGACTGGTTTTGCATAATCGGCGTAATCTACCGATTCATTGGAATGTGTTCCAAGATCTTTTACTTCATAACCTTTTTCTTTTAAATACTCGACGACTTCTTTTTTTAAATCGAATCCTCCATGATCCGATGCAATTGCAATTTTCATATTTTTTTGCCTCCCTCTTCATCCCTTTTATTATATCAGATGCTGGATATTTTTAAAAAACATAAAAAAAAAGAGATGCACATGGCATCCCTAAGAATTAAAATTTTCTTTTTTTACGTCGTGCAGCCTCTGATTTTTTCTTCCGCTTTACACTCGGCTTTTCATAATGTTTTCTTTTACGATACTCGGATAATACACCGGATCGTGCACATTGCTTTTTAAAACGTCGAAGTGCATTGTCTAAACTTTCATTTTCGCCGACTTTAATTTCTGACATCCAATGTCCCCTCCCCTCTTAATACAAGAGTATGTTGAGCCTTTTCAGGCAGGCTGAACCTTCTCCCCCGCCTTCTAGTCATAGAAAGATGAAGGGACGAAACATCATACGATGTTTACTTTCCCATTATACCATAAAATATAAACTTCGGGGTAAATAATTCTCATTCTTTAACCTGGTGGCCATTGTAGAGATCGACCACCAAGGACATGGAAATGTAAATGGGGAACACTTTGTCCTCCCGCTTCGCCAATATTATTGACGATGCGATAACCCTCTTCCCCAATCCCTAATTCTTTCGCTAAATGGGCAATGACTTCAAAGATATGTCCAATTAAAGGAATATCCCCTTTACCAATTTCATTGGCCGAGGCAATATGCCGCTTTGGAATAACAAGAAAATGAACCGGCGCTTGGGGATTTAAATCATTAAACACCACAATATCCTCATCTTCATAAAGGAATTCTGTTTCTATTTTTTTCGTGGCAATTTTGCAAAATATACAGTCCATATGACACCTCACTTTAATTCATTATATCATAAAAGAGATCGACTTAAAGGACGAGGACCTCTCCATCGATTTTGTGGGCAATTACTTCCTCAATTTTATTGGTTTTATTTTTGTCATAGGGGCCACGAATCCGAATGTAGTTTGTCGTATACCCTTCCATATGACCATCTTCCGAACGTTCTTCCCAAAGTACCTCTAGGGGATAATGGCAATACTTTTCTAAAAATTGTTTCGTTTCAATCTTACCAGCTTCTATCAAACGATTCGACCGTTCTTTTTTGATTCGTCCATTAATTTGATTTTTCATTTGCGCTGCCTTCGTTCCTTTTCTTGGTGAATATTTAAAAACATGAATTTTTGAAAAATGTACTTTTTTTACTAAATCCAAAGTTTGTTCAAAATCTTCTTCCTTTTCACCGGGAAAACCAACAATAATATCTGTCGTGATTCCTGCATTTGGAAAATACTCACGAATCAATTGAACTTTTTCTAAGAAAAGTTTTCGATCATATTTCCGATTCATCTGTTGTAAAATAAAATCGGAGCCACTTTGTAAAGATAAATGAAAGTGATCGCAGGCTTTTTTCGTTTCTTTCATTCGCCTTAAAAACTCTGGACTAATATGGCGAGGCTCTAGAGAACTTAAGCGCACCCGTTCAATTCCGTCGATATTTGCTACTGTTTCGATGACATCAATCAATCGTTCTTTTCCCAAGTCTAAGCCATAAGATGCCACATGGATACCCGTTAGTATAATTTCCTGATAACCATTTTTTGCTAATTTCTGGGCCTCTTTTTGAATTTCTTTAATCGGTCGACTTTTCAAAGGTCCCCTGGCATATGGAATAATACAATAGGAACAAAACATACGGCAACCTTCTTGGATTTTAATATAAGCCCTTGTCATATGGGATTGATTCTCAATGACCAATTCCTCAAAGATCTGATGGTCATCGCTATCTTCTACTTCATTAAATACCCCGTCGGATCCCATTGCCCTTTCGCAATATTCCACGATCTTATTGCGATCTGCTGTACCAACGATTAAATCCACACCTTCGATTTTTTCTACTTCCTCTGGACTCACTTGAGGATAACAACCGACAACGGCAATAATGGCATCACCGTTGTTTTTACGAGCCCGCGAGATCATTTGACGGGATTTTCGATCCGATTGATTCGTTACGGTACAGGTATTAATAATATATAAATCCGATTTTTCCGAAAAATCTTGAACTTTATAATGATGTTTTTGAAACAATTCCATCATCGCTTCGGTTTCATACTGATTTACTTTACAACCTAGTGTATAAAATGCCACAGTTTTCAATGGATCACCTCCTATAGATCTCCCAATTCATATTGTAATACCGATATTAGGAAAAGTGGAGCCGTTTCACCCCGTAAAATTCGAGGTCCGAAATCGGCAATCTTTGCCCCTTTTCCCTTTAATAAATCTATTTCTTTCGCGGAAAAACCACCTTCTGGACCTATAACAATGGCAATTTCTTCCCTATCAATTTCTTTAATTATTTGTCGGAGATTCCTCGATTGATCTTTTTCATAACCACATATTATTAGTTCTTCTTGAATATCTTTTAATTGGCAGAGATTTCCAATTTCAGGAATTACCGTCCTTTTTGATTGTTTCGCGGCTTCTTCGACAATTTTTTCGTACCGCTTTTTTCTTTTTTGATATTTCTTTTCATTTAAACGGACAATGGTACGTTCGGTTTCTAAAGGACTAATTTTAGTAATCCCAAGTTCTGTCGACTTTTGTAAAACAAAATCCATATGATCCCCTTTTAATATCCCTTGATATAAATGTATCTTCAAGGGTGATTCATAGGATTTTTCTTCAATATCGATGATATGACCAATGGCTCGATCTTCTTGAAAACTTAAAGTACAAATATAAATCATTCCATCGATGACAATACGCACCTCATCACCATCATTAAGGCGAAGTGCATGTTTCATGTGTCGAAAATCATCGCCTTGGATAATAATATCATTTCCTTGTTTATCTTCACTGTTTCGAAAAAAACGTCTCATCCATTCCACCGAACCTTTAAGGCCAACCACTGACCATTTTTTCGACGATCGATGATTTCATAATTTTCTTTCTCCAAGGCCTGTTCCATTTCCATTTCTTCAGAACAAAGAATACCCGATAATATAATGCTATGGTCTTTCTTTAATCGGGATGGAAGATCCGGCAGCATTTTAATAATGATATGGGATAATAAGTTTCCCAATAGAATATCAAACTTTTCTTCGACATCCTTTACTAAATCCCCTTCTACAAATGTCACTTGTGTATTATTCAACTGCTGATTCGCCTTTGCTTGTTCAATGGCAACGGGATCAATATCAATGCCCTTTACATATTGTGCACCGAATTTATCACAGGCGAAAGCTAATATCCCTGAACCTGTTCCAATATCCAATACGGATTTGCCAGAAAGATCCAGCCCTTGTATCAAATCTAAGCAAGCCTTCGTCGTTTCATGATCCCCCGTTCCAAAGGCCATTCCCGGATCGATTTTAATGACGGTTTTATCACTCACCCGTTCTTCCCAAGAAGGTAATACGAGTAAATCTCCTATTTCGATGGGCTCATAATACTTTTGCCATTGGTATAAATAATCTTGATCATCGATTGTTTTTATTTCTTCTGCAATTATTTTATTTTCCAGTATTTTTGGTGTAAAAAACTTTTCCTTTCCATCGAGATAAAAGGATAATTTTATTTCATCACCGTAATCATCGAAGGGATCCATGATA
Organism: Tissierellia bacterium; assembly: GCA_030540635.1. Taxonomy (GTDB): domain Bacteria; phylum Bacillota; class Clostridia; order Tissierellales; family Peptoniphilaceae; genus JAUNVW01. The sequence continues at coordinate 38,451 of JAUNVW010000005.1, read as the reverse complement.
ATCCATTCTTCTTTCTCATTGTAATAATCAGAGATATCTTTATCATCGGAAATTTCCAGAGTATCGATTCCTTGACCATCTAGAACCGCTATAACAAGTTCTACATCCCTTCTTGAAATTGTCCATTGAATTTTTTGATAAATCATGATTCAAATTTTCCAATTAATTTTTCGAAGAATCCCTTTTTCTCTTCGTGTTCTTCATAAAAATCTCCACTGGCTTCTGAAAATTCTTTTAAAATTTCCTTTTGTTTTTTACTTAATTTTTTCGGCACCAATACACGGACATCAAAATAAATATTTCCTTTACCTTTTCCTCGTAATTTCTGGACACCTTCATTTTCTAAGGTAAATCTCGTTCCCGTTTGGGTGCCTGCCGGTAAATCAAAGTTAGTGATTCCATCAAGGGTCGGTACTTTTAATTTGGCACCAAGACTTGCTTGCACAAAGGAAATCGGCAATTCATAATAAATATCTGAGCCCTGACGTTGGAAAAACTCATGTTCTTTTACGGTAATAATAATATAAAGATCGCCACTTGGGCCTTGATTGTCTCCCTCATTACCTTCCCCACGCAAATTAATAATGGAACCATTATCAACGCCTGCGGGAATTTTCACATGGATCGTTTTATTAACTCGAATCTTCTTTCTCCCTTTACATTCATGGCATTTTTTCTCAATAATCTCTCCCGTACCGCCACATTCATCACAAACAGTAGTCCGGACAAAGGTCCCAAAGCCTGTGTTTTGTTGGTAGTGAACTTCTCCTGATCCATGGCATTTACCACAGACTTTTTTATCGGTACCTGGTTCTGCCCCCGAACCATGACAATTCTCGCAATTAATAATGCGTTGAATGCGAATCTCTTTTTCCACACCAAAAACAGCTTCTTCAAAGGTTAAATGAATTTGTTGTTCAATATCACTGCCTTTTCTCGGGGCATTGTGATCGTATTTTCTTTGTTGGCCAAATCCACCGCCAAAGAAATCACCGAAGATATCCCCAAAGATATCCCCGAAATCCATTCCGGAAAATCCACCACCTTGACCACCGTTTTTAAAAGCATCCATGCCATAGGTGTCATATTGACGACGTTTATCCTTATCCGATAATATTTCATAGGCCATATTTATTTCTTTAAACTTCTCCTGGGCCTCATCATCACCGGGATTAACATCGGGGTGATATTTCTTCGCCAATCTTCGATATTGCCGTTTAATCTCTCCCCCATTTGCCGATCGATCGACACCTAGGATTTCGTATAAATCCTTCATGATTTCACAAACACTCCTATCTTTACAAAATCATCTTCGATAACTACTCTATATTATACTTTCTTTACCGTAATTGCAAGATCACACAAAAAAACCGGTCAAGAAAACTGACCGGCTTTTCACATAATCTTATTCTTCATCCTCTTCATCATCGACGACTTCATAATCAGCGTCTACTACATCATCTTCCGGTTGTTCCGGATTTGGACCCTGTCCTTGTTCTTGTCCTTGATAAAGTTTTTCACTCATTTTATAAAGTTCTTGGGTCAATTCTTCTGTTTTCGTTTGAATCTCTTCGACATTGTCAGAAGTTAATACATCTCTCAATGCTTTGACTTTGTCTTCGATGGAGGATTTTTCCGATGCATCGACTTTATCGCCGAGATCTTTCAATGTTTTTTCTGTTTGATATGCCACAGATTCTCCATTATTTCTCGCTTCAATTAATTCCTTTTTCTTTTTATCTTCTTCAGCATGTTTTTCTGCTTCATTAATTTTACTTTGGATTTCTTCCTCTGACATATTGGTTGAAGCGGTAATGGTCATGGATTGTTCTTTACCAGATCCTAAATCTTTTGCCGATACATTTACAATACCATTGGCATCAATATCGAAAGTTACTTCGATTTGTGGTACTCCCCTTGGGGCTGCTGGAATATCCGTTAATTGGAATTTTCCTAAAAGAACATTGTCTTGGGCCATTTCCCTTTCCCCTTGTAATACGACGATTTCAACAGATGTTTGACCATCGGCGGCTGTTGTAAATGTTTGTGATTTTTTCGTTGGAATAGTTGTGTTTCTTTCAATTAATTTTGTGCTTACTCCACCTAATGTTTCAATACCAAGGGATAAGGGCGTTACATCAAGAAGTAATAAATCTTTTACTTCTCCAGTTAATACTCCCCCTTGTAAGGCGGCACCCAATGCTACACATTCATCGGGGTTAATATCTTTTTGAGGTTCTTTACCGATAAGTTTTTTAACGGCTTCTTGTACGGCAGGAACCCTTGTCGAACCACCGACCAATAGGATTTTTTCAATATCTGAAGCTTGTAGCTCTGCATCCCTTAATGCTTGACGAACGGGCTCTAGGGATTCTTCAACTAAATCATGGGTAAGTTCTTCAAATTTACTTCGTTTAATGTCCATATTTAAGTGGGCAGGCGTACCATTAATTGCTGTAATAAATGGTAAGTTGACATTGGAAGTCAATGTAGAGGAAAGTTCTTTTTTCGCTTTTTCAGCGGCATCTTTTAAACGTTGTAAGGAAGTCGCATCTTTTCTTAAATCTACACCATTTTCCTTTTTAAATTCTTCAGCCATATAGTCGATTAATTTTTCGTCAAAATCATCGCCACCTAAACGATTATTACCACGGGTTGCCAATACTTCAAAAACACCATCGCCAACTTCTAGGATAGAAACATCGAAAGTACCACCGCCTAAATCATATACCATGATTTTGTGCTGATCGGTTTCCTTCTCAATCCCATAGGCCAATGCGGCGGCTGTCGGTTCGTTAATGATACGTTTAACATTTAAACCTGCAATTTTACCAGCATCCTTCGTTGCTTGTCTTTGGGCATCGGTAAAGTAGGCCGGAACAGTAATAACCGCATCGGTCACCGTTTCCCCTAAATAACTTTCAGTATCTGATTTTAGTTTTTGTAAAATCATGGCAGAAATCTCTTCTGGGGAATAATCCTTACCATCGATATTTACTTTATGCTCTGAACCCATTTCCCTTTTAATCGATGCAATGGTGCGATCAGGGTTAGTGATGGCTTGTCTTTTTGCCGTTTCACCGACAAGTCTTTCCCCGTCCTTTGTAAAGGCAACGACAGACGGTGTCGTACGATTTCCTTCTGAATTGGGGATAATCGTTGCTTCTCCACCTTCTAATACGGCTACTGCCGAGTTTGTTGTACCCAAGTCTATACCAATTATTTTACTCATTTAAATTCCTCCTATATATTATTGTTTTATCGATTGTTATCGCTTATTTTCTATTTACTAACTTTTACCATCGCCGGACGGATGACTTTATCATGAAGTCGATATCCTTTTTGGAAAGTTTCCAAGACCTTATCGGCTTCTTTATCCGACTCCTCAGTAACTACCGCATGGTGTAAATTAGGATCAAACTTTTCGCCATCCGATGGGATTTCTTCCAAACCTTCTGATTCTAATACCTGTAAAAACGAATCTCGGATCAATGCAATTCCCTGAACAAATTCATCCTCTTCATCGCTATTATCAATGGCGCGATCAAGATCATCGATGATCGGCAAAAGTTTCATAATGACTCCTTCTCCCGCCAAACGAATTTGCTGGGATTTTTCCCTTTCAATTCGTTTTTTATAATTCGAAAAATCTGCCTGTAAACGAACAAATGAGTTTTTCAATGCCTCGTATTGCTCATCGCCATCGTCTTCTTTTGTTTCTACTTCCTCGGACGATTCCTCTTCAGCAACATCCTGATCCATCTCTTCTTTTTTTTCTTCTTCCATATTATCACTCCTAATAATTGAAGCTCAAATTATTGATTTTCCAAGAAAGTTTCATCATTGCCTCAATTGTTTTTTTATATTTCATCCTTGTTGGCGCAATCACTGCGATTTTGCCGGATGTTGAATTACTTAAAAAATAGGTTGACGTCATTACGGTGTTTTCATGGAGAATATCTGCCTTATTTTCTGTGCCAATTTTAATGTCTAAATAATCATTTTTACTTTCGATAAATAAATTCTCAATATTCTCTTCATCCTCTATAAATTGTATAAAGGCCTTCGCCCTACTTAATTCGCTATACTCGGGAAACTCAAAGATCTTCGACAATCCTTCATAATGAATATCCATTTTATTAAATTCGGAAATTTCATTTTTAATTAAATCGTAAATGCTATTGCCAATCTCCGGAAACCTTCGCCATTGTTGAAGATTTTTCAATTCTTTCTCCAAAGACAATAAATCTTTTCCTGTAAATAAAGAATTCAAATAGAAATTCATTTTCTTCACTTCTTCAACGCTCGGCTCTCGAGGCACTCGAATTATCGAATTTGTCACATCCCCAGTTTCATATAAATTCACTAAACAAAAATTTTTCGGATCAATGGCTATTAATTCCGAGTGGACAATCTTTGTGGTCAAAGGCCGCATAATCATAGATACTATGGTGTATCCTGTTAATTCGGATAAAATTTTAGCTGCTGATTCAATCATTTTCTCCCAAGGAATCATATGATGGGAGAACATCCTTGAAACAGCTAAAGATGCTTCCGTGTTTATTTCATTAAAAACATCTTCCATGATTCTTTTAACATAAGCACGATAAGCCAGTTCGGAGGGAATCCTGCCCGATGAAATATGGGATTTGCTCAAATATCCTAAATCTTCCAAATCACTCATATCATTTCTAATGGTTGCAGGTGAAACGCCGATATCGTATTTCTTCGCCAATGTTCTAGAACCCATAGGCTCGCCATCTTCAATAAAGGATTGAATTACAGCAAATAATATGGATTTCTGTCGACTTGTTAATTGATCATTCAGCATCTTCGCCTCCTTATCTGTTCTGTTAGCACTCACTCTCCTCGAGTGCTAATACCATTATAGGACCTTATTGAATCCTTGTCAAGGGTTTTTTCCATCATTTATTTTTTTCATATCAACAATAAAAAAAGATCCGATTTCTCGGATCTTTTGGGTAATCCCCAGATCATTTGGCACCCCCAACCGGACTCGAACCAGTGAATCTCCCTTAGGAGGGGAGTATTATATCCAACTTAATTATGGGGGCAAAAGGGGATTATCCCAATATTATATATAGAGCATTGTACGGAATATCTCAAAGATATAAGAAGATAATCTTTGGAGTCTTGTTTTTGTATCGGCTAATTCATAATTTTCTTTCGTTACTAAATTAATTTGATGTATCGGTAGGCCCACCGGTTCAATGGTAAGTTCACCTAATATTTCCCCTTTTTTTATCGGTGCTTTCTTGTTTTCATCGAGGTAATCTCGCCGTATAATGCCGGTTTCTTTATTGATAAGAAGAACGAGTTCTTCCTCTGGATATACTTCAATATAGCCATTTTTCACCGAATTTTCCGCCCATTTTTTATAGGGGATATTTGGATCGAGGATTTCTCGATAACGAAAATTCTTCTGGACATATTCAATAATATATCGTGCTACTTTATTTCTCATATCTTTAGATTCTGTTCCTAATACCACAGAAATTCCTCGAAAAGCATCATTTCCTTCATCGTCAAAAACGGTAAAGGTAGAGACCAAGCAGTGGCCAGCAGCATCTGTTGTACCTGTTTTTAAACCATCGACACCTTTCATTTCCCCCACTAAAGGTATTGTGGTGTCTTTACGATAATTACGGGCAGGCATATCCAGCGCCGGTTCTTGTGCTATTGTTAAAATCTCAGGATAATTATCCAAACAATATTTCGTCATTTTAAACACATCTTTTGCGCTTAACAGATTATCAACACCATCAAAGGGATATCCCGAGGCATTGTAAAAGTGATAATTTCTAAGGCCAAGTTCTTCTGCCTTCTGTTCCATCAATGGGATAAAATTTTGTTCTGTTCCCGCGACATGTTTAGCCAGGGCAACTGCCGCATCATTCGCAGAGACAATAATCAATCCACGGATGAGCTCTTGTACCGTTACAATTTCTTCATTTTTCAATTCCATACTCGATCCTGGAGTTTGTTCTACATCTTCGGTAATAGTTACCGGATCCATTTCTCCAATTGTACCGGCTTGTATTGCATCTTTTACAATCATATAGGTCATAATCTTTGTAATGGAAGCGATGGGTAGTACTTCATCTCCGTTATGATTTAAAAATTCTTGTCCGCTTTCCTGTTCGCCAACATAATAGGCATGGACACTTTTCTCAATGCCAATGGCAGCCATTGAAGACTGGGGAATCAAGAGAAGGATCGCCATAATCAGCGGGACTATTCTTTTCATCATTTGTTTCAACACCATCACCTCATTGATATATTATACTATATTTACATCAATTTTAAAACTACAAAACCTTTCTTATCCTGTAATTTTCGATAAATATACCTTTTGATGAAATGGATTAAAGCCGACTTCATCGCCGGCTTTAATTTTATTTTATTTCCGTAAGTCCACCCATATATCCACGGAGAACTTCTGGTATTTCAATACTGCCATCTTCCCTTTGGTAATTTTCAAGAATGGCTGCAAAACATCTTCCCACAGCAAGACCTGAACCGTTTAATGTATGGAGGTATTCGACTTTCCCTTCTTCATTGCGGTATCGTAATTTTGCTCGCCTTGCTTGATAATCTAAGAAATTAGAGCAGGAACTAATTTCTACATATTCATTATAAGAGGGCATCCAGACTTCCACATCATAGGTCATCGTGCTGGAAAAACCTAAATCACCTGAACAAAGGCGAACAACACGATAGGGTAAGTTTAATTTTTTCAAAACATCTTCTGCATTTTTCGTGAGTTTTTCCAATTCATCAAAGGAAGTTTTTGGCTCGACGAATTTTACCATTTCTACTTTATCAAATTGATGATTTCGAATAAGTCCTCGGGTATCCCGTCCAGCCGATCCCGCTTCCCGTCGAAAACACGGTGTATATCCTGTATAATATATAGGAAGATCCCCATGGGATAGAATTTCATTTCCAAATAAATTCGTTACGGGAACTTCCGCCGTCGGCGCCAGGAATAAATTATCCTTTTCACAATGGAACATATCGTTGATAAATTTTGGTAATTGTCCCGTACCAATCATGGCATTTTCATTGATTAGTACAGGTGTTGCCACTTCTTCAAAGCCATGTTCATTACAGTGAAGATCGATCATGAAATTTATAAGGGCCCGCTCCAAACGTGCACCGAGTTTTTTAAATACAGTAAATCGAGATCCTGAAATCTTCGATGCCCGTTCAAAATCGAGAATATCCAGGGCCGTACCTAAATCCCAATGGGCCTTTGGCTCAAAGGTAAATTCCCGTACTTCTCCCCATTGCCTCATCGTTTCATTTTCCGAATCATCTTTACCTTCGGGAACTTTCTCGTTGGGTGTATTGGGAATTTCCAATAATAATTCTTTAATTTTCAAATCATAGCCTTTAACTTCTTCATCCATATCTTTGATGCTTTGGGATAATTTTTTTAAATCTTGGAATAATTGAGTCGTATCCTCTCCCGCTTTTTTCATTTCGGGAACTTTTTTACCCAGTTCATTTTGTTCATGTTTTTTCTTTTCCACATTTTGAATAATTTCCCGTCGTCTTTCGTCGATTTCCAATAATTCTTCAATGGGATAATTCCCATTTCTTTTCGCCAATGCTTTTTTTACTTCTTCAGGGTGATTTCGAATTCTTTTAATATCTAACATTTTTCCTCCTAAAATAAAAAACCCCGTCCTATGAAAGGACGAGTTTACCCGCGTTGCCACCTTTTTTAGTCTTTCGACTCCCTTGATTTTCTTCCACTCCAGGGCGGAAATTCTTTAGCATTATGTTCTGTTTCCACCAAACACAGACTCTCTCATTCATAATTCTCTAAATACTGTTCCCCATCATTGTGGTTATGCGATTTTAAAACATTATACCATAGAATCTTTTTCTTTTCAAATTTAGAAAGAGAGCGAAGGATATTATTGTTTATAACATAGATATATGCTTTACTAATTCTTTAATGTGGTATATAATAAATCCATGAGGATTGGTGATGAAATGAAGCACAGTGGTTTATTTTTTATGAGTAATATTTTAATTATTCCATCGATGGTCTATTTCTCAGATCAGAAATGGTTTCCCTTTCTATTCTTATTCATCTTATGGATCCTGTATCTTATGCTTTATCGATGGCGACATCGAGATGATTTACATTTATCGAAAAAGGTAAAGGGATTGTCCGTGCTTTTTCTATTTCTCGGATATTTTTCCATTTTCCAACAATGCCATATCGGATTTACTATCCTTATGTTACTCCTATTCAATAGCTGTATTTTATTTTCCCTTCGCCCTGGATACATAGAAAATCCCCATTCCTATTAATAAAAAAGAAGCCTTGCATATCCCATTCATTTATAAGGATTTTGCCTTTGGCTTCTTTATCTATTGATCCAAGATAATATCGGTAACAAAATCTGGAATTCCAATATGTTCTGTAATGACTTGGGCATCGATTTTTTGTAGCCCCAGCTTTTTACGGTGGAATGTAATGACGATATCCGCATCGAAGGATACCCCCATGGTTTCACCACTTTCGCCATGAATTCCCGAAGGGATGTCCACCGACATTTTATAAGCCTTCGTCTGATTAACCCTTTCTATTACTCGACGATATTCCCCGGCGATTTCTCGCTCTAACCCTGTACCAAATACAGCATCAATGATGCAATCATCAATATCGAATTTTTCATATTCGTCGTAATGAAATGCATCGACGATATTCGCCCTTAAATTCTTCAAAATTCGATAATTTATTTTAAAATCTTCCGTTCCTCTTTGCGGATCTCCCAATATACCAATGATCACATCTTTATGATTTAATATTAATTCTCGAGCAATGGCAAGACCATCCCCGCCATTATTCCCCGTACCACAAAGAACTAAATAGTGGCGATGACTTGCCACATGTTTCATAAATGCATTTTTTGCATTTTCCATTAAAAGAATGGAAGGTACCCCTAATTTTTCAATGGTAAATCGATCCATTTCTCTCATTTGTTGCGGTGTAATACACATTATAAACCTCTTTTTTTCCTCCTAAGATCTTCTCCCCTAAATATGAAAATATCATAATTTCCAATGATTCTGGAATATATTCGCCCATCATAATAACTTTCAATATCCGTTAATCTTAAATTGGTCGATATTATCGTCGGTTGATTTTGAACCATACGCTCGTTTAACAAATTAAATAAATGGGATAGGGATGTATCGGTAATATTTTCAGTACCTAAATCATCAATGATGAGTAATTCCGAATCTTGAATCATCCGATATTGTTTTACCATATTTTCTTTATCATCAAAGGGGGCATAATAATAATCCCATAAATCTTTCATCAATTCCGATGCCGTTTTATAGAGTACACTGTGACCTTTTTCCATGACTTTTTTTGCAATGGATGAGCAAAAAAAAGTTTTACCTGTTCCCACTGGACCCGTAAATAATATGGAGGGGGAATTTCGATGGAATTCTTCCGCATATTTTTTTAAGCGATCATAGTAGATCCCCATATGTTCTCGTATTGAAAAACTATCATCATCGGAAAATAAATTTAAATCAAAGGTCTCAAAATTCTCTTCCTTTAAGCGTTCTTCCAATCTGGAATGGCGATATAGTATTTCTAATTCCAGCCTTCGTTTACAAGAACAAATTTTTCCCAATACATGGCCTTCATCTTTACAAAGATTACAATGGTATTCTTTTTCAAGATCTTTTTTTTCATAACCTTGGGAAGAAAGAATTTCCATCATTTCATCATCGATCGTTTTTATTTTCTGTAATATGGCTTCAGGATTTCCCTGTTCCATGGATTCTCGGATAAAAGCAATACCTAGACTTTTTTTCAGCTTTTCTTTTTGAAAATATTCCGGTATTTCTTTTTTCATGCGATTTCTTTTCCGTTGAAATTTTTCTTCATTTTCTTTACGGTATTGAGCTAGAATCCGATTGGCTTCTTTTCTTTCATTCATCTAATCATCCATTTCATCCAATAGTTTTTTTAAGAAGAAATCCTCATCATCATTTAATCGCTTGCCTTTGTCAATATTATTTTTAGGTTTGTAATATTTCCGTTTTCTGCGTTGTACTTTTTTCTGTTCTTCTTTTTTCTTTTCCATGGCGGCATAATCATCGATGGTGTTGATCCCATCGAGATGCCAATTTCTTAATACTTGGAGAACGTAATTTAAATTTTTCTTTCCTTTTTCTTGGGCACAATACTGGAAACCCATAATGATGATTTCCGGACTTTGTCCCGTGGATTCAATATGATCCCTTAATTTCTCCATTTCATTGGTGTTTAATTCTAAATTAATAATGCTTTCAATGGCATCGTACATTTCTTTCATCTTTTGACTGTCCATAGTCCGTAAAATGGGACGCTGGTCATATTGGAAGGGATCCGTTATCCCGAAATACAATTCGCGCAATGATAGGAAATAAAATGTATTTTCTCCTGTTTCGACATTGAAATCACGTTTTAAAATCCCTTCTTCCATCCAGTATTCTAAACTTTTTGCAATTTCTTGTTCCGTCAATTGCAAAGCCTTTGACAAATCTTTCGTATTTAAATCGTCTTCCACGGTGGGATCTTTTGCGTGTTTGTAAAGATACAAATACACTTTTAAGGCAGGACCTGTGGCATGGGGCAAATACTGATTGAGAAAAATATTTTCAATGGAAGTTTCACCAATATCCACTTTGTTTTTTTCGATTCTGTATTTCATAATCCACCTCCCGATGAAAATCTTGACGCGATAAACCCATGGTCCAGATTTTGGAATAAATTTTACCATTTTCAATTTCAAAATATTGGCGATAATGATGGTATTTTGGATCATTAAAATTAATGTTTTGATTCTCAAACAAAATGCTATGGGCTAATTCAATTTCAAAACCTACTTTTTCATAACAACGAATGGCACGGTGATTGAATTCATTGACATCGAGATAAATTTTATCCATTTCCATTTCATTGAAATAATAACTGAGTAAGAGATCAATGGCGTCTGTTCCAATTTTTTGATTAACGCAATTGGGGTCCAGTACGATTCCTAATTCCGCTGTTTTTTTTCCCATCGATATATTTTTTAATCCAATATATCCTAATAATTGATCATCAAAATTTCGAATGGTAAAATATCGCTTTCGATAATTTCTTTTTTTCATCATGTACCAAATCGACAATTCGTATTCGCTAAGTAGGGATAAATTATAATCAATGAATAATTCACTGTCGTGAACGCCCCATTGATTTTTGATTTCCCGAACATCGGATTTTTTTAAATCTTCAAAATAAAAACGAGGGCCAAGGATTCTTTCCATAGATTTACTCCGCCGATGAAATAAATTTTGCACGTTTACTATCAAAATAAAGTTCCACTGTACCCGTTGGTCCATTACGATGCTTTGTGACGATAACTTCTGTGATTCCCGGCACTTCTGAATCTTCATTATAATAATCATCTCGATAGAGCATCATAACAACATCGGCATCTTGCTCAATGGCTCCCGATTCCCTTAAATCCGACATGATGGGACGATGATCCTTTCTCATTTCTGGAGCCCTTGATAATTGGGATAGGGCAAGAACTGGGCAGGATAAATCCTTGGCGAGGGCTTTTAGCCCCCGGGATATGGTGGATATTTCCTGTTGACGATTACTTTCTCCAGAATCGGTAGTCATTAATTGTAAATAATCAATGACGACTAGATCTAATCCTTTTTGAGAAGAAAGTCGGCGGCATTTTGAACGTAATTCCGTCAGGGAAATTCCCGATGTATCATCGAGATATATCCCAAGATCACGGACATATTCCATCGCCGTCGCCAATTCGTTCCAATCTTCGATATTTCCTTTGATGATATCTTGTAATTCAATAAGTGAGCAATTACTAAGTATTCTTTGGGTTAACTGAATTTTACTCATTTCCAAAGAAAATATCGCCACATTATGACCAGCATCTGCAGCGGATATGGCCATATTCACCCCGAGGGATGTCTTTCCCATGGAAGGCCTAGCTGCTAGTAATACCAAATCCGATGGTTGTAAACCCGATAAATGACGGTCGAGATCCCGTAGTCCCGTCGTAACTCCCGTAATATCCGATTCTGACATGGACATTTGCTCAATCCTTTGAAGGGTTTCGCTAATGGTGTCGGCAATGGGCACAAGGTCGCGATGGATGCGATCTTGGGAAAGATTATAAATTTTATCTTCCGCATATTCGAGGACTTCTTTTGTCGGTTTCGATATATATGCTTTTTCCGTAATGGCATCGGATATCTTAATTAATTGCCGTAAAATCGCTTTGTCTTTTACAATCTTTGCATAATGGGCAACATTGGCAGAAGTGCCGATATAAGAGGAGAGTTCTGTGATATAACGAATACCACCTACGGTATCGAGCACACCTTCTTCTCCCAATACATTGGCTAATGTCACATAATCAACAGCTTCCCCCTTTTGTGCCAATCCCATGATTCCATTATAGATCTCTTGATGATTCGTCGAATAAAAATCACGGGCACTTAAAACGGAAGAGGCAATATCAATGGCTTCCGGATCTAATATCATCGATCCGAGAACCGACATTTCTGCCATATTGTCATAGGGTGATACCCTACCTTCGACTTCCTGTGTCACGAAAATCTACTCCTTTACTACCTCCACTTTAACATTGGCAATAATTTCTGGATATACCCGTACTTTTACAGTATAATTTCCCAAAGCCTTAATATTGTCATCCATTTCTACTTTCTTTTTATCAATATCAATATTTCGTTGTTTTTTCAACGCTTCTGCTATATCGATGGCCGTAATGGAACCAAATAATTTATCGGATTCTCCAGTTTTTGCCGGGATTTGAATCCCCTTCGTTTCCAGATCTTCTTTCAAACTTTCCGCTTCTTTTCTTTGTTCCATTTCTTTTTGTCGTTGTTTTTTATTTTCTTCTTTCCATTGTTTTAAATTTTCCTTTGTTCCTTCAATGGCAAGGCCATTGGGCAAAAGGTAATTTCTTGCATAACCTTGTTTTGCATTTACCAGTTCTCCTGCTTTTCCCAATCCTTTAACATCTTTAATCAATATATATTTCATCTTTATCCTCCTCATTATACTCGTCTATGGCTTGTTTTAACTTGACAATGGATTCTTCAATACCTTCTTCCATTTGGGTGCCAGCACTCGTTAAATGTCCGCCACCACCTAATTTTTCAAGAATCAATTGTACCGATATCTCCCCAAGGGAGCGACCGGAAATGTGGGTTTTCCCATGGGCTCTAGTCAGCACAAAGGATGCCTCGATACCTAAAATATTTAACAAATCGTCGGCGGCCTGGGCGGCAATCAACACGGCTTCTTCTATTTCTTGATCCAAAACTCCAATGGCAATATTATCCTGATACACTTCCATATTGGAAATGACTTCTGATTTAAGCATCATGGTCTTTGCATCGTCTTTAAAGAGTTGTTTGACCTTAATGGAATCTGCCCCTTGTCGTTTTAAAATGGAAGCGGCTTCAAATGTTCGCACACCGGTTTGATAAAAGAAGTTCTTAGTATCTACGGTAATCCCCGCCAATAAAGCCTCTGCTGTTACCTTTGGAATTTCTAATTTATCCGTTAAATAAAAGAGTAGCTCTGTAACCATTTCCGATGCCGATGATGCGTAGGGTTCAAGATAAGTAAGGGTCGTGTTTTTAATATAATCCCTTCCGCGACGGTGATGGTCAATTAAGACGATTTTATCGGTAATATCTAATAATTCCGGACATTCACAGGAATTCTTTCGATGATTATCTAATACACAGACCAAAGTTGACGAATCACATAGCTTCATGGCTTCTTCACTATCGATCAATTTTGATTCAAAGTCAATCTCCGATTCGACAAGGGATCGATAGACATTTTCAATGGCTGGAGACACTTCATTCAAAACAATATAGCCGGGTTTATCTAAGAGATTAACCATTTCCAGCACCCCTAAGCAAGAACCAATGGAATCCATATCGGGATTCTTATGGCCCATGATAATAATATTGCTGGACTGTAAAATCAATTGTTTTAAGGCATGGGAAATCACCCTGGCCTTTACTTTACTTCGTTTTTCTTGTGCTTTATTCTTTCCTCCAAAATAAGATAAATCATCGCCCACTTTCAATACTGCTTGATCACCACCCCGTCCTAAGGCAACATCCAAGGCAAGCCTTGCCGTATTGTGTATCGCCAGAGGATTTTCTCCTTTATAGGTGGCACCAATGGAAAGGGTCACCGGTATAGTATTACCAAAGCGAGCTTCCCGAACTTTATCAAGAATCTTAAATTTATTCTCAACAATATTCATAAGATCTTTTTTTTCTAAAAAAATCACATATTTATCTTGTTCGTATCGCCTTGCATAGGCATTATGGGCAGTGGCAAAATCGCTGATCATCCGATCAATTTCGGCAAAAACAATGGATCTTTTCCCTTCCTCTGCCGTCTGACGAACTTCATCGAAATTATCGATATACAAAACCATCATGGACAGCAATTTATCATCAAAGATTTCTTTTAATCGCACTTGATCGGTGATATCAACGCCATATAACAAAATCGCTTGATTAAATTCCCCCGTTTCTTTTTTAAAACGATTAATATAAAAACGGTAATGGGATTCTGCAAGTTTAACTTCGATATATTTCTTTTTATTATCCGGCAATTGCAATCCTGGAATTATTTTATCAATATTTTGCGCGAGAATATCATCTTCGACACCGATGATCCGTTTAAAATTGGTATTATACCATGTAATCTCCTTATGTTCATTAATAATAACTAAGGGAAAAGGTACAGCAAAAACGGCTCCCCTGGTGATTTCATCGAAGGAATCATTGATGGATTCAATTTCTTTAGTCAGGCGATGATCTAATTTCACTCGATTTTTATAATCGGTGTAGATCAAATAAAAACTTACAAGAAATCCAATTCCTCCCAAAATATGATTGAAATACACCAGTATTAACGATAGAACAATAAGCGTGCCATAAAAAGCATAGGATTCCCTTATATCTGAATATTTAAATTTTTTCATTATTTCCACCGCTTTCTGAAGTTAATCACACTATCTACAATTCCAATTAAGGAATAAATGAGGGTGAATTGAAATAAAATGAGAAATATCGGAAGAATAATCCGAAGGCTCCGTTTTGATTTTTTTGCCAAATAATAGTCCACAGTCCCCAATCCGTTAAACATGAATAAGCCACCGAAAACTCCTATCATATTCATCATTACTTCTTGATAATATGGGAAGTGAAGGTATTGGGAGAAAAAGACAAGGGTTAAACTTATGATAGCCATTGCAGTAAAACCATAGGGCAAATGAAAATTCTTCGGATAAGGGGGTAAATGTCGGCTCATCTTTTTCTGAGCCAAATAATGTACAGGAATAACATAGTTTAAATAGGCTGAAAGTAATGCCGTCATCACCAGAACCGCCGGCGCCATAACAATCATGGTTTCGATTAATTCTTCCACGACGCCAGAAACAGATTCTAATCCTTGAAAAAGATCATCATTTAGTATTGACATCATAATTTCACGAAAGGATTCTAGCAAATCGATCCCCGTGAAATACCGCATGGAAAAATAAATAATTAAACTTGAAGAAATTAATCCACCGGATGTTGTTAATAAAATACTTTGATGATGGTAATTTTCTCGCACCATTTGACCAATGCCAATGGTCAATATCCCGATATAAATTAAAAATATTGTGGCATTTTGTATATTCGAAACAAAAAGGATGGCGAAGGGTACGAAAAAAATCCCGATTAACCCTTCTTTCATTCCGTATTTTATATATAATATGACTAGAGGGCATGGAACTAGGAAAATGAGAAATGGAAACAAATAAAATGACAATAAATAAATCATAAATGATATTCCGATCATTTTCGCTAGGACTAATCCCTTTTGTTCATTTTGTATTGTATTGATAATGAACACCTCCATCTAATCTATTATACTATATCCAAGATCTTTTCTCCAAATTGCCTATAACCATTTTTTCTTCTTGAAATAAATTAACATGACAATCGTAATAAGTCCAGATATTATCCAAAATACAGGATAAGCCCATTTTAAATATAATTCGGGCATATACTTAAAATTCATGCCATAAACACCAGCAATAAAAGTTAACGGGATAAAAATCGTGGAAAACACCGTCAGTACTTTCATAATATCATTGGTCTTATTACTAACACTGGATAAATAAGTGTCCAATAAACCGGAGCAAATCTCTCGATAGGTTTCCGTTAAATCAATGATTTGTATAATATGATCATATAAATCTCGAAAATAAAAGATCGTCTTTTCTTCGATTTGGATAGAATCGGTTCTCGTTAGATGGTTCATCGCGTTCCTTGTCGGCCACAGAGTCCGGCGCATATAAATTAATGAACGTTTTAAATTATAGATATCCTCTAAAACATCTGGCTCGGGATGCTCAAGGACATTATCCTCCATATCATCGATACCCTGATCCATATCTTCCAATACTTGAAAATAATGATCCACGACAATATCTGCCAAGGTGTACAATAGAGTATCCCCTTTGGATTTACGTAGCATGGTTCCTTCCTTTAATTTTCCCCCTATTTTTAGATCCAAATAAGAAAATCTCTTTCGAAAACTCATTAGGGTATTTCCTTTCAGTATTATGGTCATTTGCTCCATTGTCAACGGTTCTTCCGCCTTAATTTTATAATCAATATCTTTAATAATAAGGACGATATAATCTCCATAATCTTCTAATTTCGGCATTTGTCCTTCATCGATAATATCTTCAATGACTAAGGGATGGATATTAAAAAAATCACCAATTTCAGATATTTCTTCCGGTGATCCATTGATACAATCGATCCAATGGATATGATTGTCCATTTTCTCGATATCTCCAAGACAATGGAGTTCTTGTTTCTTTAATTCATTTTTATTATAAGAAATGATATGGGCAGAGCTTAACAATGATCTTCTCCATCCCGTTCGTAAATAATAAACTCTGTTTCCATTTTTAGTTTCTCCCCCGGTCCAAGTATTTTTGCATCATTCCCTTTCCTCGTAAAACATGGACCATTATAAGTCGGCTCGACACAGATATAATCCCCTTTAAAATCAGACCACAACGCTATTTGACCAATGGTCGTACTTTTTACACAGATTTGAAATTCCGATGTAGAAAAACTAAAATTTGATCCCGGCACAAAAACCGTTCTTGTTAATTCATTTTCGGAGTATTTTTCGCCAAAGTGATTAAATTCCTTATTCTTTGTGTGGAAATACGGATGGAATCCTGGGGCAACGGGAAGTTCTTTTTCAGATTTATTGTCTAAGGTTAAGCTCATGCGAAAAGAACGGTTACCGGTTTGATACAATAAATACATTTCTAAATCACGATATTCTTGAATCCCCCGAGTCTTCAGAATGACCATATCCTCATCGGATGCCAAAACATTCCAAGAAATCTCCCGGGCGAAACCGTGTTGCTGCATAAATGTCTTTTCATCAGGACCAAAATTAGGACAGCAAATATGACAGCCTCCCCGCTGTTTTTTTAATCCATCGATCATAATCTCATGGCGATCTTCTAAGACTTTCCGATGATCTAAAGTTAGTTTTTCAATATAGGCCCCTTCGGTATTAATTACCATATTCAAATTACCATAGGCTAAATAAATTCTCATCATTCCCCTCCATTGTTCATCGAAAAACGGGGTCTTTCGACCCCGTATTGTTAAAATTTTTCATAATGTTCGGCAACGGTTTTAAAACCGTAATCCTTTAGGGTCTCCATCACGATATCACGAATCTTATTGGTGTGGATTAAGTTTTTACCCGATGATTCCATATACTTTTTTACTTTATCGATTAATAAATCAATATCTGAGCGAGTCATCGGTCTTTTTGCATCATCGGAAGCATTGGCAATGGAATTATAGAGTTTATCGGCGTCAAATTTTTGAATTTTATTTTTCTTTTTCAGCACAAAATGTCCTTCTTGAACAAACTCTTCCATGGCCTCTAATTTTAGCTCGTCGAGTAAGGCCATGGCCCTTTCTTTGCTTAACTTTTCTTGTTCCAAATAATCCTTGATGTTTTCAATCAAAATCTCTTTCGTTAAATTCTTTTTCATTTTTACCTCCCAATTATAATATCTTCATCTTGACGATATAGCTTCATCATCATGGCATATAGCCGGTTTTTACCACGGGACAATTCTCCAAATAATGTGTAAAATCCCATATAAGTCGTGTTCAGATAAAAGCATTTCTCATTTTTATGGATACGATCCATAAGATAGATTTGCTCTTCTGCCATTTCCATAGGATCCATCGGTTGAAACTCTCCCCGTTCCACCATTTCTTTTAATTTTGTTCCAGGCCAAATGTATAAATCCAATGCCCAAATTAATTTTGGATGGATTTCATTAATCATTTTTGCCGTCATTTCGATATGATCATCTCGACCTTCTTTTCCACCAAGGCCAGGAATAATCGTAATACTATAATCTAAATCCAATTTATCCAATAAATGAAAGGCTTTTTGATACTCTTTTCTTGTGATCTTTTTATTCATTTGATGTAAAACTTCATCGCTACCAGATTCTAAGCCGATATGAAGCTCCTTCAGTCCAAGATTCATCAATCTTTTCAAATCGGCTTCATTTTTTCGTAATACATCATCTGCCCGACCATACATCGCAAATTCTTCAATATTGGGCATATGTTTTTTTACCATTTTAAAGATATGTTCCAAGTAATTTCTTTGTAAAGCTAAAGCGTTTTGTCCTAAAAGAAACATCCTTTTTTCATCGGTATATATTTCCTTTAATAAATGGATTTTTGTTGCAATATCATCCAAGGAAAAAACCCGATATTCGTCTTTTCCAAAATCACAAAATGCACATCCACCGTAGGAACATCCCTGTTGTACTTCTAAAAAAACAGAATTTTCTTCGGTAATCGGTCGATAAATCGTATCTCTTGAATAGAGCAAATCCATATCCTCACCTTTTCTATTTGACTTCAGCTTCTACCTTTTTTGCTACCTGTTCTGCTACTTCAAAATTAAATACGGATGGAATCACAATTCCTTGTTCTAATTCTTCATCATCGACGAGATCGGCTAGGGCTTTTGCCGCCGCCATTTTCATGGTCTCGGTAATTTTTTTTGCTCCACTTCGCAATGCCCCTTTAAATAATCCCGGGAAGGCCAATACATTATTGATTTGATTGGGATAATCACTACGGCCTGTCCCAACGACCCGCGCACCTGCTTCTTTGGCTTTTTCGTAACTTATCTCAGGATCCGGATTGGCCATGGCGAAAATTATTGGATCTTTTTTCATGGATCTTACCATATTTTGATCAATGAGATTCGGCCCCGATACACCAATAAATACATCGGATTTTGCCATGGCCTCTTCCATCGTCAATATTTCCTCTCCGTGATTTGTTATTCTTGCGATTTCTTTTTTCACATCATCATATTTGGATTCTTCATTTTTCGATAGAATTCCAGGACGATGGAAGGCATATATATTATATACCCCTAATTGATTCAACATCCTCGCAATGGCATAACCTGCCGCACCGGCACCAGATAATGTAATGGTGATTTCTTCGGCTTTTTTATGGACAATTTTTAACGCATTAATTAAAGCAGCAATGACGACAATAGCTGTACCATGCTGATCATCATGGAATACGGGAATATCCAAGGCATCGATTAATGCCTCTTCAATGGCGACACAACGGGGTGATGAAATATCTTCTAAATTGATTCCACCGAAGGTCGGGGCAATATTTTTGATAATATTTACAATTTCATCGGGATCCTGTGTATCCAGTAAAAGGGGAACCGCATTAATATCGGCAAAACGTTTAAATAAAGCACATTTTCCTTCCATAACCGGCATTGCTGCCTTTGCCCCAATATTCCCTAATCCTAAAACTGCAGAACCATCGGTAATTACGGCAACGGTATTCTTCTTCCAAGTTAAAACATCCATTGCTTTTTCATCTTTTGCAATTTCCCGACAGGCTTCGGCTACCCCCGGTGTATAGGCCAAGGAAAGATCTTCTTTTGTATCTAAGGGCATTTTTAATTCCGTTGAAATCTTACCTTGCCATTTCCCATGGGCCTTTAACGCTTTTTCGTAAATATTCATATTAACCTTCCTTCACTTCCTTTAATATTCTCTTTGTTAAATTTGTCCATGAATGCGAATCAATTTGTTTCTTTATATTATCGGGAATTTGCTCCCTATTTCGAACTCGTTCAATTTGCAATTTAAGTTTTTTCGTCAATTTACGGCGAAATTCAGGAAGATCTTCCTTTACCGGTTTATCCGTATCGTAAATCCTTGGTAATGGAATATATTCAATGGCTCCCGACTCTTCAATATTCGGTCCTAATAATTCCATTAATCCATCGATTTGTGTTGCCACAACGCGACAACCAGAAGCCAAGGCTTCCAAAGCTACTAGACCTAATCCTTCATAAAAAGAGGGAAGAACTAAAATATCGGCCCTTCGGAAGAAGTCCCCTAAGGATTTTTGATCTTCGGCATTATAAATAATGACATGATTTACTTTTGATTGTAAATCATAAAGGAGTTTTTTCGCTTTGAAATTACCAGAACCAATAATATCTAAAAACACATCCCTCTGGTTTTTACTAATGGGATCAAAGGCCTTTACCAATTCATAAACGCCTTTTGACGGTGCAATTTTACCGGCAAAAACCACGAGAATTTCATCTTTCTCCCCTTGTACATCGTCCTCATAAAAAATTTCTTTGGAAAATCCTGCACCGGTAACGACAATTTGTTCTTTTTCCAATCCATATAATTCCATAAGATCTGGAATATGAAGATTGGATAATGCGAATACTTTTTTTAATCGATGGAGATCTTTTACATGGCGATGAAACATTTTCGGATTCTGTTTTGCTTGACGAATATCTGTACCATGACCAAATCCATAAACCGGTATTCCCCTTGCTTCCTCTAAAACTAAGGATGTTAATATCCATAAATGATGGGAGAAGATACAATCGGGCTTAAATTCTTTGATGGCTTGTTGAATTCGTTTACGAAATGCACTTTTCCAGCATCGAATCATATCTTCTGTCATGTCTTTATAACAGGTATTCTCATAGGGCATAATATCACTCATGCCCACAATGGGGAAATCAATTTCATCCGTTTGAAATTCAATGGGATATTGAATTTTTGGTTCCTTAAAGATAAAGGGTTTCTGGGTACCGTAAATGGCCCCTTGTACGTAGCCTCCCAATTGATCAATTTCTTCCATGACACTGGAATAATAAACACCCGAACCGGTACGGGTCGGCAATTGGGCAGATATATGAAGTATGCGCAAATAATATCCTCCTTTTCCTATTTTCTTGTGGATATACGTCTATTATATCAAATATGAGCAATAAAAAAACCTTAGACAAAGTCTAAGGCTCTAATTGACTATAAAACATTAGCAAAGATGCCGATGTGGCGGCATTGAGAGATTCCACTTTCCCCTCCATGGGTATTTTTATTGTTGAGTTTGCCAAATCTAAGCTCTCTTTTTTTACTCCATGGGATTCTGAACCTATGACAAGTACAAAGGGAGTTTCAAATTTCATACTTCTCAGTATTTCTCCCTGTAAATCCGTGGCATAAATTTTGTAGAATTTCTTTTTTAATGCCAATAAATCCTCCCGATCACATTGGGTCTTAATGGGCACTCGGAAAACAGAACCCATGGAACCGCGAAGGGTTTTTTCGTGATATAAATCGACGGAGTTTTTTGAAATCATAACGGAAAATCCAAAGGCTTCAGCGGAACGAATCATGGTTCCTAAATTGCCGGGATCTCGTATCTCTTCGAGATAGAGTATTTTTTTGCCTAGGGGTTTTTCCTTTGCCATGGCACAAAGCCCCATAATCCCTTCAGGATTTCCTTGGGTCGATAATTTGGCAAATAAGCTATTGGATAAATATATCGTCGGTGCATTCAAATGGATTGGTACACCTTCCTTCGTGATCACCTTTTCCAATAATCCGACTTTCTCCGCCTCCATTGTAAGTTTTAAACCTTCCACTAAAAATAATTGTTCTTTCTCTCGATATTTTCTTTTACTTAAAGATTGGTACTTTTTATATTCTCGATTATTTTTAGAATCAATGAACTTATTCTTCATGGCCAAATAGTTCACCTAAAACATCAGAATCTCCAATGACTAAAAATTTATCCCCTTTTCGGAACTCATAATCCGCATCGGGACTCACATTAAAATGTTCCTCCTGTTTTATCGCAACGATATTAATGCTAAAATTAGAACGGACGTCTAGTTCTTTTATACTTTTACCAACCCATTCCACTGGAGTATTGACTTCTGCAATCGTCAATCCATCGGACAAATTAATAAAATCTATTATTCCATTTTCCACAAGGGACACCGCTGTTCGATTGGCAATATCCATTTCCGGAATCAATACTTTATCTGCGCCGACTCTTTTTAAGATTTTCGCACGAATCTGATCCTTTGCTTTTGCAATGACGGTTTCAACACCTAATTCTTTACATTTTACCGTTGCCACAATGGATGATTCAAAATTTGACGATATAGCAATAATAACGACATCAAAATTTGATAAGCCAAGGGATTCTAAAACCCTTGCCTGGGTTATATCGGCAAAAACTGCATGGGTGACAATTTTCGACATTTCATCCACCGTATCTTCGTCATTATCGACCAATAGAACCGATTGATTCAGTTCTGATAATTTCGTCGCAATGGTTCGACCAAAACGACCACAACCTAAAACGGCGTAATCTTTCATGATTTCCTCCTAACCTATAATTACTTCTCCATGGGCCTCTTTAAACCCTTTCTTCACATTCTTTTCGGAAAAGGCGAAAATAACCGTCATCGTACCTACCCTTCCCAAATACATCGATAGGATGATGATAATTTTCGATAAATTTTGCAAATGGGGTGTTAAAGCCCTTGTTAATCCGACTGTTCCAAAAGCCGATACAATTTCGAATAAAATATCGATAAACGGATAAGGTTCAACGATTAATAGGATAATCGTCGATATACTCACCCAAAGTAAGGCCAGTATAAATATGGATATGGCCCGTCGGACGACAAAAAACCGAATTCTTCGGTGGAAGCATACAATGTCTTCGCTCCCTTTAATTTCATTGAATAATACAATGAATAGAAGGGCAAAAGTCGTCGTTTTAATTCCCCCTGCCGTTGCCCCCGGTGATCCACCAATAAACATATAGGGAATAGACATCGCCGCCGTTGAATCAAGTATTTGTTCCTGTGGCATCGATTGAAAACCTGATGTCCTAAGGGTTACCGATTGGAAAAAAGATGCCGTTAAACGATCGAAGAATCCTACATTTTGAAGGGTTGAAGGATTATTTGATTCTAATACAAAGGTAATAATCGTCATGCTAATGATCAACAGGAAGGTCGTGACTAAAACTATTTTTGTGTGCAAGGAATACATTTGGAATTTCGTTTTTTTACTGGAAATATCCATATAGACACCAAAACCTAGCCCGCCGATGATGATCAGCAAGGAAATAATCCCGATAATATAGGGATTGAAGGTATAATCCAGCAAAGAATTGCCAAAGAGATCAAATCCCGCATTGCAAAATGCAGATATTGCATGAAATACGGAATACCATATACCTTTTGCGCCATATTGAGGGACGAGGGAAAACATTAATAGTATTGCCCCTGTTCCCTCAATGAAAAAAGCGGAAAAAATAACATAGCGAATCAGTTTTACCATGCCTTTGATATTGTCCATGCCCATTTGCTCTGAAATAATCAGCCGATCGGACAGGGTGAATCTTTTTCCTAAAATCAAGGCGAGTATGGATGTCGCCGTCATAAATCCCAGCCCTCCGATTTGGATTAGCGTAATAATCACAATATGGCCAAAGGTGGACCAATGGGTTGCGGTGTCGACGGTAGTAAGTCCTGTTACGCAAACACTTGATGTTGCCGTGAAAACAGAATCGAGTAGTGGTGTAAAACTGTTTTCACTACTACTCATCGGGAGCATTAATAAAAGACTGCCTCCTACAATCATCGCTAAGAATCCCATGGTCAAAAACAATGGTGGGTTTTTTTGAAGCCGTTCTGTGATATTCGTTTTTATCATCGAATAATAAACAAAAAATCCCTGTTGAGGGATTTTCTTAGATGTTTTCCTTCGCCATTTCTACCAAATTAGAAAAGGCTTTTGGATCATGAATGGCCATTTCCGATAGCATTTTTCGGTTGATGTCTACGCCCATCACCTTTAGTCCATGCATGAATTTCGAATAGGATAAACCGTTTTGACGAGTTGCTGCGTTAATTCGTGTAATCCACAATTTACGCATATCTCTTTTTCTATGTTTTCTACCGATATATTGATGAGCCATTGAACGCATAACGGCAGTATTTGCAGTTTTAAATAGACGATGTCTAGAACCAAAGAATCCTTTCGCTTGTTTTAAAACTTTTTTATGGCGTTTTCTTGCATTTGTACCTCTTTTTACTCTTGCCATTTTATTCCCCTCCTTCTATTATGGAATCATTTTGTCGATACGACGGGCATCGGCTTTACTAACAACAGATGCTTTTCTCAATCGACGAATTCTTTTTGGTGATTTTTTGCCCGTTAAATGGCTTCGATATGCTTTATATCTTCTTAATTTTCCGGTACCTGTTCTTTTAAATCTTTTTTTAGAACCGGAGTGAGTTTTCATTTTTGGCATTATAATTCCTCCTAATCTTCGGTTTTTTGTACCAGGAACATTACCATGCGACGTCCTTCCATTTTTGGCTTCTTATCGACGACGCCATATTCACTGGTTAATTCCACAAAATCATTGAGAACTTCTTCTCCCAATTGGGTATGCCCCATTTCTCTTCCTCGAAATCGAACCGAGACTTTAACTTTATCTCCATTTTTTAAGAACTTATTTGCCTGATTGGCTTTAACCTTTAAATCATGGGTATCAATATTGGGTGAAAAACGAATTTCTTTTAATTCCACGGTTTTTTGATTCTTTTTTGCTTCTTTTTCTTTCTTGATCATTTCATAACGATATTTCCCGTAATCGAGAATTCGACAAACCGGTGGTTTTGCCGTTGGCGCCATATTTACAAGATCTAATTTCTTGCTATATGCCAAATCCAAAGCCTCATTTAATGGTACAATTCCCACTTGATTGCCGTCTTGATCAATTAAGCGAACTTCTTTTGCACGAATATTTTCATTCGTTTGTAATTCCTTTATAGATATGCACCTCCACGCATTAAAAAAAGACAGGTGAATACCCGTCTCAAAAAAACACACAAAAACACCATGGTCTTTCAACCCCTGGGTCTTACGTATTGTTTTATAACCTACGGGCTTTCGCCATAAGGTGAGAGCGGATATCTCTACTTCAACAAAAATTATGATATCACTCTTATCACCTTCTGTCAAGGCCCTCTTCCCAAATTCTTCGTGTTTTTTATTTAAAGTTTTCCGTCCTTTTGTAATTGTTCTGCAACCCATCGTGTCATTTTACCGGTAATTTCCACACAGTGTTCATGGCGACCTTTAGAGGCGAATTGATCCCCTTTCCATTTTCTCGTAATCACTCGACAACAAGTCGCACCGTATTCATCGACGCAATAATCATGGAGCGCCTTTGAGTAGTTAAACAT
Organism: Tissierellia bacterium; assembly: GCA_030540635.1. Taxonomy (GTDB): domain Bacteria; phylum Bacillota; class Clostridia; order Tissierellales; family Peptoniphilaceae; genus JAUNVW01. The sequence goes on along the minus strand of JAUNVW010000005.1, from coordinate 12,641 downwards.
CGAAGGATCCATCTCTTCGCCATACTCTCTTCCATAGACCAGACCTAGGGCCATTTCCGCCCCAGAAACTGCACCACATAAACATTGGGCCATTCCTAAGCCCACTGGAAAACCCGACGCCATTTTTACAATTGCTGGATCCATTGGCTGTTCCAATGCATCATTGATTGTTTTTACAACGGCTTCGGAGCAATATAATTCTCCCTTATCGAAATATGTTCTCGCTTGTTCTTCGATTTGATCTAAACTTTTTTTTGTCAATCCCCTCTCCCTTTCTTATAAATTATTAATTATACATCTTTATCTTAATGGCAAAGTCGTTTTTTGTCAAACAAAAAACTCTATCTAGTCTGGGCCAGATAGAGTTTGTCGCTTTATTTAATTTCTTTGCGCTTAATTTCTTTGTCTAATTTCTGAATAAAGTCTTCCAATTTCATCGCCCCAATATCTCCTTCATCTCGAACCCTGACTGAAACTTCTCCTGAGTTCATCTCTTTTTCACCAAGGATTAATGCATAATTGGTTTTACGAAGTTGAGACTCTCTTATTTTAAAGCCAATTTTCTCTGAGCGTCCGTCGAGATGAACGCGAAAACCAGCATCTTTTAGTTTCTTCTCAATTTCTTCTCCATAGGGATTAAATTTATCAGAAATCGGTAAAATGTCCACTTGAACAGGACTTAACCAAGCGGGGAATTTACCGGCAAAATGTTCAATTAATATTCCCATGAAACGCTCTTCAGAGCCTAATATTGCACGGTGAATCATGACCGGCCGTTTTTTCTCCCCATTGGAATCAATATAGGTCATTTCAAAACGTTCGGGCATTTGGAAATCCAGTTGAATCGTTCCACATTGCCAAGGTCTACCAATGGCATCCAGTAGATGGAAATCAATTTTCGGCCCATAAAATGCTCCATCTCCTTCGTTAATTCGATAATCTAAATGATTTCTCTCCAATGCTTTACGAAGGGCTTCTGTTGCTCGCTCCCAATCTTCATCGGAACCCATGGCGTTTTCAGGTTTTGTCGATAATTCAACAGTGTAGCGGAAACCAAAAACCGAATAGATATAATCGCATAAATCGATGATGTCTGTAATTTCATCTTCAATTTGTTCGGGCAAGCAAAAGACATGGGCATCATCTTGGACAAAGGTACGAACTCGCAATAAGCCGTGGAGGGCACCGGACAATTCATGACGATGAACTTGACCGAGTTCTGCCATTCGTATCGGTAATTCCCGATAGGAATGGGGCCTTGAATTATACACAATAATCGATCCTGGACAATTCATTGGTTTAATGGCATAATCTTCCCTGTCAATTTTCGTATAGTACATATTTTCTTTGTAATTATCCCAATGACCGGAACGATGCCATAGATCTTCATTTAAAATCAATGGGGTTTTGATTTCTCCATATCCGCGATCGGCTAAGGTTTTTCTTAAGAATCCTTCCAATTGATTTTTAATAATCATACCTTTGGGATGGAAAAAGGGGAATCCCGGTCCTTCTTCATGGATACTAAAAAGATCCAATTCACGACCAAGTTTACGATGATCCCGTTTCTTTGCTTCTTCTAACATATTTAAATACTCTTCGAGCATTTTTTGTTTCGGGAAAGTAATCCCGTAAATCCGTTGAAGCATTTTATTGTTTTCATCGCCACGCCAATAGGCTCCTGCTACGGATAATAATTTAACCGCTTTTATTTTGGACACATCCATTAAATGGGGTCCTCTACAAAGATCCACAAAATCACCTAATTGATAGAGGGAGATTTTATCCTCAGGATCAAAGGATTCAATTAATTCCACTTTGTAAATATCTCCTTGCTCCCGGAAACGTTCCAATGCCTCTTTCCTTGATATCTCAATCTTTTCCATTTTATGGCCTTCTTTTACGATCTTTTTCATTTCCTTTTCAATGGCCTCAAAATCTTCTTCGGAAAAATGATGTTCACTGTCGAGATCGTAATAGAAGCCATTATCAATGGCTGGACCAATGGCAAAAAGAACATCGTCAAAAAGTCTTTGAATGGCATAGGCCATTAAATGGGAAGAAGTGTGCCAAAAGATCTCTTTTCCTTCGGGATCATCAAATTTCACAAACTTCACTTCACAATCATGATCCAATATTTCATGAAAGCCCTTCACTTCGCCATCGACAACTGCGCCCATGGCTTCTCGATATAATCCCATGGATATGGACTGGCATAATTGGGCAAGGGAAATCCCCTTTTCTTTTTCCATCACCGATCCATCGGGTAAAGTAATTTTTATCATAATAACCTCCTTATAAATCTATTCAATTCATTCCACAACGAGAAATAAAAAAACTCCCCATCCCAAAAGGGACGAAGAGTATTCGTGGTTCCACCCTAATTACTTCTCATTCGGCATAAGACTCAAGATTAGTATTCACCATAGGGAGTACCTACGAAATTTTCAGCCGATGATTTCGTTTCTCTGGAAGGCTCGATTTATGGCTACTGGGATCTGTCCTCGTCTATATTCGATTGACCTTGTACCATATCTTACAACTTTTCAATAATTTTGTCAAGGGACAATTGCTCTTGATCACCGGTTTCCATATCCCGTAGGGAAAAGCGTCCTGATTTTATTTCATCTTCACCAATGACAATGACATAGGGAATATTCATACGATCGGCAAATTGGAATTTCTTCCCGATTTTCCCACTTTCTGTGTGACATATCACGATTTTCCCCGCATCTCTTAGTTTTTTCAAAATTTCGATACCTTGATCTTCAAAGCCCTTCATCGGTAAGACCATTGCCGAGATTTTCTTTTCTGCTGTTTTCGGTAATAAATTCTCCTCTTGTAAAAGGAAGAACAGTCTTGTCAGTCCAATACTCAAACCGACACCTGGTAGTTTTTGTTTCGTATAATTTCCTGCTAAATCATCATAACGTCCCCCGGAACAAATGGAACCAAGATTTTCATGATCTTTTAAAAAAGTCTCCAATACCGTCCCCGTATAATAATCCAATCCCCTTGTTATTGATAGATCAATATGAATCCGTTCTTTTGGAACGCCGAGTTCGGTCATAATCCGATAGACTTTCTCCAATTCATGAAGGCCTTCTACATATCCCCCATCTTCTATTCCAAGATTTTTAAGCCTTTCTAGGATTTCATCATTACTACCGTCGATCGCGATGAAATCTAAAATCCTTTGAATGGGCCCTTCTTCAAGACCTAATTCCAATAATTCTTCTGTTACCTTATCTCTTCCAATTTTTGCTAGCTTATCGATTATCCGAAGGGTTTCTGTAAAACGGGATATCCCCAAAGATTCAAAAAAACCATTGAGTAATTTTCGATTATTATAATGGAAACGATAATCCAACTGAAGTTCCTTAAAGATATCCGCCATGACGGAAGCTACTTCTCCATCATTATATAGGGAGAGCTTATTATGACCGATAATATCAATATCACATTGGTAAAACTCTCGATAACGTCCCTTTTGATTACGCTCACCTCGATAAACTTTACCGATGTGATATCGGCGAAATGGAAATTCTAAATCGGAAAAATACAATGCTACATATTTTGCCAAGGGTACCGTTAAATCGAAACGCAGTCCAATATCTCGTTTAGAGCCTTTGATTTCATAGATTTGCTTTGACGTTTCTCCTCCACCCTTTGCCGTTAAAATTTCTAAATTTTCCATGGCCGGTGTATCTAAGGGAAAAAAGCCATGGTTTTGAAATACTCCTTCTATGGCATCTTTCATTTCATTAAAGATAATCTGATCTTCCGGCAATAATTCCATCATTCCCGGTAATGTTCTCGCTTGAATCATTCCATCACTATCCTTTTTATTGATATCTTAATCCATGATAACATAAATATAGAATTCTTAAAAATTTATCCGCCCAAATTTAATATCATAAAAATACCGATCCTTCTTTAGTTGAAAAATCAAATTGTTATTGATATAATTAAACCAATGGGGTGATAAAAATTGTATCATATTGGTATTGATATTGGCTCCACTGCCTCAAAAGCCGTGGTTATGGATAATAATAAAGATGAAATTTTAGCAAAATTAGTAATTCCCAGTGGTTGGAATAGCAAAGAAACTGCGATGAAAATAAAAGATTGGTTTGAATCCCTGGGATATCTTAAAAAGGATGCAAAAATTGTCGCTACTGGTTATGGAAGGGTATCCATTCCCTTCGCCGATAAAGTAATCACAGAAATTACTTGTCATGGGAAGGGCTCGGAGTATCTCTTTGGAAAAGACGGCACGGTTATTGATATTGGCGGTCAAGATACCAAAATCATTGTTTTACAAAATGGCTTTGTCCAAGACTTTCTTATGAATGATAAATGTAGTGCAGGGACGGGTAAATTTTTAGAAATCATGGCCAATCGCCTTGGTGTCGATTTAGAAGAAATGTTTCAATTAGCACGAAAAGGTGAAGATATCAAAATCTCTTCCATGTGCACCGTATTTGCCGAATCAGAAGTGATCTCCCTTATGGGAAATGGCGCAACAAAAGAAGATATTGCCTGTGGCATCGTTCATTCCATATTATCAAAAGTCATAAGCCTTGCCCAACGAAAACCCTATGCAGAGAACTATTTCTTGACCGGTGGATTTTGTAATAGTGATTATATGGTGGAAGAACTTGCGAAAGAATTGCAATCTACTGTTCGCACATCAAAGAATGCCCGATATGCCGGTGCCATAGGTGCCGCCCTATTAGCATAAAAAAAGAGCCCATGGGCTCTTTTTTTATGCAGTTTTAACGGCTTTTTGAGCCATTAATACCGCTTTATATACGATTCCTGTAACAACCATATTCACAAGTGCTGTCGGTATGACCACAGATAATAATAGTGTACTATAAGGCACAGGCAAACCCGTCATCATCAATGCGAAGAACAAAAAGGATGCCCCGCTGATAAAAGTACCGATCAAGGAGATGAGATATACTTTTATCCTCGATTCCGATAAATTTTTCGCCAGGAACACAACGACCAGTGCTGTCAAGATCTTGTCTAAAATATTGGGAATTTGTCCCCCAGGAAAAGTTGTGGTCAACGCCGTTAATATTCCACCGAGTAAACCCACCAAAAGGGCATTTTTAACTTCCGGTTCCAGTAATATGCCGATTACTAGAAAAGTGATCAATAAGTCAAATTTCATTCCAAAAAATCCTGGGACAATGGAATGTAAAATAAATCCTATGGCCAATAATAATGCGCTAATAATGTACTTCTTCTTCATCAAATTTTCTCCTTTATTGTATAAATATCGGGAGTGCCACAACGAAAAGGTGGTAACGAACAATAAAAAAACCGCTTGCTCAAGGAGCAAACGGTGGGTTCGCGGTACCATCCTTTTTAGAATTATAGAAAATTCTATCTTTTTGGATACGGGAAAATTCCGATATCCTAGCTCGATAACGGGAGCTCCCGGCAAGGGATACTCTATTTTCCCCCTCGCTACCTATGAGTCCATTCAAATACTTCCGATAGGCTTCATTCCACCTGCCGAAGCTCTCTGGCTATCTTTCTAGTATTTTACTACTCTCAGTCCTCGGTAATTTATTCGTTTAATCTATTATACCTTCTGCATCTTTTTATGTCAAGGAATTTTTCCATTTTTTTTATAAAATTTTCTAAAAAATTTGTCAAAGCTTTTCTTTTGCGTTATAATGGGATATAAGTAAGGAGGGATAATACATGGAAATTACCAAAGACATGTTAATCGGAGATGTCATTCGACAAAATCCTGAAACTGTTGAAATTCTTTTTAGAAATGGTTTATCCTGTGTGGGTTGTCCAGCATCCCAAATGGAGTCCCTAGAGGAAGCCGCCATGGTTCATGGTTTGGATATTAACTATTTACTGGAACAATTGAATGAGTAATTATCAGGTAACGGTTATGCCGTTACCGATTACATAGAGCACGGTGATCCGTGCTTTTTTATATGAAAAAAACGGATGATTGTAGCTCCCCAATCCTATCCTATCGATTAGGGAGCATACCCTTCATCCGTTTTTTCGTACTCTTATTTTTAATTCGTTTAATTGTTCCGGTTCAAAGCCAGTAATAATGGTATCGCCATAGACGACAACGGGTACTAAAGAATACCCTAATTTCATTAATTCTCTTTTTCCTTCTGGGCATAAAGAAATATTTCGTTCTTCAAAATCAATATGATTATTTTTTAAATACTCTTTCACCGCTAAGGAATAGGGACATTCTCCGGAAGTATAAACGATGGGTTTTTCCATTACATCCCTAGAGCTTCTTTTACTTTCGCTTCATCAAAGCCAACGAGTTCTTCTTCGCCAATTACAATAACGGGAACGCCCATATGGCCTTTAGCCATAAGTTCTTTTCGTGCATCCTTATCCGTCGATACATTTTTTTCAGTGTATTCTACATTGTTTTTGTCAAAGAAATCTTTTGCGGCGTGGCAGAATGAACAACCATCACTTGTATAAATTAATACATCTTTCATATTCGAATTACTCCTTTCTCATTTCTCTACATCATTGATACCCCATATTAACTCCTTTAATCATTCGCTATTCCTTTTGCAATATTTATAAAATCTTCAACGGATAGATTCTCGGCTCGGGCCTTTGGCGATATTCCTAAGTTTTTTAGAATATCCCGTAATTCTTCCTTTGAGAGATTTAAATCTCCAGAAGTCATTGAATTTAATATGGTCTTTCGACGTTGATTAAAGGCCGTCCGAACCAATGGAAATAAAATGTCCTCGGGTACATCAGATCTTTTCTCCTTCAACTTCAGTTCTAGTACCGCCGAATCCACATTGGGTTTTGGCATAAAAACAGTACGAGGAACATCCATTAGAATCCTAGGATCACTATGGTATTGTAAAAATACGGAAAGAGAACTGTATTGTTTGCTGTCTTTTTCTGATACGATCCGCTGTGCCACTTCCTTTTGGATCATCACGGTGATTTGAGAGATATCGTCCTTGTGTTCCATTAAATAGGCTAAAATTGGCGTTGTTACATAATAGGGTAAATTCGCGACTACTTTTAATTTTTGATGATTTTTTTCGTAGATTTTTTTCAAATCTGTTTTTAAAATATCTCCTGGTATAATCTCAATATTATCATAATCTTTCAAAGTATCCTTTAATATTTCCACGGCGTTTTTATCAATTTCTACCGAATAAACGAATTTTGCCTTAGACGACAATTCTTCGGTCAAAACACCGATACCCGGTCCAATTTCCAAAACCACATCATCTTCTTGAATCCCTGATTTTTCGACAATATCTCCCACAATATTCCCATCAATGAGAAAATTCTGTCCTAAGGATTTTTTGAAATAAAAATCATATTTTTGGAGAATTTCCTGTACATAAGAAGGCTGATACAGTCGTTTACTCATCCAGTGCCTCCTCTAATTCTTCTCGTTCTATGCCATAGGCATTTAATCGTTTTAAAAATTGTTTCCCATTGCCGTATCCAATTTGTAATTTCTCCCCTACTTGAAGGCGCTTCGCTTTCGAATTGGGACCAATGAGGCCATACTCATATAAATCTTCCATGGTAAATTCTTTCCGTGGCTCCTCTAAGGTTATTTTTGCGTTCTCTAAGGCATCGATAATATCGTCTTTTGAAGCATTTTCAATACCGATATCATCCTTTTTCATGGCTTTTGACTGTGGCAAATAGGCATTTTTCGCTTTGGGGAAAAGACGATTTAATTGGGAACGGATCTTCTGTCCCGCATAATCCGGATCTGTAAAAATGATAATTCCCTTTCGCTCATAGGCCTTCTCGATTTTGGCGAATAAGCCTTTGGAAAAATGGGTACCACCGGTCGCGATAATTTCACAATCCACTGCAGATTTCACTGCTGTAATATCGTCGCGTCCTTCTACGATAATGATTTCTTTAATCTTCAATGGAGATTCTGAAAAATCTTTTTGCATTATTCTTTGTCGCCTCAACGACTTTACTATTGGCAATATCTTTTAATTCTGAAATTTTTTCTGCCACATAACGTACATATTTCGGCTCATTCCTCTTGCCTCGATAAGGTTCTGGCGTTAAATAAGGACTATCGGTTTCAATGAGCAATCGGTCCAGTGGTAATTGTTTCGCCACTTCTTTCACAACGCGAGCATTTTTAAAAGTCACCGTTCCAGAAATGGAAATATAAAATCCTAAATCCATGAAACGCTTGGCCATTTCATAGGATCCCGAATAAGAGTGCATCACCGCCACGATACGATCGCTATACTCCGCTAATATATCATAGGTATCTTGTATGGCATCTCGACTGTGGATAATTACGGGAAGATCATATTTTACCGCGAGATCTAGTTGTCTACGGAACACTTGTTTTTGAATATCTCGTGGCGAGTGATCATAATAATAATCGAGACCAATTTCACCAATCGCCACAATTTTATCTTGCTCTTCTATAAGTTTACATAATTCTTTTTCCATATCATCATCATAATCTTTTGCTTCATGGGGATGAATCCCAACAGCAGCATATACTTTCTCAAAGCGACTCGCGAGTTCCACAGCATCCTTACTACTTTGTAAAGTATCCCCGGGATTAACCACAAATAGAATCTGATCTTTTTCAAAATTATCAATAATATCTTCTTTATCAAAATCAAATCGCTCATCGACAAGATGACAATGGGAATCTACTAAATATTTCATATTAAGACACAACGGCTCCATCACCGATATCTTCTAAAGTCGAAAGAAGGGTTAACTCATCGCCTTCTTCTGCCGCCAGAATCATACCATTGGATTCTACCCCTCGAAGCTTGACCGGTTTAAGATTTGTACAAACAATGACTTTTTTTCCGACGAGATCTTCTTTTTTATACCATTTCTTAATACCGGAAACAATGGTCCTTTCTTCGTCACCAATCTTGACCTTGGAAACCAATAATTTATCGGCATTGGGATGATCTTCACAGGAAATGATTTGACCAACTTTCATCTCAACTTTTGCAAAATCTTCAATGGTAATGCCCTCTTCTTTCACTTTGTCTTTTTGTTTTTCCTTTGCCCGTTTGGCAATGAGTTCTTGATTGGCTTTATCTAATTTTTCAACTTCTTTATCAATATCCAAGCGAGGGAACAAATTCTCCGTTTTGTGTACTTTCGTTCCTGGTTTTAAAACACCAAAATCTTTCGCACTGTCCCAATGAATGGTTTCAATCCCCAACTGTTCTCGAACTCGTTCTGCCGTCGTCGGAATAAAAGGTGCAATTAAAACCGTGATAATCCGTACCGATTCTAATAAATTGTAAAGAACTGTCTTTAAACGTTCCGGATCTTCCTTAATCAAAATCCATGGCGTCGTTTCATCAATATACTTATTCGTTCGACGGACAAGGGTCCAAATATCCTCCATGGCCTGGGATAAGTTCAGCTGTTCCATATGATCCTCAACTTTATCTCGGACACTTACCGCTAAATTCATCAAATCCCCATCGACATCTTGTGCCTCACCTGGTTCAGGTAAGACGCCATCAAAATACTTTTCGACCATGGTAATCGAACGGCTCACGAGATTCCCTAAATCATTACAAAGATCAGAATTAATTCGTTGTAAAAATCTTCTCATAGTGAAGTTTCCGTCTTGACCGAAGGTAAAATCCCGAAGCAAATAATATTTCAATGCATCAATCCCATAGAGATCAATAATCGGTTCAGGATAGACGACATTTCCTTTGGATTTACTCATTTTATCTTCATCAAATAAAATCCATCCATGACCAAATATTTTCTTTGGTAATGGCAAATCCAAAGCCATTAAAAGTGCAGGCCAAATGATGGCATGGAAACGAACAATTTCCTTGCCGACTAAATGTAAATCAGCTGGCCAGTATTTTTCGAAAGTTTCCGGATCTTTTCCGTATCCAATTCCCGTCAAATAACAAGAGAGCGCATCGATCCATACATAGATAATGTGCTTTTCGTCAAAGGGAACTTTGACCCCCCAATCAAAGGAAGTTCTTGACACCGAAAGATCTTCTAGATCATCTTGTAAAAAGTTATTGATCATTTCATTTTTTCGAGATTCTGGCTGTAGAAAATCTGGATTGTCTTCGTAAAGTTTTAATAAACGTTCTCGATATTTCGATAATTTAAAGAAGTAGGACTCCTCTTCATGATAACTAACTTCACGACCACAATCGGGACATTTTCCATCCTCTAATTGGGCATCTGTGAAAAAGGCTTCACAAGGAACACAGTAATTCCCCTTATAAACATCCTTATAGATCTCTCCTTTATCATAGAGCTTTTGGAAAATATCTTGGGCGTTCTTCTCGTGTTCTTCGGAAGTGGAACGAACAAAAGCATCATAATCAATATCCAGTTTTTCCCACAATTCTTTCGCAGAAGCCACAATGGGATCAATATAATCCAATGGCTTTTGACCAAATTTTTTTGCTTGTTCATATAATTTTTGACCGTGTTCATCGGTTCCCGTCGTGAAAAATACATCGTAACCTTGAACTTCTTTGTAACGTTTTAAAGTATCGGCAATAATCGTCGTGTACGTGTGACCCAATGTTAAATTATCACTGGGATAATAAATTGGGGTCGTAATATAATAAGTCTTCTTCAATGGATTTCCTCCTATTTCGTCATAAGCAATAAAAAAGCCCCCATCTCATAGAGACGAAGGTTTCGTGGTACCACTCTAATTCGATCGAAATGATCCTCATTTTCTTAAAAGCTCCCGGACCATCTTCGAACCTGTTTTCCATCATCTCTCAGCTACTGATGATTCTCTGTATGAAAAATCTTGGCACTACTCATCCTTTCATCGCTTATCTTCGGTTTTATGTCTTCTATTATACTATAATCGCCTGTTTTTGACAAATTACATAGCTCTTAAACGCCCATCAAGATCGAAGATTTCATCCCTGGACTTTAGAACGAGGATTGTCATTGCCATATACTCCCAATAGGTTGATACATGCTTCACTAAATATCCCTTTTGTTTTCTCATGTCTATGGATAAACTATATTCCCTTCCGTTTCAATCCTAAGATGACTATTATAAAATGACTGTTTCAAATATTGACCTAAAAATTTGATCCAAAGAATAAATATAAAAAGGCATATTATGGATGATATATGTGATTAAGAAGGTTAATAATGTAACAATGTGACTTTTATATTTTCCTTCTCGTCCTCCTAGTTTTTAATGATTTTTTATACAAGAAAGTATCTTCTTACCTTTATGTTCCTCTTTTCTACTATATTTACTCCCTTGTTCCATACTTACCATATAATAACTATCGCCAAGTATTTATTTATACTTTTTATTTTTTACATGGAATAAGTTTTTTGGACAATGATAATATACTCAAATATTTTCATGACAGAGTCATTCCTAACACCTAAGTCTATATTTAATTATCTTAAAACCTAAGCAACAATATAGTCTTACAAAGGGGGGCGTTATAAGCTACATGCTTCTTACCAATAGTGGACGAATCCAGATGGAAGTAGTACACAAAACGGCCATTCATCAAATAAATGGCCGTCTAAAACTTAAAGATTCCAATGGAGTATAGCTGTAAATCATTTGCTTCTAGATGAAGATGAATTGTTTTACTATATCCGAGATGGATATACGTATGTGATTTGGCCAAAACATTTAATATCAATGTAAATTTAGTAATTTGAAAGCTAAATGAGATGAATCGAATGGGATATCCGATTCGTTCTAAAACTTGTGTTGACAACAAGTTCTTTACTAAAATTAATGGCAGAGATCCCAAACATTTTGAAATTTATGAATAATAACTGAGTCTATGTTCCTTAAATAGTCTAAAAAGCTATTGTGAATGATTTAAACAAATTCACAATAGCTTTTTAGCTTTCATAGACTCTTGAACACTCGTTTCTAATTCACTCATAATATTTCGTAGTATTCGAATTAATGTCTCAAGGATTGGTGAACCGAAGAGGCTGTTAAGAGGCAATAAATGCTAAATAGAATTAAGGATATAGAGAAAGTTATGAGTGAATTCTACACAACTATTAAAGATAGTAACACTATGAAAATGAATAAGTTAATCTATGATATCTATAAAGAAAACCCAGAAGATAAAGACTTTTATAGTGAATATAAGGCTGAAATTATTTCCTATGAAAAAGCAATGATTGCTTTTGAAAAAAGTAAATACAAAAAAATAAGTGTAAGAGAGTTGTCAAATATATATGAAGAATATAAAAATAAAAAAGATGTTCTTATGAATGACTATACCAATAAGAACACTGGATAGGCTATACTAAATAGGACAGATTTTTACTTAACATGGTACAATAAAATCAGGAGGAGATTTTAATGACCAGAAAGCGTTATGATGAAGACTTTAAAAAACAGATAGTAAAAATCTACAACCAAGGCAATCACACTTATAGAAGCCTATCCCAAGAATATGGTGTATCCGTTCCTACCATTAGAACGTGGGTATTAAGATACAACAACTCCAAGTCCTTTGATCTTGATAATAACAGGACTGATGAGGAGAAGGAGCTAATTGAACTTAGAAAAAAGGTAAGTCAGCTTGAAATGGAGAATGATATTTGCCCTAAAGGATAAGTTCCACTAAGGCAAT
>JAUNVW010000004.1 GCA_030540635.1 Tissierellia bacterium | reverse complement strand
GCAACTGACTTGTAATCAGTAGGTTGGGGGTTCAAGTCCTCTCACCAGCTCCATCGATATGGTGGAGTGCCCGAGTGGTTAAAGGGGACGGACTGTAAATCCGTTAGCTTTGCTTTCAGTGGTTCAAATCCACTCTCCACCACCATTAATCCGCTATTGCGGATGGCTCACTAAAAATTGAATATTACAAATCCTTTTGGAGGATTAAGATACGCGAAAGTTGTATTACTCCATCACAAAAGAATAGAAAACTTTTACTTGGTGTTTGACAATGGTAGTATATTTGTTATCCTTGAGTAGTATTAACAATATGCGGGTGTAGCTCAGTGGTAGAGCCCCAGCCTTCCAAGCTGGTTGCGAGGGTTCGATTCCCTTCACCCGCTCCAGATTTGCACCTATAGCTCAGTAGGATAGAGCAACGGACTTCTAATCCGTGTGCCGGGGGTTCGAATCCTCCTAGGTGCACCATAAATATTTTTGGGGCGTAGCCAAGTCGGTAAGGCACCAGACTTTGACTCTGGCATTCCACAGGTTCGAGTCCTGTCGCCCCAGCCAATATGATCCATTAGCTCAGTCGGCAGAGCACCTGACTTTTAATCAGGGTGTCCCGCGTTCGAGTCGCGGATGGATCACCAATTTTTTTCACGGAGGGGTATCGAAGCGGTCATAACGAGGCGGTCTTGAAAACCGTTAGGGTGCAAGCCCACGTGGGTTCGAATCCCACCCTCTCCGCCATAAAAATTATCGGGGTGTAGCGCAGTTTGGTAGCGCACATGGTTTGGGACCATGGGGCCGGGGGTTCGAGTCCCTCCACCCCGACCATAAGTATTAGAAATTGGGGCCTTTAGCTCAGTTGGTTAGAGCGCCCGGCTCATAACCGGTAGGTCCGGGGTTCAAGTCCCTGAAGGCCCACCAGCTGAAATATTTCTTGAGGGATCAAGAAATATTTTTTTTACAGAAAGCAAAGGCAAATATAAGCCCAGATAGCTCAGTCGGTAGAGCAGAGGACTGAAAATTCTCGTGTCGCTGGTTCGATTCCGGCTCTGGGCACCACAAGCGTAGGGGATTAGTTCAGGGGTAGAACGTTGGTCTCCAAAACCAAATGCCAGGGGTTCAAATCCTCTATCCCCTGCCACAACCGTTGATTGTATCAACGGTTTTTTTCTTGCAAAAAATAGACTTTTCTCTAAAGATAAAGGATGCATCAAAGAAAAAGTATCTGGTCTTCAGAATGGGAAGGATCTTTGTTTTAAAAAAAAGAATCAAAAGATTTCCTCAACGATTTTTCATTTCATGGGTATGTAAAAGATTCAGTAAAACTAGTACAATGAAAATAGTCCTATAAAAATGCATGGAGAAAGGATAGGAGATTGATTATGGGTCATGGGAATCATATGAAGATGGAGGAGAAATTTTCCTATGGGCAGATCCGATTATTTCTATGGCTTTATCATTTATTTCGACTCCTTTTTCAATGGGTCAACAATGGCTTTTTAAATTTTATCTTGGAGTTTCTTCTATTCTTTTTTTTATCACAAGAGTTTATCCAAAGTAACGGGGGAGAGGCTCTTCTCTATATCATTCTAACGGTAATGGACCTTATTTTTTTCAGTTTTGGATGGAGAAGTTTTTCCCCCAATCTTTTTAAAATGAAATGATTTCTTAAGCCTTCCTATTTTTGAAGGCTTTTTTTATTTGAAAAATAAGAAAATTTCGTGGCCTTTCTTTGATCCATTTATTTTCCCTGGCTTTTAAAGAGGAGAAAAACAATAAATTTCCTTTTTAATCTAGATAGATCTAAAAACTGAAGGAGATTTTTTATCGAAGGGTAAGACGGAAACAGTGCCTACTTTCAAGTTATGCTTAATACCATAAAAGCATGAATTTTCCGCATTAAGCCATAGAATTATTAAAACACTTTTATTATCAAAATTAATAAAAAGAAAAATAATATTGATACTTAGAATGATATATGCTATGATATATGAAATCAGCCCTATAAGAAAGGAGATATTGTGAAGAAATTATATCGATGAGGTTTTATGCTATTGTTAACGGCCTGTCTTTGCATGACAACATCCTATGCAGGAAGGGCGTTTTCATCTTACGACACAACTGTTGGGAGATTTGGTGGAACAGGCTATGCTGGAAATCAGACGATAGCAACATCTGGTGCCAATGGTTTTTTAAGTTCAAAATTCATTGGCGGCGGTTATCAAGTAGCTGCTCGCATGCAAAAAACAAACGGGTCCGCTTCGGGGCTCTATACTGATTATTTTGGTGCAAATCAAAGTCGTAGTTTACCAGGTTATTATCAGCAAACTGCAGGAAGTAAGATGCGGGTACAATTCAAAAATAAAGTTTCCACAAGAGTGAATGTTCAAGTTCGTGGTAGTTGGAAGAGTAATGAATTAAAATTGTCGGAGCCGATTTTTTATTTTATGAAGGAGGATTATAATGGACAAGCAAACGATAAAGGATTTAAAAATACCATTTTTAGGAATTACAATTCTTTTATTGATTCTTTGTATTGGGACCTGTATTTTCATTAATCAGAGTATGGAAGTACCAAATTCATTCCAAATTTGGTGGAATGGTGTCGAGTTGTGGGATGTGTTTATTCTTTTATTTTACTCTCTACCTTTTACATGGGTTTTCTATACCGAGAAAAAAGATAATTTTTATTCCTATGTAGCAATACGAACGGATATTCAAAAGTATATAAAAAGAAAAATTATTACTGTACTTTTCCTTATATTTATCAGTAATTATCTCTTTAATCTCATTTCATCTTTTATTGTGATAACAATGATAAATCCGAAAGTATCTTTAAATTCTTTCAGTGTAGAGACGAAAATTTTCGGCCAGATGCAGCTAAATCATCCCTATCTCTTTATGAGCATATACGGTCTTTGGAAATCCTTCGTAATTACATTTATGAGTATTAGTGGGATTATCATCGCCCTTTATTCGAGAAATCTATTTCTCATAGCCTTTGGTCCTTTCGTCATTCATGCAGCCATTGCATATGTCTTTGGCAATATTCGAATTCCTAAATTAGATATTACGTATACTTATTCGTGGAATCATCTCATAAGAGGGCCTTATGACTTTCTTTTTATGCTCTTTTCTTTGATCATTTATGGAGTGATTATGGTGTTTTTAAAGCGGTTTATGAAAAGAAGGGAGAAAGAGAATGAACTCTTTTCTTATTGATCGGACGAGATCCTATCTCCATCGAGGAGGACTGATTGTACTACTTTTATCCTTTGGTATCATGCGGATTTTTGATCTTAAATACTATATTCCAATTGAATTAACCCTTTGGGAGTTTCTCATCGCTGTTTTTGCCGATGGATGGTTTATGGTAAATTTCTTCTTTTTAATCTTTTTGTTTTTCAATTTTCAGTATCTACGCTTACCAAAAGATATTGAAAAAATAAGGTGTAAGACAAAAAGTCGCTTCTTACGATGGGATTTTACTCCGATCTTACTAGGGAACACGATAGTACTGATGGCTTTTGTATTTATCGCATTTTTTATCAGTATGCTACAGTTTCCTCTAAAGAATGAATTTTTATTTGCTTCAAAAAGTCTCGATCCATCGATATATGGGACGTTTGAATTTTACCAGAAGATCTTTACAAATCCATTTCCAGCATTTCTTTTTAGGCTTATTCTTTTTTGGATAGGAATTAATTTCTTTTCTTTTCTTTTTTGGTCGATAAACCAAATAAAAGGCCAAACTGTAGCGATTGGAACCATAGTTTTTATATTAATGTGGATGAGTTTATCTTTTTACGGTAGTTTGTACGATTACTCTATTTTATTTCAATTGCAGTCCTATTGGGGATTGGGTTTGATTGAAGATCATGGTGTATTTGAAATCATACAAATTTTGACAGTAGAATTGGTGGCTATGCTCATTTTACTAGGAATCTATTTGTCACCAAAGAATAGAAAGAAGGATTTATTCATTAAAGAATTTTTTCACTATGATAAAATATGGAGCATATTCATGCTACTCATACTCGTGATTTATCAAGTTCCATTATTTTTAAACAAGACAAATATAGCTGATCATTTGTTTCGTTATTTTGAAGGGATATCGCCCAATGGATTTAATCTATTAACCGTTTTCTATGATATGGGAATTGTACTTCTACCTATCTTTTTCATAGGTGTTCGCATGGAAGAATTTCAAAATTCCTATTTTTCGACAGTAGCAATTCGATACAGAGAAAAAGAGGATTTGCAAAAGAAGGTCTTTTTTCAAAATTTGAAAAATATTGCTGTCTATTTTATCATCTACAGTATTTTAGCACTGATATTATATTTGTTTAGCGAGGGAAAAGACTTTTTATATTATGAAGAATTTCCATGGAAAATCAAGATTTTTCCTTTAATAATCGGAAAGGGATTTGAAATGCTATTCTTATATTTATTATTTTTTGCTATTTTACAATTAACAAAGAGTAGGGTTTTGTCCTTTACTTTACTTCTAGTCTTCGATGTTTTCTTTGTTTTTATTCCGACACCTATAGGACGGATGAATATCTACTGGATAAGCGAGTTGGGTGAACAATGTAAGATACTATTTCTTATGAATGGTCTACTGTTTATCTTAATATATTATTTATTAAAAAAAGGAGTTCAAGATGGAAAAAGTCATACAATTAAAAAACATCAATAAGTCTTTTGGTAAACACAAGATTTTTCAAGATTTAAATTGGTCTGTAAAGAGAGGGAAGACCATTGGTATTATGGGGGATAATGGGATAGGTAAATCTGTACTATTTCAAATTATATCTGGTCTACAGAAACCTGATTCAGGAGATGTGATTATTCAAGGAGAAAAAATAGGAGAATCTCAAGATTATCCTAATAATATGGGAATACTTATTAATCAACCGGGATTTATCGGTCACCGAACAGGTTTTGAAAATTTGAAATTATTGGCAAGCATCCAAAACAAGATATCGGATGAAAAAATTATGAATGAGATGAAAAAAATGAATCTAGACCCGAACAATCAAACAAAAGTAAATAAGTACTCTACGGGAATGAAGCAAAAACTGGGAATTATTCAAGCTCTAATGGAAGATCAAGAAATTATCCTTTTAGATGAGCCCTTTAATGCCCTCGATGTGGAAGCAAATCGGGATATCGGGAACCGTTTATTAGAGTGTCAAAAAGAGAATAAAACGATTCTGATCATTAGCCATTCTCTTACAACTTTAAAACGATTGACCGATGAATTTTATCGAGTTGAGAATATGAAGATTCGGCCTTTCCAAAAAGAAGACGAAATGAGATTTCAAGACTTTTAAATGTATAAGAGTTTTTATAAAACAGATATAGATAGTCTATAAATCTAGTGTCAATTATTAAATAGGAGATAAGAAAACTCGATATAAATATTTAGGATTAAAAAAAGAGGAGCATTGCTCCTCTTTTTTATCTACACATTGAATCGGAAATGTACCACATCGCCATCTTGCATAATATAGTCTTTTCCTTCTAATCGCATTAATCCTTTTTCTTTTACCGCATTCATTGAGCCTAGTTCTACTAAATCATCGTAGCTGACAATTTCTGCTCGGATGAATCCGCGTTCAATATCCGTATGAATCTTTGCGGCGGCATGAACGGCCTTAGTACCTTTTTTAATGGTCCAGGCTCTCGTTTCAATTTCTCCAGTCGTTAAGAAACTCATCAGTCCAAGTAATTCATAGGATTTACGGATGAGATCGTTGACGCCAGAATCTTCAATGCCCAGAGTTTCAAAGAATTCTTTTCGATCGTCTTCTGACTCTAGTTCAGCAATTTCCGATTCGATTTCTGCCGAGATGACGACGACTTTTGCATCTTCTCCTTTGGCAAATTCTTTAATTTGCTGGACTTTTTCATTGGAAGCGCCTTGATCCGGGAGATCTTCTTCACTGACATTGGCGACATAGATGATGGGTTTAATACTGAGTAGATTAAAGGAACGAAGCATTTTCTTTTCTTCATCATCTAATTCTAAAATTCTCGCTGATTTTCCTTCTTCTAATACAGCATAGATTCTTTCCAGCAATTCCAATTCTTTTTTTGCGACTTTATCTGCTTTCGCTTGTCGCCTTGTTTTTTCTATTCGTCGCTCAATCATATCCATATCCGATAGAATTAATTCTAAATTAATGGTTTCAATATCCCGTAGGGGATCTACTTCACCATCGACATGGACGATGTTTTCATCTTCAAAGGCTCGTAGTACTTCCACGATGGCATCGGATTCTCGGATGTTTTCTAAAAATTTATTCCCAAGACCTTCTCCTTTACTAGCGCCTTTTACTAATCCTGCAATATCATAAAATTCTATGGTTGCCGGTATGATGCGATCGGTGCCGGAGATTTTAGAGAGTACTTGTAAACGTTCGTCGGGAACTTCAACCATACCGATATTGGGATCAATGGTACAGAAAGGGTAATTGGCTTTTTCTGCACCGGCTTTTGTTATTGCATTAAATAGGGTGGACTTGCCCACATTGGGGAGTCCGACAATTCCTAATTTCATTTTATCACCTTTATTCGAAACGAATCCTTTCTATTTATATATACTAATACACCATAATGATTTTATCATAGAGCATTGGCCTTGTCTATGGAATTAAAATTAGAAATCAATAGATCTAAGTGCTATAATATGAGGAGGAGGGATTAAAATGATTAAGAATCGAATTCGTCGATTACGTGAAAAAATGGCAGAGCGAAAAATCGACGCCTATATTATACCGTCATCAGATCCCCACCAATCAGAATACTTAGCCGATCACTATAAGACTAGGGAGTATATTTCTGGTTTTACAGGATCGGCAGGAACCGTTGTCGTTACGATGGACAAGGCTGGATTGTGGACAGACGGACGTTATTTTATTCAAGCGGAAGAACAATTAAAGGATACCGGTATTGATCTCTACCGAATGGGAGTAGAGAATGTACCGACAATTATTGAATTTATTCAAAGGGAAACCCCAGAACATGGAAAGGTCGCCTTAGACGGCTCTTCTTATCCCTATGATAATTATTTACAATTATTAAAGAAATTAGGTTCTCGAATGATTTTAACGGATATCGATTATATTGGAGAGATTTGGGAGAATCGTCCGGAGATTCCAGGGGATAAGGTATTTCTCTACGAGAAGGAATATACCGGTCAGAATACTTCAGAAAAATTACAAATCCTTCGTTCCAAGATGCGAGAAGCAGGTGCCGATTATCATTTCATTGGTTCTTTAGAAGATATTTGTTATTTGATGAATATCAGAGGACATGATATTTCCTTTAATCCGGTAGTCATCTCTTACGCTTTAATTTCCATGGAAGTTGCGAATTTATACATTGATATGGCAAAAGTGCCCGAAGAAGTTTTGAATTATTTACGGGATAATGGTGTACGCATTAAGGATTACGATCGAATTTTTGAAGATTTAGCGGAAATTCCAGGTAAATCGGTGATTTATATTGATCCTAAGAGAACCAATGTTAATATCTATCACGCGATTAATAGTAATGTCCGATTCATCAAAGGGCGCAATATGACGGAGATGATGAAGGCCATTAAAAATGAAGTAGAATTAGAGCATTTAAAAAATGCATTTATTAAAGATGGTGTTGCCCTGGTGAAGTTCTTCAACTGGTTGGAAACGGGAGCGCCTACGGGAACATTGACGGAGTACTATGTTGCAGATCGCCTTCATGATTTTCGCAGGGAAGGGGAGGACTTTATTGAAGAAAGTTTTGGCACCATTTCAGCATATGGTGAGAATGCGGCACTTCCCCATTATTCGCCAATAAAGGGACGTTCCGCAACGATAAAAAACAGAGGCTTTTATCTTGTCGATTCCGGTGGTCATTATCTCGATGGTACAACAGATATTACAAGAACCCTGGCTATGGGAGATTTGTCAGAAGATGAGAAATACCATTACACTTTAGTTTTAAAGGCCCATATTCAATTGATGCTTTGTGATTTCCCAAGGGGGACGAAATCCTCGATGCTCGATTCCATCACCCGTTATCCCCTATGGCGAGAACATCTGGACTTTAATCACGGTACAGGTCATGGTGTCGGTTATTTATTATCGGTCCATGAGGGTCCCCAATCTATTTCAAAAGTAAATAATGAAGTCGATATGTTGCCAGGGATGGTGACTTCCAATGAGCCGGGAATTTATATTGAAGGATCCCATGGAATTCGGATTGAAAATATTATGGTATGTATTCGAAAAGAGGAGAATGAATTTGGTGATTTCTTAGGATTTGAACCATTATCCTATATTCCCATTGACACCCGCCCAGTGATGAAGGAATTATTATCCCCAGAAGAGATCGACTGGCTCAATGATTATCATAAAAAAGTATTTGAAAAATTATCACCTTATTTGGAAGGCGATGAATTTGATTATTTAGAAAAGAGTACACTGGAGATTTAATGTTTAAGATTAAAGAAGAACTTACAAAACTCCCGGCAAAGCCGGGAGTCTATCTCATGTATGATAAAGATGATGAGATCATTTATGTGGGAAAAGCAAAAAAATTAAATCGACGGGTACGGCAATATTTTGATGGCCGGAAAAATAAGGATAAAAAAGTTGTGGCAATGGTGAAGCATATCGTCCGCTTTGAATATATTTTAGTGAATAACGAAGTGGAAGCCTTGGTTTTGGAATCCAATTTAATTAAGGAAAATCGGCCAAAGTATAATATCTTATTACGGGACGATAAGCAATACCCTTATATTAAAATTACCAATGAACCATTTCCAAGGGTGATGAAAGTGCGGCGAATCTTAAAAGATGGAGCCAAGTACTACGGTCCCTTTCCCAATGCTTATGCCGTTAATGATATTATTGATTTATTTCATCAGATTTATAAATTACGAAATTGTAATTTGGATTTTTCCAAGGATCAGTATTTACAACGGCCTTGTTTGAATTTTTTTATCGATCGTTGTCCAGCACCGTGTATAAAGAATTGTACAGAGGAAGAATACGAAGAAGAATTAAAATATGTCCGGGCATTTCTCGATGGTAAGTATCCAGAATTTGTCGATAATATTCGTCAACGAATGGAGAAAGCCAGTAAGAATTTGAATTTCGAACTAGCTGCGGAATATCGCGATGCCTTACAAAGTATCGATACTCTTTTGGAAAAGCAAATGGTTAGTAATACCGATCATATCGATTTGGATCTGATTGCCATGGCTAGGCGAGAAGAGAAGATTTGCGTTCAAGTGTTTATGATGCGAAATGGAAAAATCGTTGAGCGAGAACATTTTATGATGGAAGATAGTTATGAAGAAGGCGATGAAGAGGTCATGGCTTCTTTTATTCAGCAGTTTTATCTCGATTTGACTTATGTGCCGAAGTTAATTTTACTCGATACACCGGCAAAATCAACAAAAGCTTTGGAACAAATGCTCTCAGAAAAAAGAGGATCAAAGGTCGAGTTACGAGTTCCTCAACGGGGAGATAAGGTCGATTTAATGAAACTTGCACGGGAGAATGCCTCAGAGATGTTGTTAAAAGATGTTCAAAAAAATCTTCGACGGGATCGAAACAAACAAATTGCCATTGAAGATTTAGAGAAACTCATCGGCGTCTTTCCCATTGAACGGATCGAATGTTATGATATTTCCAATATCGCTGGAACCCAATCTACGGGTTCAATGATTGTCTTTGAAAATGGTGTGAAACAGCCGAGGGAATACCGAAAGTTCAAAATAAAATCCGTTCAAGGCCCCGATGATTATCGATCTCAAAAAGAAATTTTAACAAGGCGATTCAATCGAGGTTTACGAGAAAGGGAAGAGGGAAATACGCGCCATGGTTTTGGTAAATTTCCATCATTAATTATGATGGATGGGGGTAAGG
The DNA here is from genome assembly GCA_030540635.1 of Tissierellia bacterium. Taxonomy (GTDB): domain Bacteria; phylum Bacillota; class Clostridia; order Tissierellales; family Peptoniphilaceae; genus JAUNVW01. Next base: position 53,094 of record JAUNVW010000004.1, on the reverse strand, counting down.
GCCAGGTGAATATTGCCCTTGATGTTTTACGTTCTTTAAATATCGATATACCCGTGATAGGATTGGTGAAAGACGATAAACATAATACGAGGGGGATTATCTACGAGAATAAAGAATATCCATTAAAGGTTCGAACAGCAGTATATCGGCTTTTATATCAGATTCAAGAAGAGGCCCATCGATTTGCCATTGGTTACCATCGAAAATTGCGACAAAAGGCGATGGTCCATTCGGAACTTGATGATATTAAAGGAATTGGAGAAAAAAGACGACGGGCACTTTTAAATGAATTTAAATCCATTGACAAGATTAAAAAGGCAGATCTTTCTACTTTAGAGAAAGTCCCGTCAATGAACAAAAAAGCAGCCCGGTCTGTTTATGATTATTTCCGGGGAAAGGCGGAGGAAGAAGATGAAAAAAGTTAAGATAGCCACATTGGCAGAACGCTTAAATTTAGATGTCATAAAAAAAGCATCGGATTATGATGAAGTTGGCATTCGCAAAACAGAAATTAACCGTCCTGGATTGCAACTTACCGGTTTTATGGAAGAATTTCCCTATCAAAATATTCAAGTTATCGGTAAGGCAGAGATGGCCTATATGCAAGCGATGGATCCGGGTCTTCGTTATGAACGGGTTCGAGGAATTTTGTCCTACGATATTCCCTGTTTGATTTTCACCCACGGCGCCATTATTCCCTATGAGGTCATTGAGCTCGCCCAATACTATAATAAAACATTGTTAAGTTCGACGATGTCAACGACACGATTAATATCGAAGATCGATGATATATTAACCTATGAATTATGTCCAGAAACAAGACTTCATGCATCTTTACTTGAAATATACGGTGTTGGTGTTTTAATCATGGGGGAATCCAGTGTTGGAAAATCCGAAACGGCCTTGGATTTAATCATCAGAGGTCATACCCTTGTCGCCGATGATGTGGTGGATGTCAGAAAATTGGAAAATCGCTTGGTGGCGGAGTGTCCCAAAATGATCCGTCACTTTTTAGAAATTCGAGGACTGGGTATATTAGACATTCAACGGCTTTATGGCCTAGGTTCTGTGAAAGCCCAAACGAATATCGATGTTGTCATTTCATTGGAGCGTTGGGATGATTCAAAGGAATACGATCGGGTAGGTATTGATGAGGATATTATTACAATTTTAGGAGTAGATATTCCCCGAAAAGTAGTGCCAGTAAAACCTGGTCGAAATATTGCAATGATTGTGGAAGTTGCCGTTCGAAATCATCGTCAAAGGGCCTATGGATATAATGCAGCGGTTGCTTTAAATGAACGGATCAAAGAAAATCTTAGAGAACAGCAGTAAATTTGACAAAATAGCCGATGAAGGTTTATAATAATTTAGAGATACATGTTTTTAATTTTTAGGTAATGTAATGAATTTTATTAGGAGGTAATTTAATGTCTAGACAAATGAAGACAATGGATGGAAATACGGCTGCTGCATATATTTCCTATGCATTTTCAGAAGTAGCTACAATTTATCCCATTACTCCATCGTCTGTAATGCCGGAACTCGTCGACGATTGGGCCGCCCATGGTCGAAAGAATATTTACGGCGAAACCGTACAAGTAACAGAGATGCAATCGGAAGCAGGTGCCGCAGGTGCCATGCACGGTTCGTTGATATCAGGAGCGATGACAACGACATTTACCGCATCTCAAGGTTTATTACTCATGATTCCGAATATGTACAAAATAGCAGGGGAAAATTTACCGGGAGTATTCCATGTTTCAGCAAGGGCCCTTGCCAGTCACGCATTGTCAATTTTTGGAGATCATCAAGATGTGATGGCGACAAGAGCGACTGGTTGTGCGATGCTTGCAACAGGATCGGTACAAGAAGTGATGGATTTGGCACCCGTTGCCCATTTAGCATCCTTAACCGGTAAAGTGCCATTTGTCCATTTCTTTGATGGATTTAGAACATCCCATGAAATCCAAAAAATTGAAGTCATTGAATACGATGAATTAAAAGAATTAATGGATTGGGAAGCTTTAAAAGAATTTAGAGAAAACTCGCTAAATCCAGAGCATCCAAAAACAATGGGAACGGCACAAAACCCCGATATATATTTCCAAGAAGTGGAAGCGTCCAATACATACTATGATGATATTGTAGGTATTACGGAAGATTATATCAATAAGATCAATCAATTAACAGGTAGAGAGTACGGATTATTTAAATATTACGGTGCAGAAGATGCAACAAGTGTTATTGTTGCAATGGGATCTGTTACAGAAACTATTCAAGAAACCGTCGATTATTTAATGGATAAAGGCGAAAAGGTTGGGGTGTTAAAGGTCCATCTTTATCGTCCCTTCTCGGCAAAACATTTCTTAGATGCCATGCCTGAAACCGTTGAAAAAGTTGCGGTTTTAGATCGTACAAAAGAAAAAGGAGCCCTTGGGGAGCCCCTATATCTAGATGTAAAATCCTGTTACTATGATCAAGAAAAGAAACCGGTTATTGTCGGGGGAATCTATGGCTTAGGTTCAAAAGACACGAAGCCATCGGATATCAATGCCGTTTTTGAAAACTTGAAACAAGAACAGCCAAAGGATCAATTCACCATCTCCATTGTCGATGATGTGACCCATCGTTCGTTAGAGGTTAAAGAAGAAATTCAAACTTCTCCTAAAGATACGATCCGTTGCAAATTCTGGGGCTTTGGATCTGATGGAACCGTTGGAGCGAACAAATCAGCGATTAAGATCATCGGTGATGGAACCGATATGTATGCCCAAGGATATTTCGAATATGATTCGAAAAAATCTGGTGGTGTGACGATTTCGCACTTGAGATTTGGGGATTCCTCGATCCATTCCACATATCTTATTGATGAATCTGATTTTACCTCATGTTCCAAACAATCCTATGTCTATCAATATGACCTGTTACGGGGATTAAAAAATGGGGGAACATTCTTATTAAATACATTGTGGACGCCGGAAGAACTAGATACCCACTTGCCGGGATCCATGAAGAAATATATTGCCGATCACAATATACAATTCTATACCATTAATGCTTCGAAAATTGCAGCGGAAGTCGGACTTGGTGGAAGAACAAATATGGTTATGCAAGCGGCGTTTTTCAAATTATCTGAGGTACTACCTCTAGAGGAAGCCGTGGAAAAATTAAAAGAATCCATTGTCACTTCCTATGGCCGCAAAGGTGAAGATATTGTAAATATGAACTATAAAGCCGTTGATCAAGGGATTGAACAATTGGTTAAAATTGATGTACCAGAAGATTGGAAAAATGCAGAAGAAGAAAGCTTAATTAATGACGATTTACCAGAATTTGTTCGAGAAATAGCAGCACCAATGAATGCACAGGCAGGGAATGATTTACCGGTATCGGCGTTTAAAGATCGTGCCAATGGCGAATTCCCCATGGGAACTACGGCATTTGAAAAACGTGGTATTGCCCTTAGTGTACCGGAATGGCAAGTTGAAAACTGTATCCAATGTAATCAATGTGCCTATGTATGTCCCCATGCCGTTATTCGACCATTCTTATTAAATGAAGAAGAAAAGGAAAATGCACCTGAAAGCTTTGAAACAAAGCCTGCCATAGGTAAAGAATTTAAAGGCTATGAATTTAGAATTCAAGTCAGCCCATTGGATTGTACAGGCTGTGGAAATTGTGCCGATGTTTGTCCATCGAAGAAGAAATCACTAATTATGAAACCCTTTGAAGAACAAGCCAATGAACAAAGGGACAATTGGACATATGCAGTCAATGAAGTGGGATATAAAGAAGATTTAGCCGATGAATTAAAATCCGTGAAAAATTCTCAGTTTAAACAACCATTATTGGAATTCTCAGGAGCTTGTGCCGGCTGTGGTGAAACGCCTTATGCGAAGCTTGTCACCCAATTATTTGGCGATCGCATGTTAATTGCCAATGCTACTGGATGTTCTTCCATTTGGGGGGCATCTGCACCATCGACATCTTTCTGTACGAATCAACAGGGTCAAGGACCGGCCTGGGCAAACTCCCTATTTGAAGATAATGCGGAATTTGGATACGGTATGCATTTAGGCATTAAGAAGATTCGTCGACAATTAAAAGAAGTAATGACCGAATTCCTAGAATTTGATTTGGATACGCCGTTAAATGATCATTTTAAAGCATGGATTGATGGTATGGATGATCCAAAGGCATCGAAGGTTGCGACGGCAGATATTCTAAAGAATATCGATGATAAATTTGATCATGACCGTGCCGATGAAATTATGGATATTATCCGTCGGGAAAGAAATTACCTCATTAAGAAATCTGTATGGATCTTTGGTGGAGACGGATGGGCCTATGACATTGGTTATGGTGGACTTGATCATGTCTTAGCTTCAGGAGAAAATGTAAATGTCTTAGTCTTTGACACGGAAGTTTACTCCAATACCGGTGGTCAAGCATCTAAAGCTACACCAACAGCAGCTGTGGCACAATTTGCCGCTGCAGGAAAAAGAGTTCGTAAGAAAGATTTAGGCTTAATGGCTTCCAATTACGGTTATGTCTATGTCGCACAAATTGCCATGGGTGCCAACCAAAATCAAACACTTAAAGCCATTCGTGAAGCAGAATCCTATGATGGACCGTCATTGATCATTGCCTATTCACCATGTATTAATCACGGTATTCGTACAGGTATGGGCAAATCCCAAGCACAAGAAAAACGTGCCGTGGAAGCTGGTTATTGGCATTTATATCGATACGATCCACGTCGAGAAGAAGAAGGAAAAAATCCATTTATCCTCGATTCCAAAGAGCCAAAGGCCTCTTTCCAAGATTTCATTAATTCAGAGGTTCGGTATACATCCTTGAAACGATCCTTCCCGGAGGAAGCAGAAATATTATTTGCAGAAGCTGAAAGGGATGCGAAGGAACGTTACAATAAATATGTACGTTTAGCGAATATGGACTATTCTACAGATAAAGAAGAATAAATATAAAAGAGATAGGACAATGGTCTTATCTCTTTTTTTGATTGTTTGAAAATTATGATATACTAATAGAGAATACAATGGATAGGGGGAGGATTCGTGAAAATAGGCATATTATCGGATACCCATGGAGGATATAAAGAAACGATGATGGCCCTTGAAAAAATGGGAGATTGTGAGCGAATCTTTCATTTAGGAGATATTTTGTATCACGGGCCAAGAAATGATATTCCGGAGAATTACAATCCAAAAGAATTAGCAAAGGAATTAGCAAAACGAGGGAATATTTACTATATCCGTGGTAATTGTGAAGCCGATGTCGACGAGATGATTATGGGAAAAGATTTGAAATCCAAAGAACGAATCTTTATCGCCAATGGCCGAGGGATATATATGGTTCATGGATATGAAGAGACAGAAGAAGAGCGGATCGCAAAGGCAAAGGAAATTGGTTGTGATATTGTAATATCCGGTCATAGTCATATCAAAGTTTTGGAAGAACGAGAAGGAGTAATCGTGATTAATCCCGGTTCAACGACAATACCAAAGGATGGATCAAAATCCTATGGTATCATTGATGAGAACTTTGTCCGATTATATGATTTGGAAAAAGGAAAAATTGTCATGGAATATCAATTTAAAAAATAAATCCCCTTCGTGGAAGGGGATCTTATTTTGCCAATATATTTTCGATGATATCAATTGCTGTTTCAATCGCATGATTACAACGATTTGGTATAATCCCTTCTTCGATAAGGGCTTGTCGTTCATCGGGTTTTGTTGCATCTTTTCCCAAGATATCAAAGCAATTTCGACAGCCGACCCTGGACGTAAATTCTTCGTCGAATATTTTATAAGCAGAATTTACATCGCCATCTTCTGATAATTTTACGCCTAATACCATTAAAGCTCCGGTATAAGCGCCGCAAACCGACGCTAATCTCATACCGGAACCAAATAAAGCACCGGCATGGATTAAATCCTTGGACTCACAAAAGTGGGATAGGACTTTTTGATTGCAATTATATCTTTTCTGTTTTGTCGGGGACATCTTTTCTCTCCTTATGATTTTATTCTTTGATTAATTCAAATTGATCGGATTCTTTTGTTCCGTCAAGACAACTATACACCGCAAAAAAACCTTCATTGACCAGTTCTTCGGCTAAATGTCCTGAAGCATTTCCGGCATAACAATAAATATATAACGGTTCATCTTTTTTAAAGGATGAAGGTAAACTTTCAATATCTTCCCATGGGATGGCATTTTTCAAATGACCTTTGTCGTAATCTTCCAGGGAACGGGCATCAATGATTTGTTCACTATCCTTGGCTTCTGTAAGAAAGTCTTTTACTAAAAGATTGTGGTGCCGGACCATGGACTTATAGGGATATGATTTGACGCCGGGGGCATCGAGGACATCAAAACCTTCTCCTTTTAAAAAAATTGCGGCCTTCGACGAACGGTTTTGTGTATTACAAATAGTAATCAATATTTCCGATCGTTCCCGAAGGATTTCCATGGATTCTTGGAGTTCATCCAGGGGAATATTAATGGCATGTCGTAAATGCCCCGATTGATATTCCCCTGGACTTCGAACATCGAGGACTAAATACTTTTCTTTTTCCTGGATATCTTCCTGGATTTGATCTAATTTCCCCCCGGGAATAGTATTTACCTCAGATGATGAAGAGTCTTTCGTAAGTTTACTTTGTGATTGGCAGGCAGTTAACATTAAAAGCAGGGCGAGTAAAAGAAGTCTTTTATATTTTCTTTGATCCATTAATATGCTCCCTTCCATGATTATACTGTCCCTTCCATCATATCTTAAAATATTATCCTTGACAATAAATAGGAAGTAGCGATCCTTTACCTTGAAGATTTTAGCAAATTCCCATATAATCGGAGTAACGGAATAAAGTGAGGGGTTATTATGGATAGAGATCTTATATTGTATTTAAATGCCATTGGAATCAGTTACAAATACTATGAATATTTACTGGAGATTTTTCAAGATTTGGATAAATTATTGGAGAGAAAGGGTCGTTTCGATGATTTAAACTTGACATCTCGGATGAAATCCAAATTAGAGAAGGCTTATTTTGACTTTAATCTTGATGATTACAAAGAAAGTTTATGGAAAGTCGGTGCTAAATTTATGACCCAAGCCGATGATTGTTTCCCGGAACATTTGAGGCATATTCCCGATCCCCCTTATCTTCTATATTATAAGGGACAATGGAAGAATATTTTTAATTATTCCATCGGGGTAGTTGGAGCAAGAAAATGCACAAATTATGGAGTTTGGGCGGTACAAGAAATTGCAGGAGGTTTGTCCCAAATGGGAATACCCATTGCTTCTGGTTTAGCACTGGGAATTGATAAAATTGCCCATCAGTGGGCGTTGTCCCATAATAATTACACCGTTGCCGTATTAGGTACAGGAATTGATAAAGAATATCCGGCATCGAATCGCAATGTTTATCGGCAGATGAATAATCATGAAAAAGCCGTTATTCTTTCGGAATATCCCTTGGGGACATCGGCAGCCCGCCATACTTTTCCTTGGCGAAATCGTATCATATCCGGCATTGGCTTGGGACTTGTCATTGTCGAAGCTAAAAAACATTCCGGTACACTTATTACCGCAAAATATGCGGCAGAACAAGGAAAAGAGGTATTCGCCGTACCGGGGAATATTAATTCCATTTATTCCAAGGGGACCAATGAATTAATTAAAGATGGGGCGAAAATCGTTACCGGTATCGAAGATATACTCGTGGAATTGCCCCAATTAAGAGAATTAACGGAAGAAAAGAAGATAAGTATCGACTTTGATGGATTCTCCCAAGGGGAAAGACGGGTGTATCAAGCCTTAGAAGAATTTCCCAAACATCCCGATGAATTGTGTTTTCAGTTGGATATGGGCGTTCAGGAGGTCATGCTAAACTTGACAAAACTCGAGATGAAAGGTTATATTAATCAAATAGGTGATAAATTCACGATTTCTTTCTCAAAATAAGATAAAGGAATATGGAATTAATAGAAGGGATGTAGTTAATAGTGGAGAAAAAACTCGTTATCGTAGAGTCTCCGACAAAGGCACGGACGATTGGCCGAATGCTCGGTAGAAATTATAAAGTCGTAGCGACGGTTGGACATTTACGGGATTTACCCAAATCAAAAATGGGCGTTGATATTGAAAATAATTTTGAACCAAAATACATTAATGTACGGGGGAAGGGCCCCATTATCAATGATTTAAAAAAAGAATATAAAAAAGCGAAGGAAGTTTATTTGGCGACGGACCCGGATCGGGAAGGTGAAGCCATATCTTGGCATTTATGTCATATATTGGATTTGGATCCTCGGGAAAATCATCGAATTCAATTTCAAGAAATTACAAAAGAGACCGTAAAAGATGCCATAAAAAAGCCTCGGGCAATTGATATGGATTTAGTTGATGCTCAACAGGCAAGACGGGTATTGGATCGCGTTGTAGGATATACCCTTTCTCCATTATTATGGAAGAAAATCAAGGCGGGATTATCGGCTGGCCGTGTTCAATCAGTGGCATTACGCCTTATCTGTGAACGGGAAGAAGAAATCAGAAAATTTATTCCAAAAGAATATTGGCGAATAAAATCTTTCCATGAAAAGTCGGGCATTGATTTTGAAGGGGAACTAAAACAGCGTATTGTTGGGGAAAAAGTACAAAAGGTAAATATTCATAATGAGAAAGAAGCCGATGAAATTTTGAAACAATTAGACCCCAATGGTTTTAAAATCCACGGTGTTCGTAAAACAAAAAAGAAAAGGAATCCCTATCCACCTTATACCACTTCTAGTTTACAACAGGATGCCTATGGCAAACTTGGATTTTCTACGGGTCGTACCATGTCCATTGCTCAACAATTATATGAGGGGGTTTCCCTTGGAAAAGAAGGAACAACGGGATTAATTACTTATATGAGAACGGATTCTACGAGAATTTCGAAGGAAGCCATTGCCGAATCTTTGGCATATATCAAAGAAAATCTGGGAGAAGAGTATGCACAAGCTCGTAATTTTGGGAAAAATAAAAAAGGTGCCCAAGATGCCCATGAAGCCGTTCGACCAACAAGACCTCATCTGACCCCCAATCAAATTAAAAAATATTTAACGGAGGACCAGTTTAAACTGTATCGATTGATTTGGCAACGGACGATTGCCTCTCAAATGAAACCGCAACGATATCTATCCACATCTGTTGGGATTCAAAACGGTGATTATTTATTTCGAGCCAATGGTTCTATTGTTACTTTTGAAGGTTTTGCAAGGATATATCCGATTAATGATAAGGATAGTCGATTACCGGATTTAGAAAAAGGAGAAGGATTACAGGCGAAGAATATTCAAAAAAGCCAACATTTTACAAAACCAAAACCTCGATATACAGAAGCATCTTTAGTAAAGAAGTTAGAAGAAGATGGTATTGGACGTCCCAGTACCTATTCGTCAATTATCGCTTCAATTTTAAGTCGAAACTATGTGGTAATTGAGGAACGTAAATTTCATACAACGGAAATCGGTGAGAAAGTAAATGATTTTCTTGTGGAGTACTTTGATGATATCATCAATGAAGAATTTACCGCCCAATTGGAAGATCAGCTCGATAAAATCGCCGATGAAAAACTAGATTGGAAAGAAGTAATGAATACTTTTTACGATCGTTTTGAAAAATCCCTTTCAAAGGCAAAAGAATCCGGGAAAGAATATCAAATTAAAGATAAACCAGTAGGACGGGATTGTCCAGAATGTGGCCATCCCTTGGTTTATAAACATGGACGTAATGGTAAATTCATCGGTTGTAGTAATTTTCCAGACTGCCGCCATACGGAAGCCATCATTATCGATACAGGTGTTCAATGTCCCAAATGCAATCATCGCCTCATTGAAAAAGTATCGAAACGGGGTAAATTATTTTACGGCTGTGAAAATTACCCCAATTGTGATTTTGCTTTATGGGATAAACCCTTAAATGAAAAATGTCCAAAATGCCAGAGTATCCTTGTTCATCGAAAAAATCGGAGAACCGATGAAATACGTTGTAGTAATGAACAATGTGATTACAAAAGAGAAAATCCAAAGTCGTAGAAATCTTGATTCTGAAATAATCTTGTGATATAATATCTAAGGAAATACGCACTTGTGTGGATCTTTACCAGGGTTCCCCTTTAAAATCTTTCATTAAATGGGTCTGGAAAGGAGTGGAAGCACAGGGAGGTAAAAACAATGGAGGTTATAAAATGTCAGTAGTATCGATGAAATCACTACTAGAAGCCGGGGTTCACTTCGGTCATCAAACGAGAAGATGGAATCCTAAAATGGCAAAGTATATCTTTACTGAACGTAATGGAATTTATATTGTAGATTTACAAAAAACAGTAAAGAAAATTGATGAAGCTTATGAATACGTAAAAGAAGTCGTAGGCGAAGGCGGAAAAGTGCTTTTTGTTGGAACTAAAAAACAAGCACAAGAAGCCATTGAAACGGAAGCTAAACGTTGTGGTATGCCCTATGTAAGTCAACGTTGGCTAGGTGGTATGCTTACGAATTACAAAACGATTAAATCAAGAATCGATCGTTTAGAAGAATTAAACGAAATGGAAGAAGACGGTACTTTCGATTTATTACCGAAAAAAGAAGTGATCCAATTACGACACGAAATGAATCGCCTGTATAAAAACCTTGGTGGTATCATTGGCATGGACGGATTACCAGATCTGGTATTTGTAATCGATCCAAAAAAAGAGTATCTAGCAGTACATGAAGCTCATATTCTAGGAATTCCAGTTGTCGGTGTTGTTGACACGAACTGTGATCCCGACGAGATTGATATTCCCATTCCCGGAAATGATGATGCGATTCGTGCAGTGAAACTTCTAACTTCTACAATTGCCGATGCCGTTATTGAGGCCAATCAAGGCGAACAAAATGAAGATGTAGAAGATAATAATGAAGATTTCGTAGAGGAACAAGACGAAGAATAAGAAGATATGGGTAAGGGATTAAAGTGTTATGCTTTACTCTTACCTTTTCATTTGTATAAAATACAGGAGGTTTAATAAATGAATATTACTGCGAGTATGGTTAAAGAACTAAGAGATAAAACAAGTGCAGGCATGATGGATTGTAAAAAAGCATTGGAAAATGCAGGGGGAGATTTAGAGAAGGCAGCAGAAATTCTTAGGGAAAAAGGACTTTCTGATGTGGAAAAGAAATCCTCTCGAATTGCATCTGAAGGTGTTGTGGAAGCTTATATTCATGGTGGAAGAATTGGTTCAATTGTTGAAATCAACTCGGAAACGGACTTTGTGGCGAAAAATGATGAGTTTAAACAATTTGCAAAAGACATTGCCATGCATATTGTTGCTTCTGCTCCACTTTATGTTTCCCGTGAAGATGTACCAGAAGAAGAAGTAGAAAAAGAAAAAGAATTTTTAACCCATCAAGCCATAAATGAAAACAAAGAAAAAAATATGCCAGAAGATAAAGCGGAAATGATCGCTAAAAAAATGGTAGAAGGCCGTATGGATAAGTTTTTTGAAAGAGTATGTCTCTTAGATCAAGCTTTTGTTAAAAATCCAGATCAAACAGTGGGAGAATTATTAACGGATTTAGTCGCCAAAATCGGCGAAAATATTCAAATCCGTCGTTTCGTGCGCTATGAAGTTGGCGAAGGACTAGAAAAAAGAGAAGAAGATTTTGCGGAAGAAGTAGCGAAGCAAATGAAATAAATTCATAAAGAAATCGGGCAATTATTTTGCCCGATTTCTTAGAATATCATGGAGGGAATAATGAGTCTTTCATATAAACGAGTGGTATTAAAATTGTCGGGGGAAGCATTATCCGGTGGAAAAGGTCACGGCCTCGATGATGAAGTCATTGCAAAGATTTGTGAAGCCATTAAAAAAGTCCATAATATGGGGATGGAAATGGCGATTGTCGTCGGTGGTGGAAATTTTTGGCGCGGTCGCACTGGAGTAAATATTGATCGTTCAACTTCAGATACAATGGGGATGTTAGGAACAACGATTAACGCCCTTCGTTTACAATCAGGATTGGAATCCATTGGCGTCGATACAAGGGTTCAAACGGCCATTGAAATGCGTGAAGTTGCAGAACCATTTATCCGACGTAGAGCCATCCGTCATTTGGAAAAAAATCGCGTCGTTATCTTCGCGGCGGGTACGGGTTTACCCTATTTTTCAACAGATACTACATCAGCTTTACGGGCGGCTGAGATAGATGCCGATGTAATCCTCGTTGGGAAAACGGGAACCGATGGTATTTATAACAAAGATCCCAATAAATTCGATGATGCGGAGAAATTCGATCAATTGAATTATATTGATATACTTAATTTACAATTAACGGTCATGGATTCCACGGCCATTACAATGTGTATGGACAATGAGATTGAACTCGTTGTCTTTGGAATCGATGATCCAAAAAATTTAATCCGTGTGGCCCAAGGGGAAAAATTGGGTACCATTGTTAAGGGGGCATAATAATGTATAATGATGTTTTACAAGAAATGGAAACAAAAATGAAAAAAACAGTCGGTGTATTACGGGAGGATTTAAAGACCATACGTGCTGGCCGGGCGAATCCAGGAATTCTTGATAATATTACCGTCGAAGCCTATGGGGTCCAAACGCCTTTAAATCAAGTTGCCGGTATCACCGTACCAGAAGCAAGACTTATTGCCATTCAACCGTGGGACAAAGGATTATTGAAAGAGATCGAAAAAGCGCTTTTGAAATCCAATATTGGAATTACACCACAGTCCGATGGTACAGTGATTCGTTTGCCATTCCCTGATCTTACGGAAGATCGACGTCGTGAATTGGCAAAACAAGTTGGCGAATACCAAGAACGTAGTAAAGTAGCTTTACGAAATTCGAGAAGAGATGGTATTGATGAAGTAAAAAAACGGGAAAAAAATTCAGATCTGACTGAAGATGAACGGCATACAGCAGAAAAAGATATTCAAGATTTAACGGATAAATATTCCAAGGAAATTGATGATATTTGCGAAGCCAAGGAAAAGGAATTAATGGAATTTTAAAAATCGGAAGCTCAGCTTCCGATTTTTTCATGGATAGGAAAAGGATAAAACAAAAAAGCGTTAAATAAGTAAATATAATAGAATGTTACTAAATTGTAATATTTAAGAAGAAAAAGATTTGTCAATTCTTACAAAAATATTTCTTAATAAAACGGCTAAAGATCAATGTTTTTCAAAGGTCAACAATTAATAGGAAAGAAATGATTACAGAAATGGAATAATTTTGTAACTTCTTTGTAACTTTTCCTTGACATGGGTTCCAAGCTTTAGTAAGATGAATTCAGTTGAATTAGAAGAACATTGGGAGGCTAATAATATATGAATAAGAAAGGACTTGGTCTATCCGTTGGTATAGCATCGGTAGTAACCATAGGAACCTTATGTCAACCTCATTTGGCATTAGCAGAGCATATAGAAAATTATACAAATACAGATCAAAAAGTAGAAATTGCAAATCTTCGTGACGAAAGAGTTAAGAATGTCGTTGCCGATAATGAAGAAAAAATTTCTACGATGGCAAAAGAAGCATTGGAAGCACAAAGACAAATGCAAAGGGAAAGAATTGCCATTGTCGAAAACAAGGAAACTTTTGCCCAAGTCGCAATACAAAAAGAAACAAAAGCAGTAGCAACAAAAGATATAAAAGATGAAGGTAAAAAAGTAGAACTTGAAAAGGAAACAGAAAAGTCTGAAGATATCCAAGTAACAGTACAAGAAGAAACAAAAGAAGATACTTTAGAAAAAGCCGAAGAGGATTCTACGGCTGATATTGTATCATTATCAGCAAAAGAATCGGAAGAAATCGAAGTACCAAAAATATTATCTGAAGAAAGAGATCTTCGGGTACCAATGGACGGATGGCTAACGGCGAATATGAATATTCGTCAAGATGCAAGTACGGATTCCGCCATATTAGGAATTTTAAACTTAGGTACAAAAGTTAGTGGAATTTTATCCGACGGATGGCTGGAAATTGAATATAATAATACTACTGCATACATATTTGCAGAATATATTTCATCGGAAGAAGTGGAAATTCCTGTTGAAAAAGAGCCGGTAGAAGTGACCGGTGAAGCCGCTGAGGAAGCCGAAGAAGTAAAAAAAGCGGAAGAAGCAAGAAAAGCTGAAGAGGCCAAAAAAGCTCAAGAACGACAAGCGATTTATGATAACGGAACCGATCGAACGGGTTATACAACAATTAATTTAAATGTTCGCGATAATCCTTCCATGGATTCAAATGTCATTGGAGTCTATCCCCAAGGAACAAAAGTTACTGGAAAAGAAGCCAATGGCTGGATGCGAGTCGATTACAATGGCAAAGCCGCTTATATCGCAGCCAATCGCGTCAGTGAACAACAAGCGACCCCTATAGAAGAGCAAGATGAAAACCGTCAAGAAGCACCGGTTTCTGGTTCTGCACAGTCTATTGTCGATGGTGCCTATTCCTTCTTAGGTTATCGCTATGTCTTTGGATCGGCAGATCCATCGTCTGGATTTGATTGTTCAGGCTTGGCATACTATTTATATAAGACCTATGCAGGAGTTACATTAAATCGATCATCCTATCAAATGGTTAATAATGGATACGGGGTATCGAAAGATAATTTACGTCCTGGCGATTTGTTATTTTTCAATAGCGGTGGGGATTCTCGAATTTCCCATGTGGGAATTTATGTAGGCGATGGACAAATGATCCATGCTTCAACACCGGGTACAGGTGTTATAAAGTCCAGTATTGTTTCAGGATATCATGCCAATACTTTCGTAACTGCACGGAGAATTTTAAACTAAAATCAACTGCCAAGGAATCCTTGGCAGTTTTTCATATGAAAGGAAGAATATGATTGTAGAATTATGTTGTGGCTCCTATGAAGATGCCCTTATTGCAAAAAAAGCAAATTGTGATCGAATTGAATTAAATCTTGATCTCTCCCTTGGTGGACTGACTCCACCTATGGGAACGGTAAAAAAGACATTGGAATTAGAAATTCCCACCGTCGTCATGATACGAAATCGACCGGGTGGATTTTGTTATTCAAAGGAAATTTATACATCCATGCTATGGGATCTAAAGGAATTTATGACATTACCCATTGAAGGAGTTGCCTTTGGATTTTTAGAAGAAAATGGTAAAATTGATGAAAATAGAACGAGGGAATTTGTCGACATTATCCATGGTGCCGGAAAAAAGGCGGTATTTCATCGGGCCTTTGACAATTGTCAATCCATAGATGAAATCAAGCTCTTGGTGGATATAGGAGTGGACCGTCTATTGACATCTGGACGGAAAAACAAAGCCATGGAAGGCTTAGATAATTTAAAACGTCTTCAAGATTTTCCCTTGGATATAATTGTAGCATCCGGAGTAAATCAAGAAAATGCTCCACGAATTTATGAAAAGACTGGAATTACACAATATCACGCTTCATGCAGAACATCCGTCATTGATCCGACGACATCGGTTCATGCAGATTTCAATATAAGTTCCAATGATGAATTTTTCCAAATGGATTTTAAAAAGGCCAAGGAATTTGTCCGAATTATCCATGAACTTCAATAAAAAAATCAGTTCGTTGTGAACTGATTTTTTTTATGCATTATTTAATTTCTTTTGTAAATGACTTAGTTTACGTGCCGCATTATTTTTGTGATATAAATTTTTATGGGACGCTCGTTTCAATAATTTATCAACGGTTTTCAACACTTCTCTCGCTTCATCTTTTTTGCCTTCTTCCAATAATTCATTGAATTTACGGATATAGGTACGAATTCTGCTTTTCTCTGAACGATTACGTGCCGTTTGTTTTTTCGTTAAATCAATACGTTTAATTGCCGATTTAATATTTGCCAATGGATTCACCTCCGTGTAAATTTTCATTCTCATAACAGTAGTATTATACACCAGTTATTTTGAAAAATCAAGTCCTAAGGGATTATATCCTAGGGGAAGGGGCAGAAAATCTTGTGGTCAAAAACTACTCCTATCTGGCTTTTGATATAATTACAGACAATTCAATACAGCCGGGAATTTACCCATAATCAAAAGTATTGGTATCGTATCCAAAATTATTAATAGAAGATTAAAGCAGTAGATATATTACGAAGGGATAAACCGGATAATAAAATTTCAAATCCTTCTTTAAGATCCAAGGATCCTTATTTTTTAAATCAGAAATAATTTTTGATGAATTTTGTAATTGTACTTAAGCACTTCCAATCCTCCGATAATATTTTAAAAAAAGTTGAAAAAGGATTATGATCAGCTCACTTCGCGATAAAATAGGTATGGAGATTGGATAGATTAATCTTATATCTCGAATAAATTTGCCCAAATGGTGAGCTCAAAAGGGTAACAAAACTGTAATTTATTATTTTACCCGTCTTATGATATAATATAGCCATATGTGAAATGGAGGATCGATCATGAAAAAGGAGCAGGAAAACTCGGTATTGATGGATTGGATCAGCTTAATCGCCACTGCACTTATTATAGCTTTTGTTATACACAGTTTTATTTTATCGTCGACAATTATCGACGGCAGTAGTATGAATCCAACCTTAGAAGATCGAGATCGTTTATTAGTAAATAAAATATCAGCCCATATTAATCGTTATCAGCATGGGGATATTGTGGAATTCCACGCACCAGATCGAGATGGTGATTATATAAAAAGAATTATTGGCCTTCCTGGAGATACTGTGGAAATCTTAGACAATGAAGTTTATGTCAATGGTCAAAAAATACATGAAAATTATACCAGTTCACAAATTACATTACTGACAAAGGATCAAAATCGATGGGTCGTTGAAGAGGGGCAAGTCTTCGTAATGGGAGATAATCGTATGCCGGGTGGTTCCCATGATTCAAGATCTTTTGATACTATAGATATGGATTCCATCGTTGGAATAGCTTTTTTTAGATTTATGCCATTATCGAGAATAGGTAGACTATAAAGGTGATAGAATGAAGAAAATACCAAAAGAGAATATAAGAAACTTTTCAATCATAGCCCATATTGACCATGGAAAATCAACCCTTGCGGATCGACTTATTGAAAGTACGGGAATGTTATCGGAACGGAAAATGGAAAAACAAGTTCTCGACAGCATGGATTTAGAACGAGAACGGGGAATTACCATTAAATTAAAAGCCGTTAAATTATTTTACGAGGCCGATGATGGGGAACGGTATATGCTAAATCTTATCGATACACCTGGTCATGTTGACTTTAATTATGAAGTTTCACGATCTTTGGCGGCTTGTGAAGGAGCCGTTCTTATTGTGGATGCAACTCAAGGAGTAGAAGCTCAAACTTTGGCCAATGTGTATTTAGCCGTCGATCAAGATTTAGAAATTTTACCGGTGATTAATAAAATAGATTTACCTTCTGCCGATCCCGATAATGCGAAACGGGAAATTGAAGATATTATTGGATTGGAAGCCGATGATGTCCCTTTAATTTCGGCGAAAGAAGGTATCGGTATTGAAAAAGTCTTAGAAGATATTGTTAAAAAGGTGCCAGCACCTGAGGGCGATGAAAAAGCACCATTGAAGGCTTTGATCTTTGATTCATATTATGACTCCTATAAAGGGGTTGTAAGTTATATACGAGTCGTAGATGGCGTGATAAAGCCAGAAATGAATATACGCATGATGAATACTGGTAAAACCTTTGAAGTGACGGAAGTCGGCTATATGACCAATAAAAATGTGGAAGTCAAAGAATTAAGGGCGGGAGATGTTGGCTATGTTGTGGCGAGCATAAAAAATGTTCAGGATGCCCGGGTAGGCGACACCATTACCGATGATGATAATCCCACGGATCAACCTTTACCGGGATATCAAAAAGTAGTGCCCATGGTATATTGTGGGATTTATCCAGCAGAAGGGGAAGATTTTAACACCATTCGAGAAGCCTTGGATAAATTACAAGTCAATGATGCTGCCTTAGTCTATGAACCAGAATCCTCAGTCGCTTTAGGCTTTGGATTTCGTTGTGGATTTTTAGGTCTATTACACATGGAAATTATTCAAGAACGCCTAGAACGGGAATTTGATTTGGATATTATTACGACGGCACCATCGGTTATTTATAAAGTTTATAAAGATGATGGTGCAATGGAAGAAATTCAAAACCCCACATCGATGCCCGATCCAACGGAGATTGAAAAAATTGAAGAACCCATGGTGGAAGCCCATATTATGAGTCCCGATACCTATGTCGGCGATATTATGGAATTATGTCAATCCAAACGAGGGGTATACAAATCCATGACCTATCTCGATGAAAAAAGGGTAGAGATTAAATATATTCTTCCCCTTAATGAAGTGATATACGACTTTTTCGATGCTTTAAAATCAAGGACGAGGGGTTATGCATCCCTGGATTACGAATTAATTGGCTATGAAGAATCGGATTTAGTAAAACTAGATATTCTAATTCACGAAGAGCCTGTCGATGCCCTGTCCCTCATTGTCCATGAATCAAAGGCCTATGAACGGGGACGTTCCATTGTTTCAAAACTAAAGGATGAAATCCCACGCCATCAATTTGCCATACCATTACAAGCTGCCATTGGCAATAAAATTATCGCCCGGGAAACCATCCGTGCCCTTCGTAAAGATGTATTGGCAAAATGTTATGGTGGAGATATTTCAAGGAAAAGAAAACTTCTTGAAAAACAAAAAGAAGGGAAACGACGTATGCGTTCCATTGGTAGTGTCGATGTGCCACAAGAAGCCTTCTTGGCGGTGCTTAAATATGACGAGGACTAAAGGGGTCTATATTCACATCCCTTTTTGTCATCATAAGTGTAATTATTGTGATTTTACAAGTTTTCCTAGGAACGTAAATAAACAGGAAGAATATCTTTACTATCTAAAACAGGAAATTAAAATGTATGCCTGTGAGGATATCATCGATAGTATTTATATCGGCGGAGGTACTCCGTCGATACTTTCTGAACAACAAATTCAAGGGATTATGGATATCCTAAAAAAGAGCTTTAAGGTCAAAAGTTTAGAGACCACCATGGAGTTTAATCCTGAAGATGTAAAGAAGAAAAAGATATCATCGTTATTGCAATCGGGGATCCAACGAATCTCCCTTGGTGTTCAATCCTTTCAACCAAAAATACTACAAGCAATGGGGCGTAATCATAATCAGAGGCAAGCCATTGACGCTGTGGAAAAATTACGGGGAGAAGGGGTGACCAATTGTTCTTTCGATCTTATCTTTGGATATCCCGGACAAACAAGAGAGGATCTTCAAAGGGATTTGTATTGGATCGATCGCCTTCAACCGGATCATATCTCCTGGTATAATTTGATCGTGGAAAAATCGACAAAACTATATCGTCAAAAAGAGAAAGGTTTAGTTTTTCCAAAAGAAGATGTCCAAATCGAAATGTACGAGGATATACAAAGGGGATTGTCCCAATTAGGTTATGAACAATATGAAATATCAAACTTTGCAAAAAAAGGAAAAGAATCCATACATAATTTGAAATATTGGCATTATGAAGATTATTATGGATTTGGCATTGGAGCTAGTGGGAGTTTGTATCCCGATCGATGGCAAAACGAAGTTCGGTATAAAAACTATGTGGAGAAAATCATTCAGGGAGAATTTCCCCAAAGGCGAAAAGAAAAACTCAGTCTAGAGGAAATGGCCTTTGAATATATCCTGATGAATATGCGATTGACAGAAGGCCTATCCCTAGAAAAATACAAGAGTAAATTTCATCGAGACTTTTTCGATGAAAACAAAAAGGTTATTGAAGATTTTATATCTTCAAAACATTTAGTTTTAGATCATGATTATTTGAAATTTACAAAAAAAGGTTTTGAAATATCTAATTATATTTTTACAAAATTCAATTAAAAAAAAGAGTCGATACGACTCTTTTTTTAATTCTTTATTACAATATTCCATAAATCATCGATAATATTATTGCCCCAAAAAATGCCAAGATCGGTTAAATGATATTTACCATTTTTGTAAAAACAATATCCATTTTCTTCCAATTCATTCAAGCGATGATCAATCCTCGAGTCCTTTAAAATACTCGGATCATAATAGAGTAATTGCAAAGTATCAATGGCCTTTTTATACTTAAAATACTCATCTTTAAAATACATGCCTTGAATGGACTCTGGATTATTGACGGTTTTTTCGTAATCGTCGATTTTAATCGGATTCATTAATGCCAAATTACCAATTCCGCCACCGGCACCGGCACCTAGGGGAAAGGTGTCTTTACCTGCAATTCGACGACGGATATATTGATAATCATCTCGATTAGGACGAACTTTTTTTGTGATTTCTAAATATTCATAACTGGGTGTATGATTAATGACGAAATCGAAAAACTTCTTATCTCTTTTTATGGAGTCGTTTAATTCGAATTCTTGATATTTTCGTCCCAATTTCGACTCCTCCATGATAATTAAAGAATACATGGAGAAACCGGCAAGATCTAACTTTTCTATTGTTTTTAAATCTTGCTTTAATTCCTCTTCAGTTTCGCCGAGATAATTATAGATCAAATCGATATTAAGATTTTCAAAGCCGTGATTTCGCATCCGATCCAATCTTTCATAGGCAAATTTACCGTCCCCCCGGCGATTGAGTAATTGTCGTCCACGGTCAGAAAATGTCTGTATACCAATGGAAAGACGATTAACACCGGCAGAAGTTACCGTTTTAAATTTATCAAAATCCAAATCGGTTAAACTTGATTCCATGGTAATTTCTACATCTTCTTCTAAATTCGTGTATTTGTGTAATGCATTGAGTATTTTTTCCAAATCTTCAGGACTTAATACCGAGGGTGTACCGCCACCAAAATAAATTGACGAGAAAGTCGATTCTCGAAATCTCTTTGTCTGATAATAGTACTTAAGCTGTTTGATTACTAAATCGATATAATAGGATTTCGGTCGATTCAAACTACGATTCATATTACAAAAAGAACAAATATTGGAACAATAAGGAATATGAATGTAGATCACTTGGTGGCGATCACCTGGGGAATCTAAAACATCCTTTAATAAGGCTGGACGTTCCACAAAGGAACGGAGTTTTTTCCCCATATGATGGGTTTTTATTCTTGATTCGTAGATCATATCATGCATCGGAAAGCATCCTGTGCTTTTATTAAATCTTCATCATTGGGATGTTTGGCGGCTTCTTCATGACGCTTTCTACGTTCATCGGTCATTCGATGGGGGGAGTCATCGCCTAATTTTTCGAACATCGCCGTTAATTTAGGGTCGATTTTACCCATGCAGCAAAAATGGGCCATAACGGTATTTCCCTGTTTTTCCAATTGATCAATCGTTTTTTCCATTACATCTTTGGCATGATCGGAATCGGGGTAAGCGCCTAAGGTGAAGAAGACACCGACTTTTTTATTTGCAATTTGTTCCATAAATACTTTCGCCTTAGCATCCGGTCCACCTTTGTCGACCCAAAACCCAAAAATAACCTTATCGTAATCTTTTAAATCGACATCATTTCCATGGACGATATCAAAAAGATCCCCTTGTAATTTTTCATGAATGGCTTCGGCCACTTTTTTTGTATTTCCTGTTTTTGAACTATACGAAATTAAAGTTTTCATTTTACCTCCATTTATTTTTTGCAATAATATAAGGACGTTCATCGACTTGAATCACATCCGCATTAATATTGTATACTCTCCTTAAAAGATCCTTATTAGCAATATGGAGAGGATCTCCACTTTCAACAATTTTCCCATCTTTAATAACGAGGATTTCATCGCTGTATTGAAACGCATGATTCAAATCGTGGAGCACCATAATAATTGTGATTCCTGTTTTCCGATTAATATCGCGAATCAATTCTAAAATATCCATTTGAAAGGAGATATCCAAATATGTGGTCGGTTCATCGAGTAATAGAACATCTGTCTTTTGACAAATGGCCATGGCGAGCCAAACCCGTTGACGTTCACCACCGGACAACTCACAAATTCTTTTTTCCCGCATATGGGTTATTCCCGTTTGCTCCATGGATTCTTCCACAATGCGATCATCGTCTGGATTCCTTATTTCATACCATTTTTTATGGGGAAGACGACCCATATAAATTAATTTCTCCACAGTAATATCATGGGGACATGTATTTTGTTGCAATAAGACGGCAACTTGTTTCGCCAATTCTTTTTGGCTTATCAGGGAAATATCTTCTTCCATTAAATAGATATCCCCCTTCTCTTTCTTTAATAGGCGGGCAATGGATTTTAATAATGTTGATTTTCCTGCACCATTGGGCCCAATAATCGTAGTGATTACATTCTTTTTAATACAGCAATTTAATTCATCAATGATTCTTCGTTGATCATAACTAAGACATAAACGATCAATTTGAATGGCTTCCATAGATATCACGCCTTTCTTTTCCTCAATAAATACAAGAAAAATGGACCGCCGATAATGGCCATAATCGTACCCACAGGTAATTCAATGGGGGCAGCGATAATACGGGCAATGGTATCGGTAAACAGTAAAAAACTAGCACCATTAATGATGCAAAATGGCAATAATACTTTATAGTCCGAACCCACCAGCATTCTTGAAATATGGGGCACAACCAAGCCGATAAAGCCGATGACGCCCACGGCTGCCGTTGATATACCCGCTAAAAAAGCAGCTGTCATACTTAAAGCGATTCGAGTGCGGTGAATGTCAACACCTAAATTCGATGCTTTATCATCACCTAAAAGGAGAACATTTGCACTACGAATACAAAACAAAGATAGAATAAGACCGATGGTGGTATAGGGAACGACAATTTTAATATCCGACCAAGTCCTACCAGCCAATGTTCCATTGATCCATAAAATAACACTTTGGACTTTTTCGCTATTTAAAACGGAAATTAAACTGGTAGCGCCTCCGAGCATGGCGTTAACGGCAATACCGGCCAATAATAAACTTAAGGCATTGATCCCATCTTTCCAGGATAAAAGATAAATAAAGATCGTCGCTAAAATTCCACCGATAAATGCAATAAAAGGTAATATGGGAGCATAAATCGGAAAGACAAGAAGAATTAGCATAATTGCAAGGGATGCACCGGCAGAAACTCCGATAATCCCTGGATCCGCCAATGGATTTTGCATAACCGCCTGAAGAAGAGCACCGGATGTCGCTAAAGATGCACCCACAAAGATGGCGAGAACAATACGGGGCAATCGAATATTTTTTACGATTTCGTATTGGGTATCAGTAAGTACCGATGGATCAAATAGGGATTGGACAACTTTTGAAATTTCAACTCTCACACTTCCAAGGGCAATAGCAAGCACTATAGCTAGAATAAAAACTATAGTGCTTCCTATAAATACAATGCTTAGTCGCTTACTTTTCATAGACCATTTCGACCAATTTTTCTAATGCTTCGCCAACACGGATATTTCCAGTAACTGAATAAATATCGTTATCTAAATAGATAATCTTATCGTTTTGATAAGCCTTCATATTTGACCAAGCAGGATTTCGATCAAACTCTGCCTGCATCATTTTTTTCGATTCTTCTGGATTAACATGATTCATGACCAAAACAATATCTGGATTTTCTTCAACAATATTCTCCAAAGAAAGGGGCGTATATTCTTCAGGGGCATCGGCTGCAATATTATTGATCTGAAGCATCTTCATTAACGATCCCACATAGGAATCCTCATTGCCGACCATAACAGACTTTGGTGTACCAAAGATAAATAAAACCTTTGGGGACTCTAAACCTTCAGCCTTGGCAATAGCGTCATTTGCTTCCTCCTCGATTGAGGCAACAACTTTATCACCTTCTGACGGGAGATTTAACACCTCAGCAATTTCTTTTACGGATTGAAGAATATTATCGTAATCGGACAAGTTGATGAATAATGACTCGATACCTAAATTGTCCATCGCCGGTTTATTAGACTCTTCTAATGAAGAAACAGAAATAAATAAATCGGGCTCAAGGGATTTCACAATCTCAGCATCTGGTTTCATCGGGGTACCTATATTTGTCGCTTCATTATAGCGTTCGGGCATGGAATACGTCGATTCTGGCAAACCCACTACATTTTCATAATCTAAGGCATCTAGAATATAAGATACAGCAACGGTACCGGCAACAACTCTTTGGTCCTGGGAAACTTCATCTGTATCATCCTCGTCGGTATTTGTATCCTCTTGATTTTGTTCAGTCTCTTCGACCTCTTCTGATTCTTCTACCGATGAATCTTCTTCATTCTTGTCACATCCGGTAAAGGAAAGAACAAGGATAAAGATCATCATCGATGCCATTAATTTCTGTAAAAATTTTTTCATCGTATCCTCCTTGTAAATTTTATCGCAAAATAAATTATACCATTGAAGATATTGAGAATCAACATCATTAAGCCCATTCATGGAACATTGGATAAGATTTTAATAAAAAATAGAAGATAATGATAATCATTACATATAAATACATTGTGATAATAAATATTCATTGTTTTTCAGGGGCTTATGGCTTATCCATCAATGAAGATTACATTATTGAAAGGTGAAGATAAAAGGACGTAAGGAAAAGACGGACAGTGTATAATAGAATGGATAGGAGGCAGAAATGTATAAAATATTGATTGTAGAAGATGATGAAGTAATAAGAAAACAAATGGAAAAACATCTTAAAAAATGGGAATATGAAGTAGTTTCTGTAGAAGATTTCGAATCAGTGTTTACAGTATTTACGAAGTCAAAGCCCCATTTGGTTTTAATGGATATTACCCTGCCTTATTTCAACGGTTATCACTGGTGTAATAAGATTCGAGAAATTAGCGAAGTTCCGATTATATTCATTTCGGCTGCTGGAGAAGATTTAAATATTTTAATGGGAATGCAAATGGGTGGTGATGATTACATCGTCAAGCCATTTTCCCTTGATGTACTATTGGCGAAAATCCGTGCCGTATTACGTCGAAGTTATGAAAATACAATGGATCAATCTTATTTAATGTGGAACGAAGTCTATCTTTCTCTGGACCAAATGACGGTTCGCCAAGGCGACAAAGAAGTGGAACTTAGTAAAAATGAATTTAAGATATTAGAAACCTTAATGCGACAAAGTGGAACGGTAATTTCGAGAGGAATGCTCATGGAAAAGTTGTGGCAATCGGATTTGTATATCGATGATAATACATTAACGGTCAATATCGCTCGGTTACGGAAACGTCTCGAAGAAATTGATTTGAAAGATTTCATACAAACGAAAAAAGGAGTGGGCTACTATGTCCCTGATGAAAAAGCGTAAAATTTTTCGTGAATATATGACGGATAATAAAAAGTGGTTTTTCATTATTCTTCTAATGATCTTTATAGAAAATCTCATTCTTTATTCTTTTCATAAAGAAATGGAGATCGCTTTATATACGAGCATGGTTGTTATTGTCATATTGTTTCTCTTTATAATGTATGATTTTCGTCAATATGAGAAAATTTATGCTCATATCCAGTGGGATGAAGAGCTTGGAGAACAAAAAGGTTTGATTGGACTTTTATGGCAAAAGCTCCAAGAAGAAAGGCAATGTCAAAAATATTGGAAAAAAGAAAAACAAGTCGAATTAGAAGAGCTAAAAGAGTATTACACAACCTGGGGGCACCAAATCAAAACCCCATTGGCTGCTATGAAATTAATATTAGAAGAATACGATCCCTCGGATCAGGAATTATTAAAGAATCAAATCTTTCGCGTTGAAGAATCGATACAAATGATGCTCGCCTATATTCGTATGGGAGAAGCGACAAAAGATTTTGTTTTTAAAAATTATGATATGGATCAAATTATTAAAAAAAGTATTCGGAGATACTCGTCCATCTTCATTCGAAAGAATTTATCCTTAGAATACGATTCACGCTCCATCTTTTGGCTTACCGATGAGAAATGGTTGAGTTTCGTCTTAGATCAAATTCTGTCCAATGCATTAAAATATACCGATGAAGGACAGATTCAGATTTATTGGCAAAAGGATGACAGCCTCATTATCCAGGACAGTGGCGTCGGGATTGCACCAGAAGATCTGCCCCGAGTGAGGGAGTTTTCCTTTACAGGAATCAATGGGCGCAATCTTTCCGAATCCACGGGAATTGGCTTGTATTTATGCCAGCAAATATTGGAACAATTAGGACATTCTTGGGAAATCTCTTCGACACTAGGAAAAGGAACAAAAATTTCTATTTACAAAAAACAAGGGAAGTGACATTTTCGTCATTTTACGATAAATAATGTAAGGCTATTCTATGGTAGCTTTTTGAAACCTCTTATAAAATAAGATCATAAAAGAATTGAAAGAACACTTTTCTGATCTTTTACGGAGATCGGAGAGGATGATTCAAAAATATCAATAGGAGGTTATTATGAATCAATTATTAAATGTCAAAAATGTAAAAAAGATTTACCAATCTCGATTTCAGACCCATCCAGTGGAAGCCTTGCGAGATATCACATTTTCCGTCGACGAAGGAGAATATGTCGCCATCATGGGGGAATCGGGAAGTGGGAAAACGACTCTATTAAATATACTGTCTTTATTAGATGAACCTACTAGCGGTAGCATTGAACTCAATGGGAAAGATGTGGTGGGATTAAGTGAAGGAGAAAAGGCACTATTTCGTAGAAATCAATTAGGCTATATTTTCCAAGATTTTAACTTGCTCAATACATTTACCATTAAAGACAATATCTTACTGCCTTTAGTTCTAGCCAATGAAAAATACTCAGCCATGGAAAAAGCATTACAACCAGTGGTAGAACATTTAGGTATTAAAGATTTATTGGAAAAATATCCCTATGAAGTATCCGGTGGAGAAAAGCAAAGGGCAGCGGTTGCTCGAGCGCTCATTACACAGCCTTTAATGATATTAGCCGATGAACCGACAGGTGCTTTGGATTCGCGTACTACCGATGAATTACTGGAGTATTTTGAAAAAATCAATCAGAATGGACAGACCATATTAATGGTAACCCACTCGATTAAAGCCGCATCCTTTGCAAAAAGAGTACTATTTATTAAAGATGGTGTCATCTTTCATCAATTATTTACAGGAGAGCGAAAACCTCAAGAAATGTATGAAGAAATTTCCAATACCCTAGCCATATTAGCAAGGGGCGATGGCCATGAATAGATCTCTCTATGGCAAATTATCAACGAATGGTATGAAGAATAATCGGGAATTGTACACGCCATTTACCTTGGCGTCGGGAGGTGTTTTTACTTTATTCTTCATCATCTTATCGATGGGAATCAATGAACGATTTAAAATGACGGGTTTCTCAGGCATGGACAATATTCAATTAGTACTTCGAATGGGTTCTGTTGTTATCGCCTTATTTTCTCTAATCTTTCTATATTACACTTACTCTTTTATATTAAAACGACGTCAAAAAGAACTGGCACTCTATCAAATTTTAGGAATGGAACGCAAACATTTATGTAAAATCATACTCCATGAATTACTCCATTTACTTGCGAAATCACTATTGATTGCTTTTTTATTGGGAAATGTAATCTATAAATTATCGGAGAATTTACTTCTTCGTATATCGAATACCTTCCTTGAAACATCTTTTTTCCCAAGTGTAAAAGCCTATTTGTTTACTGTGCTATTGGCCTTATTTATTTATCTTTTAATCGCCTTAAAAAGCTTATGGAAGATTCGATTTTTACGGCCCATTGAATTACTGCGAGAGGCCAATGCAGGAGAAAAAAAACCAAAGATGAACATTTTTTATCTGATTTCATCCCTCGTGCTCTTGAGCATCGGATATACAATGGCGGTGCGAATTCAATCACCGATCGAAGCCCTTGGTAAGTTTTTTATTGCTACTTTATTGGTCATCATAGGTACAGAGTTAGGATTTGTGGCGATATCTGTTGGTGTATTACAATTTTTACAAAAACGAAGCAAATATTACTATCAACCCAAAAAATTTACAAATATTTCAGGCTTAATAAGTCGAATGGTAAAAAATGGTGTCAGCCTTGCCAATATTGCGATTATTGCTACCGCCGTCATGATTTTATTATCAACGGCTTCGGCATTAAATTACGGAATCAAAGAGATGATACGAAATGTCGTTCCCCGGGATGGAAATGTATATATGGCTTATGAAGATTATGATGAAGCAAAGGAAGAAGTAAAGAGAATATTAAAAGAGAAGAAATTAAATATTCGTAATGAGCGGGAGTTACGAGGTTTAAACTTCTATGCCGTTCGTAAGAATGGAGAATTTCAATTCTTACAATCGGGACGGGCACTAACAGAAAAAGGTTCATGTTTCTATGCAATTTTATGTTTAGACGATATGAAAGATTCAACTTTAAAACCGGGTTTCTATGGAGAAAAGTCCTATTTTCCAGAACATGGGATTTCGATCGGCGACAAAAATTACAAATTCTCATATCAATCGGAAGAATTACCAATCGATCATCTTTATGATCTTGGAATGAAAAATGCGATCATATTGTTTGAGAATTTAGAAGGAGTCAATGAATTTGAACAAGATCTCAATCATCAAAATATCCCTTATCAGCGCTCAGCAAATTACGGATTCGATATCGACAATTCCAATATCGATTATGAAGAGTTCCGAGAAGAGTTTCTCTCGATTGATGGCGTTCATCAGTATCAAACATTTGAAACGAAATACAAGGAGTTTCGACAAATTACCGGTGGTGTCGTCTATACAGGTTATTTTTTAGGTATTGTTTTTATGGTGGCATTGGCTCTAATTATTTATTATAAGCAATTAACAGAAGGATATGAGGATTTGCAACGATATCAAGTCTTACAACGGGTTGGTATGACAAAAAAAGAAATCAAAGCAACCATCAACGATCAGATTCGAATGGTATTCTTATTGCCTTTATTTGTCGCTACTATTCATATGGCCTTCGCGTTTCCCATGGTCAGTAAAATTTTGAATATATTTTATTTGGAAAATTTGAGGATGTACATTAAATTTGTCCTCTTGACATTGGGGATCGTCGTATTATTATATCTATTGATCTATCAATTAACATCAAAAGTATATTACCGTATCGTCACTTCCAAACAATCAACTAGAAAAGCATAAGAAATCCGTTAAAACAGTTGACAAATGAACATCTTTTACGTATAATAAAAAAAGTGTTAAAAAGTTCAACCCAAGCCCCGGACCTTTTTAACAATATCAACACAATCGCCAATGGCCGGGTGTGCGATTCATGAAATCCCCGGTGGGAAAAGAATCGCTTTTTGGTAGCGATGTCCAAATAACCAAAATATTGTAAAAAAGGAAAGGAAAGTAAAATGAAAAAAACTTATGTGCCTAAAAAAGGTGATATCGAGAGAAAATGGTATATCGTCGACGCGACAGATAAAGTCCTAGGACGCTTGGCTTCTGAAGTTGCAGCAATTCTACGTGGAAAGCATAAACCGATGTTTACACCAAATCTTGATACCGGTGACTATGTCATCATCATCAATGCTGAAAAAATTCGTCTAACTGGCGATAAATTATTAAAGAAAGAACATAAATACCATACAGGATATCCTGGAGGATTACGTTCTATTTCTTATAAAGATCTATTGGAAAGAAATCCGGAACGCGTTATTGAATACGCTGTAAAAGGAATGTTACCTAAAAATTCTTTGGGCCGAACCATGATGAAAAAATTACGAGTTTACAAAGGCTCAGAACATGATCATGAAGCCCAACAACCGGAACTTTTGGAATTATAAGGAATAGGAGGAAAATATTATGGCAAATGTTCAATATCGTGGAACAGGTAGAAGAAAAACTTCAGTAGCAAGAGTACGATTATTACCAGGAAATGGTAAATTTA
Organism: Tissierellia bacterium; assembly: GCA_030540635.1. GTDB lineage: Bacteria > Bacillota > Clostridia > Tissierellales > Peptoniphilaceae > JAUNVW01. The sequence goes on along the minus strand of JAUNVW010000004.1, from coordinate 23,117 downwards.
TCGTTAATAAAAGAGAAATGGATGATTACTTTAATTATGATACTTTAAAAGTAATTGCCCGTGAACCCTTAACATTAACGGACAATGTCGATAAATTTGATGTATATGTTAATGTAAAAGGCGGAGGCTATACGGGACAAGCCGGTGCCATTCGCCATGGCGTTGCAAGAGCGTTATTGGAAGTGGATGAAGAGTTAAGACCTGCACTTAAAAGAGCTGGCTTCTTGACGAGAGATCCCCGTAAAAAAGAACGTAAAAAATACGGTCTTAAAAAAGCGAGAAAATCATCCCAATTCTCCAAGAGATAATAAAAAATTTCAAAACTCCCCATCTGGGGAGTTTTTTTATTTAAAAAATAGATTACAAAAAGAGGTAATTACGAATGCTACATTAAGTGGCAAATTTACTTGGATAGTAATTTAAAAACAAAGAAGATAAATAATTTCTAAAAAGGCCATTTGATCATAAACAAATCGAAATATTATAGGGAGATATATCGCCGGGTTAGATATATACAATATTTTAAAAGGGCCCCATGGAATATAAATTTAATGACTCATTGTAATCAAGTTTAACCATATATAAAAAATTATTTCTCACTTCATTGGAAATTGACATTAGATATAATGAAAGCTTGAATCATTGATAGGCATAATTAAAAATATTCGTTTCTAATTGACAGACGGATTAAGTTATAGGCTGAAATTCTATCAAAAATACACAGAATAATGAAAAACAAAAAATATATATTAATATAGAACAATAATTATAAGGGGGATTATTTGTTTTTATTGTATATTTATTTTTTAAAAACTACTTTTCTATAAGTAGTGTGTTTCAAATAGAGTCTAATATTTATTTTAAATTGACATTTTATATATTTGAAATATAATAGTACATAACATGATGAAAATACAACTTAATATAATCGCGAATATTTCTATCTATTTATAATCAATTAAAGGTTAATGAAAAGCAAAAAGATTTCAAATTTGAAGCTGAATACACTTAATATAAGGCTGCACATCTAATGACAAAATAATTAAAGAACATTATTTCGATTGAAAGGAGGAATACATAAAAATTCATTACTCAAGTTGCAGCGTTAAATCTATAATTAAGCGGAATAACCTATCCTTTCGACCAAGGAGGAGGAAAATGTTATGGTACGAATCAATCATTCACTGAAAATAAGAGTATTCGCAGTTTGTATGGCCATTGCTAATACTACATTTTCTAGATGGAAGCCCAAAGGTGTCCTTGCAAAAGCTCAACAATATGTAGGAACGAGTCAAGCACGTGCGTATTGGAATTGCAGATAACACAATAAACAAGAAGAAGTGTCATTAGGAAAACAAATGGAATATATTCAAACAAATAAAGCGTATAAATATTTCAAATATATTATGATCGTCACCCAAGGCATTGTACTTGCCTTGGTGGCGATATTCTATTTAAATGAAGCTTATTTAGAGAGAATACTCGATTATCCAAAAACAGGGGAAAAAATAAAAATAACGGGAATTGATGAAGAGAGAACCGATGAAATCTTCTCGTTTATTAGAGACTATGTGGAGAGTAAAGACATGGCTCTTATACGGACGGATCTTAGCTCGGATAAAGAATGGGGGAATGGAATCGAAAGTGGCATTTTAAAAGGAGAGAAAATGGATGCAAAGGAATTGGAATTCTCCTTTTTGGATCAAAAAGTTCTAAAAGAAGAGGAACTTTATCGTCTCCTCAATCAAAAATCTGGGGATAAAATATTCGGAGTGGAAAAAGTTCCCTCGATAGTTTGGGAGAAATTCCCCACTTTCGTTATGAAGATAAAATCCTTATTAAAACATTATCAAAGCTAACAGAAGATACCCATACCTTAAATGGAGAATACCGAGTCCTCTTTCAAGAGAAGGCGGATTTGAATGGGCTTTTAGCCCTCATTCAAGAGAAGACAAATTTATCCTATGAAACCCTGTTCCATTCAAAGGGAGGTTTTATTTTTGATTCGGGATTAAAAGAATTTCTCTTATTTAGTATCTTCCTACTCCATACTTTTGCCTTCCTTCTCCTTTTCGTCATAGGGACGGTGCGTTCTTTAAAAAACTTAGGGATTTACTTATTGCAGGGATGGTCTCGCCTTGACTTTTGTAAAAAGTTCTTCGGACCAAGTATATTCTTTTCCATTTTTACTATCCCTCTCTTTTTGCTATACGCCTTGTATTTCACAGAAAAGAGTTTTACCTCTCTCCCCTTTTTACTCATAATGGTGGGAGTGGGCCTAATTAATGTCCTTTTAACTTTTGCACTGGCGAGTCTTTCTTCTGTCTTTATCTTTCTCGTTAAGCCTGTGAATGCCATACGAGAAAGGTACCCGAAGAAAATGTATTTAAGTATAGGTCTTCTTATCTACTTAATGCTTCACGGGGTGATGATGGGTCTTTGTACCTATTTAGATGCCCCCTATGAGGAATTAAAAGAAAATAATGCCATAAGAAAGGATTGGGAGACAGCTTCTGATTTTCATATTTTTCAGAGTATGGAGATTGGCGATGATCAAAGTAGTATAAATTATCAGTCAAAAAAACTATATAAGGATATCAATGATTGGTATCAATCGATTCACAATGAAGATGGAGTTTATATTATTGAGACGAATCTCTTTTCTAAGGATCTTCTCGCCGAATACAAAGCCCAAGGCCTTTATACAACAGTTCCGGAAGAATCTTTTTGGCTCTTTAAACTTTCGCCGAATTATTTAGATCAATTAAATATTGAGATAAGTAATGAAACAATAGAGAAGGCCTTAAAGGGAGAGCGAGTCTATTTAATTCCTGAAAATAAAAAGTTGGAAGAAAAAGAACGTTTGAAAAAATGGCTCAAAGAAGAAGACACCCAGTCAATAAGAGAAGATGATTTGGATACAGTTTTTAAAGAGAAAAAAGAGTTTCAATTTATCCCCTATAAATCTGGGGAGGACTTTTTCACATGGAGTACAGAGAAAGCCCATCAAACTCGGACAAAAGATCCGATTATCCTCCTTCTCACTCCGGAGAATATGATTTATCGGGAGAATGAAAGTTTGTTTGCCCAAGGATTGGATCATTCTAATTGAAAATGACGAAAGATGCCTGTGAAAAATATCTTAATAAGGGGTATTTAAGAGGATTTCATTTAGAGGATAATGAAGTGAAATTTTTACCCATTTCAAAGCATATTGATGGACTTCAAAAAACGTTAAAAAAGACGATTGAATTATTCCTCTCTATCATATTAGGGTTGATTTTTATTATGGGGGCCTTATTTGTCGCCTTAATGAATTTCATCCAAATATTTTATCAGGAACGAATCTCCATAAAGAAATTTCTCGGATATTCAAATCTTGAAGCTTATCGGGCGCCGACATTCATACTAACGCTGATCACCCTGTTGGAGGTGATTTTGATCCTTCTGTTAAAATCGAATATGGGTTTACTTGTGATCTCTTTCGTCAGCATTTTCCAGTGGATTCTCTTTATTTATTTAATGAGAAAGGATCAATACAAAAATATAACAGACTTTTTAAAAGCCTAGGGAAGAGAGGAAAAAATTATGAATATGATTGAATTAAGAAAAGTCAACAAAAGTTTTGGGAATCATCATGTGATTAAAGACTTATCTTTTCGTGTTGAGGAGGGGACAATCACCTCTTTAATGGGAGACTCGGGCTCTGGAAAAAGCACCCTACTCAATATGATTGGTCTATTAGAAAAAGTGGATGGGGGAGAAATTAGGATTAGGGGAAAGAAAATTCCAAAAATAAATAGTAAAAAAGCCGTACTATTTCGACGAAACTGTATCAATTATCTTTTCCAATCCTTTGCCCTCATCACAGATATGAGCGTCAAAGAGAATCTGAAAATAGCCATGAATTTCATGAAATTGAATCACAAAGAAAAGGATGCAAAAATCAAAAATATATTGGAACAATTGAATATGGAAAGACGGATCAATCAAAAGATCAATACCCTATCGGGAGGAGAACAGCAGAGAGTCGCCCTTGCCCGTGGTATCTTAAAACCGGGAAATTTAATTCTCGCTGATGAACCAACTGGTTCTTTAGATGAGAAAATGAGTGAGACAGTTTTTGACATCTTAAAAAATGTAAGGGATGAATACAAAAAGACGATTCTCATCGTGACCCATGATCCAAAAATCGGAGAGGCAGCGGATCAAATGATTAGGCTCCCTTCTCAATTCTAAGAGAATCCTCGGTGATTTCATTTCTATGACATTGCCGGGGATTGTTGGGTTGTTATTTGGAAAATGGGTGAAATAGAAATTGTCCTAGGGATTCCAAAAGGGGGATATACTTTATCATAGGAATATCGTTGATCAGTAAAAATGCAAATGGTAAAGGGATACGATCAATTTATTGGAGAAAAAGAATGTTCAAAAAGTGAGAAATGCCGAGGGAGGAATAAACGCATCTTTTTGATCCAAATATAAGATCCATATCTTCTTTTCATAAAAAGTTTATCCATGAATTGATGAAAAAACTTTAGAAATGAACTTCTTCCAATAACGACTCCCTTGACAAAAAAAAGCACCATGATAGTATACTAAAAGAAAGGGGATTGAAATGAATAAAGAAGTTTTCATCATTAAATTACATAGGAAAAAAATAAAGATTGATGATCCATATGCTATCATTTGGTCCAGGACCTTTTCAAAAATAAAAAGGTGGGTTTTATAAATGGGTCAACAAAAATTAAAAACCACCTCCCTTTTTTTATTTTTGATCCTATGTGGAATCTCCCATTTTTTTATGATTCGCCTTTCCTATCTTGGGGGAGATGTGATTGAAAAAATAAATGATGGGACGATTTTTCAAGATTTACTTCCTTTTCTCGGTTTCATCTTTCTGCAAATTGTCTTGGCCATGTTCTTTTTAAGTCTTAAAAATATATATCGTTATGATTTATTACAGGGGCAAATGGCCTTTTATCGAGAAAATCTTTTATCGAGAATTCTACGACAGCCCATTGAAACAATTGCGGATAGAGGGCCTTCCTACTATCAGAATCTCATCTACACCGATGGGGAAAGCCTTCGGACGAATTATTTTGAAACGACGCTTAGTCTCTTCGATCAAGCCTTGCTCCTTTTGATGGCATCCATCTCCATTACGAGTATTCACCCCCTTTTGTTAGGGATTGCCTTCTTAGCGGCCCTCATTCCTTATTTTGTGCCAAAATTATTTGAAAAGAAATTAAATGAAAAACAAGAGAATCAATCGAAATCATCGGAGATTTTCATCTCTTCGGTCAAAGAAAAAGTGTATGGACTGGAAACAATCCGAGATTTTAATATGGAGAAGAAAATATTCGAGGATTTTCGAAGGGATGAGAATTTCTTATTAAAAGAGACGAATCGCCTTTATGATTCCTATGCCCTTTTAGGGGCCGTCTCCTTCTTTTCTGGTTTTTTCATGTATGCCTTTGTCCTCTCTTGGGGCGTTTATTTCTATTACCATGACCTCATTTCCATGGGGGCGATTATGGTAGCGACGCAGCTCACCAATCAGATCAAATCTCCTTTGGTACAAATCATTCAATTGAAGACGACGAGGGCAGGGACATTAACACTGAGGGAAAAAACCTCGAAGGATCAATTCAAAGAAGAAGAGGAGAAAGGGACAAAGATTTTTTTTCAAAGGAAGATTCAAATAAAAAATGTATCCTTTTCCTATGGGGATCGAAAGATTTTAAAAAATATCAATGGACGAATATTAAAGAATAAAAAGTACTTAATCCTCGGTTCAAGTGGGAGTGGAAAATCGACTTTCTTTAAACTTTTACTCCAATGGACAAGAGAATATGAGGGGGAAATTTTTGTCGATAATACTCCTCTGAAGAATGTGGCCCAGAAAGAGTGGCGAAAAATTTGCCTCCCCCTTCTCCAGGAGAGCCATTATTTTGAAAAATCCATTTATTTTAATATTGCCCTAACAGATGATTTTGATGAAGAAAAAATGAAAAAGGTCATTGAAGAAGCTGATCTCAAAAATTTCATTGACAGATTGGATCAGGAAGGACACAGTATTTTAAAAGAAGAAGGGACAAATGTCTCCGGTGGAGAGAAAAAAAGAATTGCCTTAGCCCGAGTCCTTTATCATGAACCAGAAATCCTCTTACTCGATGAAGCCTTTTCATCACTCGATAAGAAGACGAGTAGGGAAATTGAAAAGAGACTTTTAAATTTAAAGAATATGACAATCATCAATATTTGTCACGATGTGAATGAGGATCTTTTAAAAGAATATGATGGGGTTTTTGAGTTTAAAAATGGATCGATGAATGAGATCTCTCCCTTGGAGATTGGAAAGGAGAAAAGAGATGAAAATCATTAAAAAAGGAAATAAAAAATGGCTCCTCTTTTCCCTTTTGGCCATTCTCCTTTTTTCGATTTCGTCGATTGGAATTGCCTTTTCCTTTAAAAATATATTTGATCTCGTGGAAAAAAGAGATTTTACGGCCTTTCGCCGGATTATGATTCAAACTACCCTCTTGATCTTTCTCCTAAGTCTGAGCTACTTTTTAAAAGAAGTTTTCAAAAGGCGTTTTATCTCCTCTCTCATTCAAGGGGAGGGGGAGAGACTATTTTCTAATCTTCTATCCACAGGGGAAGAAAAGGAGAGTTCAGGAAAGGTGATTTCCTTTTTTACCAATGAATTGACACTGGCTGTCACTTCGAAATCCAATCTCATGTTTTCCCTATTTGAGAATGGACTGATCTTTCTCTTTGCCCTATTTAGTTTAATCTTCATCGATAGGAGAATTGCCATTGCCGTCTTATTCATGTCCTTGTTTTTAATCTTTTTACCGAGGATTTTCTCCTCTTATCTTAAGGATAAGAGAAAGAAACAAGTTGATGCCCTAGCAGGTCTCAATCAGTATTTGAGTAATTTTTTAGAAGGATTGATGACGGTTAAGTCCTATGGATTCGAAAGGGAAATGGAAGAGGAAGGACAAAAAAACATTGATCAGACGGAGAAGGCTCTTTTTGATTCAAATAAGGCGATTACTTGGGTGAATAATTTGATCTTTGGCATTTCCTTTTTCGGTCAATTTCTCATCATATTGATCGCGGCCCTTCTCATTTACAAAGGTTTCGCAAAAATTGGTATAATCATTGCCGTTGGCCAATTAATGAGTTTTATTTCAGAACCCATCTCCCAATTCTTGCAGCAAATGAATGAAAAGAATGCGAATGAAGAATTATTCCAAAAAATGAATCAATTTGGATCGAAACAAAGAGAGTATGGAAATGTAGAAAAGATGGTCTTTCAGAAGACGATCCAAATCAAAAATCTTTCCTTTTCCTATGGGGAAAGAAGGATTTTTGAGGATCTAAATTTCACCATTCATAAAGGGGAAAAAATCGCTCTTTTGGGTGGTTCAGGAACGGGAAAATCTACCTTGTTTCGTCTCTTAACCGGTGAAATTCTTCCAGATGAGGGAGAGATTTTGATTGATGATGAAAAATTAGAGGAATTGTCGAAGGATTCCCTTCGCCATCTCTTTCAAAAAGTTCATCAAAATACTTTCATCTTCCACGATAGTATTAAAGAGAATGTTTGTCTCTATGAAGATTTTAAAGAAGAAGATTATAGGAAGGCCTTGGAAAAAGCCAATATTTTGGATCGAATTGATGAATTGGAGAAAAAAACGAAATTTTCTGAAACGGAAGAGGTTTTATCCGGTGGAGAAAAACAGAGACTGCAAATCGCGAGGGCTTTTCTTCGAAATAAACAAATTTATCTCTTTGATGAGATCACATCCAATCTTGATGGAGAAAATGCGAAACTCATTGAAAACTCACTCAAAAGCTTGGATGAAACAGTCCTTGCCATTCGCCATCGAATCGATTCATCCCTTTTAGGTTACGATCGAATAATGGTATTGGAACATAAGAAATTACTGGAAATCTCTTATGAAGAAGCCCTTACATTATAATAGCCAAAAAGAGGAAGGTCGTTTGTAAGATCTTCCTCTTTTTTATTTAAATTGGTAATCGCGAATGGAATCGATATTTGTTGATCTTCCGACATGATAAAATCTTTTTTATTTATAACGTGTTTGTCATAATTTAGGAGTAAAAAGGCGATCCGAAGAGTAAGAAAGGGTAAAATTAGGTCTTGTGAAAGTCTTTTGCACAGTACTTGATTTCCTTCTCCTTCATATAATGATATAATTTAATTAATTAAAATGGGATATTATGTATTTGTAAATCGTTAAGAAAGAAGTGATGAATATGTTAGAAAAGATTTTTAAATTATCAGAGCATCCAGAAACGGATTTGAAAACCGAGGCCATCGCAGGTCTCACGACATTTTTCACAATGGCCTATGTATTGGCTACGATACCAGGGATGTTAGATGTGGGAGGATTGGATCGAGGAGCGACTCTTACGGCGATGATCTTTCTCATCATTGTGACCTCCTTTGCCATGGGGGTTTTTACGAATAAACCCTTTGTCCTAGCGCCAGGTCTTGGATCTGTCGCCATTGTAGCAGGAATGATTGGCAATGAGAATATTGAACCAGAAATCGCAGCAGGAGTTATTTTTATTAGTGGTGTCATTTTTGTTTTAATTTCTTTTATCGGCTTGCGGGAAGCCGTCGTGAAGGCGATACCGGTGAGTTTAAAACAAGCCGTTAGTGCTGGAATTGGTATATTTATTGCGTTAATCGGTGCAAAAGGAGCCGGGATTATTGTAGCTACCGAAGTGAAAAACTCTTTAACTTTTGGTCAGCTAAATACTGCTCCTGTTATTTTGGCGGTCATAGGTTTTGCGATCATATTAATTTTAAAAAGTTTGAAGATAAAAGGGTATTTAATTTTATCGATTTTAGCGACGACTATCATCGGTATTCCCATGGGGCTTACCACTTTACCGGACTCTTTTATGTCCCTACCTAGTTCTATGGGGAGTCGTTTCTTGGCTATTGATATTCCGGCGGCTTTTAGTGTTTCCTATATCCCCTTTGTCATTGCTTTGTTTATTCCAGACTTTTTCTCGACCTTCGGAACGGTTCTCGGTGTAGGAACTCAAGCAGGTTATTTAGACGAAGATGGTAATTTACCAGGAATTGATAAGTGTTTCCAAGTTGATGCTGTGGCGACGGTTACGGGTTCTTTTTTCGGTATGCCTAGTATGACGACGTATTTAGAATCATCTGCCGGTGTAGAATCGGGAGGACGGACAGGCCTCACGACTATTTTTACGGGAATTTGTTTTGTTTTAGCATTATTCTTTTCCCCGATTGCCTTAATGATTCCAAAGGCCGCGACATCACCTGCATTGATCTTCATTGGAATCAACATGATGAACTCCTTACGACTCATTGATTATGATGATTTCACAGAAGCATTTCCAGCATTTATGTGTATAGCTTTTACTATTTTTGGAAATAATATTGCCAACGGAATTTGTGTCGCCATTCCCGTTTATGTTCTACTAAAACTCGCCAATGGTCGTAGTAAAGAAATACAACCATTGATGTATTTATTAGTCATTGTATGTTGTTTGTATTTCTACACTTTGATCTAAAGAAAGGATTCTCATGGAAAGAGTCGATTTGTTTATAAAAAATGCAAGGATATTTAATGTATATTTTAAAAAGTTTATGGATTGCCATTTCTCCATTCGAAAAGGTAAATTTTATTATATCGATTACAAAAAAGAAACGGAATTTGAATCAGATAATATCATTGATTTGAAAGGCAAAACCGTTATTCCTGGATTTATTGATATTCATATGCATATTGAATCGTCTATGCTTACGCCATTACCGTTTTGTGAATACATCGGCTCGAAAGGCATCACAACGATAGTAGCAGAACCCCACGAAATTGCCAATGTGGCAGGTGTTGAAGGGGTAGAGGAGATGATTTTAGCTGGGGAAGCTTCTCCCATTGATGTATATTATGGAATCCCCAGTTCGGTCCCTTCGACCCATGAAGATTTGGAAACCACCGGTGGGATCATCGGTTTTGAAGAGATGAAAGAACTGGCCAAGATGAAAAACATTGCCTGTGTGGGAGAAGTCATGAATTACCGCGGTGTGATCCGCGATAATAATTTGGAAATCACGAAATTTATCGAGTATATTAAGGAAAAAGACCCCTCTTATATTGTAGAAGGTCATTGTCCTTTGTTATTAGATTTAGACTTGGCGAAATTTCTCTATTTAGGTATCAATGGAGATCATACGGAGCACAGTCTGGAAGAGATAAAACAACGTTATGAAAATGGCATGTTTGTAGAGATTCAGGAAAAGATGCTACGAAAAGAAATCATCGATTTTATCGTAGAGCAAAATCTTTATGAACACACAGCATTTGTAACCGATGATGTGATGGTCGATGATTTATGGGCGAAAGGTCATCTAGATCATGTGGTTCGTAAAGCAATAGATATGGGCTTTCCTTTAGAAGAAGCTATTTATTGTGCCAGTTACACGCCGGCCAATCGCATGAATTTAAGGGATCGAGGAGCGATTGCACCTGGAAAAATTGCCGATTTTATCGTATTAGAAGAATTAGAGTATCTAAAAGTCCAGGATGTATATAAAAAAGGCGTCAAGATCTCCCAAATGAATTCACTAAAAAAAGAATACCAGTTTAAAGAGAAGTTTTACCACTCCATTCATTTAAACAAAATCACAGAAGAAGATTTTAAGTTCAAAGCACCGATGGAAGAAGGAGAAGTTTCTCTTCGCGCCATGGTCGTTCAAGACGGATCTACACAATTAAAAGAAGAAATCATCACTTTACCCGTAGAAAAAGGCATTGTAAAATGGGAAAACACGAAATATTTATTGGCGACAGTTTTTGAACGTTATGGAAAAGAAGGAAGTGTCGGTTATGGTTTTGTAACTGGCGATGGGCTAAAAAGAGGAGCGGTAGCTTCTACTTGGGTTCATGATCATCACAATCTATTGGTGGTAGGATCTGATGTAAAAACTATGGTCCTTTTAGCCAATCAAATCATTGAACAACAAGGCGGAATGATCGTGGGAGAAGAGGGCAAAATTATTGGAAATCTACCTTTACCTATTGGTGGAATTATGTCGGAGGATTCCGTAGAGGAAGTTGCTTCTCGTTTAAAAGAAGTGCGGGATGGACTTCTTCATCTAGGCTATCAACACTACAATCCGATTATGTCAGTGGGAACCTACGGCTTAGTCGTCAGTCCTTTTTTAAAAATCACCAATAAAGGTCTTGTTGATGTGCAAAAAGGAGAACTTGTCGATTTATTTGTATAAAAAAGGGAGGGATCGATCCCTCCCTTTTTTAATGGATGGATTTTCTTCGGAGCGGAATACTCTATTCATAGGGGATTAGATTGAAAAGTATTTTAAGGAATAAAAGATCCCTTACATATTTAAAAAATATTCAAGTTAAAACTAAATAAATGCCGCTAAGAAAATAGAAGCGAGCATCCATTTATAATTATATATTGTCGAGGGTATCTGTTTTAAATTACATTTATTGTACAGACTTTCTTAACCATTTTGAAGTGGGAGTATCTTTTTCTAGTAATTTTAGAGGTTTTCCCTCAAAGAGAATATAACCTCCTCTTTTACCGCCCTCGGGTCCCATTTCTATGATCCAATCACTAGCGGCGATAAAATCTAAATTGTGTTCGATGATCATCATGGAATTTCCTAAATTCACGATCTTTTGAAATAAATTCAATAGTTTTTCATTGTCTTTTCGATGAAGTCCTAATGACGGTTCATCGAGTAAATAGATCTTGCCTTTTTCTTTCAAATGACTGGCAAGTTTTAAACGTTGGACTTCACCACCACTAAGGGAGCTGGTAGTTTGGCCGAGCCGCAAATAATCCAGTCCGACTTCTTCTAAAGTTTTGACTTTACGTAGGATTTTATTTTGTTTGAAATAATCCTTTGCTTCTTCTACTGTTAAATCAAGAATTTCGACGATATTTTTACCTCGATATTTGAAGGAACGGGCCCTTTTTGAATATCGGGTGCCATGACAGGCCTCACATGTTATCGTGACGGGATCGGCAAAAGCGACATCTGGTTTGATCGTGCCTTTTCCTTTACATACGGGGCACGCTCCAAGGGAATTAAAGCTAAATAAACCTGCAGGTTCTCCCGTTTCTTTTGCAAAAGTTTTGCGAATATCATCCATGATATCCATATAGGTTGCTAAAGTGGAGCGGCTAGAACGTCCAATGGGTTTTTGACTGATCATAATGATATCGGGGTACTTTTCAGGAAAGGCTTCTAAAAATAGAGAGGATTTTCCAGATCCAGAAACACCACAAAGGGCGACAAGAACATTTTTTGGGATATTAATGGAGATATTTTTCAAATTATTATGATTGGCCTTTCGAATTGTAAAAAACTCATCACTTGTCCGTGGGTTTTTATTAATCGATACTTGATGTTCTAGAGAGGTGGCGATTTTTTGATTTTTACTATCACTAGGCCTTCCTTGGTAAAGGATTTCGCCTCCATTTGTTCCGGCGCCAGGGCCCATTTCGATCATTTCATCGGCGGCTTTTATAATCATATCATCGTGTTCAATGACGATGACGGTATTATATTCATTTTTTATACTTTTTAACATCTGTATTAATAAATCCACCTCTTCTGGATGTAGACCAGCACTGGGTTCATCGAAGATATAGGTCATATTATTAAGACTACTTCCTAAATGGGCGGCAATTCTCACCCGTTGTGCTTCGCCACCAGAAAGAGTTCCCATTTTTCTTGATAAGGAGAGATAGGAGAGCCCCATATCGATTAATTGATCAATTGGCGCCAAGGCTTGTTTGGCAATGGATGAACCGAGAGGATGGTCGATTTTTTGTAACAGATCATAAAGATCATGGATTTCCATATTTTGAAATTCTAAGATATTGTAATCACGTATTTTGCATTCTAAAACTTTCGGATTTAGTCCGGTACCATGACACAAAGGACATTTGGAATGAGTGGAAACAGCTAAGACATCTTCTTGATTAACGCGTTTTAATTTTGAAATATCCCGATTGATATAAAGCCTTGTAAAACGAGGAAGAAGTCCGTCCCACTGGGCATTTTGTGGACCGTCTTTCGTATGGAAAGGAGCATAAACGGTACCTCCGCCAGGAGGTCCGTAAAGGAAGAGGTTTTTTGTCGTTTCATCATAATCTTTGATGGGAAGATCAGGATCAAAGAGACCACAAGTCATCATCCACTGACCTTGCCAACCAGAAGGAGAGAGGGGTTTGAATTGAACGGCGTAATCTCGAAGGGATTTTGAGAAATCAACGAGTTTATGAATATCTCCAAGGACAACTTCCCCGAAGCCATCACATTTTGGACAACGACCAAAACTACTTTGTTTGGAAAAGTCCGTCGCTGATTCAATGGAGGGTTCGCCAATGCGGGAGAATAAAAGCCGGATTAAAGGATCGATGTCCATATAAGTCCCAATCGTCGATCGACTATTGCCACCAAATGCCCGTTGTTCTACGACGATCACCGGACTTAAATGAGACATGAAATCGGCATGGGGTCGTTCATAACGAGGCATTTGATTTCGTACATAGAGGGGATAGTTCAATGTCATTTGACGACGACTTTCTCTAGCTAAAGTATCAAAGGCAACAGAAGATTTTCCAGAACCAGATATACCGGTAAATACGGTGATGGTTCCTTTTTTTATATTTAAATCGATATTTTTAAGATTATTTTCCTTTAAACCACGTAAAATAATATCATCATTCATAAATATCCGACCTTTCTATTTTTAATAGGAACACTGCTACCATTATAACTGATATTATTTAAAGGTGTGGAATATTATTATTCAGAAAACGCTTTCGTTTTGAGATATAATAGAAGTATATTTCAAAATGAAGGGAGAGCTATGGATAAGAAAGTTGTAGTAATTGGAAGTATTAATATGGATTTAGTGGTCCATTTAGATGAAATCCCAGGGATTGGAGAAACGGTTCTCGGGGAATCCTTAGGGGAATATGCTGGAGGTAAGGGAGCAAATCAAGCCGTCGCTTTAGCAAAAGCTGGTGTGAATACATTTTTCATCGGTAAAATAGGCGATGATATCTACGGCGATGATGTTTTATTAGAAATGAAAAAAGCAGGAATCAATACCGGTGGGATTCAACGGACAAAAGGTAATACGGGACTGGCTATTATTCAAGTCGATCGAAAAGCTCAGAACAATATTGTCGTTATTCCTGGTGCAAATTATAAAATTGGAGAAGAAGATTTGGAAAAATATCGTAAAGAAATCAGCAGGATGGATTATGCCCTATTTCAATTAGAAATTCCCTTAGATCTTGTGGAAAAAGGTTTGGATTTAGCACGGGAATTAGAAATAAAAACGATTCTCAATCCTGCTCCAGCACAAAATTTAACGACAGAATTTCTAAAAAAAGTCGATTTATTGATTCCCAATGAATATGAACTAGGTAAGATTACATCTAAAAATATTGAGAATCAAGACGATATTGAATCGGCTTCCCAGTTACTTTTAGATCAGGGAGTCAAGGAAATTCTTGTAACACTAGGTGCTCAAGGAGTGTACTATACCAATGGAGTCGAAAGAGCTTATTATCCTGCGTTTCAAGTGGAGGCCATTGATACAACGGGTGCTGGTGATTCCTTTATTGGCGGTTTATTGGCGGGATTATGTAAAGGAGAATTTATGGAAAAGGCCATTGAACGAGGTCAAGCAACTTCGGCGATAACGGTACAGAGTAAGGGAGCGCAAAGTGCCATTCCCGTTATTAGACAAGTAGACGAATTTCTTCAGCAAATGATCGATAGACATTCTTAATTTAATGTAGTAACGCTTGACTCAACAAAGTTAAATATGATACTATTAGCATTATCAAATTGAAATGATGGTCAGTAAGGAGGTAAAAATGGAAATATTAGAAATAGCTAAAAATGTCGAAGAGGAAATCATTGAACATCGGAGAAATTTACACAAGATTCCAGAATTAGGATTAGAGCTCCCTCAAACATCAAAATATATTATGGATACATTAGATGAATATGGGATTGAATATGAATTCTATGAAGATATTTCCGCTGTTGTAGGATTGATCAAGGGGGGACATGAAGGAAAAACTTTAGGAATTCGTGCAGATATGGATGGACTTCCCATAAATGAAGAAACGGGCTTACCTTATTCCTCGACCAATGAAAATATGCATGCCTGTGGTCATGATGGTCATGCTGCGATTCTCCTTGGAACGGCAAAGATTTTAAAATCCATGGAAAAGGATTTACATGGAAATATTAAATTATTATTCCAACCGGGAGAAGAATATCCAGGTGGTGCTGAACCGATGATTAAACGAGGCGCCTTGGAAAATCCAAAGGTCGATGGAGTGATTGGTTTACACGAAGGGGTTATTGATCCAACGGTTCCAAAGGGTTCCATTGGGATTTCCTATGGACCTTTAATGGCGTCGATGGATCGATTTGCCATTGAAATTATTGGACGAGGTGGCCATGGGGCATATCCTCAAGATACTATTGATTCAGTTACGACGGCTTGCGAAATTGTCACGGCACTCAATGATATCGTTAGCCGAGAAGTAAAAGCAACAGAACCTGCCGTATTATCGGTTTGCCGAATCCAAGGAGGATTTAATCAAAACATTCTTCCCGATAAAGTCGAACTCGAAGGAACAGTTCGGGCAACGAATGAAGATGTGCGACGCTTTATTGCAAGAAGAATTGAAGAGATTGCCGTAAATATTGCGAAAGCAAAGGGGGCGAAGGCTAAAGTAGAGTATAATTATAAATATCCAGCGACGATCAATAACAAAGAATTTACTGAATTTTTCTATGAATCAGCGAAAAAGATTTTACCAAAAGAAAAAATTCTAGTTTTGGATAAACCACTAATGGGAGGGGAGGATATGTCCTTTTTCCTCAATGAAGTTCCGGGCACTTATTTCTTCTTATCAAATCCAAAACTGGACGAAAATCCATTTGCCCATCACACATCTCAATTTGATATTGAAGAATCCTTATTGCATATAGGGACTGCACTTTTTGTTCAAACAGCGATTGACTTTTTAAATGAAGGAGGAGAATCATGAAAAATATTAAGTTACATCTGACCGTTCTAGCTTTAGTAATCATTGCAGAATTTATCGGGCCATTTAAATATCAAATTGGCGTGGGAACCATTGTTTTACTACCCATGCTATACGCATTGATTTTGGGGATCTTAACGACACCAAAATTTTTAAAGATTTCAAAAGAAAAAGAGATGGACGATGCAGGATCCCTTATCGGGATCACCCTAATGCTCTTGATGGCAAAGTACGGTACGACCATTGGACCAAATATTCCGGTGATTATCCGTTCTAGTCCGGCATTAATTTTACAAGAATTTGGTAATATTGGTACCGTTCTGCTTGGTGTTCCCATTGCCGTACTATTAGGTTTAAAAAGAGAGTCCATTGGTGCAGCTCATTCGATATCCAGGGAGCCTAATGTTGCTTATATCGGAGAAGAATATGGCTTGGATTCCCCGGAAGGTGAAGGGGTTTTATCTGTTTACATCATAGGAACGGTATTTGGAACGATTTTTATCGGTGTCTTAGCCTCGGTTTTAGCAGCATACACACCATTTCATCCCTATGCCCTTGCCATGGCATCTGGTGTTGGTTCTGCAAGTATGATGACTGCCTCGGTTGGTTCTTTAACGGCAATGTTTCCAGAAATGGCGACTGAACTTCAAGCCTTTGGGGCATCTTCTAATCTATTATCCGGACTCGATGGTCTATATATGTCCATATGGATTGCAATTCCATTGGCTGAATGGATGTATCGAAAGTCCTATCGCTTGAAATACGGCGTATTACCACCGGAGGAGGAGAAGAAATGAAACCAAAAAAAGCAATTATCGTATTATTAATTACTGCTGCCATTTCCCTTATTGGAAATTTTGTCGGACCAAAAACGAATCCCTTGGAGGCTTTACCTGGGATGTTAATTCTTGTCGCTGTATCTTTCATAGGAATTGTATTAGCAAAGATGATTCCGATTAAAATACCGTCAGTAGCTTATATCGTAACTTTAGCAACGATCATGACAATACCAGGTGTTCCTCTCGCGACAGAAGTGACAGAACTCACTTCAAAAGTTGATTTTTTAGCACTTTGTACACCGATTCTTGCCTATGCTGGAATTTATACCGGTAAAAATCTAGACGGTTTAAAACGAACGGGTTGGAAAATGATTATTGTCGCCTTCTTTGTTATGTTGGGAACATATGTCGGCTCTGCATTAATTGCCCAATTAATATTAAAAGTCATCAAAGTGATTTAAGGATAACTAAAATACGAATGAAAAAAGAGAAATGGAGGATTTCTTCCATTTCTTTTTTATGGAATCTATTTTTCACTTCACTGAAAACAAGGATCATGCTATACTATCAACAGGTGATTTTTATGGAAAAAAGAAATTTATTTATAAAAGGATTGAAAGATGCCATACCCGTAGGGATTGGGTATTTAGCGGTGTCCTTTTCCCTTGGAATTGCGGCTAAAAATGCCGGATTAACAGGTGTTGAGGCTTTGATTATGAGTTTTACCAATAATACATCAGCAGGAGAATTTGCGGCGTTGGGAATTATTGCATCTGGCGGAAGTTACTTGGAAATGGCAATGAGCCAATTAATTATAAATTTACGTTACCTCTTAATGTCGGCGTCGCTCTCTCAAAAGATAGAGAGGGGTACGGGTTTGCTACCTCGTTTGATCATGGGATATGAAGTAACCGATGAAGTTTTCGCCCTTTCTATGGGAGTGAAAGGACGTTTATCTCCATATTATACCTATGGTTTAATGTGTACAGCCATTCCCGGATGGAGTTTAGGAACTTATCTTGGAGTTGTCGTAGGAAATATTTTGAGTCCCCGTTTATTAATCTCCCTATCAATAGCATTATATGCCATGTTTATCGCGATCATCATCCCGCCGACCAGGGAGCATCATTTTTTAGGAAAAATAATATTACTCTCCATGTTCAGTTCATTGGTTTTTCATTTTTTACCCTTGATCAAAGAATTGGACGGGGGAATGCGAATGATTATACTAACGATTGGAATCTCATTTTTAGCTGCAAAATTAGGTCCAGTAAAGGAGATCAATGATGAATAAAACTTATGTTTATATTTTTGTCATGGCGATAACCACCTATTTAATCCGTGTTTTGCCTTTGGCGTTTATAAGAGTCGATATTAAGAACAAAACGATCCGTTCTTTTTTATATTATATTCCCTATGTATCTTTATCGGTAATGACTTTTCCGGCGATATTAAATATTGGGAATCATTTATTATCAGGGAGCATCGGATTTATCGTAGCGATCTTTCTTGCTTATCATCGAAAATCATTATTTACCGTTGCGTTTTTCTCCTGTATTACAGTGTATTTTACCGAGTGGATTTTAGAATTGCCTTTCTTTTTATAAAGAAAGGCTTTTTTTATGGGAAGATCCATAAAAAATGGATTGTTAAAAAGATAAAAATAAATATCAGGATATAAATACATAAAAGGATAAAAGGAATTGGGAAAGCATTGTAGCAAATAATAAACCAAGATTTTCAATAAAATATCAATATTGACATTAATATGCCTAATTGTTACAATGAATTTATCAAATGACAATAGGAGGAATAGTTATGAATCATAAGAAGAAAAAAGGGTTTTCATTTCCCTCTGCCTTTACTGTATTATTTATTGTACTGATTATCGCGGCAGTTCTCACCTATCTTGTCCCAGCGGGATATTATGAACGTTTGGAATATGTAAAAGAAAGTGATGAATTCTTAATTACATCACTGGAAAAAGAGGATCAATTATTACCTGCAAATCAAGAAGTATTGGATGATTTGGGAGTAACGATTCCTTTGGACAATTTCCAAGATGGAAGTATCGCAAAGCCTGTGGCCATACCCGGTTCTTATCATGAAATTGAACAGCAACCTCAAGGTTTAATCGCTGTTTTAAAGGCGCCAATCATTGGGATTGCGGATTCCATTGGAATTATTGTCTTTATTTTACTCATTGGGGGAATTATCGGGATATTAAATGAAACGGGAGCTTTTGATGCCGGTATCGCCGCCCTATCAAAAAAGACAAAGGGTCGTGAATTTCTCCTTGTGGTTATTATTTCCACGATTATCGCCATAGGTGGTACAACCTTTGGGCTCGCAGAAGAAACCATTGCCTTTTATCCTATATTAATGCCGATTTTCATTGCCAGTGGTTACGATGCCATGGTGGCCATTGCCGCTATTTATATGGGCTCTAGTATTGGAACCATGTTCTCTACGGTCAATCCATTTTCTGTAGTGATCGCTTCCAATGCCGCAGGGATTAATTTTAATACCGGAATGGGTTTTCGATTGATTTCTTTAATTATTGCACAAATTATTACCCTGATTTATATCTATCGTTATGCGCAAAAAGTAAAGAAAGATCCATCAAAATCCTTAATCGCCGATGATATGCCTCGTATCAAAGAGAAGTTTTTACATGAGGAAGCGAATCAAGTCGTGCCATTTGACTGGCGACGAATTAGTATGTTAGTGATCTTTGCCTTGTCTTTTGTCGTCATGATTTGGGGAGTGTCGAGTCAAGGTTGGTACTTTGATGAGATGTCTGCATTGTTCCTAGCCGTTGGTATTATCATGATTTTCCTATCTGGTTTAGGAGAAAAAAAGGCAGTCAATACTTTTTTAAATGGTGCTGCTGATTTAGTATCTGTCGCATTGATCGTTGGCGTTGCACGGGGAATTAATTTGATTATGGACGACGGATTGATTTCGGATACTTTATTATTTGGTGCAAGTAATATTATTGAGAATATTAACTCTGTTTTATTTAGTTCGGTCCAAATGTTATTATTCTCCATATTGGGTATTTTCATCCCCTCCTCTTCAGGATTGGCGACGCTTTCAATGCCCATTGTTGCACCACTGGCGGATACGATTAATATTGGCCGTGATGTCGTTGTTTCGGCCTATAATTACGGCCAAGGATGGATGGCTTTTATTACACCGACCGGTTTAATTTTAGCGACATTAGAAATGGTCGATGTCACCTATGATAAATGGCTAAAATTTATATTGCCTTTAATGGGTATTATTGGAGTACAGGCCCTTGTAATGTTAGGAATTCAAACTGTTTTTTAATGAAAATTTGGAGGTAATATTTATGGATAAAATCATTCAACGATTGATTAATTATATTGCATACGATACAAAAAGTGATCCCAATAGCGAAACTTTTCCATCGACATCGGGACAATTAGTTCTAGGCGAAGCATTAGCCGAAGAATTAAAGGGAATCGGTGTAGAAGATGTTCACCAAGATGAATACGGCTATGTTTATGGCACAATTCCCGGAAATGTAGAAAATGTTCCGACAATTGGGTTCATTGCCCATATGGATACGGCACCTGATTTAGATGGAAAATGTGTCAATCCACAAATTATTGAAGATTACGATGGTCAGGATATTAAATTAAATGAAGAATATGCACTCACGAATAAAGAATTTCCATTTCTAAAGGAGTTAAAGGGCCACACCGTCGTTACGACAGATGGAACAACGCTTTTAGGTGCCGATGACAAAGCAGGAATAGCAATTATTATGACCGCCATGGAGGAGATCCTAAAAGGGGATATGAAACATGGTACGATTAAAATCGCCTTTACTCCAGATGAGGAAATTGGACAAGGGACTGATCATTTTGATGTGAAAGGCTTCAACGCTGATTTTGCTTATACCATTGATGGGGGACCAGAAGGAGAACTGGAATACGAGAACTTTAATGCCGCTTCTGCATTCATTGAGATTCAAGGGAAAAATGTCCATCCTGGTTCTGCAAAAAACATTATGGTGAATTCCCTAAGAATTGCCATGGAATTGGAATCCTTATTACCCGTCGATGAAAAGCCTGAATATACAGAAAATTATGAAGGCTTCTATTTATTAGATGCGATTGATGGAACAGTGGATCATACGAAGATGGAATATATCATTCGAGATCACTCCATGGAAAAGTTCAATGAAAAGAAATCATTAATGAAAGACATTGTAGCATTTCTCAATAAAAAGTATGGGGATAAAATTACTTTAAAAATGGAAGACTCCTATTACAATATGAAAGAAAAAATCAAACCCCATATGGAAATCATTGATTTAGCGAAGGATTCCATGGAAGAAATTGGCGTCAAACCATTGATTAAAGCTATTCGGGGTGGTACCGACGGAGCCCAATTATCCTATAAAGGATTGCCGACGCCGAATCTATTCACCGGTGGCTACAACTATCATGGACGTTTTGAAATGATATCTGTAGATACAATGAAGAAATCAAAAGAATTAGTTAAGAAAATCATAGAAAAAAATGGAGCGACTAAATAATGGACTATAAATTAGAACCGAAAGAGGTATTTCGATTTTTCAGAGAAATCAGTGATATTCCAAGATGTTCCGGAAATGAGAAAGCCATTGCGGATTATCTCGTCGCATTTGCTGAAGAAAGAGATCTCGATTATTACCGAGATGCTAAGGATAATCTTATCCTTCGAAAAGAGGGATCTTTTGCATATGAGAACGAAGATCCCATCATCCTCCAAGGCCATATGGATATGGTTTGTGAAAAGGATGAAAATTCCTGTCATAATTTTGAAGAAGATCCCATTCAATGGGAAGTGCAAGGAGATTTATTAACAGCGAAGGGAACGACCCTCGGTGCCGATGATGGAATTGCCGTTGCCATGGCCTTAGCGATTCTTGATGGGGATTATGAACATCCCCCATTGGAGGTGTTAATAACGACGAATGAAGAAACGGATATGTCCGGTGCCTTGTCCTTAGAGGCCGACCGTTTACAAGGAAGACATCTCATAAATATCGATTCAGAAGAAGAAGGGATATTGACCGTTGGCTCGGCAGGAGGAGCGACGATCTTCGCGACGAAAGAAATTGAAAGAGAAGATCGGGAGATCGAAGTTTCGAAAGTGGAATTTTCGGGACTTCTGGGAGGCCATTCCGGTATGGAAATTCACCGCAATCGAGGAAATATTATGAAGATTATGGCGAAATTCTTAGAAAAAGTTCTCGAAAATGGCGGACAGCTTTGTGAAATTCACGCTGGAACAGTAGATAATGCGATCCCCAAAAATGGATATATGCTTTTACATCTTCCAGCAAATAGTGAGGAAATCAAAGACTCCCTATTAAAAGAGTTTCAAGAGGTGGAAGGCTCTCTAGGGATTGTGATTGAAAAATCCCATCGTGGAGCACCCTTTTCCAAAGAATTAAGCCAGTCCATTCTAGGAATCCTTAAAGAAACACCGACGGGTGTTCATTCCTTTGTTAATGATTCCGATTTAGTAGAATCTTCAAATAATTTAGCCCTGATTCATGAAAAAGAAGGGATGATTTATCTTGAGAATTCCCTTCGTAGTGCTAAAGACGGAAAACTTGTTGAAATGGAAAAACAAATGGAATCCATTGCTAAGAAATACAATTTTTGCGTAGAAATCGGTTCAAAATATCCAGCCTGGGAATATGTGGAAGATTCAAAATTGCGAAAAAAGGCAGAAAGACTTTATAAAGAGATGACCGGTCGTGAATTTGATACCGTTGTCGTTCATGCAGGCCTAGAATGTGGAGCCATTGCTTCTAAATATCCTAAAATAGATATGATATCCATTGGTCCGAATATCACTGGGGCCCACACGCCAAAAGAAGATTTAAGTATCTCATCAACGAAGAGAGTGTTTGACTTTATTCTTGCCCTATTAAAAGAAAAGTAAAAAAAGATCCATCGAAGGAGATGCCCCCTAAATCGGAGTATAGATTTAGGGGGCATTTGTATGTCCCAATATAAAGTTGAATCAAAATTACTTCGAGAATATGGAGAAGGGGATGGAAGGGATTCCTTCAAGTAATTATGGAACGGAAGATGAAAATAGTCCTTCCATTAAGACGTATTAAATCGAAGATTATGTTAAAGATCTGCTTGATATCACTAAAATTTCAGG
>JAUNVW010000031.1 GCA_030540635.1 Tissierellia bacterium | reverse complement strand
GAGCACTCGGCTGTTAACCGATAGGTTGTGGGTTCGAGTCCCACCCTGGGAGCCATGTGGCGGAGTAGCTCAGATGGCTAGAGCATGCGGTTCATACCCGCAGTGTCAGGGGTTCAATTCCCTTCTCCGCTACCAAATTTTGGCCCTATGGTCAAGCGGTTAAGACATCGCCCTATTGATGACCTATCTCGATTGCGCGAAAGCGCAATCGTAAGAAGGTCAGATGCCGCGCAATCCAAATCTGTGATTTGGCAAATGTAGCGGCCAAGGCGGAGCCGTGAAAATTCAATACATTTAAGTTACTATATATCAATATTATGGCCCTATGGTCAAGCGGTTAAGACATCGCCCTTTCACGGCGGTATCCCGGGTTCGAATCCCGGTAGGGTCACCACAATATCGAATCGGCCTGTAGATATGGCCCGGTAGTTCAGTTGGTTAGAATGCCAGCCTGTCACGCTGGAGGTCGACGGTTCGAGTCCGTTCCGGGTCGCCAATATCCTACGGGCCAAATTCGATAAATCACTCGCATGCGGAAGTGGCTCAGTGGTAGAGCATCGCGTTGCCAACGCGAGGGTCGCGAGTTCGAATCTCGTCTTCCGCTCCATAACGATGCGAGAAAAAATCCTTGCATCGTTTCTTTTCTTTGTACCATTAGCTCAGCTGGATAGAGCGTCTGACTACGGATCAGAAGGCCGGGGGTTCGAATCCTCCATGGTACGCCAAAAACCGTTACATTAAATATGTAGCGGTTTTTTTATTTAAATTTTCATTAAAGGCTAATATGGTATCCTTCTCTAATTTTTACTGGGAAAAATAAAAAGTACACCTTTTTTTATCCATATGATGCGAGATTGTGATGGAATGTAATCAAGGGCAAATCCCTTTACCCTACTTAATTCCATTCTTTATGGTAAAAATCAGGTAATACAGCTTTGTAAATCTTTAGATTTGCTAGATAAGCGTAAGGCTTTCCTGTGATCATGAAAATGGTCGAGACTTAATTCTACTGCGGGTAAAATAAATTTGGGTAAACTTTTTATGATTTCTTGATTTAGAATTTTTCCCTTTCTTTGATTACCGATCCAATCCTTTGTCAGAAAAAAGCGAAAATTTGACGGGGATGATCCATGGCCATCCTCTCCATTGAATGTAAATGATGGAATAATATTAATGGTGAAAAATAGAGAAACACGAATTATCTAAGTTTTAATAATCTTACAATTTCTAATCATTCTCCATAAAAACATCTTTTTATGGCCTTAAATTTCCGGTAAATATTCTTTGGTAAAACAACATGATTTTTTTTGCAGTTACCCGGTGGTAATATCCTTTAATTCATGCTTAATATTTTTAAAAATTTATTGTATTTTGATCAATTTAAATAAAGCGATCCTATTTTTCCATGGATAAATGGCGATAAATTCGAAAAGAAGTAAGACATATCTGTTTTATATTATGCGCAATTTGGCAACTTATTCCCCCTAGGATATAATGGACATAAGATCTTAAAGGAGATGAATAATATGAAAGTTTTAATTACCAATCGAATTCCAAAAAAAGTTCTTAATGCCTTTACGTCTTTTTTTGATGTGGATTATCACGACGACTTAAGTTTTATGACGAAAGAAGAGATTATCGAAAGGGGACGTGATGCAGAAATTTTACTGGTGCCATTAAGTCAGAAAATCGATGGATCAATTATGGAGAAATTGAAATCTTTAAAATTAATTTTAAATTACGGTGCTGGTTTTGATAATATTGATTTAGAAGGGGCGACAAAAGGTGGGATTATCGTGACCAATGCGCCAGCGAAGGGATCAACCGTTGCGACGGCCGAGCTCACCCTGGGTTTAATGATTGATTTATGTCGCCATATCACCAAAAGAAGTGCGGATTGCTACAATGGTGATTTTAAAGGGTGGAAGCCTTCCTATGCCCTCGGTGAAAGTTTATGTGGTAAACGTTTGGGGATCCTTGGCCTTGGACGGATTGGTGAAGAGGTGGCGAGAAAAGCAGAAGCCTTTGATATGGAAATTGTTTATTGGAATCGAAGTGAAAGGGATGTGGATTATGAAGCTCTTTCCTTCGAAGAGTTAATCAAGACATCGGATATTATTACATTGCACACGGCTTTCCATGAAGAACTCCATCATTTAATCGATGGGAAGGCTTTTTCCATGATGAAAAAGGACGCTTATTTGATCAATGCTTCCCGTGGTCCCATTGTTTCTGAGAAAGCATTGATTAATGCCTTGAAATCCGGTGAAATTAAGGGAGCGGCACTCGATGTTTATGAATTTGAGCCACAAATTAGTGAGGAATTAAAAACACTGGATAATCTTCTATTATCACCCCATTTAGGAAATGCAACCCGAGAAGCCAGGGAAGAGATGGGAATGATGGCTTTCGAAAATGCGAAGGCTTATTTGGAAGGACGGGAGATTCCCTATCGTGTAAACTAAGGAGGGGAAATGGGAAAATATATTATGGCACTTGATGCAGGAACGACATCAAGTCGATGTATTCTTTTCAACCACCAGGGGGAGATTGTGTCAATGGCACAGAAAGAATTACGGCAATCTTTTCCAAAGCCCGGTTGGGTCGAGCATGATCCTGGAGAAATTTGGTCGTCCCAGTTGGGGGTTGCCATTGAAGCTATGGCGAAAATTGATGCCCATGGCGATGATATTTCCGGTATTGGCATTACCAATCAACGGGAAACATCGATTATTTGGGATAAAAAGACAGGGGATCCTGTGTACCCTGCGATTTGTTGGCAATGTCGACGGACGGCGCCCATGACCGACGATTTACGAAGGAAAGGATATGGCGAAAAGATACGTAAAAAAACTGGACTTATTGTCGATCCCTATTTTTCAGCGACGAAAATTCGGTGGATCTTAGATCATATTGATAAGGGGCAAGAACGAGCGGAAAAAGGGGAATTATTATTTGGGACCGTAGATACATGGCTGATCTATAAATTAACCGGCTCCCATTTAACGGATTACTCCAATGCTTCTCGGACGATGTTATTTAATATCAATACCCTAGACTGGGATGATGAGATTTTAGAATTACTCGCGATACCGAAGAAAATCTTACCAGAAGTTCGCCCAAGTTCTGGTATCTTTGCCCATACAAAAAAACAGTATTTCGGCAATGAAATTCCCATTGCAGGTGCGGCAGGAGATCAACAATCTGCATTATTTGGACAGTCCTGTTTTCAAAAAGGTCAAGCGAAAAACACTTATGGGACCGGTGCCTTCCTTTTAATGAATACCGGCTCGTCACCTCGTTTTTCTTCCCATGGCCTTATTACCACAATTGCATGGGGGATTGAAGATCAATTGTATTATGCATTAGAAGGTTCCATATTCGTAGCAGGTTCAGCGGTACAGTGGCTTCGTGATGAGCTTCGAATTGTCGATCGTGCAGAAGATACAGAATATATGGCGACGAGAGTTCCCGATACTGGAGGATGTTTTGTCGTTCCTGCATTTACTGGCCTTGGAGCACCTTATTGGGATCCCTATGCCCGGGGAGCCATTGTTGGCATTACTCGAGGAACGACGAAATACCATATTATCCGAGCTACTTTAGAATCATTGGCCTATTTGTCCCGAGATGTATTGCAAGCCATGAGTGATGATTTGGGCGAGCCTTTGCAAATTTTAAAAGTGGATGGGGGAGCCGCCAATAATAATTTTCTTATGCAATATCAAGCCGATATGATTGACCGAAAAGTAGAGCGGCCGAAATGCTTGGAAACGACGGCTTTAGGAGCGGCATTTCTAGCAGGTCTTGCCACAGGTTTTTGGAAAGATCAAGAAGAAATCGAAAAGATCTGGGAAAGTGATCGTATTTTTACACCAAATATGGAAGAAGCCCTTCGGCAAGAAAAACTTCACGCCTGGGAGAGAGCGGTAAAATCCTCCATGGGTTGGGCAAAAGAATAAAAAAAAAGACCCTTCACGGTGGAAGAGATCCACGAAGTGAAGGGCTTTATTTTGCTATTTTTTAACAACAGTCATAACCGTTTCATGTAATTGGGCATTATTATTGATGGCATCCCACTGGTAATCATCAGGATTGGAGACGATGACCGGTGTGATGGTAGAAGGGACTTTTTCTTTGATCAAATCGAGATCTACGGTCAAAAGTAAATCGCCTTCTTTTACTTGATCACCGACATTAACCGAAGAAGTAAAGCCTTCGCCTTTTAATTCGACCGTATCCATACCAAAATGAATCAATATTTCTGCGCCGTTTTTCGCACGAATTCCAATGGCGTGCAGTTCATCGGGACGAAGTACGATTTCACCATCAACGGGAGCATAGACTTTTCCGTCCCTAGGTTCCACAGCAAAGCCATCGCCGACCATTTTTTGTGAGAATACTTGATCGGGTACTTCTTCGATGGGAAGAATTTTGCCGTCTAGGGGTAATTTGACTTCCACATCATTGATTTCTTTTTTCTTAAATAAATTAAACATTTTTTCCTCCTTAAATTTTCCAAGATCCACATTCATAGGGTTCAAGACAAATAGTGTCGGTTAATTTCTTTAAGGGTCCATTGCCGATGATTTTTTCATCGGATGGAAGATCCCATTGAATTTCTACCGGTTCAGGATAGAAATTATTAAGGACGATGATTTCATCTTCTCCATTACTACGTATATACCCGAAAATTCTTGGATGATCCACGAGAATCGGTTTTATTTTCCCAGATTGTATAATGGGTTCTGATTTACGAATGGCAATTAAATCTTTGTAGAATTGGAAAATACTGTTTTTATTCTTTCGATCTCGTTTTAAAGAAATACCATCATCTGCCGGCATGATCCAAGGTTTCTCTTTAGAAAAGCCGTAATACTTTTCACCGTGATCCCATTGCATTGGTGTTCTGGAATCATCCCTTGATTTCGCCGCGATAATCGCCATGGCTTCTTCATGTCGATGATCTTTAATTAATCGTTCATAGGCATTTTTACTTTCCACATCGCGATAATCCGTAATGGTCTTAAAATGGGGACCGACCATGCCGAATTCTTCCCCTTGATAAATATAGGGTGTTCCCCGCATCATGTGAAGGCAATGGGCCAACATAGTCGCCACTTCATAGGGATAATTTTTTGTGTCACCAAAACGATGATTGGATCGTGGTTGATCATGATTATTCCAAAATAAAGCCATCCAGCCATTTCCTTTTTCCATGCCGAGTTGCCATTGGAATAAGATTTCCTTTAGTTTTAGGAAATCAAAATCCATAAGGGTCCATTTATCACCATCTTTATAATCGACTTTTAAATGGTGGAAAGAAAAGATCATGTCTAATTGATCGTTTTCTTTCTTGGTATATTCAATGGAATTTTGAATATTGGTGGAAGACATTTCGCCAACCGTCGTGATTTCTCGATGACCAAAGGTTTTACGATTCATTTCGCGAATATAATCGTGAACGACGGGAGTATCTGTATATAGGGACTTTTCCTGATCGATCGAACCTGTGGAATCCACTAAAATTTCATCTTTTCCAATTACATTTAAAACATCAAATCGAAAACCTTTAATTCCCTTATCCATCCAAAAATCGACGATATCGTAGAGTTCATTTCTCATGTTTTCATTTCGCCAGTTGAGATCGGCTTGGGAGGGATCGTATAAATGGAGATAGTATTTGCCACTATCGCCAAAAGGCGCCCACGCCGGACCGCCAAATTTCGACGCCCAATTGGTGGGAAGATCCCCCGAATCTTTCGGGGGACGGATAATATAGAAATCTTCGTATTTTTTATTTCCCGCCAAAGCTTGTTGAAACCAGGGATGGGTCGTCGATGAATGATTAAAGACCATATCGAACATTAAGCCGATATCATGGATCTCTAATTTCTCGATGAGTTCTTCTAAATCCTCCATGGTTCCAAAAATGGGATCGATCTTCGTGTAATGGGTAATATCATAACCATTATCCTTTTGTGGGGATACGAAAATCGGATTCATCCAAATCATATCAATGCCCAATTCCACGAAATAGTCAATATGCTGGATGATACCTCGTATATCGCCAATTCCATCATCATTGGAATCTTGAAAGGATTTGGGATAGATTTGATAGATCACCATTTTTTCCAAAGACTTCATTTATGCCTCCACTTTTGTGCCGAATTTTGATTTTGAAAATACAATGGTCAATAGGAACGGTACGACAATAGCGATGGCGACACAGATTCCAAAGGGAATCCAATATTGGGATTTAATGGAAAGTATTCCAGGAAGGCCTCCCACACCGACGGTAAATGCTTCCACACCGGTAAATACCGATAGGAATCCCGCAATGGCTGAACCGATCATCGCCGCAATAAAGGGATATTGATATTTAATATTGATACCAAACATCGCCGGCTCGGTTACTCCTAGATACGCAGAAATTGCCGAGGGTACGGAGATTTGCTCTTCTTGCTTGTTTCCGCGGTGCAAGTAGATAATGGCGAGTACTGCCGAACCTTGGGCAATATTTGAAAGGGCAATCATCGGCCACAGTATCGTTCCACCGAAATCGGCGGCCAATTGGAAGTCGATGGCATTGGTCATATGATGCAATCCGGTAATAACAAGGGGGGCATAGAATCCACCAAAAACCATACCGAATAACCAATTTAATTTAGAAGTTAAGCCTGCATAAACGCCATTGGAAATCCAAGTACCTATACTCCAACCAATGGGACCTAAAATCGCATGGGCTAATAAAACCGTTGGAACCAATGAAAATAATGGTACAAAAATCATAGAAATCGCATTGGGGATGACTTTCTTCCAAAACTTTTCCAAATAAACTAATGTGAATCCCGCAAGCATTGCCGGGATGACTTGGGCCTGATAGCCAATCATATCAATGGTGGCAAAGCCGAAATCCCAAACGGGAATTTCCGATGGATCCATGCCAGGAACGGCATAGGCATTAATTAACTGGGGAGAGACTAAGGTGATCCCCAGGACAATTCCAAGGATTTGTGTCGTGCCCATTTTCCTCGTGATGGACCAAGTTACACCAACGGGTAGAAAATGGAAGATCGCTTCCCCAATGAGCCAAAGGAAGTGATTGACTCCACCCCAGAAGGGATAGGTTTCAGCAATGGTTGCCCCGCCTAGTCGCTCCATCGGTAAGGCCTCTAAAATATTACGAAAACCTAAAATCAAACCTCCGACGACGATGGCCGGGATTATTGGTGCAAAAATCTCGGCCAATACCGATGCGATCCGTTGTAAAATATTTTGATTTTTTACGGCATCTTTCTTTACTTCATCCTTTGAAACTCCTTCGATACCGGCTAAGTCAATAAAATCTTGATAAAAAACATCGACATCATTACCAATAATTACTTGAAATTGTCCGGCCTGGGTAAAAGAACCTTTTACCGAAGGTAGTGCTTCAATTTTTTTAATATCGGCCTTCTTCGGATCCTTTAAAACAAAACGCATCCGAGTCACACAATGGGTGACGGCGTCGATATTCTCTTTACCGCCGATATATTCTAATAATTTAGCGGCATCATCTCTGTATTTACCCATAATTCCTCCTAACTTTTTTCATAAGGGTATTACGTTTACATATCCATTTATACCCGATAAGGAGGTTTTCTATCAATCCTGATCTGCTTTCGAGGAGATTTATGACAAAATATCGCAAAGTGATGGATTAAATAAAAAACTTCCTTTCCACGGTGGCTGTTCTAGGATCAGATGAAAGAAATGAAGTTTGTGGCATATTTCAAAAGCGTAATAAATTCCTAAAAAACCACAAAATGATTTGACAGAATAGCCTTTAGGTGTTAGAATATACAAGGATAAAAACTAATAGCTCCACGCTATTATTTTTTTGTCATTTATTTTATGAAAGGGAGGTGGAATATTTGCCAACAATTAATCAATTAATCCGTAAAGGAAGAAGTCCGAAAACTTACAAATCAGGATCACCTGCATTATCTTATAATTTTAATACATTAAAAAACAGATATACGCGAGTAGATTGTCCTCAAAAACGAGGGGTTTGTACAGCAGTTCGTACAGTAACTCCGAAGAAGCCGAATTCAGCTCTTCGTAAAGTAGCTCGTGTTCGTTTAACAAACGGCATGGAAGTACTTTCCTATATTCCGGGAATTGGTCACAATTTACAAGAACACTCCGTGGTTTTAATTCGTGGAGGTCGTGTAAAGGACTTACCGGGGGTGCGTTATCATATCATTCGTGGAGCTCTTGACACAGCAGGTGTACAAGACAGAATGCAAGGACGCTCAAAATACGGTGCGAAAAAACCGAAAAAATAAGACGAACAAGTTGCTAAAATGATCGATAAATGATTGATTACAAGATTCATTTTTATAATACATTTATAGCACAGCGACAAGAGAAATAGTCGAGTACCGACGATATTACTTTATATGGTTAAGGAGGGAAGCGAAGTGCCAAGAAAAGGACATGTACCAAAAAGAGATGTCATGCCGGATCCAGTCTACAATGACAAAGTCATTACGAAATTAGTAAATAATATCATGTTAGACGGCAAAAAAGGTATTGCTCAAAAAATTGTATACGGAGCAATGGATCTGGTACAAGAAACCACTGGAGAAGATCCATTGGAAGTATTTTACAAAGCCCTAAACAATATTATGCCGATTTTAGAGGTTAAATCCCGTCGAATCGGGGGCGCCAATTACCAAGTGCCAATTGAAGTTCGTCCAGAACGTCGTCAAACATTGGGTCTACGTTGGTTAACAGCCTATGCCCGTGCAAGAGGCGAGAAAACAATGATTGAACGTCTTGGTAAAGAAATTGTCGATGCATCTAATAATACAGGAGCATCGGTGAGAAAAAGAGAAGATGTACACAAAATGGCTGAAGCGAATAAAGCTTTTGCTCACTATAGATACTAGAATTCCTAAGGAGGAAATGAATGGCTAGAAATGATTCTTTGGAAAATACCAGAAATATAGGGATCATGGCGCATATCGATGCTGGAAAAACCACAGTTACCGAGCGTATGCTTTACTATACTGGTAAAATCCATAAGATGGGGGATACCCACGACGGAGCCGCTCAAATGGACTGGATGGAACAGGAGCAAGAGCGTGGTATTACCATTACATCGGCAGCTACCACTTGTTTTTGGAAAGACAATCGAATCAATATCATCGATACACCAGGCCACGTTGACTTTACAGTTGAAGTAGAGCGATCCTTACGGGTTCTCGATGGTGCCGTGGCTCTATTTGATGCGAAATCCGGTGTTGAACCGCAATCGGAAACCGTGTGGAGACAAGCAGATAAATATCAAGTACCGAGATTATGCTTTATCAATAAGATGGATGCGACTGGTGCTGATTTCTTTGCCGCATTGGAAACGATCAAGGAGCGATTACGGGCCAATGCAATTCCACTAGAGATACCCATTGGTGCTGAAGATCAATTTGTCGGCGTAGTGGACCTGATTAATATGGAGGCCCATATTTACAAAGATGAATTGGGAATGGATGTGGAAACTCAAGAAATTCCCGAAGAATTACGGGATAAAGCGGAAGAACTTCGTGCAGAACTTTTAGAGACAATTGCAGAACATGATGAAGAGTTAATGATGAAATATCTCGAAGGGGAAGAACTGACCGTCGAAGAAATCCACAAAGCAATCCGTACAGCAACCATTAAAAACGAAATGAATCCCGTATTATGTGGATCTGCCTATAAAAACAAAGGTGTTCAACCTTTACTCGATGCAATTATCGATTTTATGCCTGCGCCGACGGAAATGCCAGCGATTACTGGTGTTGTACCGGGAACGGAAGAAGAAGAAGTTCGTAAACCGGACTACGATGAACCGTTTTCAGCATTGGCTTTTAAAATTGCAGCCGATCCCTATGTCGGTAAATTAGCCTATGCGAGGGTTTATTCGGGTAAAGTAGATGCTGGGTCCTATGTATACAATTCCAGTAAAGGAAAAAGAGAACGTGTTGGTCGTATATTGATGATGCACGCAAATAAACGAGAAGAAATTGAAACGGCTTATGCCGGAGATATTGTTGCCATTATCGGTTTAAAAGACACGGGAACAGGGGATACTCTCTGTGATCCTGATCACGAAATCATCCTTGAAAAAATGGAATTCCCGGAACCAGTTATTTCCGTCGCCATCGAACCTAAAACTAAAGCATCTCAAGAAAAGATGAGTATTGCTTTGCAAAAATTGGCGGAAGAGGATCCCACATTTAGAACCTATACCGACGAAGAAACTGGACAGACCATTATTGCAGGAATGGGAGAATTACACTTAGAGATTATCGTTGATCGTCTATTACGTGAATTTAAAGTCGAAGCAAATATCGGTAATCCTCAAGTATCCTATCGCGAATCCATTACAAAAACTGCAGAAGCCGAAGGTAAATACATCCGTCAATCCGGTGGACGTGGACAATATGGTCACTGTAAACTGATCATTGAACCCGGTGAAGAAGGTACAGGATTTGAATTTATTGACAAAATCGTTGGAGGGGCAATTCCAAGGGAATACATTGGTTCTGTGGAACAAGGTTGTGAAGAGGCATCCCAATCGGGAATCCTCGGTGGATATCCAATGTTAGACTTAAAAGTTACCCTTGTTGATGGATCTTATCACGATGTGGACTCATCGGAAATGGCCTTTAAAATTGCCGGATCAATGGGCTTTCGATCGGCCGTTGAAAAAGCAGGTCCAGTATTATTAGAACCGATGATGAAAGTTGAGATTACAACACCTGATGAATATCTTGGTGATGTTATGGGTGATGTATCCTCAAGAAGAGGTAAAATTGATGGTATGAATCCAAAAGATGGCGTTCATATCTTAGATGCATATATACCATTATCCAATATGTTTGGATATGCAACAGATCTACGATCAAATACGCAAGGACGTGCAACTTACTCCATGCAATTTGATCATTACGCTCAAGTACCACAATCCATTGCGGACGAAGTACTGGGCGATAAAGAATAAAGACTGATTACAATTAGGAGGACAAAATGGCAAAAGAAAAGTTTGAGAGAACGAAACCCCATGTGAATAT
>JAUNVW010000030.1 GCA_030540635.1 Tissierellia bacterium | reverse complement strand
TTTTACATTTGATAAAAATCAAAAGTATGCCATTATCGGAGAAAGTGGTAGTGGGAAATCCACCGTATTAAAGATGATATTAGGACGCTTAATTCCCAAAAAAGGAGCAGTTTTGGTGGATGATAAGCCATTAGACACAGCAAAAGACATCGACTTTTCAAAAGAAATCGCCTATGTCAGTCAGGATAATTACTTATTTAATTTGAGTATTCGGGATAATATTACATTGGGCGAGGATATTTCTGATGAAAAAATTATGGATGCTATTCGAGAAGTGAGAGTGGATCATCTAGTAAATTCTCTGGAGAATGGCTTGGATACTTTTGTAGGTGCTTTAGGAGGACAGCTATCCGGAGGTGAAAAACAGAGGATCTGCCTTGCGAGAGCCTTGGTCAGAGATTTACCGGTTATTATTCTAGATGAGGCAACTTCAGCGGTGGATAATGAAACAAGACAAGAAATAGAGGATATTATATTATCGAAAGATAATAAAACCATTATTATGATTTCCCATCACTTGGAAGAATCTACGAAAGCTAAATTGGATAAGATCTATGAAATCAAAAAGATTTCTTAATAGAAATTAGATCGTTTTGATGAAATGATTGATTGAAATCAGATGAAAGAAAGAGCAACGATGAAAAGATGCCTTTTTTTCATGACAAAAAGCTCATTTAAAGTTTAAATAATACCCTGAAACTTTTAAATAATACCAAGATCCAAAGAAAAAGCTATGATTTATGATAAAATATATTTACAATGAAAGGGGGATATCATGCGTAAAGGAATCGAAGGACTCTTTCTTCTCTTACTTTTTTTTGTAACAGTGATGAATGGTCTTTTTCTGAAGGATAAAATCGAAATGAGTCAGAGAAAAACGGGAGAATCACAGCAAGAATATATGACAAGATGGGCACAAGTGAATGAGAGGACAGAACAGAGAATTCGCCGTTTTCCAACGGGCGGGGTAGCGGCTTTTTTAGGAATCGTCTATTTTGTTGAACAATATTTGGATAAGGATCATGTCGCAGGAAGAAGAAATCAAAAGGTCGCTCTTCTCTACTTTCTTCTCGTCTTTATTATGTATTTGGGCGAACGATTTATTGTTTTTAAAGATTTGGAAGGTGGATGGCGCTATGGCACCACTACTTCCTATCTTCTTCACAATAGTATTTATCTTGCCATTGCTTTTCTTCTTAGTGCACTTCTATTTTGGCGAAAGAATCGGAATGTGTAAACGAATACTTGTAAGGATATGATACGAAAAGTGATCAATGAACTTTTGTATTAAGCATTATATAAAGATTTATTTGTAATCTACATACAAGAGAGGATGAATCAAAGATGTTTCATATTGGCATATTAGAAGATGATAAAAAGGAGCTTGATTGGCTAGAAAAGCTCCTTCTTTTTTCATGGAAGGATCCGGTTAAGGTCTATCCTTTTGATAATGGAAGTAGACTTTGCAAGATTATGAGGGAGAGAAAAGCTTCACCTTATTCTCAAGGAAAAAATGGGCGTTCTTTATATTGAAAGTAGAAATCCATTGAAAGAACCTTTGAAACGAGGGAATGGGAAATTACTTTCTAAAAAAAGATCTTATAAAAAGACGGGCTATGGTATTTACAATATCTCACAGATTGTAAAAAAACATAAAGGTACCATGACTTTTAAAGAAAACGACGGGATCTTCATCCTTCAAATACTTCTTTATAATAATGTAAACGAGGTATAAACGATGAAGAGAAGAAAGGTTTTGTAGTGATAACTTTAATTTTAAAAATAAATCTTAGATAATACAAAGAATGATTGATTGAAATCATATGAAAGAATTTTACGATAAGAGCATCGATGAATAGATGCTTTTTTTATATGATGAATTGCAAATAGTATTGCGACACTTAGAGCAAACTAAGTTCGTGCATAAATACATCAAATGGAGTTTGATAATCTAGGCATTTTCTTGGTCTATTATTGAGCTCCATTGTATTTTTAATAAGTTCTTCCACATCTATTTTAGCTAGATCTGTTTTCTTTGGATAGTACTCTCTTAATAATCCATTTGAATTTTCGTTACTACCTCTTTGCCAAGCCGAGTATGGATCAGCAAAATAAAAGTCAATTCCTAATTTCTCAATTTCTTTGTAACAAGCGAATTCTTTCCCTCTATCTGAGGTGAAGCTTTTACATGCAGCCTTAGGTAAGGGGTTTATTAATTTATTCATTGCTTCAAACATGGAATCTTTACTTCTATCCTTCATCGGTAAGGCGAGGTAGAATCTTGATTTCATTTCAACAAAGGTTGCCAAGCATCCTTTACTTTTTCCTCTAGACGATACTACGGTATCTAGTTCCCAATGCCCAAATTCGATTCTTTTCTTCACATTTTTTGGCCTTTTTCTTATGGATGTTCCAATATTAAATCTTCCTCTAGTTTCTCTAGGTTTTCTTGACTTCCCTTTTCTTCTTAGTTTTGTGATGTCAAAATCGATTAATCCAGAGTAGAGCCAGTTATATATGGTTTTAAAACAAACAACCCCCTGTAAAACAGTGGAAACTATCTGTTCCGGTGACCATTTAGCGTTTAATTTATCAACGATTTCGTCTTTAATATTATCTGTAATTTTTGTTTTCTTCCCTTAAAAGATTGTTTATATTTATTATCTTTATCTGCATTAATCGCTTTATACTTTCCTTTGCATCTTTTAAGCTCTCTTGAAATAGTTGAATGATGAAAACCCAAGATTTTCGCTATTCTTCTAGAAGAATAGCCCTCTGATTTTAATACCTCTATTTTACTTCGATCATTTTTTAATACCTCTATTTTACTTCGATCATTTATGGTAAGATGTTTATAACTCATATTAACCTCCGTGTCTGTTTTTGTCGTTATTAACATTTTACACGAAGTTAGTATGAGTTTTTAATTTTTAAAGGTGTCGCATTTAATTTTACAACCTATCATATGAAAATGATTTCAGAGATAGTGGTGTTTATTACCCACTTTTATGAAAGTACTTTCTATTTATAAAATTAATTGAAATAAAATTCAATCATTGATATACTGACCCTAGAAGGTATAAGAAAGGAGGTTTCCATGAAAAGAGATTTATCAGGGATACAAGGCGAATTAATTGTGTCTTGTCAAGCTTTGCCGGAAGAACCGCTACATTCTTCCTTTATTATGGGGCGGATGGCGTTAGCGGCGAAAGAAGGTGGAGCGGCAGGGATTCGCGCCAATTCAAGAGAAGATATTTTAGCGATTAAAGATCAGGTGGATTTACCAGTGATCGGCATTGTCAAACGAGATTATAAGGATAACGATATTTATATTACGCCGACGATGAAAGAGATCCACGAGTTGATGGAAGCAAAACCGGAGGTTATCGCCTTGGATGCGACGAAGGGGATTCGACCCGATGGTCTTTCTTTAGAAGAATTTTATGAATGTATTCGAAGGGAATATCCCGATCAATTCCTAATGGCAGATTGTTCTACGGTGGAAGAGGCTGTTTATGCCGATGATTTGGGTTTTGATTTTATTGGAACGACTTTAGTAGGTTATACGAAACAAAGTGAGCATTTAGCAATTGAAGAAAACGATTTTCAAATTTTACGAGAGATTATTAAAAAAGTGAAACATCCTGTTTTGGCAGAAGGGAATATTGATACCCCAGAGAAGGCACGACATGTCCTTGATTTAGGGGCGTATAGTGTCGTCGTTGGTTCGATGATTACGAGACCCCAGTTGATAGCGAAACGATTTGTAGATGAAATTAAAAAAGGAGAGTTGAGATGAGTTTAAATAAGTATCGAGGAATTTTACCGGCATTTTATGCTTGCTATGATGAAGATGGCGAGATTAGTCGAGAAGCTGTGGGAAATCTTACCCGTTATTTCATAGAAAAAGGAGTAAAAGGTGTTTATGTCAATGGTTCTTCAGGGGAATGTATTTATCAATCGGTGAAAGAGCGAAAAGCAATCATCGAAGAAGTGATGTCGGTAGCTAAGGGAAAACTTACCGTCATCAATCATGTAGCTTGTAATAATACGAGAGATAGTATGATCTTAGCCGAACATTCGGAAAAGCTTGGTGTCGATGCCATCGCGGCGATTCCACCCATTTACTTTAAATTACCGGAGTATTCCATTGCCCAATACTGGAATCGCATTAGTCAAGGGGCACCACAGACGGATTTTATTATTTACAATATCCCCCAATTGGCAGGTACGGCATTGACCTTATCATTGTTCGATGAAATGCTTAAAAATGATCGGGTCATTGGCGTGAAAAATTCATCGATGCCGACGATGGATATTCAATTGTTCAAAAGGGCGGGGGTAAGAGAAAAAGAAGATTTTATCGTATTCAACGGTCCCGATGAGCAATTTGTATCGGGGCGAGCCATGGGAGCCGATGGAGGAATCGGCGGTACCTATGCCGTAATGCCAGAGTTATTTTTAAAGCTCGATGAGTGGATAAAAGAAGGAGAGAGGAAGAAGGCCCTCGAGTTACAATACGATATTAACGAGATCATTTATAAGATGTGCTCCGGCCGTGGAAATATGTATGCCCTGGCGAAAGAAGTTCTTCGCGTAAATGAGAATTTAGATTTAGGTGGTGTTCGAGAACCTCTGGAAAATTTACATGATGGGGATTTTAAAATTGCAAAAGATGTGGCGATGATGATTACGAAAGCAAAAGAAATGTACTTATAGGGAGGGAGAGTTATGCAAGGTTTTACTACAATTGATTTAGGGATATTAATATTATATTTGGCAGCCGTTCTTTTTGCTGGACTTTATTTCTCAAAGAAAGAGATGAAGGGCAAAGAGTATTTTAAAAGTGATGGAACAGTACCTTGGTGGGTAACATCTGTTTCGATATTTGCGACATTATTAAGTCCGATTTCTTTTCTGTCTTTGGCAGGAAATTCCTATGCCGGTACTTGGATCATGTGGTTCGCGCAATTAGGGATGATTTTGGCGATTCCCTTGACGATTCGCTTTTTCTTACCGATTTACAGTAGTTTAGATATTGATACGGCATATCATTATTTGGAATTACGATATCATAGCAAAGGACTTCGAATCCTTGGCGCTATTATGTTTATCATTTTCCAAGTGGGTCGAATGTCGATTATCATGTATCTTCCCTGTATGGTATTATCGGAATTAATGGGAGTCAATGTTAATATTTTAATCGTCATTATGGGAATCATTGCGATGATTTATTCCTATACCGGCGGTTTAAAATCCGTATTGTGGACCGACTTTATCCAAGGTTCCGTATTATTAATCGGTGTTACTTATGGCTTGTTTTATTTAATGGGCCATATTGACGGTGGTTTCTCGGCGGTATTTGATCAACTTTCCAATCACGGAAAGTTCTTAGCCGTCGATGAGCCATTATTTAATCCGAATCTCTTAAAAGATTCCGTATTTCTACTGATCGTAGGAGCAGGTTTTAATACGATGAGCTCCTATGTCTCCAGTCAAGACATCGTCCAACGTTTTACGACGACAACGGATCGAAAGAAATTAAATAAGATGATGTTGACCAATGGCGCCTTGTCAATTTTCATCGCGACGGTGTTCTATTTAATCGGTACGGGTTTATATACCTTTTATCAAGTACAAGGGAATCCTCTGCCACCGGCGGCCCAGCAGGATCAAATCTTCGCGTCATGGATTGCTTTTGAATTGCCGGTAGGAATTACAGGGGTTTTATTGGCGGCGATTTATGCAGCATCCCAGTCTACATTATCCACAGGTTTAAACTCCGTCGCTTCCTCATGGACATTGGATATTCAAGAGCGATTGTCGAAAAAAGAATTGAGCTTTGAAAAACAAACGAGGATCGGTCAAATTGTGTCATTGATCGTCGGAGTTTTTGCAATCCTTGTGGCGATTATCCTCGCCAATGGCGATGTGAAATCGGCGTATGAGTGGTTCAATGGTTTTATGGGATTAGTTCTAGGTATTTTAATCGGAACCTTTGTCCTTGGAATTTTTACGAAAGTTGGCAATACCTTCGGTGCTAGTTTAGGATTTATCGCATCATCTGCTGTAATGATTTACATTAAATATTTTGTTTCTGCAGATCAAGTGTCCATTTGGTCCTACTCCATGATATCCATTGTGGTATCATTAATTGTAGGTATTCCAGCAAGTATGATTTGGCGAAAAGTGAAAGATGACGATTCAATGCCAGATCCCAATACAACAATTTATAATACAAAATATAAATAAAAAGGATAAGGAGAAGGGCAATGAAGGAGTATATTACTATTGATATTGGGGGAACGACAATAAAACACGGTGTGCTACGGGAAGATCTAGGTTTTATCGAGGAGGGGGAACAGCCGACTTTGGCATTGGAAGAAGGCGGTCCTGGAATTTTAAGAAAACTTAAAAACATCCTGTCACATTATGTAAAGGACTATCATCCCGCGGGAATTTGTATTTCAACGGCGGGCATTGTGGACTCAAAACTCGGCCGAATCCAATACGCTTCTCCTTTAATACCCGACTATACGGGAATTGAAATGAAAGATTATCTCGAAGAGATTTTTGATTTACCTTGTGAAATGGAAAATGATGTAAATTGTGCGGCACTGGCTGAATATCATGCCGGTGCTGCCAAAGGAAGTCAAGTGGCTTTATGTCTGACGATTGGAACGGGAATTGGGGGAGCCGTGATCATCAATGGTGAGATTTTCAAAGGCGCCTCTGGCAGTGGATGTGAAGTCGGCTATCTTCATTTGCCCGGAGGATCTTTTCAAAAACAAGGCGCGACCAGTGCTTTAGTTCGAAAAGTGGCGAATTTGAAAAATAAATCACTCGAGGAAGTCGATGGAAGAAAGATTTTTCAATGGGCAAAAGAGAAAGATCCCATCGCTGTTCAAGCCATCGATGAAATGTGCCAGGTATTAGGGATGGGCATTGCAAATATTTCCTATGTGTTAAATCCCGATATTGTCGTTCTCGGGGGAGGAATTATGGCGCAGAAATCGTATTTAGAGCCTTTAATTCGACATTCCATGGAGGAGTATTTGATTCGCCCCATTGCCGTCAACACCCGTTTGGCATTTGCACAAAATGAAAATCGAGCCGGTATGTTAGGGGCTTATTTCCATTTTTTGAAATATCAAGAAAAGCGAAAGGGCTGGATCCATGGATAAATACAGTCGAGATCTTATTCCCCATATGGAGGCAATTTACGATCGATTTACATCGGTGGAAAAAGTTATCGCCGATTATTTTCTTAAAAATCCAAAAAGAGAAGATTATTCAGCAAAATCTGTGGCAAAAGATTTGGCGGTTTCCGAGGCCTCCCTATCTCGATTTGCAAAAAAATGCGGCTATCGTGGATATCGAGAATTGATCTTTCATTTTCAATCTCAAAATGAAGGCAGGGTATCCTTGGAACTGAACGATCATATGGCCATGGTGTTTTCCAATTATCAAGAATTACTGAACAAATCCGATGCATTATTAAAACCCGATCAAATTCAGCATTTGGTCCAATTATTCAATCAGAAAAAGAAAATTTCAGTTTATGGAAAAGGCTCCTCGGGATTGGCGGCACAGGAGATGAAATTTCGTTTTATGCGAATCGGCGTCAATATGGAGGCGATTACCGATGGCGACATTATGCGAATGGATGCCGTTTTAATGGATCAGGAGAGTTTGGCCATTGGAATTTCTGTCAGTGGAAAAACGAAATCGGTAATTCGCTCCTTGGAAGATGCAAAAAAAAGAGGGGCAAAAACGGTGCTTATGACGGCCCATTTGGAAGAAAATTATAAGAAATTTTGCGACGAAATTTTATTATTTGCCGTAAAAGAACATTTGGAGCAGGGGATGGCCATATCTCCCCAATTTCCCATCTTAGTCATGGTGGATTTATTGTACTCACAAATGCTCTTATCCGATCGAAGTCGAAGAACGCTCCTTCATCAAAGTACGGTAAAGGCATTGGAACAATCAAAGAAAAGTTAAAATTAATGAGAAAATGTAAAACAGACGATTTGCTCCTTCAAATCGCCTGTTTTTTACTTGTCCATGGATTTCTTTTATGGCAACTTAGGTCTTGTTGCCGTCTCCTAGCGAAAGGAGATATTCCTTTGGACGTCTTTATAGAAAACGAAACAAGGATAAAATCTAAAATAAGATCTTTGGATATTAAGGGTTTCAATGGTGAAGGGATTTATTTTTTCCGAAGAACCATCTTGCAAAAGAACGAAAGAATCCATTACAATATTAGGGAAAAGGAGGGGGAATATGAAAGATGTTTTTGCCTTTGAATCTGTAGAGGAGTACAGAAATTACGAGAAGTCCATTGATTATCTTAAGACTCGATTGCGAAAGTATCAAGAGTTTTTAGAAAAAAACTTTAAACTCTATGATTGTCCCAATGGGATTGTGTGGACGACAAAAGAGATCGGGACCTCCGTTTTATCGGATTATCCAATTCCAGCATTTACCAATGAACAGGGAATTATTTTTGCCGTTGATGAAGAAAACTGGCGAAAGATCTTTTTAGATGTAGTGGGAGAAGATGTTCCAAATGGGATCAAGGATTTTTTTAAAGAAATCGATGGGTCTTATTTACTGACGATTCTTGGCCATGAATTAACCCATCATTCCGATTATTTTTTAGATGATTTCGATGTAGAACAAGAAGACGGAATTTGGTTTGAAGAAGGCATGTGTGATTATATCCCACGGAAGTTTTTTTTGACGAAAGATGAATTTCAAAAGACAGTCCAGGTAGAGCGAGAATTGGTCAATTTTTTCCAAGGAAAATATGGGAATCATTCCTTAGAAGAATTTGGAGACTCCAGTTATGATGGGAGTTTAACAAGTATTATGTACGAATATTGGCGGAGCTTTCTTAGCATTGTAGAACTGGTGGAAACCGTGGGAAAAGGCGATATTCATAAAGTATTTCAAATATATCATCAATGGGATCGAGAGGGAAGAATTTTACCTTTGGCGAAGTATTTTGGTTTGGAGTGATGGGAAAACGGAAAGTGTCCCTCGATGTTTTGAAATGATAAGAGTTATCAATTATAACAATAAGGAACCATAGCTTGAGATTTTTGGGGAAGGATCAATCAAAAAAAGGAGGGATTATGTGTCATCGTAAATATTTGATGCTCCGAGATCTAATGAAAAGGCGATGGATCCCAGAGATTCTTCACAGAATGGATAAAGGTTATTATACTTATACCGATATTTTAGAGGGAATTGATTATTTATCCCATACAGAATTACAGCGAAAATTAAAAATTTTAGAAGAATATCATTGTGTCAAAAAAACAGATAGTGGCTATATTCTTAAGGATTTGGGACGGGAGTTGGAAGAGGTGTTTTGTTATCTAGAGAAATTAGAAGATAAATATCTCGTAAAAGATGTAGATATTCCTGTTTAAAGATCACTCAAAAGAGTTATATATACTATAAGGAGTGATTTCATGAAGTATGATCAGATTTATTTCGATGGACAATGGGTGAGGGGACAGTCAACCGATAAAATTTCTGTGGAAAATCCAGTAACCGGTGAAGAAATCACCAAGGTGGTTGCCTGTCACGAAGAAGATGTGAACCGGGCAGTGGAAAGTTCCCGAAAAGCTTTTTTATTATGGCGAGAAAAATCCCTGGAAGAGCGAATCGCTCCCATGGAAAAGTTTTACGATGAATTAAAGAAAATCGAAGACGATTTAGTGGAAAGAGTAGAGGAAGAATTAGGCGTCAACAAAGGTTTGGCTTATGGAAATCATGTTCACGGTTCCATTGAATCGGTGAAGACTTTTATTAAAATCGCACGGGAATATCCTTGGGTTGAAGAAAGAAAAGATGGAGATATTTACAAAGAACCCTATGGCGTAGTGGGCGCTATGACGCCGTGGAATTACCCCATGGGTCAAATTATGAAGAAAATCGTTCCGGCGGTGTTAGGGGGGAATACCGTAGTTTTAAAACCATCTCAAAAAACACCATT
The DNA here is from genome assembly GCA_030540635.1 of Tissierellia bacterium. GTDB lineage: Bacteria > Bacillota > Clostridia > Tissierellales > Peptoniphilaceae > JAUNVW01. The sequence goes on along the minus strand of JAUNVW010000030.1, from coordinate 3,297 downwards.
GACGGCCTATTGGATTACAAAAGCCTGGGATCGTGCCGGCTTTCCAAAGGGAATACTCAATCTCGTACCCGGCAGAGGCTCCCAAGTGGGGAATTGTCTCGCGAGCCACAAAGATGTAGCATTGATTTCCTTTACCGGTTCAACAAAAGGCGGATTGGAAGTCTATGAATTAGCCTCTCGAAATGGTAAAAAAGTGATTTTAGAAATGGGTGGAAAGTCTCCAGCGATACTACTCCACCGAGATTATGGGAAAAAAGCCGTTCAATCTATACTAAACAGGCTTTTCGAAAATGTGGGACAAACTTGCTCGGCATGGTCTCGTTTTCTCGTTCCAAAAAAAGATTTGGATTTTATAAAAGAACTTCTCATTGAAGAAGCAAAATCCTATGAATTTGGAGATCCACGAAGGGGCGATCATATTATTGGACCATTATGTGGAAAAGATCAATTTGACAAAGTGCGTCATTTCGTAGAATCTGGTGTTCGTTCAGGAGCACGAATGGTTTATGGTAAAAAAGAACTTCCCTATGAAGGAAACTATAAAATAGAACCCGTGATTTTTTTCGATGTAAAAAATGATATGGAGATCAGTCAAGAAGAAATTTTTGGTCCCGTACTTTCTGTCATCAGCTATGATGATGTCGATGAAGCCATTGAAATCGCCAATGATACGGTCTACGGTTTGTCGGCGGCAGTCTTTGGTCCTGAAAAAGAAGCTTTAAAAGTAGCAAAGAAAATCGATGCTGGAGAAGTGTCGATCAATGGCTATATGAGTTCTTCCAATTTACCCTTTGGTGGTTATAAATTATCGGGATTGGGCCGAGAAGGTGGCGACTATGGTTTTGAAGAGTTTTTACAAGTAAAAGCCATTCACTGGAATAAATAAAAAAGAGATCTCAGCTTTGCTGAGATCTTTTTTTATGCGATGGACGTTTGATACTTTCTTCGAAAATCGAAGGTTAGAATGCCTATCCCCATCAAGCTGATAAAACTAAGTACATCGTACAACCTTTTTTGTTGAAAATTCCTAAAGGTGATCGCAAAGGTGATCATGAATAGGACGAGGATTAGTTTTTCTATGGGTAAATGAGATCTTTTCTTTTGTTTTACTCCCCTTGAAGCAGTATAGAATGCAACGAGGGTACGATCACACATAGAATACATAAAGAAATTGTTCCTTCTTACCAAAATACCAAGTAAGGCTTAATAGCAAGACGGCAGAGATACAGTGAATCGTGAAATATTTTTTCATAAAACTCTCCTATCTGGTTTTAAAGCAATAAGTGGAATGGGTGAAGCTTACTAAATATTAGGAAGTCATTATTATCGATTATGTAGTCTATTTTAGATCAGGGAATCGCTGGAAGGATTAACTTCATAATAGTAAGGGGAGTATTGTTATAATACATTTTTTTTTAATGTCAATGGATTCTGGGAAAATGTTTTATATCAATAGACAAAGTAGTGGATTTAAATGAAAATACGTAGTGATCACAGAAAAAGGCCGGCTTCACGGAAGCCAGCCTTTTTATTATCTTACAGTAATTGCGAAATTATCGTGTTGGAAAAGTTCTTCGATTCGTTGTCTAGGTAATTTGAAGACTAATTTTTTACCAGGAACTCCCCGTTGATTTCCGAAGTAGTTTCTCGTACGATTATAGGGGTCTGTTGCGGTAAAGGTTCTTGTCGCAGGATCATAACCATTAAATAGGGCGGCATGGTTATTTTCAACATAACGAACTTTTTTACCTTCTACTGGATAATCTCGAAATCTTGCATTTTCCCAACGAAGGGTTAAATTCAAGACGACAGGGTTTTGATTTTGAATCTCACGAATGACATCGTCCATAGTAGCATTTTGTAATCCGACGACATTGGGACTATATTGTTGTGCGTATTTTACCAATGCATTTTGTCCAATATGGATCTTATATACTTTAGAGCCGGTATATGGTGATCCTGAGAATCCTTTTTCAGGATTTGATTTATGACGAGGCATATTTTTCAAGAATTTTTCAATACTTGTACCTTTTACATATCCTCTGTGATTCATTCCCATATATAGAGAAGTTGGTACACAGCCCCAAGGTGCCCCAGCATCCATTTGGGAGGTATATGGTACATTAAATTCTACTTTACCAAAGGATTCTTGCGTATAAAATTTAAAGGGAGCTAATTTCGTCCAGCCGATTTTTCCGTAATTATCGAGTTTTATCCAATCTTTGTCGACGCCAAGTACTTTGACGATATGACGTTTTTTCATTGTACTAATGATTTTTTCTCCGGCAGGAGTATTTAAAAGTTGCTCTTCTTTTTCGCTATAACGATAGATGTTTTTCACGCTAAGATCGACATATCCTTCTTTGGAAACGATGGGATAAGCTAATTTATCGAGTAAAGTTTCAATATTTGTGGATACGGAATTATTACCACCGACGATAAGTGCGGAGTAGAAGACTTTCTCGAAGAGATAATTTTCCATTTCCTTTGTCAAGCCTTGAGGTGCTGTCAATAGAATGGGCATTTGGTATTTTGCAGCAATTCCAGCAGCAGCTAAAGCATCTGGGAAATCCAAACCATTGGTGATAACAAAACGATCTTTGTTTTTTGCATATCCCGATAATTCGATGGCAGTTTCGTAACGGTTTTTACCTTGAATTCGAAGGATACCAGCATCTTCTGGAATTAAAGATTTTATTTTGTTTTCGACATCTTTGGAGATGGAATTTTCGCCACCGACAAGGTAGATATTACGGCCATTGGCTTCTGTGAATAAATCCTCAAGACCTTCGGGTAGACGATTGGCTAAAGTTAATACAAGTTTTGCTTGTTGATCTTCACAGAGGGCGCCAGCAGCTAAAGCATCAGGGAAGTTCTCTCCATTGGCTACGAATATATTATTGTATTTGGATAATTCCAAGATATTTTTATTCGTCTCATATCGAGTTGCTCCTGCTAAACGTTCTACTTTTTCAACGCCTTCAATGGCACCGAGGGCTTCTTCTTGCGCTTTTGTAATATGAGTGGTACCACTTAAGATGTAGACTTTCTTTGCTCCAAGTCTTACAATTTCATTGGTTACGGCTGTAGTGTCAGAACCAAGTAGTAGTAGTGGATAAGTAGCTCTTGTTAAAGATGCGGCACTTAAAGCATCGGCAAAATTACCGGCACCTGCAACTAATACGACATCACTTGATCTTGCTAAATTTTTCGAAACTTCAATGGCTGTAGCAACACGGTTTTTGCCTTGAATTCGCTGAACACCATTGGTATATGTGGTGAAATTAGGTGTAATAT
>JAUNVW010000052.1 GCA_030540635.1 Tissierellia bacterium | reverse complement strand
GATAGATCACTGGTGGTTTTACATTATCAATATAGACATCACCAGTAACTTCATTTATTTTCGTCTCTTCCGTTCCTTGAGCTTTTGCCCCGGGGACCATTGTATTCATTAACATGAATGCCGCAAGAACAAAACTCAATAAACGTTTTGATTTTCCTATCATTATTTTTTCCTCCTTCGTCTTCAAATTAGATTTCATTACCTAATTCATTGGTATATTTTTATGTTCCTATTATGAAATAAATCTCTTCTATAATGATAGTATATCAAAGAAAGATCATAAAGATCAATCTTTGTTTCGAATGATATATACTAAGGTAATTCTATCAACAACTTACTTCTTAGGGATAAGTGAATGTTAAAGTGTATTTCTTGATTTTGCGATTTTCATTGATCATTATCCAAAGAGATTTGCTTTTTTGAAATAATTGCTGGACTTGTTTTTATTGAGAAATTTCGATGGAGTTCATTCGTGTTTTTTAATATATATCTTTATCGGATCGATTTTTTTCACTTTTGTTAAGGATTATCGCTTTTTATTCTTGGAATGTTTTTTCTTTTTAAGATTAATCATGATTCAATCCAAGTTTTTTGATGATGGCTTTTATTTGCCCAATAAAAAAGAGTCCCCTAGGACTCTTTTTTTATTTCTTCAAAAGATTTGTTACGCATTCATCGGTAATGGTCGCCTGTCCACCGATAATGGTGATCTGTTTAATCTTTGATTTTTCCACATAATCCTTTAAGACTTTCGGTGCTTCATTTCGTCTCGTTAATAGAATCGGTGCATGATCTTTTGCCGCTGCAGGTCCTGCGACTAAGGCGTCGGCAAAGACTTCGCCCGAGGCTAAATAAATATTTACCGTATCTTTATTGGTTTGAGTGGCTATTTCTACTGCAGTTGCATAACGGTCTGCTCCTTGGAAACGACGTGTAAGCTTTGGTAATTCTTTTTCCAATTCTTTACTTACTGAAGCATATCCACCGGCGATTTCGATCGTCTTTGTTTGAAGTTTCTCAAAGCTTTGGACTACTTTTTCAGAAACGGCATTGGGTCTTACCAAGAGTATTGGCATTCCTTCCACTGCAGCATAGGGTCCAACGGATAGGGCGTCGGGATAGTTTACGCCTGTTGCCACGACGGCTTTTTCCCTTCCACCATTGGCTTCTTTTAATCGATAGGCAACTTCTGCTGAAGTATCGTAACGATCTGGACCTTTTATTCTTTCTAAATCTTTATCGTATTTCCTTAAATCATTTTCAACATTTTGATCGATGGAGTTCATCCCTCCAACGATAATAATATGTTTTACTCCTAATCGTTGAATTTCCGCTTCGACTTTTGCAGGTAATTCCGTGGGCTTTGATAATAAAATCGGTGCATCTAAGGCATAGGCAAGGGGGCCAGCAACTAATGCATCGGCAAAAACATCATGACGAGCAATGATGACGGTTTTTGCTTTTCCAAATTTATGTTCCGCAACTTTTATTGAGGTTTCAATTCGGTCAATGCCAGAAATTCGGTCGATTTTGTCCTCTTCTTCCCCATTGGGATTTCCACTGGATACTGCTGTATATTGGGCAGTATAGATACCACCATCGGTGTTGAATGAATCTCCCACAGATGTTTCGTCATTGTATTTTGTTTCATCAAAGAAATCAATATCCCATGGCGATTCTGCAACTTCATAGCCTTCGTCGGGAATAATTTTTGGGATATATTTGAAATTCCCATCTTCATCTTTTTCTAATAATTCTTTCCAGTTTATCTCGTTGTGTACTTTTAAGACAATCTTTTCAACATTTTCTTTGTCACTTAGGCTTAATCTTCCATGATCTCCTTTGTTGAAAGTTAAAAGAACATATTCTTCGGAACCTTCACCTTCTAATACATAATCCGGTTCGACGATTTCAATGTCAGGTTTTTCTTGAGGTTGGATTGGGCCGATACCTTCTCCTTCTCCTCCGGATCCTTCTCCTTCTCCGGGATTTTGATCAGATCCTCCTT
>JAUNVW010000029.1 GCA_030540635.1 Tissierellia bacterium | reverse complement strand
TATAAGAAGGTCGAGTAGCAAGGTTTCTTTTGATTTTAAGCATTAAAGTTTCTTATCTCCATGATAGCACATCCATAAATTTTATAAAATCTTACGATAGAAGTTTGGCTTCATGGCGTATTTTGTTACACCGCATATACTCTTTTACCTTGTTTTAATCCTTGATCTTTTTCAATGCATTCCCTGGGGGATTTTTAGTTTTTGAATGAAGTACCACGGGTACATTCCCTTATCCACAGTGGATGTTTTGCATTTTCGCGACAGGAGCAAATATCATAGGGATTTCTCAAAGAAAGAGAGGGGCAGATGATCTTTGTTGTCGTTTTCTCTATGTATGGAGGATGGGTGTTTATTGCGACGGTTGTAAATATTTTTTACGACTTTTGTGAAATTTACCATGGAAGATGTTTTGTACGATTTCGGTGGCTTTAATACTTTTAATCGTCCTTGTTTAATTATTTATTGTTGAGGGGAAATTAAAAAACTCTATCTTTATTCTGCCTATCATTTGGGGCTATATGCTATTTTTATGGAGATAAAAGTTAGGGAGATTCGCCTAGGGAAAAATACTTGTATACAGCATTTTTGTATCCATCGCGCCATGGTGATAAAGTTTTAAATCCACCTTAAGGATTACAACAAAATAAATCCTTATGATAAAAAGGAATTAGGGGATGTAAAAATATGTTCACCACGATAAAAAAGATTCCACGGGGACGGTTTTTCCCATGGAATCTTTTTTATTTCACAATGGTTTTAGAAGGGACGGATGTTGTTTTAACCAATGATTCGATGAAAAACTAGGGCTGCCAAATACGCCCATAAAACGGTGATGGGAATGTAAATGATTCGTTTCAATAAAAGCTCTTTGAAAGAAATTCCCTTCCACAAATGTTTCATTTCATCCATTATCCAAAAATCACTGTGTTCGGGCCAAATTTTATCCATTACAATGCCATCGTAAATATTCCAGACTTGGAGGATGATTAGATTTTGGACAAGTATTTCTGAAAATATGGTTTTATGATTCCATACACAGACGATGAGATATAGATTTGCCGTCATGAGAATGGCTAAAAGGATATTTGCAGCGACAAATCTTCTTCTCAATTCTTTTTTTGTGGCAATCCCTTTTTTGATTGCGTATCTTTTTAGCTCTTTGGGATAAAACATCAGCATATTCTTCCCATCCCTGCCCCTTAATAGCACACAAATAAGGGAAAAACAGATGCAATAGATCATGATCTCAAGTAAAAATTTCATAGGAACCTCCATGGATTTTGATGGTTTCAAGGCTTTTTTGATGAAAATTAAGCTTTGACTTTCTTTCTGGGATTTGTTTTCAATATTTATTTTGAAAAAATTTACGATCGGACTAATTTTACCACCATCTCCCTAAGGGGGCTTTGGCGAATTGGTCCACGGGATGGATCTCCTCCAATTTGTATCCTTCTTCTTTGAAGAGGGGAAGATCCGGGAGAAGGTGGCTAGATTGCAAGGGATATCGTTGATTTTTTCAAATCTCTCTTTCCATGCCCATTTGGATCTCTTTCCCCTTCTCCCCATTTCAAGGACAGAAAGTTTCTCTTCTTTGAGAACTTCTTCCAGTATATCCTTTAATATTTGTTGACAAATGATGTCATTTTTAATGGAAAGGATGACTCTTTTTCTGATAATCGCTAAGTTTCTTATGTTTTTTTGAAGGTGTATTTTGCTCCGTTAAAAATACTCTTTCCCGCAATACAGAATCCAGTCTTTTCTTCTCCAATCCATGGGAGTTTATTATGGCTAGAATGGAAAAACTCTGTTCTTCTTTCCATAAAAAGAGCCTTGGATCCATATCCAAGGCTTTTTTTAAAGACTTGACTTTTCCACTGCTGTGGGGGAGAGAAGAATTTGTTTTCTTTTTTTATTCGCTTCATGGGCGTGTAAGACGAGGGATACGCCGATAATGCCGTAGGCGACAAATACACGGAAGTATTCGCCGATTTGGGCATCACCCATGAGGTTTTGTCCCGCCAAGGGGGAGATGATAAAGAGGAGGTGGAAGAGTACGGTTCCAATAATGGCTTCTTTCCACCCTGCCTTATCCACCGTTGCACCACCTACTAAGAGGGCAGCAACGGAGAAAAGTCCCACTTGTTCGTGATTGGTAAAGGTGTTTAATGTTCCCATGTTCTGTAAATAGATGATCTGTCCCCAGGCGGCTAAAACTGTGGAGATGATGATGGCCAATGTCCTCGTTTTATTTACAGGAATACCCGCAACGGAGGCCACATGCATATTTTGACCAATGGCTCTTAATTCCTGCCCCTTTTTCGTTTTGAGAAAACGGAACATGAATACGGATATAATGCCAATGACAACAAAGGTCATGACGGGAATATTTGTGTATTCCCCAAAGAAAAGTCCATCTAAGCTCTTTCTCACAAGGCCTAAGTCAATTGTGTTTTTCAGTCCCGTTCCTGTTGTCATGAGAATGCTCTTATTGGAAATGGGAAGGATGTTCCCGGCGAGCATAATAAAGACGAGCTGATAGAGTCCATTGGCAAAAAAGCCTAAAATCATGGAGGTGATCATTTCTTTTCCCTTGGCTTTATTTAAGACTTTTGCCGTTAAATAGCCGAAAAATATCGCTAAAGGCGTCGAGACTAAGGTGGCCACAAGGATACCCAGGATGCCACCAATTTTATAATTGACGATAAAGATTAAGCCGATTTGACCGGCCATTGCCCCCAGTACGATACCAAAGTTTAATCCCATTCCCGATAGGATGGGGATGACGAGGCTGAGGACTAGGAGTAGATTTCTCGATAGGCGAAACATAATTTCCACTAGGACGAATCCAAAGTCAAGGCCGGAAAAATAAAGGCCAATGATACAAAGGATAAGAAAGACGATTGGGACCATCATGCTTCATCACCTCCTCTTGTGAGTGCATAGACGATTATGCCGTTGGATACGACAATTCGAACGATTTCTGCCATGGATCCTTCCGATACAATATTGACGACGGGTAAAGCGACGACAAGTAAGGATTGGAAGAGGAAGGTTCCAATGATGACATGGATAATTTTTGCGTTTTTCATGCTTGCTCCCCCAATGAGGACGGCCGCCGCTGCGGGTAGTGCCACATAAAGGGGGGCGGTGTAAAGTTGTAAAAATCCAAAGGATTGGGAGTAGACGATGATACCAATGGCCGCTAATACAGTGGATAAAATGATGCCCTTCGTCCGTTGCCAATCCACATTGATGCCATTGGAGAGGGCAAATTTTGGATTCTCCCCGGCAATGGACATGGTGTTTCCACTTTTCGTGCGAAAGAATAAATACATAAGAAATAATATGATGCCCGTAAATAAGAAGAGTCCTCCGGGAATTTTTAAAGTTCCAATGGAGAAGGACAGGGAATCATTTAAAATTCTCGCCATGGAGTCTTCCATGGTCAGTGTGGTACGAAGTCCTGATCCTCCCATGGCCCAAATTAAAGATTCATTTTTAAAGGGAGCCAAGAGCCAAACGATACACATGAAAGATACGACAGAAAATCCCACATAATTTCCAACGGTCATTTCTTGTCCCTTGACCCGATTGAGCATCAGACCATAGAGCCAACCCACAAGGACGGCCAAAGGAATGGATATGAGGATGGAGACGAAAAAACAAGTAAATCCTGTGAGTTCCATTTCCAAGGCGATGAGGGCACCGATGAGCCCCATGACAACACCAATGGCCAAATTAAAGTTAATGCCCGTTCCCGACCGTATGGAAGGGACCATCGCTAAAACGAGGAGCACATTCATGCCAAAACGTTCGAGGATGGATGTCCATAAGGCGCCTTGTTCAATGTCTAAGATATAGGACATGATGAGAAGGACAATGAGAAAAACAGTGATGATGAGTCGAGGAAATCCAATTTTATTATACATTTTTTTCAAATTCATCAATGTGCGCCTCCTCCATATTTCCCGCCATAGCTAAACCGAAGAGTTCGTCGGAATCTTCGGGCAATAAGACGGCTTCTAGTTTTCCATCGGTGATGACGGCGATTCGATCGGCAATTTGCCGTAGTTCCGACAATTCACTGGATGTGATAATAATCGTCACATCTTCTTTTTCATTGAGTTCTTGTAAGACCGAAAGGACGAGATTTTTCGCGCCAATATCAATCCCCCTCGTGGGTTCGGACACAAATAAAATGTCCGGTTCTAGAGTTAGGGCCCGAGCGATGCAGACTTTTTGCTGATTTCCGCCGGAGAGATTGCCCACGGCTTGTTTACCACTGGTACAGCGAATATCTAAAGTATCGATCATTTTCTTTCCATGGTCTTCGATGGCTTTCTCGTCAAGGAAATGAATGGGTCCTACTTTTTTGAAAAAGTCATTTTTGATTTCCATCGCCGAAACGGCAATATTGTATTCAATGGAAGAATCAAGGAGTAGACCCATGCCCTTACGATCCTCTGATAGGAAGGCCATTTTATTTTTTAACATTGTTTTTGGATCATTGAGGGTTAAGGCTTTTCCGTCCTTTTCTACGATTCCAGAAGAAGGGTATATGCCCATGACGCCATTGGCAATGCCAATTTTCCCTTGGCCAGCCAATCCTGCAATCCCTAAAATTTCTCCCCTTTTCACATCGAGGGAAAAGTCCTTCACCATTTCCCCCGGCATCAACGTGGAAAAATCTCGGATCGAAAGACAGATATCCTCTTTCACTTTTCGTTCTTTCGTGCTGGCCTTTACCTTTTCAATTTCTCGGCCTACCATTTCCTTCGCCATTTGACCCACGCTTAACTCAGAAACCGGGGCGTTTTTGATTAATTTGCCATCTCGCAAAATGGTCACCGTATCACAAACGGATTTGATTTCGTCGAGGCGATGGGTGATGAATAAAATGGTGATACCCGATTGAGCTAATATTTTTAACACATCGAGGAAGCGTGTGGCTTCTGATTCTGTTAAAACGGCTGTCGGCTCATCGACGATCAATAATTTTAAATTTTTCTTATCAATTTCTCTCGCAATTTCAATGAATTGCATGTATCCGACGGGCATACCCTCTACTTTTTTCTTCGTTTCCAGTTCCAATTCCAATTGGTCCAAGACTTTTTTTGTATCCTTCGTCATATTTTTTTGATCGAGGAGTTCCAGCTTTTTACCGAACATTTTCGATGCAAAGGTCGGCTTTGTATTTTCCCGATTCAGTTTAATATTCTCACTGACAGAAAAACCTGGAATCAACATGAATTCCTGATGGACCATTCCCACACCAAAGGCCATGGCTTCTTGAGGGGTTGTGGGGCGATACTCTTTACCTTCAAAGAACATTTCCCCTTCAAATCCTCCCGTATTGTGGATGACGGGCATACCGAATAAAATATTCATTAACGTGGATTTTCCGGCTCCATTTTCACCAATAAGTCCGTGGATTTCACCTTCTTTGATGCTCATTTCAATCTCTTCTAGGACACGATTTCCGCCATAAGATTTGGAAACATCCTCGATTTTTAATAATTCCATATCTTCACTCTTTTCTATTCTTCTTAAAGAAAGATAGGGGCTTCATCGCCCCTATTTCTTCTAATTATTCCTAGAATGTTTGTGAGGAGATCGTCAAAAGGATGAAATTATCTAAATCATCCATTAAATTTATTTTCACATCCCCATCGGTTTCTTTTTCTAGAATATCTTCCATCGCTTTTATATCTTGCGCTTCCACATCGCCATTGATAAATTGCTCGGCATAAGCAACTCCTGCATCAATCATCAATACATTGGCTGGATACTTCCACGTTGCAAAGCGACCCGTACCGCCTTTTTCTGCGACGGCTTCCTTGATTTGATCATTCAAATACTCAATATCTCCTGCTTTATCTTGAGGAATCTTAATTCCTAAAGCCCCTGGATACGCATGGTAAGGAGATGGACAGCATTGCTCTGGGAAAATTGCACCCTCTTCCAATACGGCTTTGATCAATGGCTCTTGCATACTACAATTTGTACTGAAGAAGGCCGTGTTTTCGCCATATTTTTCTACTTGACGGGGAGCATCTTCTAAAACGAATTGTTGGGCACCGGATATTCCCGCATCCCCCGTTGGATCTGGAGCGTCGACTTCGTAAAAGTCCATTCCGACTTCTTCTGCTCTTTTTTGGAGTTCATCACGACGTGCCGCTAAGAGCACATAGGACATATGTCTTGGGAAGGAATAGTGGATAAATGTTTCGGCTCCCATATCCTTCGCGGTATCAATTATATCCACACCACGTTGGTATTGGTCAAGATCCAAGCAAATATCCGCCCTTGACGCGATAACTTCTGGGTCATCATGGGGCGCACCGGCAATGATGAGCATATCCGGACGCATTTCCCTTACGGCATCGATACCTGCTGCGGTTCCCGGTACAGCCTGAACGATAATCATGGCTTTTACATCTTTATCGGCGGCCAAGGATTTCATATTGGCAATCGTCGTTTCCTGTTCCTGAGCGAATTTATCAGGATAAGTAACGTGAATGACACGATCTCCTAATTCTTTCGTCCACTTTTCACCGGCACGAAATTCTTCTTCTCCTTGAGAAACCGTTCCTGTAACAATACCAATTTTACCCTTTCCATCACTGGTACTTTCCGTATCATCTGTTTCTGTTTGGTCTACGTTTTCCTCTTCCGTCGTTTCCGTCTTCTGATCTTCATTGCCATTCTCTTTATTACAAGCGGCTAAGGGAAGAATCATGGCGAGAACGAGGAGCAAACTAATCCATCTTTTCACTTAAATTCTCCTTTCAGAAATTCCTAGAGTACTTGATTACTCTTATACTGCATTTTATAATATAAAATTTTATTTGTCAATATATTTTTTAAAGCTATTGAGGTGAATAATTTACTCTCCGGAGACTTTTTGTCGATGTTTTTCTTGTTGTACAATAAAAAAGGAGCCTCCAAAAGGAATGCTCCCGTTTTTTTATGAAAGGTAATAATACTTGCTTGTTGTATACCCAGGATTCTTTTACAATCCCACATTCTCTTTTTCCTTCTAAAGCTCAGAAAAGACGATGGAACAAAGTGTTTCTACTATTTTTCTTGTCCCAATAATTACAAAAAAGTTTTTGAAAGAATATAACCATTAAACAATCGAGGATAACAATCGATGCAATGGGAATCACCAAATGAAACGTATCCTTCATTTTTACATATTGACCCCACTCTTGTACTCCATGATAAGAAATAATAATCGACATGAGAATGATAAAAACACTCCTTGAAAGATCTCCATATTTTATTATTAGGATCAGATAGAATAGGATCGCCAAGGTAACAATGATGTCATCGATTTTTCTCATCGTAATTCTCCTTAAATTTTCATTTGCCACGCAACAAAATACATCTATCGATTGGGGCTTCGTATCGCTGAAATCATACTGTCGCAACTTTATAATACTGTAAAATCTATGATAATATCATCGATCCTTTTTGTCATTTTAATTGCTTGATTCGGGGATTTAAAATACCGCCAGTTTTGAGCTGGCGGATGTTTTTATTTCTTTTTAAGAAATCCTAAGGCGATGAAATACAAAAGGGAAATGAGAAATAGATAATAAAAGGGTGCGGGGAATAAAAAAGAGAGGGGAACGAAGAAAACTCCTCCGAGAAAAAAGAAGAAAATTCCCTGGAGAAATAAACGAATTCTCTTTCTTTCTTTGGCGACGCCTTTCACCCATTGTCCCAATAAATAACCGGCATCCGTAAGATATCCCGTCATATGGGTCGTACGAACGACACAACCGTCCTGGCGAAGGACAATGGCATTTTGCATGCCCAAGGCAAAGGGTGCAAAGAGTAAAAAGGCTTTTTCACCTTTTCCCAGATAATCCAATATTCCTAAACAAAGAAAGCCTAAAAACAATAGTCGAAGGACGGTCCTAGCTCCTTGACGATTGAAGTCCAATCCTTCAAATAATAAGCCGTCAACAAATGCCCCGAGGAAAAATAAAAATATAGCCAATAAAAAGACGATCAGTAAATTCCAATCGTTTTGACTATGTCGAAACATGACTTGTGTTAAATTTCCCGTATGATGGGTTACCGGCGCTCCAATATAATATATGGCAAAGATATTAATCAATCCTGCAATAAAGGTTAAAAAATTAAAAAACCAATGTTTTTTCTCCATATTCATCTCCTTCTTCTTCTTATTATATTGATTTGCTCCATTGAAGTCAAAAGCGTTCAGATATGTGAAAGGGAAATGGAATTTTATGGCTAGATGTGTTTTTTTCTTTCTTTTCGGGTATCATGATGGATAGATGGGAGGATTATATGGAAGATTTATGTAAAGTGAAAGTAAATGGGAAAAAGAAAATTGCCCTTGTGGCCCATGATGGTAAAAAAGACGAATTATTTTACTGGGTGTCTCAAAATCTTGAGGGTTTGAAAAAGCACGATCTGTTGGGAACGGGAACAACGGCATCGATTATTCAGGAAAAATTTGATTTGGATATTACTCCTTATCTTTCCGGTCCTTTAGGGGGCGATCAGAAGATTGGATCCCTTATTGCAGAAAATGAAGTGGATATTCTCATCTTTTTCTGGGATCCTTTGGAAGCACAGCCCCACGATCCCGATGTCAAGGCATTGCTCCGAATCGCCGTACTCTACGATGTTCCCGTAGCGATGAGTCCGACTTCTGCCAATTACCTTTTTGCATCCCAAATGATCAATACATCCTATGATAAATACATTATCGATAATGGCAAAAATTTAAAGGCCCGGGTGGACCAATTTGATGATTAAAATAATCGGCCTAAAGGAATAGGCCGATTTGATGTAAAAGATCTAGACCGATGGTTTGGATCTTTTTCTTCTGCATTTGTCCTTGTTTTTCAATGATTTGTAAATCTTCCACTAAGCCATCATCCCCTAAAGGATAGGCGATGCATTTTCCTTTTTCCCCTGGGGCGATATAACCTTCGACCACCGGAAAACGAATCTCCAATTTTTCCCCTTCTCCTTTGGCTTCCCATGGATGAAAACCAAGATCAATTTTTGGGATTTCTTCTCCTTGATAAAGAAAAGTAAAAAAATCTTTTCGTTTACGGTAAGAATAGAGTTCCGCAAATCCTTCTCCCAATGGCCTGCGATATTTTTTCCGCCAGCTTTCAATATTTTTGTGGATCTCTTGTCGGAGCCGGATATCCTGTTCTCCCCATTGGAGCAATTGTTCTTTTCCTTTTCCCGATTGTTCATATTCTTTAAAAACTTTTAAACGCCTATGAACAGAGGGAAGATCCTCCAAATCCAATTTCTTCGCCCATTCCTTCGTGGAAGTCGCTCCTTCATAAAATTTATTTCCTTTCAGATAACGATACATATCAAAGGATGTTAATTGGATGTCTGTTTTTTTTGCAATAAATGTTAAATCAAAACCTTCGCCATTGAAAGTGATAATTTCTTTATTCCCCAAGGATAAAATTTCTTCCCTGTGGGTTTTTGGATCACCCCATAATCCTCGATATCTCCCGTTTTCTAAGATATTGATTAGATAAATTCGATTTTTATTGGGATCGATCCCTGTTGTTGCAATGGATAAATAAATCATAGGAAAAACTCCGGTTGTTTCGGTTCCATGTATTTTTCTTCCAATATTTTCCGGAATCCACTTACTCGGCCTTCACCAAAGTATTTTGCATCGACGGGGCAAATTTTCACACAGGAGCAACAAAGTAAACAGCCATCATCGACCACTGATACATCATCCCAATGGATAATTCCCATGGGGCAATGCTTGGCACATCGTTTACAATCTACGCAATTTTCTCGAGTCAATGGCTTTTCCGGTTCTCCCATCATTTTCTCACGATAGGGATAGTTCCCTGGTATAGCTGGCGTGGAATCATCCCCCCGATGGTATTTTTCCGATACTTTTTCAGCGAATTCGACGGCTTTTTTCAAATCTTCTTGATTGGGCCGGCCTCCTGCGACAATTTTACTGTAGGAATGTTCCGAAACAAAGGCTGCTGCCCCAAGGAGGTGAAATCCATTTTTCTCCAATAAATCCTTAGCTTCCAACAGGGCATCATCATAATCTCTGTTGCCGTAATTGGCAAGGATAATTGCAGGGGCATCTTTGCTTTTTATAGCACGGACAATCTCTGCCATCACATCGGGCATACGTCCCGCATATACTGGAAAGGCCAAGAATATCCCATGGGAAAAATCCCCAATTTCCTTTCGTTGAAGGGTGATATCCTCCAAGGGAATCTTCCATTGTTCGCAAATTGTTTCGGCTAGTTTTTTCGTGGTTCCCGTAGGTGAAAAGCAAAGGGCTCTCATAAAATTACTCCTTATTTAGTACATCGATAATCATCGATAGGATCACAAGGACACCGGCAAGATATACTGGTCGTCGATACATGGCGAAGATACAAGTATTTGCAGGGACTTGATTTTTTAAACGTAGCATTTGAACGATGACATAGCCGAGGATAATCATGGATATCCCCGTTAATCCATTGGATAAATACTTTAATGCTTTTTGCCGATCCATTTTATAAATCATCCTCGATGACGGAGGATTTTGTATAGGCCGTGACTTTCCCTTCAAAGAAGTCGGTTTTCACCAGATTTGGATCGGAGTATTCACTGACCCAGGCCATGGAGGAGGGTTCTTCTTCAAAGCCAGGATAAAGGACGGAAAGACCTAGACCTTTAGAACGGAGATTGGCTAAATATTTAATATAGGCTT
Organism: Tissierellia bacterium; assembly: GCA_030540635.1. Taxonomy (GTDB): domain Bacteria; phylum Bacillota; class Clostridia; order Tissierellales; family Peptoniphilaceae; genus JAUNVW01. The sequence goes on along the minus strand of JAUNVW010000029.1, from coordinate 3,822 downwards.
CGACATTTTTTTGATTTAATCCGGGTATGTCATCACCAATTACATATTCTGCCCAGTGGATTTCCTGTTCAGCCCCTTCTCGGATCATGGATTCATATCTTTTTTCCTTTTCTTTCGTGAACAGATCCGGTCGTTCTTTTCGTAAATCGGCGATGATGGAACGGAATAGCCAACAATGGGTGTTTTCATCGCGATTAATATAACGAATCTCTTGCATCGTTCCGGGCATCTTTCCATTTCTTCCTAAATTATAGAAAAACATAAAGCCAGAATAAAAGTAAATTCCCTCTAAAATATAATTGGCAATTAATGTTTTCATTAAATTTTCTTCTTTTTTATCGTGGACAAAATCATTGTATTGATCGCCGATAAATTTATTTCTCGCCAAAAGAACTTCGTCATCTTTCCATTGATAGAGGATTTCGGTCCGTTCTTCCGGACTACAAATCGTATCTAAGATATAAGAATAGGATTGGGAATGGATACATTCTTGATAAGTCTGGATAGCTAAGCATAGATTAATTTCATTGGCGGTTACATAGGCCTGAAGATTTGGTAATTGTGCCGATTGAATGGAATCAAGATAGATTAAGAAGGAGAGAATTTTATCATAGGCCCGTTTTTCTTCCGGTGATAAATTTCGATAATCTTTAATATCTTGATTTAAGTTAATTTCCTCGGGTATCCAAAAATTATTCATGGCTTGGCGATACCAATCGCTGGCCCAACTGTATTTTAAATTATTAAAATCATTGAGATTTGTCGTATTTCCTTGAATGATTTTCCTTTTTTGTAAAGCAATATCTCCATCTTCATTAAAAATTCCTCGTTTTTTTAATTCGGTCATTTCTTCCTCCTATTGACAAACTTCGCATTCTTCCACTTCCAAGGATTTGGAGCGGACATAGTATATGGTTTTAACTCCGGATTCCCACGCTTTCAAATAAATCGACAAGATTTGTCGCATGGTGTAATCTTCGGTAATATAAATATTCATGGATTGAGATTGATCCAAATGCCGTTGACGAATTCCTGCAACTTCTGCAGAAATCATTTGATCAATATCGTGGGCATTTTCATAACGCCAAAATGTTTCTGAATTTAAATCCGGTGCAACTCGCGGCACAATGGAGCCCTTCTTTTCTTCAAGGAAATAGCGATTCATAATGGGGTCGATACCCGGAGTTGTACCGGCGATAATCGATGTGGATCCCGTCGGTGCAATCGCCATGATATAGCCATTTCGTAGTCCTTTTCCATGGACATTTTTCTGTAATTCTTGCCATTGTTCAGAATGATAATCACGAATTTTAAAATAATCCCCATTATCCCAATCTGAACCTTCAAAATAGGCATAGGCTCCTTTTTCTTCCGCCAATTCATTACTCGCACTAATGGCATAGTAATTGATCTTCTCAAAGACTTCATCGGCAAATTTTAAATGTTCTTCCCGATCGGACCAACGAATTCCATGATTGACTAAGGCGTGGTGATAACCACTGACCCCTAAGCCGATGGAACGGTATTTTTGATTGGTGATTTGTGCGTAGGGAGTCGGATAATAATTTAAATCAATAACATTATCCAATGCACGGACAATGGTCTTGACCACATCTTCCAATTCCTTCTCAAGATCAATATTACCCAAAACCAGGGAGGCCAAATTACATACGACGAAATCTCCAGGACGTAGGCGATCCACGACGATTTCATCGCCATTTTCATCTTCTACTTTCCGGGATATGGTTTCAATGGCGCTCATATTTTGCATGATTTCCGTACATAAATTCGATGAATAAATCATGCCTTTGTGTTTATTGGGATTGGTCTTATTTACCACATCCCGATTAAAGACGAAGGGTGTTCCCGTTTCCGTCAAGGATTTAATAATCATACGGAGCATATCTTTAATGGAAATCACCCGTTTATCAATGGCTTCATCTTCAATTAATTCCAAATACTTTTCTTCCCAGGCCTTTCCGTAAAGATCTTCTAAATTGTAGCCTTTCTTTTGGGAAATCTCATGGGGATCCATCATATACCAATCGGCATCAATATTGTCTCGGCAAAGTTTCCAAAAATAATCCGGTACACAAATGGCCGGGAAAACATCATGGGCCTTCATGCGATCATCCCCATTATTCGTACGAATTTGTAAAAATTCTGGCATATCTTTATGCCATATATCCAAATAAACCGCGACAGAGCCTTGTCGCACTCCCAATTGATCGACGGCAACGGCCGTATCATTGGCGAGTTTAATCCAGCGAATAACACCACCGGCAACGCCTTTGAAACCTCGAATATCCGAACCATTGGCTCGAACCTTTCCAAAATACATGCCCATACCTCCGCCATGCTTCGATACTTCCGCAAAATTTGTGATGGAACGGTAAATTCCCTTGAGGGTATCGGGAACGGTATCGATAAAGCAAGAGGACAATTGATGATGGGGCTTTCTTGCATTACTCATGGTCGGCGTCGCTACCGTTACTTTTTGTAGGGATAAGATATCATAAAACTTCTTCGCCCAATGGACGCGATCCTTTTCAGGAATGGCTAAATGCATGGCAATGCCCATAAACATCTCTTGGATCGACTCCATTGGCCGGCCGTCATGGGTCCTTATAATATAACGCTTAATGAGAAGATCTAAGCCGGAATACTTTAACAGCTTATTTCGCTTCTCGTCCATATATTGTTCCAATTCCTCGAAATCTTCTGCGGAATAATTCTCCCGAATATAGGATCCATAAAGACCTTCTTGTTCTAAATAGGCGACCTTGGATTGAAAATCCTTTATGCCTAAGCTTTTCGTTTCATCTTCAATACTAAGGTCTAGGGATTTGTTTAAAAAACGGGCAGCGATAAATTCCCAATCTGGCGCCTCTTTACTTGTTAATTCCGCCGCCGATTTCATTAAAACTTGTAAATAATCCCGTGGCCCCATATTCTCTTTGGCAAAGGACACAAATTTTAAATATAAAGATTCTATGGGATAACGGGTGCGGTCGTAATCCTTGGCAATTTCTCGAATTATTTTCTGAATATCCTCATCTTTAATATACTCCCGAAAATCATCATAAACCTTTCGATCCATGGCATGGGATGCCCGGTACAAGATATAGGATTTTACAACTTTATAATAATTATTTTCAATTAAAGTCAGTTCCACTAAATCTTGGATTTCTTCGACGGTAATTAAATGGTTTTTGGGATACTTTTCCCGGATGGTTTGTTCAATGGTCTTTGCCATCCGTTCCAATTCCTCTTTCTCCACATATTGGTTCACCGATTGGAAAGCTTTCCCCATGGCGGCAATGATTTTATGGCGATCGAAAGACACCTTAGAACCGTCCCTTTTTTTTATTTCCATACTTCTTCCTCCACTATATATTGTGTTTTATATCTATTTATTTTCATTGACTATACTGTATCATGATACCATGAATTCCCTCTCTTTAAAAGAAAAAATATAGAATTAACGAACTGTTCTTCTTAATAATTCTCTTTTCCCCGGAATATCCGTTATAATAATTAAGAAAGGAGTGGTCCCATGTTTTCCTGGACCGAATTAATTGTATTTGCTCTCATCGCCACTTGGACACCTGGACCCAATCCCATTACTTCCATGGGAAATGCCTCGGCCTTTGGTTTTAAAGAAACTGTACCTTTTTGGATGGGGATTTATCCGGCATTTTTCATTCTTATGTTATTGGCGGCCTTTCTCTCTAAGGGCTTGATGGAAATTGTCCCATCTTTACAAAAGATCATGGTATTTCTCGGCGCCCTTTATATCTTTTATTTGGCCTATAAAATGCT
>JAUNVW010000028.1 GCA_030540635.1 Tissierellia bacterium | reverse complement strand
TTTGGCGTAAAATTAATCCTTCCTTTTTTCCCATAAAAAACCCCTCCCGTTGGTTTATTTCTCGATCCAACTTTTGGAGGGGCTTTATCCTCGTAAGTTTATTTTAAATAGGATTTAAATTTAAAGGTACTGATGTCCTCGTGTTCTTCAATGATTTCTAAAATATAATCAAAGGGGAATTGTTCTGGCACTTCCATGATTAATATAACCGTTGTATCATCGCTGTGATTCTCTTGAATCTCTCGATAGATGAATAAGGCTCCGATTTTCTGCAATGATCTTTCTAATCGAATAATTTGTTCATAATTTTTCGCCGTTACTTCTAGATTTAATTCCCGCCGTCGGGTTGCCACCATGGGGAATTCTCGATTATGGGTGATGTTCTGAAAGGTAACGACGGCTATGGTCGTGAATATTCCTACGAGATACAGACCAGCGCCAATACTCATGGCAATGGCTGAAGTCGCCCAAAGACCAGCTGCCGTTGTCAACCCCTCTACTGCCATCTCCGCTTTCACAAAGATGACGCCGGCGCCTAAAAAACCAATGCCCGAGATTACTTGGGCGGCGATTCGAGAGGCGTCGACTTTTTCCGAATCTAAGAATCCATATTTTGACACAATCATCGCAGTACAAGCCCCCATTGCTACGAGAACATGGGTCTTTAATCCCGCTTGTTTGTTACGATTCTCCCGTTCGTAACCAATGATTGCGCCGCAAAACATGGCGATCAAGATACGTAAGATATACAGTAAATCATCCCTCATAAAAATCTCCTCCTTGTTTTATTATAGCACAGAAAATGTTTTCAATGGCTTGTTCTAGGAATATTTTCTTCTTTTACAGGAGAAGTTGAAATTTTGAAAGTTGTCGTTTTTCTTGTCCATAAAAAAAGAAATCCCTTTTGAAAGAGATTTCTTTTCATTAAAATTTATTTTCCAAAGCCTATAATATCGTCGATAATATTATCATCATTGTTTTTATCTAAGATTCCTTTTAAACTGTTTAGGATTCCGCCGGAATGTTCTTTATTCAAACGTTCCGTTTCTTTTGGTAAATCTTCTTCTGAGATATTGTTTTCCTTTTTATGATTTGCTAAATATGCCATGACCAAGGGTACCGCCATAAGCATTAATTTTTTCGCTTGATCGGTGTCCATCCCCGTTTTTGCTTTCGTTCTATTTAACACCTCATCTTGATCCTTACCAAAAACATGACCGCTCATCTTCTCGGCTTCTTGGCGATTGAATCGATCTAAATATCTGCCAGGATCATTGACATCATCATTTTCATGTTCACGAAGGGCTTCGTCTAAAGATCGTCTACTTTGAGGATCTTTAGCATTGTTTTGCAATTTCTCTAAAATCTCTGGCACCATGGTGCCTAATCCTTTGATTAATTGTCCACTATCTAAATTGGTTTCTTTTTTTATTTGGGAAGAATTCAGTACTGCTGATTGAATGATTTTTCCTAAATCCATAGTATCACCTCAACTTATTAATACCCTAGACATATTTCTTCAATCCGAAAGACCGTTTCGTCTTAAAAACTCACCGATGAGATTCATCGTCGCTTTTTTCCGATATTTGGCAGAGATTCGGCCATCCCTCGGCTGAATAACCTCTCCATAGGCCTTTAGAATTTTGGGAATTTCTTCTTTCACCTGTTCTACATCTTTGCCGATGATTTGCTCTTCAATTTCTCGAAATCGCAATATATTCTTTTCAATGGCGCCAATGGCTAGGGAAAACCGCTGGACTTTGTTTGCCTTTTCTTTGTAAAAACCACAAATACTCACCCTCGAAATGGCCAGTGCTTTTCGAGGTCCTATTTTTTCAAAATACCATTGATCGAGATTTTCCAATGGTAGGAGAATTTCTTGAATGATTTCCTCCGATTGAATTTTTATGGATCCATCGTAAATTTCCACAATATCTACAATACGATCGTGGTCCTTTGAGCGAAGGCGGATCTTACTATCGGCGGCGACAAGTACTAAGGCGGCATCGGCTTTCGATGATCCATTGGCAATATTTCCACCGATGGTTCCAATATTTCGTATTCCTGGTGCGGCAATGGTGGATATGGCTTTTTTTAATACCGGTGGACAGTGGGGATCTTCCATAATTGTCGTAAAACTAAGCCCTGCTCCAAAGATCCAATATCCGTTTTCTAAACGGGAATCTTGGAGTTCTTTTAAGCCATGGGTGAAGAGATAATTTTCTTTTTTCGGGGAAATCATAAGATCGGTTCCCCCGGCAAAGATTCTCAGCTCTTCTTTATCCAATCGTTCCAAGGCTTCTTCCAAAGTTTTTGGGATATAATCACATCTTACCATAGCCCTTCCCCCTTTTCTGCCGCATCGCAAATGGCCTTTTCAATAGCATGATAGCCCGTACATCGACATAAATTGCCGGAGATTCCGATTTTAATCTCTTCTTTTGTCGGATGGGGGTTCTTTGAAAGGAGGGATGTCGATGCCAAGATCATTCCCGGAATACAAAATCCACATTGAACGGCCGAGTACTTTTTAAAGGATGCATCGAGGATTTCAAAGGCTTTTTGTTCTCGAAAACCTTCAATGGTCGTGATTTCACAGCCATGGACTCGGCCCATGGGTAATATACAGGAGTTGACGATTTCTCCATTTAATAAAACAGAGCAAGCTCCACATTCTCCTTCTCGGCAAACGCATTTAACTCCAGTCAGTCCTTCATCTTCCCGTAATACATCCATTAACGAACGGGATAGATCCCCGTCATAGGTCATAGACTCTCCATTTAATATATAATTAATTTTCATCAAAATCCCCTTCCAATGCATTTAATGTGTCTTCGATGGTAAATGGAATGTGGTTTTGGCAAGTTTTTGTCGCTTGTTCTACGGCTTCCAAATAGGAGGCGGCGCCACCTACGGCCGGTAATTCTCCAGCTCCCTTTGCCCCAAAGGGCCCTTCTGGATAATCCACAACATAGAGATCCACATCCATATGTTCCACATCCAGTGATGTTGGCATGGTATAATCGGTAAAATTACAATTCCCAATACTTCCGTCTTTTTGATAATTCATCTGTTCCATGGAAGCATAACCTAGGCATTGCATCATGCCCCCTTCCATTTGTCCGATGACAATATTGCGATCCAGTGGCGTTCCCACATCGAAAGAGCCGTAGGATCCTAAGATGCGATGATTTCCTGTTAAGGTGTCGATTTCAAGTTCTGTCGCATGAACGCCCCAGGCATAGGCAGGATAGGCATCGCCTTCAAAGGTTTCCAAAGAAAATGGAATTAAATAATCGGGAGATTTAAAATGTTCGGTAACGATAATTTGCTCTCCTGGATACCACTTTTCTTTTAAACGTTTAGCACAGCGACGGATAAGTTCGCCGACAATCATCACCGATCGAGAAGCCACTGTGGGCCCTGAATCTGGGACATTTTTTGTGTCGGGATTTTTAAAAATAATATCTCGATAATCAAATCCCAATTCTTTGGCGACAATTTTACTAAATGTCGTCTTAACTCCTTGGCCCATATCCGTAATGGATGTTAGTATTTCTACCCGATCGTCGTCGTGTTTTTTCAGGGATGCGACGGCTTTAATAATATCTCGCTCCCCGGTACCGGTAAATCCACAACCGTGGTAAGAAAGGGAAATTCCAATGCCTTTACGGAAACGTCCTTCTTGCTTTTCGTATTCTTTCTTCTTTCGGCGATAATCGGACATCTCATCGATTTGATCGATCATTTCTTTTAATGGTACCTTGTGGTGAAAAAGTCCTTTTGTCGCTGTTTCATCACCTTTTTTGGCCATATGTTCCATTTTAAATGATAGGGGATCCCTTCCGAGATCATAGGCGATATGATTCATCATCATTTCAATGGAGAAAAAGGTTTGACTGGCGCCAAAGCCTCGATAGGCTCCATTGGGAACGACATTGGTCTTTCTGGCTTCGCCATGAACTCGCAGATTTTCCACAGGATAAACCCCGGAAGAACTAATGAGTCCTCGCTGTAACACGACGGCAGAAAGGGTGGTATAGGCACCGGCATTATAAAGAACATGGATATCCATTCCGGTTATCTTGCCATCCTTTACCGCGACTTTATAACGGCTTTTCGATGGATGTTTTTTACTTGTGGCGATGATGTCTTCCTCTCTTCCAAAGACCGCCCGTACAGCCTTCCCGGTTTTATGGGCCGCCACGGCCAATTGACATCCTAAAATCGATGGGAAATCTTCTTTTCCACCAAAGGCACCGCCCATATGATCTTGTATGACTCGAATTTGATGCTCTTTTTTGTCCATCACTTGTAAAAGTGCCGTATGAACATAATAGGGGCATTGTAAAGAGCCACGAACAATCATCGTTCCGTCTTTTTCCTCTGCCATCATTTGTTGCGGTTCCAAATAGCCTTGTTCCTGTAATCCTGTGGTAAATTCTTCTTCATAAATTTTATCGGCTTCGTGAAAGACTTTATCTAAATCACCTTTTTCAAACTCATAGGAGAAAAATGCCGTCTTACTTTCCTCGACATCGAAACATGGCTCAAGTTCTTCATATTCTATATTAATTTTTTCTTTAATTTCTTTGATAATTTGGCGATCTTTTCCGACGATCATTAAAATAGGATCGCCGATATACTCCACCGTTTCTTCTGCCAATACGGGCATATCATCTTCTACAATATGAATCCGATTCTTCCCTGGCACATCTCGATAATCACAAATATAATAATCCTTTGGGATTTCTGGTAAATGAATCTTACCAATCTTTGCCCGGGCCTTTGTGGAACGGACAAATTCCACCCATAAAGCATCTTTTGGCCAATGATCGGCGATGTACTTTGTATATCCTCCCGCTTTTTTACTTGAATCGACTTTTCCTACGGATTTTGATATCATTGGTAACTCCCCTTCTCTCTTTTCTTTCCATATCTAGCGGAATTTTTCTCTCGTCATCTAAAAATGACGCTCTCCTCTCGTTATAATTGTTTCTTCGTTGATCTATTTTTATACGACAAGCTTCTTCCCTCTCTCTTGAATCCTAATCCTACAAGGAAGCGTTGTCGAATCATCCTCTTATCTCTATTGTATTACAGATTGTTGTAGAAAAAACACCCATTTTTTATATTTTTAATGGTGATTTTGAAACCGCCTTTTTCTTATTTTATTGATACAGATGGCCTTTGTTCTGTTTTTTGACATGATTAAATCTTTATAAGGGATATTATCATCAAAAAATAAGCAGATTTCTGCAAATCTACCTTCTCTCTTCTCCTTTAAGGATTCTGAGAGTATTAAAAGAGGTCAAAAACTTTGAAAGTAAATACATCATTTGATTTCTATTAAAAGCTTTCTGTGAAACAAATTACCAAGAAAGTGGAAGTTTCCTTAAAAGATGGATCATTTTTTAAAAGGCGGTATCTTTCTTAGAGCCTCTTCAATGGTCTTTAATTCTTCCATCACTTCTTCCTCGGATCGAAGGCCAAGACTTAATTCGCCAATGAGCTGTGATTTTCGAAGCTCTAATACAATCTTCTCATCATTGGAGGCATTATGTTCTTCTTTCTGCCATGGAAATGTTCCATGATGATTATAAATCTTTCCCTCGTCAATCGTCCAAACCTCTTCGGCTAAATGCTCAACAAATTGCCGATCGTGGGAAGTAAAGAGCATCGTGCCTTCATACTCTAAAAATAATTGTTCAATGGCTTCAATGGAAGGAAGATCTAAATAATTTGTCGGCTCGTCCATCAATATCATATTGAAATCTGCGACAAAGAGCATGGCGAAGGTCAGTTTGATCTTTTCTCCACCAGAAAGAACGGATGCTTTTTTAAAGAGATCTTTTTCTGCAAAGCCCATTCTTGCTAAAACATTTCGATTGACTTCTTCCTTTTGTATCGATGTATGATGAATATTTTCTAGAATATTTTTCTCAGGGTCAATTTGATCGAGAGCTTGTCTTAATATACCTATTTTTGCTTTCGGAACGATGCGAATCCCAGGATGACCTTCTTCAATTAAGCGAAATAATGTCGTTTTCCCACAACCATTGGGTCCTAGGAGTACTGTCCTTCGATTGCCTTTTAAACGGAAATTAGCCTTTTCAAAAATCAAATCTTGACCTTCATATCCAAAACTCAAATCTTTTCCTTCGATGATGATTTTATTTTTAGGAGCATCGGTTAAAGAAAAATCGGGTCGAATGATAAATTGTTTTTTTGGTTTTTCTTTTTTCTCTAATTGTTCGATCCTTTTTTCTGTATGTTTTGCTGAGGCAAGTAAACTCTTCTCTTTTCCTCCGTAAGATCGGCCAACTGCACCAAACTCCCGTTGTTTCGCATCACTGGAGGAGATATTTTTGGGTTTTTTCGTCATCTTTTTGGCCCTATTTCTCTGATTGCTAGCAATTTTGACAAGTCGATTTTTTTCATGGATATAATCCCGATATTCTTTTTCTTTGCGTTTATATTCTTGTTCTTTCCATTCCATATATTCACTATATTTACCAGGGAAATCGATGATCTTACCTTCTATGATGTCTAAGGTACGATTCGTCACTTGATCTAGCAATTCTCTGTCGTGGGAGATTAGGATAAAACTCTCTAGATTATTTAGTAATTCTTGTAATTGCTCCATGCCCTCCCTATCTAAATTTGCCGTAGGTTCATCAAATAATAATAGATCCGTTGGACTTGTAAAGACCTCAGCCAATCGAATTCTCGTTTTCTCTCCTCCTGAATAGGTGTCCACCTTTCGATCGGCAATTTCTTTCAGATCCCAACGGCTTAAGGCTTCTCCCTCTACTTGATGGCCATCGTTCTGAAACAGAGAACTTTCCTCTGAAAATTGATGAAAAATCTTCCAGTTTCCCCGACTTTTAATTTTTCCTTGAACTGGCTTTAGCTCTTTCGATATTAATCGTAAAAAGGTCGTTTTACCAGAACCATTGGCGCCAATTAAACCAATTTTATCTCCTGTCCATAGTTCAAAGCGATCAAAGGCAAACAGCTCTCGACCGCCGAAAACCACTGAGATATCACTCATTTCTAATAATTGCATCTCATTACCTCCTTAAAATATTAAGGATTTTCGTTGATATTCCTTTCTTTGATACCTAGTTCCTTCTTAGAAAAATCCACCGAATTATTTGACAATAACCATTCCTTTCGAACTGATTCGTATCTCTGGAATGACGGTTAAGGCGAGAAAAGACGGCAGGATGAAGGGTTCGATATTTCTAGGAATTCCCATTTGGTGGGCCTTTTCTTTCATCCTACTTAACGTTCTATTCACTTTTTCATAGGATTCATTCGTCATCAACCCCATAATCTCCAAAGGCAGAGATCCAACGATCTTTCCTTTTTCCACTAGAACATAACCACCACCGGTTTTTTCTAAATGACGAATACCTTGATAAATATCTAAATCATTATCCCCAATGGCGATGATATTATGATTATCATGGGAAACTGAAGTCGCCAAGGCACCGTTTTTTATACCGTAGCCCTGTACCCATCCAAGACCGATGTCGCCAGTTTTCCCATGGCGTTCTGCCAATAGAATTTTATTTAAATGCCCATGATCTCCTTCTTCATAGGGAATTCTTTTCGTTAATAACTGATCGGGAATGAGCACCATAATATCGTCACAGTCCACATCTTTCAAATGGTCTACGGTAAACTCACCGAGATGAACCGTTTGAAGTAAATTTTCTGGAGTTGGTCCAATCACAGGATTTCCTTCCACTTTCTTCCCTTGATGATACACTTCATCGATGATTACTTTTTTCGGATCTTTTAATAAAACGAGATCGGCATCTTTCCCCGGGGCAATGGCTCCTTTTTTATTAAGCCCATAACAAATTGCACCATTAAGACTGGCCATTTGATAGGCCTCTTCCGGTGGAATTCCCAGACCGATAGCTTTTCTTATGGAATGGGAAATATGACCTTCTTCTAAGATATCGTGGATATGTTTATCATCGGTGCAAAAAGTGTAAAATCTCGTCGACCCCTTGTCTTCGACAATTCCTCGCACAATATCTTTAAGATTTCGCGCCGCACTTCCCTCTCGAATATGGCAATAAAATCCTTTGGAAATCTCTTTTTTTGCATCTTCGTAGGTCGTCATTTCATGATTGGTCTGAATTCCTGCCAATCGATAGGCATTTAGTTCATGCTCCGATAAGCCCGTATTATGACCGTCCTTTGGTTTATTTTCAAATAATCTCAATTTCTCCATCATTTCTTCAGCGCCTTCGAAAACCGATCGGCAATCCATGACTTCTCCTAAGCCTAATACTCGCTCATGGGATAGAAATGGTGCCAAGTCCTCCGCCCTTAATTGGGCGCCGGACTGTTCCCCTGGAATACAAGGAACACAGGAAGGCAACATGATAAAGCAAGAGGCCATTACATCTTCTGTTTCATCGAGGATAAATTGAATGCCATCAGTTCCCGATACATTGGCGGCTTCATGGGGATCGACGATAAAGGTCGTTGTCCCGGTTTTTGCAGCTTCTGTAATTAAGTATTTTGGATGAACTAAAGTCGACTCCAAATGTAAATGGGTATCGATAAATCCGGGAACAATATAACGATTCTCACAATCGATTTCACGATCACCATCGTATTTCCCCGTTCCGAGGATTTGACCGTCTTTTACAGCAATATCTGTTCTCTCCCATTCTTTTGTATAGACATTAAGTACCCTTGCATTTTTAAAAACAAGGGGCGTTTTTTCTTTTCCTAAGACAATATCCATCTTTTCCATCGAAGCACCTCTCTTTCTTTTATTATACCCGAAGAAGATAAGATCAATGAATCCTTTTCGATTAAAAATTAAAAAACGATAAAAAAATTGCAACAGAAACTGTTGCAATTAAGTTTTATTGTATTTTTCCAATCTTTTCTTTAAAGAATTCAGCACTTTCTTGAAGTTCTTCCCCACTTGCTACCTTCGAGTGAATGGACGCCTCATACATTTGTTCCTTAAATTCTTTCGGAACGATATTTTCTGGAATCTTATCTAAACGTTCAATGAGTTTTTGGGCAACTTTTCCTCGACGAATCTGAACACCAAGGGCATTTTTATCCTTCAATTGTTCTTCCAGGGCTTTTTTTACCTCTTCTCCATGGGGAGTTTCTGGATCCGTTCCCATTGTGGCAAAAATTCCTAAATTTTGTTGTTTTGTGGACTCAATCAGCTCCGATGTTTTCTTTTCCAAATGGCCCTGTTCAATCCAAGAGCCGACTAAGGCAAAATCATAATCCTCCATATTAATATCCTTACTTCTTCGTTCCAATGTCATATCGTAGCACTCATTGAGTACTTCATATAGTTTTTCTGCAAATCTTTTCGTGTTTCCTGTATTTGAGGCATAGAGAATAATACCTTTCACTTTAAAACCTTCTTTCTAAAATGAATTTTCAGTTAATTTTTATAATACCCCTTTTCTTTCCATTAAAGCATATCTTTAAAATTTTTATGGTTTTTCCTTGGTGAGCATTTCAATTCTATAAACCTTTGGTAATTCCATCAAACTGGATATGGCTAAATCTTGCTTCTCCACCCTTCCGTCAAACCAAAGGATTACTTCTTGATCTTCCAATTCTTCTGCCCCTTGGATTTCTTTTGGAGGATATAATTTTTCAATGGTTGTCCTTATATCTTTAATTTCATCGAGGGATCTGTTTTGGAAAATCCAAGAAAACTCTTCCGGCAATTCTAAAATTTTTACATGGATTTCATCTTGAAGTCCATAAACCACTTTTCCTTTAAAATGGGGCACATCTACGGGTATTTCATCATTATCTATATCAACATCTCGAAATATAATCCATTGATCCTTAATCCTTACATTTAATAAGCCATCTCGAGAATATTGATATTCGTAATCTGTTCCAAAATTTGATTGATCGTTTTTCTCAGGCACGCCATTTGTAATCGTTGACGCAATCTTACCATCGGGTGTACCGCAAGTAACATTTCCATTGACAAAGCCCGTTTCTTTATACAAAGTACCATTGACCATCACCATTGGTGGATCGCTTTTTTCTGTTGTTTTGGAATTGGAGTCCTCTTTTTCACAAGAAACAATTAATGCCAAAGTCATAAAAATAAGAAATGGTAAAAAAACTTTTGTTCTCATAATTCTCCTCCTTCTTTTATTGGGTACAGAAATCTTTGTGGGCCGGTATCTACATTATATTTATACCCAGAAATCGGAGATGTCGAAAATCTATTTAGGATTTTTTTCTTTTCGGACGGATATATTCTTCAAATTTCTTTGTGGTTTTTCGCACAGCCCAATAACGTCGTATTCCTTGATATAGTGCTAGAAATGATGAGAATATAGCAATCCATCCAATAGAGTATAAAACTTTCGATTCCATAAAGAATTTTAAAAGTCCAATGCCACTTCCTAGAATAGCCATAAAGGTTCGTATATAAGATAATGCTGTCCGTTCATTGGATAATATGGTCCGTTCAATGGCTAGAATTTCAGATGTCGTTAATTTTTTTGGATCATCATATTTTCCATGATCTTTGATTGTATTGTCCATTTTTCCTCCTTTGATTTGTCTTGTTTGTTTTTTCAATGTATTTTCAGGATTATTATTGGGTGTTCTTTTCTACATGGTCCTTTGGGAATGGTCTTGATTTGCTCCCTTTCCTTTATCATGATAAAATCGAAAGAGTATTGTTGATCAATACTTAGGAAGGAGAATTTCATGTTTCGATTATACGCCTTAATCGGCCTTGCTTTTTATTTTATCATATTAATTTTACTCGTTACAAAAAGAGAGAGAAATTCTACCATTGAAGAATATTTCTTTGCTGGACGGAGCCTATCTCCCCTTACTTTAGCCATTACCTTTGTGGCTTCTTGGTGGGGCGCAGGTGCTGCTCTTTCCACTGCAGATTACGCTTTTAACGAAGGTCTCGGGGCTTTTTTGTATTTTGGCGCTCCCGTGTTAATTTCGACATTTATTCTTATTTTGCTTTCAACGATTATCCGGGGATTGCCAGAATTAACCCAGGGGAAAATGATGGAAAGACGGTATTCCCTAAGGGCTGCAAAAATGCATTCATGGCTTATTTTGTTTTATATGATTTTTAATGCCGCTTCTCAAATGGTGGGCATCGGCAATTTTCTTAGTCCCTATTTGGATATTTCCTATGAATTTGCAGTCATCCTTGGAACATCAATTGTTCTGATTTATTCTTTCTTCGGTGGTTTTAGAGCCGTCGTTATGACCGATATTTTTCAATTTCTATTATTGGGAATTTCTGTCTTTGTTGTTTTTTTCGTCGCTTGGAAAAAAGCCGGTGGTTATCAAGGGATTATCCTTCATCTTACGCCAGAAGAAAAAACACAAATGCTCGATATTCGCGGTGGTTTTGAGAAGTATTTTGTTTATATTTTTACCTTTGGTTTGTCCTGGTCTATTCAAGCCAATATTTGGCAACGGGTCAGTGCCGCAAGAAATATTAAAGACGCGAGAAAAATGACGATATTAAGTTTTTTCCTCTTTGGTCCCCTTTATCTCATCGTCGTATTAACTGGTATGGCTGGATTTCAGATTTTCCCCCAATTACCGAAAGAAGGTGTCGTCGTTGCGATTATTAAAAATATGCTCCATCCCTTCATGGGCTCCATGGTTTTTGTCGGTATTGCCGCAGCAATCATGTCGACGATGGATTCTCTTTTAAATACGGCGGCATTAACGGTGGCCTACGATTTAAGAAAGCCTGCGAAAAATCCGGAACAACAAATGAAAATTTCCCGATACTCGACATTATTTGTGACCATTTGTTCCCTACTCATTGCCATGCGCTTTCAATCCTTTTTAAAAGTTGCTTGGCTCGCATCCGATCTTATTACTACCGGTGCCTTTGTCCCCTTAATCCTGGGTATTTTTTGGAAAAAAGGCAATAATCAAGGCGCCATTGCCTCTATGATTTGGGGCTTTGTCTATTGCGGATATAATCTACTTCTTCAGCTGGGCCTTTCTCTTCCCCATTTTTGGGAACTGGAATCGGCTTTAGAAGTTTTATTAGGAATGGGCGTCTCCCTTTTTCTTTATTTGATTTGTAGCTTACTACCACAAATAAGGCAAAATCCAAAGGAATGATTTGAAAAAATTATTCCTTTTTTTATTTTTATGAATTTTTCCTTGACAAATGATAAATACCATGATAGAATTTTTATTAATTTAAAGCTATGACGGAGAAAAGTATCATAACCGGTTTTTATAGAGAGTCGAGAATGGTGGAAGCTTGACAAAATCCTTGATGCGATTCACTCCCGAGCCGAATTGCTAAAATGATAGTAGGCGATTACGGATCTCTCACCGTTATCTGAGATAGGACTATATGGTCTGAAGTGGCGACTTTTGTCGCAAATTGGGTGGTACCGCGAAATTTGACTTTCGTCCCTTGGGACGGAAGTTTTTTTATTTTGAAGGAGGAAATGATGAAAAATTTAAAATTATTAGGAATATTACTAAGTATCACGCTTCTTTTGGCTTCTTGTCGCCAAAAGGAAAAAGAATCCAGTTCCGGTGATGATTTCAGCATCGGCATCAATCAATTAGTGGAGCATACGGCTTTAGACGATGCTCGAGAAGGGTTTATCAAAGGCCTCGAGGAAGAAGGCGTATCTGCGAATATCATTTTGGAAAATGCCCAAGGAGAAACATCTGCCGCAGGAACCATTGCTGAAAAACTCGTTGGGGATAAAGTGGATTTAATCCTTGCCATTGCTACGCCGGCAGCCCAAGCGACTCAACGGGTCACAACGGATATCCCTGTACTTTTTACCGCTGTTACCGATGCTGTTGAAGCAGGCATCGTCGAGTCCAATGATAGCCCCAATGGAAATATCACGGGAACTTCTGACAAAGCCGATATAAAAAGTCAATTGGAAATGTTCCATCAAATCGATGCTTCCATTAAAACCATTGGTCTCATTTACAATACCAGTGAAGCCAATAGTGAAACGCAAGTGCAAGAAGTAGAATCCATTGCACCAGAACTTGGTTTAGCCGTTGAAAAAGTCGGGGTCAATAATATTAATGATATTTCCCAAGGTATTCAAACACTAGTTTCAAAAGTCGATGCCGTATATCTCGTTTCCGATAATATGGTCGCCGATTCCATTGAAGTCGTCGCAGAAGCATTGTTGGAGAAGAATATGATCTCCATCGCTTCCGAAGAATCTATGGTTTCTGGAGGAGCCTTAATTACCAATGGACTGTCCTATTATGATTTAGGAAGAACGACAGCGAAAATGGCGAAAGAAATTCTCGTCGATAAAAAAGAACCGAAGGATCTACCGGTACGATTTGCCGAAGAAAAAATAACGAAGGTCAATAAAAAGACTTTGGAAGCCCTTGGTATCGATGGGAATTTAGAGGTGTTCCAAGACGCCGATTTCATAGAGTAATGGAGGGATTCTCTTGAACTTAGCACTGACAACCCTAGAGCAAGGACTGATTTATTCCGTCCTTGCCATGGGGGTATATTTTACCTATAAAATTTTAGATATTGCCGATCTATCGGTGGAAGGCTCCTTTCCCTTTGGCGCCCTTTTGTTTGCGCGTTTAGCCAGTACGGGAATGGATCCTCTTCTTGGGACCCTGTTCACTTTTCTCATTGGAACCTTGACAGGACTTATGACATCGATGATTTTTATTCAATTACGGATTAAAGCATTATTAGCTGGAATACTCACGATGACTATGCTCTATTCCATTAATTTAAGACTTAATGGCAAACCCAATGTAACATTAACGGATCAAAAACTCATCTTCGATTATATCCGTACGAATAATCCCTATGTAGATCGAATTATCATCCTATTGATTCTGGTGATCGTCGCCAAATTTATGATTGATTATTTTTTAAGAACGGAGGCTGGCTATTTGCTCGTCGTTACCGGAGATAATGAGTCATTAGTGCGATCCCTTGGAGAAAACCCCAATAAATATAAAATTATGGGATTAATGCTTTCCAATGGTCTTGTCGCCCTTTCCGGATCCCTATTAGCTCAAACGAATAAATTTGCCGATATTACCATGGGTGTTTCCATCATCGTTGCAGCATTAGCATCGATCATCATTGGGGATACCGTCTTTCGTCAACGAAAATTAAGGGGCACGACGAGGGCCATTATCGGCGCTATTGTGTACCGAACTATCGGCACATTGGCCTTGAAAATCGGCTTATCTCCACAAGATTTACGTTTAGTCAATGGACTGATCGTCATTGTCTTTATCGCCTATAACAATTTCTATCAATCGGCGATTCAGGGAAGATACGGGAGGAAGAAAAGTGCTTAATATTGTCAATTTAAATAAAAAATTCAATCGGGGAACACCCTTTGAAAAGACCATATTCCACGACTTCAATCTGGCATTGGAAGAAGGCACAACGGCCCTTATCGGTTCCAATGGCTGTGGAAAATCCACTTTATTAAATCTCGTCAGCGGTCGCTTGAAAGCCGATTCTGGTCGTATTGAAATCGGTGATCGAGATGTTTCCCCATTAAAAGAAGAAGAACGTAGCGAAATGTTAGGTATTGTCCATCAAAATCCTTCCATGGGCGTGGCTCCTTCCTTGACGATACTTGAAAATATGGCCATCGCCGATAAGAAAAACGAAAAATTTACTTTACGAAAATTAATACGGAAAAATCGAATCGGCGATTATCAAGAACTGTTGAAAACTTTAGATTTAGGATTGGAAAATCAACTGTCGACTAAGATCAAATATCTATCCGGTGGGCAACGGCAATCTCTCTCCTTACTCATGGCAACGATGAAACATCCAAGGCTACTTTTGCTCGATGAACACACCGCAGCATTGGATCCTAAAACATCAAAAGTCGTCATGGACAAAACAAAAAATCTCATTAAAAACAAGGAAATCACAACACTCATGGTTACCCATGATATGCGAGATGCTGTTGAATACGCCGATCGCATCATTATGCTCGATCGCGGTAAAATCATTTTAGATAAACGAAAAGGGGAAATTACAGAAACCGATCTCTACGATATGTATAAAGATCTATTGATTCGATTGGAAAAAGAAGAATTAGAATAAGAAATACTAGATTCACTTCATTTCTATCGCAAGATGGGAGGTTCTATGAAATTACAAGAACTAGAAGAACAATGGTCCAAAGAAAAATATGAAATCCTTTCAAAATCACAAAAAGAATATCTTAAAATTCGTAAACTTTTCGCCACAAAGGATTATGAACCGATCCTTAAAACCATGGAAGAAGCTAAAACTCTACCCTTTTCCAAAGGCAATGCTGTAAATGCCGCAGAACATATCTGGGGATATTTTAAAAAGTTTGCCACAGATTTTGAAAAGCAGAAGTTTCAAGAACTCATACAAAAGTTTCAAAACGAAGAAATTGAAGAACAGGAATTGCGAAACTATTTGAAAGAACTTCTAAAAAAATATCC
>JAUNVW010000051.1 GCA_030540635.1 Tissierellia bacterium | reverse complement strand
TTCCCATTATTATCATCACCCACAATAATCGGGAAGCAAAATATTTAGCCGATCGAATCTATCATTTACGAGACGGCAATATCATTTCAGAAGAAGTGAAGCGAGATGGAGAATGGGTATAAACCTGTTTCTCCTCTTTTTTTGTGTTAAAATGAGTATTGGTACAATTTTTATGGGTATCACTATAAAAGAGGTGTAAATATGTTAAAAGATCACATACAAAAAGCCATCGAGGAACAGGGCCCTTTAACCGAGGATCAACTCGTTGAGCTTTTTCAGATTCATAAAAAAGAAAGAAAAATCTTCCGAGAAGCATTGGAAGGCATGGTGAAAGAGGGATATCTCTATTTCACAAAAAAAGAAAAATATATATTAATGGAGGACGCCCATTTATCCCGCGGAGAACTTCAGGGAAGTGGCAGGGACTTTTGTTATTTCATTCCCGACGATCCGAAAGAACCCGATGTATTCGTTCACGCATCAAAATTAAATGGCGCCATTCATAAAGATGTGGTACTCATAAAAATCAAAAGAAGCGCCGCCGGAACGAAATCGCCCGAAGGAGAAGTCGAACGGATCATTGAACGGAACAAGAGAACGACCGGTGTTCTTGAAATGTCAAAGGACTTTGGATTTGTCGTCCTCGATGATAAACGTTACGGTTTTGATGTCCATATTAAAAAAGGCAATCTCAACGGAGCGAAGAACAAAGATCGCGTCGTCCTTCGAATTGATCGTATTCCCGATAAAAAAGACTTGAGTCCCGATGGAACCATCCTTGAAGTCATCGGGAAAGAAGGGGATCCTGGTGTCGATATCACCGCCATTGCGCGACAATTTGATTTGCCAGATCAATTCCCGAAAAAGATTCAGGAAATTGCCGCTGAAATTCCCCAAGAACTGACATCAAAAGATCGGGGAGGACGGACCGATCTTCGAGATCTCTACACCGTAACCATCGACGGCGCCACGGCGAAGGACTTCGATGATGCCATTTCTTTAGAAAAAGAAAAAGATCAATATGTCCTCTATGTTCACATCGCCGATGTCGCCCATTATGTCAAGAAAAACAGTGCTTTAGACAAAGAAGCATTGCGACGGGGGAATTCGGTTTATTTATTAAATCGGGTTATTCCCATGTTACCCGTTGAATTATCCAATGGAATTTGTTCTTTAAATCCTGGAGAAGAGCGTTTAACCTTAACCGTAAGAATGTGGATCAATGATCGAGGGAAAGTTGTCGACCATAAATTCTATGAATCGGTCATCCTTTCCAATAAACGCTTAATTTATAAAGATGTCTCCAACTTTTTAGAAGGAAAAGATCATCCTTTCCATGAGGAGGATTTAAAGGAAATGCTTCAATTATCGAAAGAGCTTCGTAATATCCTTCGGAAAAAAAGAGATCGTCGTGGCTCCTTGGACTTTGATTTTCCAGAACCTGTCATTGAGTTTGATGAACAAGGACGCCCCGTGGACATCTACCCTGGGGATCGCCGGATCGCCGAGCAAATCATCGAAGAATTTATGCTCGTTACCAATGAAACCGTCGGTAAAAACTTTGGATTCATGGAATATCCATTTATGTATCGAATCCACGAAGAACCTGATGAAGAAAAAATCGAAGAATTTCGCCGAACCGTCATAAACTTCGGCTACCATATTAAAGGTCAAGGGACATTTACGAAAGATTTTCAACAATTATTAGAACAATTAGAAGGAAAACCGGAGAAGCCTTTGATCTCTAAACTCTTATTACGTTCCATGCAAAAGGCCCGTTATAGTGAGGATCCAGATGTTCACTTTGGGCTAGCGACCATGTTCTACTCCCACTTTACGGCACCCATCAGGCGATACTCGGATCTTTTCATCCATCGAATCGTGAAGAACTTCATCCACAATCAGCCCTCGACGAATAATGAAGATGCCTTTTTAGACTATATCGCAGCAGTAGCAAAGGAATGTTCTCAAAAAGAACGACGGGCAGAATTAGCGGAACGGGAAGCGACGGATATGAAAATGGCAGAATATATGGAAGATAAAATCGGAGAAATTTATCCGGGCATCATCTCGTCCTTGACAAACTTTGGGATATTTGTCCAATTGCCCAATACCGTCGAAGGACTCCTTC
>JAUNVW010000027.1 GCA_030540635.1 Tissierellia bacterium | reverse complement strand
TTTGTAATTTCACTTAATATATCTCTTCTTTGTAACATTTGCTGAATATTTTTAATATCTAAAATGACGACTTGTTCTCGGCGAAGTCGTTGCTTTGACTGCTCCGTCAATAAAGAAGTATTGATAAATAAAATAGGTATAATTCGTTGATCACATGTGGAAAAGGAGTCGATTAAATTTTCAACTTCCTTTTCGTCTAAGACATCGATATTATGGTATTTTTTAACTTCTAAAGCATATCGTTTCTTGCCCTTTTTGACATAGAAATCAAATTTAGGATCGCCTTTTTTACGGTGAAATTTTTCAGCTTCGTAACCGGTTCGCTGAAGGGCGATGAGGGCCAATTGTTCCGCCGTTACTTCACTATCTAAACGGAGTAGGGCATCGAGTAAAGTCCGGGGTTTAATTTTAATAAATGCCGTACATTCATCTTTTTTGCAATCATTATTTTGAAAATCGAATCCGACAAAAAGATCTTCCACAATATTAAAATATCCGTGGGCAATGGAATTTCTTATATGTCGCAATAGGGCATTGGTTTTTGACTCATGATGTCCCGTGGTGAGAATGAGTTTTTCCTCATGGGGACAAATCTCATTTTCATAGTACTCGACGACTTTTCGTGGTATGTCCTTTAAGAAAATAACATCTTTATCGGTTAAATTCATTACTTGTTTTACAATACCAAAGGTAAAATCCTCAAAGGCAATGGAATCGATTAATTCATTTTTTGGAGATTGAATGGAAGAAATATTTGGCACATACCATAAAAGATATTCGATAATGGTCATCATTTCGTCGCTTAATGGCAGAGGTTTTTCTTGATGATAAATACTGTAGGAAACTTTCTTTTGACAATCATCGAAAACAAAGCCCCTTTTTTTGATTTCTTTAAAATCCATGGCATCTCCTTTTGATTCTCTTTTCTAATCTATACCCGATTCAATTGGAGAAAAACGAAAAGCCATCGATAGGATGGCTTAAAGGTATTTTTCAATTTTTTTTCGTCGAAACTGTTGACTTTTTTATTGGACAAATGGAAATCGTAAAAGGAAAAACTGATCATTGATGAGATCAGGGATTTTTTTAAAGGAGGTGCAATGAAGCTCCAATAAAGACTTATGGGAAGGAGAGGGGGTAAATTTTCCTAAAGGAGGAAAATCAAGGGAAGTTAAAAAAAAGATCCGATTATTTGGTATAATAAAATATATAGAAAGGGGGAAAAGATGAAACGTTTATTGTCCTTGGTTTTGATTTTTATCTTGTTTTTTACCATGACATCGACGGCGATACAGGAGGATTACGAGATCAAGCCACCGACAAGATATTTTCGATTAAGTCCAAAACGTTTGGAATTTATTGGGGATTTTGAAGCGGGTTTTTTGCAATCCTTAGATGATGAAACATGGGATGAAATCGAGAAAGAAGCACTTAATAAACAAGAGAGTAGTGGGTATTGGGATTTGGTAGATACCACCCTCCATTTACTCGGTGAAAAATACCCGGGAAAAAGTACACGATATCCGAGGGAAGAAACGGCGAAACAATTGGCGCTTTCTCCTTCTAAAAAAGGAGAAGTGACGGCTCGCTTTGAAGATCAACGGATGTTATTGCGGGAGAATTTGTTGACCGATGAAGAAGGGATGAAGGAGCAAGACGAAGAAGTTAAAAAGATCATCGATCAAATCCCCGACGATTTAATTCGAAAGTATAAAATCGATGGAATCAATTACTTTTTTAATTCGACATTGCCAATATATTCCTATGGTCGACTTGATGAATGGGCGATGGCAAGGGCTTTAGCGGATTATCCTGAGCTTCAGATTTACTTAATTGAAGAAAAGCTATATCATCTCTATCAAACTTATTTCTTTTCAAGATATAAGGACTCCAGTCAGGAATCCTCAGAAGATGGCGAATTCGGTTTTTATGGGATGAAAGAAGAATTATCCCATTTGGTTGAAGAAGAATTGTTCCACAAGAAGACAAGTTCTGAGATTATCGATGCCTATTATAAAGCAAGTTTAGAAGATAATGCTTTGGAAAATTTTAGAAATTATTTACAGGAGGTATCCTATGGCGATTAAAAAGTTATTGGGGATATTGATGGTGATTGCACTTTTATCCTCCTGTCAAGATCATGAAGTGGAAGTCAAGGATGAAGGGGAAAATGTCCATGATTCAATCGAAGAACAAGAAGATGTGGAGGAATCTGAAAAAGAAGTCGGAGAAAAGGAAGAAGAAGATCGTGGGATTTCATGGGATCATGTTTTAGAATACACCAATATTCCATCGGAAAAAACAGAAGAAATGCATTTTCGTGATCGTATTCGTCTCCGTGGAGAATTTCCCATTGATTTTATTTATGGGATTTCCCAGGAGGAAATGGACGAAATTGTGGATATTGCCGAGGACCGAATTCGGGAGGCGGGTTATTGGGATGTGGAAGAAGCCATTTGTCAGGAGATTGCAGAGAGATATCCTGGAAATTCAGTTCTCTATCCCAATGAATTGACGAAAGGGCGATTGACGGGAGCAAAGGATCCTTATCGAGAAACCATTTATTCCCGGGAACGGATAAATTTAGTGGAAATCTACGGTCTAGATCCTGAAGATGCCGATCAACTGACCGATGAAGAAATCTCAAAGGCCTTGAGAATGGCCTATCGTGATTATTTTAGCATGACGGATCCAGAAGGTTTTATGATCTTGGTCCTTTATAATATCTTTCGTATGGATTCTGAGATTGCAGATCGAATGTCTCCGGATTATTATTTTACACAAGGCTATGGGGATTATTTAGAAATTGAAAAAAGACCTTTAGAATATGATCTCATGGAAGAGGAACTGATGGAGCGGAATATTTTAGAGCATTTAGGAGCATCGGATCCACGAATCCTAAAGGAAATTACCGATCGAGAATTGCGGGAATTGATGTATAATATTGAACGGAAATACCTTGACAATGACAATGATATTTACGGGGATATCGGTCGTTTTTATTCCGAATTGGCTTTATTATATGGGACAGTCTGGGAAATCTACCCTCCGGAGAATCATTATTATTACGGTTTAGTGGAGGATCATCTTTTACAAATTGAAAAAGAGTAAAGGAATTTTTGACGAAAAGGCTGGATATTTCCGGCCTTTAAACAATAACAGTGGAAAGAGGAAATCATTATGTTTTATCATCTATGGAATTTATTTTTTATTTATGCCTTTATTGGTTATTGTTGGGAAGTCCTTTGGGTGTCGGCAAATGAAGGACATTTGGTGAATCGAGGTTTTCTCCATGGACCAATTTTGCCGATTTATGGAATTGGTATGGTTTCCATATTGATCTTTACCTTTCCATTTCGCCATCAAATCATCCCGTTGTTTTTTGCGGGAATGGCGGCGGCGACTTTATTGGAACTCGTCACCGGTATTTTTATGGAAAAGGTCTTTGGCGTGAAATTATGGGATTATCACAATCGCCCCTATAATTATAAAGGTTATATCTGTTTACGTTCTTCGATTTTTTGGGGAATAATGTCGACGATATTTGTTCATTGGATCAATGTGGGGATGGATGAATTTTTAAGGGAACATCGCAGTCCGTATAGCGATTGGATTACTATTTTTGCCATTGGTGTTTTTCTGATCGATGTTTCCGTGTCCATTGCAGAAGCGATCCATTTAAAACAATTATTAGAAGTGAAGGATCAATGGGAGGATTATGGCAAAGAGATTCAAAAGAAAATCGATGAAAAATATCGGCCACGGATCCGTAAGGCCCTTAATGAAATAAAAGAAGTCGATATCCGTAAGGATTTAAAGAGTTTACGGGATGATCGTCGCGTTTATCTCGAACAGGTCATAACCAATCTTTCGGAGGAACGGCGCCAACGGGAAAAGAATTTGTACCAAGCCATGTTAAAAAAAGTCGAAGAAAATACGGATTTATCCAGGGATTTATTACAAAAATTAACCCACAGCCGATATGAACGGCAATTGGCTCGGATTGATCGGCGGGAAAGATTTGCAAAACGATTAATTCGGCGAAATAAAATTAGTTACAAAAAATAGAGAAGTTTCGATTACCGAAACTTCTCTTTTTTTATTTTCGATCCATGGCCCTGGCGATGTTTTTCATAAAGTCCTGGGCATTGGTAACGATGCTCTTTGCCGATAAAGATCCCCGGTCGGCTAATTTATTCACGGCAAATTCTTGGATATCGACGGTATAAATATAAACCGGTCGTATTTTTCCATCGAATTCATTATAAGAGGGCGTCATATTACCGGTAGCGATACTAAAGAGCACCGATGCCACCATGATGATGGCCGTGGATTTTGACGTATGGGCCCTCATGGCATCCTGGGCTTCGTAGACATTGTCATAGGTATCAGGTAATGTGAAACGGTCCCGAATGGTACCGCCGATGATTAATGGAATTTTTTTCCTGTGGCAAAGATAAACAAAGCCAGAATTAATCCGATATTTTTGTATAAAGGCTTCCATGGAACCGGCTTCCCGGACCATATTGACCGTACGCATATAATTTTTCGTTTGGGCATATTCTCGGCTAAAGACTTGTTGTCCCCAGGTGGATCCGAAAATTGCCTTTTCTAAATCAAAGGTTGCCAAGGCATTCCCACAGATGATGCAATCGACAATATCCTCTTCAATGATCTTCTCTAAAGCCCTACGGGCATCTTCATCAAAGGCCAATGCCGATCCTAAAACCCAGGTCACATGGCCATTGTTTTCTTTTTCATGGCGAAGGATTTCATAAAGCTGATCGTAATCAATGGAGAAGGCGGTTTCACGGGAACGGCCTTGTCGAAAGGCAAAGGTCTCTTCCTCTGTTTCTTTAGTGATAAAACCTTTATCATAAACATAAATCCCACAGGAGCCATCTTCTTCCCGGCCGATGACGACTTTGTCGCCAATTTTCAAATTGCGAAACTCGACGATTTTCACCGATTCTTTTCCGATTTCGTCATTGATGACACAGACCGTATCCATTCGAGATTTTGTTGCGAGTATCCATTGACCATTGACTTTAAAATATTCGGGATAAATCGAGAGGGCGTGATAGTTTTTCGGGGCGACGCCATCTTCTGTAACTTTCTCCCAATGAACATTTGGTGCATCTTTTAAAAATTGCTGATTAAAATCCGGTTCGCGATAATGGGGAATTTGAAAAATCATGATTTTACCTCCTTATCAAAAAAGGATGGATCGGGGGGATCCAATGGACCGATTAATTCATGGTGAATATTCGTTAAAAAATCTTGAACATTGGTGACCATGGTGTAGGTCGCAAAACCTTCTCGGCTGTCGGCAACTTTATGGACAATATTTTCATGGATATCCACGGTATATAAAAATACGGGGCGGACTTTACCGTCTTTTTCTTTACGATAGGAGGAAGCCAGATTTGCCGTGGAAACGGAATGGAGAATTGTCGCCAAACAGAGGATTAGCCCGGCATCCTTTGTGATTTCTTTTGTTTCGGCGATGGAATCATAAATATTACCGTGAACTTCTGGCAGTGGACCATCATCCCGCACCGATCCCGCGAGGGCAAAGGGAATGTTTTTTTCATCTAAGATTTTCATCAATCCATTTTTCACATGGCCTTTTTCGATGAATGAAGAGATGGAACCTTCCCGGCGAACTTCATTTAATAGATCTAAATGATGATAATGGCCCAGGGGGACGGATTCTTGGGTGTAGATATTTTGACCAAGGGCGGTATTTAAATAGCCCCCTTCTAAATCATGGGTTGCAACGGCATTACCACCTAATAAACCGTGGATATAACCCTCTTTGGCCAAGGATGATAAAATATTTCGACTATCGTAATCAAATATGACAGAAGGCCCCATGACCCAAATGATTTTTCCGCCATTGTTTTTTTCATATTCCATTAAATCATAGAGGAGACGGTATTTCTCTGTAAAGGAGGATTCGACCCTCGAGGGATGTTTTTTGTATAAATCGGGATCACCGTCGGGATAGGTGTAAATTCCCTGGGAACCGTCCTCGAGATCTCCTTGGACAACGAGATCGCCTTTCTTTACATCATGAAGTTCGGTGATTATGGCTTCATTATCTTTGATGACGCAACAACAATTTAGGCTGGAAATTTCCGGTAGATGAAATTCACCATTTATTTTGTAATAAATTGGTCGATGGGAAGTCATGTAGAAATTACCGGGGCAGACACCATCTTTCTCGCAAATCTTTGTTTGAACATCGGGGAAATTTTTGTATTTTTCCTTGGAAAAATCCGGCGTCTTAAAATAGGGGAATTGAAAACTCATTTTAATCTCCTTTCGAATAAAAGACACAGAGCCAAATACATATGGGATCGACAGAAGTCTCTTTCACCCGGTGGCGTTGTCCCGGTAAAATCTCCAAAACATCGCCGGCTCTTAAATTGACACAGTGATCTTCATACTCAATTACTGCATTTCCTTGAATCAAAAGTACCCATTCGCTTTCTTCTTGCTCCATCCATGGGCTTTCTTGTCCCTTTGAATAAATCGTTTCGATTCGTACATTTTCTTTATTCCATCGTTCTTTGACGATTTCTCCATGGATCGGCTCAACAATATTCAAAAAAATATTTTCCATAAACCCTCCTCGATGAAATTAATCCTTACTCTTATCATACAAGATTTCATCTTATTCAGCAATAGAAAAGCCGATAATTTACAAAAGGAAAAGGCTATTATTATAAAGATCATTATCAATCTAATGAATGGCTTTTACCTCGAAAACACCCAAAGATTATTGGGGAAAGGACTTCAAAATACTAAAGGGGAATTATCAAAACTGAAAGAAAATAAACAGATATAAACCGATATAATTCTAATAAAGAAAAATATTGACATTATATAGATTATGTAATAGACTAAAGATAACAAAATAATAAGGAGGATCCTATGGATATTAAAAATTATCCGGCAGAACCCTATCGGGTGAAAGTCGTAGAAACGGTAAAAATGACGACACGTGAACAGAGGGAAAAGGTTATTAAGGAAGCGGGCTACAATACTTTTCTCATTAACTCCGAAGATGTGTATATTGATTTATTGACAGATTCAGGAACCAATGCCATGAGTGATCGCCAATGGGCAGGGATGATGATGGGCGATGAAGCCTATGCTGGATCGAAGAACTTCCACCATTTAGAAGAAACGGTCCGTGATATATTTGGCTTTAAACATCTTGTTCCAACTCACCAGGGCCGGGGAGCGGAGAATTTATTATCCCATATTGCGATAAAAGAGGGACAATATGTTCCGGGGAATATGTATTTCACAACTACCCGTTTCCACCAAGAAGCCAATGGAGGGATTTTCGTCGATATTATTCGTGATGAAGCCCACGATGCGTCGAAAGAAATCGCCTTTAAAGGGGATATTGATCTAAAAAAACTCGAAAAATTAATTGACGAAAAAGGTGCGGAAAATATTGCCTATGTATGTTTAGCGGTGACGGTAAATCTAGCGGGAGGACAACCGGTATCCATGGAAAATATGAAAGCCGTCCGTGAACTGACAAATAAACATGGCATTAAAGTATTTTTCGATGCCACCCGTTGCGTTGAAAATGCCTACTTCATTAAAGAACAGGAAAAGGGATATGAAGATCGTAGCATTAAAGAAATTGTCCGAGAAATGTTCTCCTATGCCGACGGCTGTACCATGAGTGGGAAAAAGGACTGTATCGTCAATATCGGTGGATTTCTATGTATGAATGATGATGAATTATTCCAAAAGGCAAAAGAGCTTGTGGTTGTCTATGAGGGAATGCCCTCCTATGGTGGTATGGCAGGTCGTGATATGGAAGCCATGGCCATTGGATTACAAGAATCCATGGACTTTTCCTATATTGAACATCGAGTGAAACAAGTTCGTTACTTAGGGGAGAAATTAAAAGAAGCGGGGGTACCCATTGTGGAACCCATCGGTGGCCATGCCGTCTTTTTAGACGCAAGGAAATTCTGCCCCCATTTGAAGCAAGGGGAATTCCCCGCACAAGCTCTGGCGGCAGAACTCTATTTGGAATCCGGTGTTCGTTCCATGGAACGGGGAATTGTTTCGGCAGGGCGAGATATTCATACCGGTGAAAACCATAAACCAAAACTAGAAACCGTACGCTTGACGATACCTCGACGGGTCTATACCTATCAGCATATGGATGTCGTCGCCGATGCCGTGATTAAACTCTATGAACATAAGGAAAAGATTAAGGGATTGAAATTTGTCTATGAACCGGAGCAATTACGATTTTTCACGGCTCGATTTGAACATATTTAATGGAATACAAAGGGAAAAAGGGAGTATCTTCGGACTGCTCCCTTTTTCGATTTGAAAATAACATCAATCGTACAAATGTAAATATTACAAATTTGTCATAAAAAAGAAATGGGAAAAAGCCCTTTTTTTCACTTGTATGGATCATACAATAGGGGTAAAAAGTGTTGATTTCAAGGGAAAAGCTAGGTTTTACAGATGAAATAAATGTGATAAAAAATAAACTGGAATATTGAGAATATTTATCAAAATATGGGGAGTGTCCATTTGACCTAAATTCGTAAAACTTGTGGTATCATATAAACCATGTTAGTTGAACACGACGAAACAAGAATTTCAAAGATAGAATTTAGGTGGTGGAAAAAATGAAAATAAGGAAGTTTATTAACCGTTTCCTTATGCTGTCATTTTTAATTGCCCTTTGTGTTCCGGTGATTTCATTTGCCAATGAACCGGATATGATCGAAAGCAAATCCCAATTAACGATTCAACGAATCGAAAAAAGAGCCCGGGAAATTCGAGAAGAACAGGAACAAAGGGAACAAACGATGCGTATGAAATTAGAGGGGCATAATCAACGCATGGCAGTATTGCAACGGGATATGGAAATATTTCTTGCCGAAGGGGATCAGGGAATCGGTGAAGATAATATGTTTTACCCCATTCATAAATCAAATTTAACGATAGAAGAAATGGATAGTGCCTTAAAAGGAACAGGCCTTGAAGGAACAGGCCGTGCCTTTGTGGAAGTCGAAGAAAAATACGGTATTAATGCCTTATTTTTAGCGGCGATTGCCAATCACGAATCCTTCTACGGGGAATCAAATATCGCAAAAGAGAAAAATAATCTCTTTGGTTTCAATGCCAATGATGCCGATCCCTATAATTTAGCGTCCCAATACTCATCCTACGAAGACTGTATTGTTAAGGTGGGAAAGAAATTAAAGGAGTTTTACCTTTCCGAAGATGGACGTTATTTTAAGGGCTTTAGTGCCACGGGAATGAATTACTACTATTCCTCGGATTCCAATTGGCCCAATAAAGTAAATGGCCATATGATCGCCATTGCAAAAAAGATATTAGAAGATTCCGATCATTTATTTGCGGATCTTTCTCAATAATAATCCTTTTTAAACGCCCGTCGAAAGACGGGTTTTTCCTTTTATCAGTAAGAGATAAAAAACTTCTGGAAAATCCATAAAAGGATATCCGCCACGGCCAAAATCTTTAGGAAAAGATTTCAAAATAAATCCCAAGGAATAAGATGTTCTTGTGATATAATAAAATCAAAGCTACAAAAATAGCCGGTTAAAGGAGTGGATTTTATGGAAAACTATGAAGATTTTGAACAATCGAAAAAAATGCAACGGCCTGGAAAATTTAATTTTGGAGCATTTATGCTTCCCATTCCATGGGGGATTGCCCATCGATGTTATCTTCCCCTATTAACCTTAATTCCCGTATTTAATCTTATTTGGATCTTTGTATGTGGTTTTCGCGGAAATGATTGGGCGATGAAAAACAATCATTACCGGGACGAATTGGAATTTTCTCGGGTACAAATGCCTTGGCATCGACTGGGTGTTGTTTTATTTACCCTAACCCTATTGAGTATTTCCTTTATTCTACTTCTGATGATGCTGGGGATAGCTGCATATCATTAAATGTTTAGAAATAAAAAGCCGATGAATACTCTAGAGTATTCACCGGCTTTTTATTTCTTGATGTCCATGGATAAAACCGGGGGCTTCCCGGGAAATCGTCCGAATTCCAGCAATGAGTAGGGGCAAACAATAGATCAGATTAATGATTGCCGTTGAAATACTCATATCCGTTACCTTTGTCAAGGTGTTTTCTTGGAATAAAGTTGGCAGAAATGCCGATAAATCCACGATCATATGGGCGAGGACACACCACCAAATATTTTTTGTCTTTAATAATAAAGCGCTGAGATAGACGCCGAGGAAAAAGGCGTAGATAACTTGATTAATCGTTTCGACGACAAGGGCCGGTTGCAAATATAAATTATAAAAATGAATAAGTGCAAAAAGAAGGGAAGAAAAGTATAATTTTCTTTTAATCCTTTGGTCATCCTTATGCTGATGGAGATCTTCGTCCAATAATAAACCTCGAAAAAGAAATTCTTCAAAGAGGGCAATTAAAAAAGTAAAGAGAAACATAAGTACCACTGCCCTTAAATTAGGCGAGATCTTTTTTTCAATGGACAAATAACTCAATCCAAATTGTAAGGCCGAAATGATCAGCACCATATAAAACAAAGGAAAGGGGGAAACTTTTTTCTTAATCCTTAGAAAATCTGTGCGATGAAGTAGTTTTGCCAGAACAAAAACCATTCCAATGGGGAAGAGGTACTGAAAAGATGGGACAAGATCCTGTGGTAGATGATGGGGTACAGTTTTTGGTGCGAGGGCAAGTATGGCCACAAAAAATAAAACAATACCAGTATTTATGAGGTATTTTTTCATAAATTCACTCCTTTGATTAAAATTATAAAAATTTATCCTTGATATTTAACCAATACCAATTTTCGTTGAAAACCAGTTTTTTTACCCTTGTTTCTGAAATGGTAAAACTGATTTTCGCCTTAGGGTATTCATGGGTGATCCCGTCGGCAATGAGCAGAAAATTATGATCTCCCCGTAAACGTACATCCATTTTCAAAACGGCGTGCTTTGGTATAACCAAGGAATTTAAAAGGGAACGATAGGCCTTGGAATTAATCGGTGCCAAGGGGGTTAATTGATATCCTTCCAATTGCTGATAAAGGATGGAACCACCGGCAGAAAAATTATAAGCCGTTGAGCCGGCGGGAGTAGAAACCAATAGGGCATCGCCGGCGAAAGTTTCCAAATGATTATCGTCAACATAAACATCGATATAGATAATCGAATTATCGCTATTTTTAATGACAAATTCGTTTAATGCCCGATGGCGATAGGACTGATTACTCCCATGGATAATTCCTTGGGCCTGTAATGTAAATAATGATTCCACATGATAATTCTGATGGATAAAATCATCGATAAAACGATCGATATGGGGAATTAAGATTTCTTGATAAAAACCCAAATGGCCGGTATTAATACCGACAAAGGGAATGGGCGAAAAATTAGAATCATGTACCGCCCTTAGGAAGGCGCCATCACCACCGATACATAAATTTAAAATACCATCGGGATGATTGTCATAGGAAATCGTAAAGCCTCGGCTCTCTAATTTCTCCTGAACTTCTTCTCGAATGGATTGGGATTTTTTGTTTTTATTATAGAAAATATTTATAATTTGATTCATCTGCTCTCCTCCGGTGTATGAATACTTATAGATATGATACCATAGAATCAAAGGGAAAAGATAGATAGAAAGGATATCCATGGATAAAATTATATTGAAGGCAAATCAAGAAACAAAAATGGAGAAATTTTTCAAAGATCATTATTTTTCAAGGAATTTTTTCATCGATGCCTATCGGGAAAAACGTTTAAAAATCAATGGAAATATCGCCGGAAGAAACACTAAAGTCAAATCAGGGGATATTTTAGAAATATATTTCAACGAAGAAGACAATGGCTATAAGCCGGAAAACTTAGCTCTTCCTATAATCTATGAAGATGAAAATCTTCTCATCGTCAATAAATCTGCTGGCATTAACACCATTGGGGAAGAAGGATCCTTGACAAATTACGTATCCTATCTTTATCAACAAAGGAATATCCATCGAAAGGTTCGAATTCTCGGACGATTGGATCGCGACACTTCAGGACTGGTGGTCATTTGTAAAAATCCACTAATTCAAGGTTATTTTTCCCATCCTCAAATAAGAAAACAGCTGAAAAAATACTATACCGCCTATTGCCATGGTAAAATGAAGCCCATGACCATTGATCTGCCCATATTAAGGAAGGGAATTCGTTCCACCATTGATCCGAAGGGGAAAACGGCAATGACAAAAATTTTAAACGTCGAAGAAATAGGTCCCTATTCCAAATTATTCATCGAAATCCCAACGGGAAGAACCCACCAGATCAGGGTTCATCTATCGGCAATGGGCCATCCCCTTTTAGGAGATCCCCTCTATGGAAAAGAAGATGGATTTCAGCACCAGGCCCTTACGGCGACGAAAATTTGTTGGCGGGATATTCAAGGACAACGGAGGGAAGTGGAAATAAATGCCCCTTTACCAAAGGAAAAAAATTCCTCGGAAGAAAAAAATTCCGTTTAATCCCAATGATGACAAAGTTTAAAAAAGAAAAAGAAAGGCTAAATTCTAGGAAAAAGGCCCTTCTTTTTTTCTTGGCACGGTAATTGCATCTAATATAAGATGTACAATTCAATGAAAGGAGTTACTATGTTAATTAAAAAGAATTTGCAAGAATTCGCAGAAGTCGTGAAATCCGATGCGCCAACACCTGGCGGTGGATCCGTATCCGCTTATGCGTCCATGATCGGATCGGCCCTAGCGAATATGGTTGGCGGACTCACCATTGACAAGAAAGCCTTTGAAAAGCTGTCTGATGATGAGAAAGAAACCATGAAATCCCATCAAGAACGAATTAGTGAATTGATGGATGATTTTGGGAAATTAGTGGATGACGATGCCACCTCTTTTGATTCGGTTATGGATGCCTTTAAGATGCCAAAGGAAACCGATGAAGAGAAAAAGGCGCGATCTGAAAAAATCCAAGAAGGGTACAAAAAAGCCTTAGAAGTACCTTTATCCACAGCGGAAAAATCTCTAGAGCTTCTCGAATTACAAAGCATCTATGCAGAAAAAGGAAATGGTAATGCCATTACCGATATCGGCGTAGGAACAATGTTGGCCCATGTGGGGCTAGAAGGAGCCTTATTAAATGTAGAGATCAATCTTTCATCATTAAAGGATGAAGATTATCGCAAAGAAGTAACGGAAAAAGTAAAAAATATCCGTGAAAAAGGCCTAGAACTAAAAGATAAAAATATGAAATTTGTAGATGAAAGATTGAGGGGATAATAATGAGTAAACAATTTATATTAGCAGTACCAAACTTTTCCGAAGGACGGGACGAAGAAGTTGTAAAAAAAGTTGCCGATGCCGTAAGAAAATACGATGGCGTAAAATTAATCACCGTTGAACCAGAGTATGATTTTAACCGTACCGTATTGACCATTATCGGTGAACCAAAACCATTAAAAGAAGCATTAATGGAAATGGCAAAAACAACTTATGAAAATCTAGACATGACCAAGCAAGAGGGAACTCACCCAAGAATTGGTGCCCAAGATACGATTCCGCTATTCCCATTAATGAATATTGAATTGGAAGAAGTAAAAGCCTTGGCAGAAGAAATCGGAAATGAACTTTATGAGAAATACAAAGTGCCGATTTATTTCTCCGGAGAAAATGCAAGAACAGAAGACAAAAAATCCATCTCCTATATCCGTAAAGGACAATATGAAGGATTAAAAGAACTTCTACAA
This sequence comes from Tissierellia bacterium, assembly GCA_030540635.1. GTDB lineage: Bacteria > Bacillota > Clostridia > Tissierellales > Peptoniphilaceae > JAUNVW01. The sequence goes on along the minus strand of JAUNVW010000027.1, from coordinate 2,120 downwards.
GACAAAAACCATCCAGATTATGAAAACAGAAAACCTGATTTATCGGAAAATGGAGAATTAGACGATGAAAAAGGCGCAACAATTGTTTCAGCAGATATGGAAGGTTTAACGGCATATAATGTTTTCTTAGCCACAGAAGATGTTCAAATTGCTAAAAACATCTCCAAAGCACTACGTGGACCATCCGGTGGATTCTCAACGATTCGTTCCGTTGGAATTAAATTCCCCGAAAGAGATGGCGTCGTTGTTTCCATGAATATGTTCAACTGTGCCCAAACTCCACTTTATCGTGCCTTTGAGTTTGTAAAGCAAGAAGCAAAAAGATACGGTGTTGCCGTTACAGGTTCTGAATTAGTCGGTCCTGTTAAACTGGACTATCTATTGAACAATTTAGATTTCTATCTAGGATTAGAAGGTTTTGACAAAGACCAAATCTTAGAAACCCATTTAATTGGATAATTAAAATAGTACCTTTCATTACAAGAAAAGAAATTACCTTTAAAAACAGTAATCAATTAACCTAAAAATTAAAACACAAAAAAGGAGAGAGGATTAATGAATTTTAACAAACAATATGAACTCATCGATTTAAGTCAAGAAATTTACCAAGGAATGCCAGTATTTGGTATGCATCAAAAAACATTTATCATGACCAATCAAACCCATGAGCAAAATCAAAAAGCAACGGGATCACCAACCCTTGGTTTCTCTGCGCGAAATCTTTTAATCAGTGAACATGGACCAACCCACAGTGATGCGATTTGGGAATTCTTACCATCGGGACCAACCATTGATCAAATGGATATGAACTTGTTCTATGGGGATGCAGTTTGTGTTGATTTAACTCATATTCGCTATCCTGAACCAATTACCATTGATGATATTAAAGAAGCAATGGAAAAAGCAAATCTTGAGTTTAAAGAAGGAGATATCTTCTTAATGTATACCGGACATTTCGATAGAACACATCCAACCCTTCATTCCGATGATGATGCTGTCGATGTGTTGAACTATGGTGGAATGGCATCTACCCATACCGGTATTAAATATGAAACAACAAAATGGTTAGCCGAGCAAGGTGTCGTGAATGTTGGAATTGACGCACCGGCAGTAGACTTAACACCCGACGATTTAGATTATGGTTGCCACTTAGCTTGTGGTGAATTTGGTATCACAAATACCGAAAACCTATGTAATCTAGACAAAGTAGCAGGAAAGAGATTCATCTATTTAGGATTACCCCTTCGTATTCGTGAAGGTACAGGATCTCCAATTCGTGCCGTTGCATTAGTAGACAAAGAGTAATTCGATGAAGAAGTATTTAGGTATGTCACTATCCATTGGGATTGTGGCGGGAATATGGTTCTTTGTCGCCAATAGCCTTGGTTTACAACCTTGGCCAGCCTATATTGGATGGTCGGTGTTTTTCTGGGAAGGCGCTGATTTCGATGGAGTGAAACGCTCGTTTCCTTGTATTGTCCTCGGGGCAGTCTTAGGTGTTATTACCTTTTACTGTATTGGATTATTAGGGGATATCCCTGGCCCAGGAGTAACCTTATTATTGGCATCCCTCATGGTTATGTGCTTAGCCTTTACCATGACAATTGCCCAAACAAGTAGTTTATTCAGAGTGGCATCGGCAACATTTATCGGTGCATCCCATTACTTTGGATTAAGAGGTTATTTACCGGCAATGGAAGGCTTTTTAAATGCAGCATTTGTAACTTCCGTGGGATTAATTCTCGGCATGATATCTGTAAAATTAGGTGCAGTCTTCGAAAGTAAAATAGGAGAATAATCTATAGAAGACCAATGGGGAAGGCTCCTCTGGGAGCCTTCCTATTAAAAAATGAGGAGGAGAATATGTCGAAAATTGAAAACCCGAATTCCCAAAAAATGGAAACCGTCGATATTTCCGATGGGAATTTAAAAAAATTAGAAGGACTGGATTTATATGATCCATCGACACTTGATCATATTAAATTAAGTAAAACCCAAAGAACAAGGGGCGGATTAATTGCATTAATCACATCATTTATTGCGATTATGGTGTTTTTTGTTCCATTACCAGCACCTGGGGGAGGATCGTCCATATTATTTGGAACGATTTACCAAGGAGC
>JAUNVW010000026.1 GCA_030540635.1 Tissierellia bacterium | reverse complement strand
AAAATGAAATAGGTTTTCAAAAAGACTTCGGAAGAATCCGAAGTCTTTTTTTATTGACTTTATGTATTATCTGTATTATAATTAGTAATACAAGGAGGCTTCTATGATTTTACATTTAGATTTTTCCTCAGAAGTTCCCATTTACAAACAAATTATTGATGAAATCACTTGGTCGATTTATACGGGCCAGTTACGTCCCGGCGATGAATTACCTGGTGTAAGACCGTTGGCAAAGGAAATTGGCGTCAATTTTATGACGGTTAATAAGGCTTATCAAGAATTAAAACAACATAATCTCATCATTAGCCATCGAAGTCGTGGTACAACAGTCGCTGAATCTCCTCGATTAAAAGATCCCGAGCTGAAAGAATTAAAAATGATCATAGCCTCTTTCTCCCTATCCGGTCTTTCCCATGATGAAATTCTAGAAAAAGTAAAACAAATCCTAAAGGAGGAAAATCATGATTCTATTTAGCCTTTGCTGTGCAGTTACCTCAATTATTCTGTATTTCTCCTATCAAATTTCTTTGAAATTTGAACGAAATCAAGTCTTAGCTACCCATATCCCCCCGGAAGAGATGGATCATCCAAAGGTCCAAAGGATTTTGAGGAGAACAAAGTTGTTCTTTATCCTTTATCTCATCCTTTCATTATTACTTAGCGTTTCACTGTATTTTATCTCAAATATGGCTTATTTCATTGGGGTTCTTCTTCTTATTGTGATCCTACCCCAAATCGGAATTGTAAGGGCTTTTTATGCCATGCGAAATCTGAAACGAGAAGAAAATTGGATCGACCCTTCCTCTAAGGTTGTTGTTGTCGATACGGATATTTTAACAAAAAAAGATGAGAAATTATTCGATAAAAAATTCTTTTTTATCGGCCTTATCCTCACTCCCCTTTCTCTTTTTATTATCGATCAATTCGCTGGATTACAGTTTTTGCGAATACCTTTGTATTTTATCGCTGGTTCTGTTCTACTTTCTTGGCTTGTTTTGTATTATGTGTTGGAGAATCAGACTTTACGAAATTTCACAACAGATCCCGAGAAAAACAAGAAAATCAATTATTTCTATAAGACAAAGATCCTCAATACGATGGTTTATTTGAGTTTTAGTTTTCCCATTGTCTTTTTTATCACCGGTTATTTAATAGCGAGAAATCCCTATGATATTCGGCCAATATTTTTCCCTCTTTTGTATTATGCCGTTGGAATTGTCGTTCTGATGATGGTCCTTCGCCAATCACGGGAAAAATTGAATCAGCTTTTTCAAAAGGATTCGGAATTTATCACCATTGATGATGACGAATATTACGATATTTTTGGTATGAAAAACCCCAATGATCCCCGGATTATCGTAGAGAATCGATTTACCCTTGGAAACACCATTAATCGAGGGCATAAAAAGGGGAAAATCGTCTTTTACTCTAGTTATATCCTATTCGTTCTTGTCCTCCTAATTCCGCTTTACTTTATCAATGCCGATATTGAGATCACGGTGGAAGAAAATTCCCTTTATTTCCATGCTCGTCCCTATTCCGATAGGATTGACTATGACGAGATCCAGTCTATTGAAATTCGAAAGGATTTTCCTGAAAATATCCTTCGAGTTAATGGTACATCCACGGAGAAAAAAAGTTTTGGAAATTTCCAAATAAAGGGGCTGGGACATTGTCGGCTCTATATTCACCGCGATGTGAAAGAATATCTTTTCATCCGAACAGAAGACCAAATTTATCTCATTAATGATAAAAATTTAGAATCAACGAAAAAATTATATGAAGAATTAAGAAAAAGGAGTCCTGCCATTGGCAAGGCTCCTTTTTCTAATCTAATATACGAACAGCTGGTGCTGTATAATAATCCCTCGCTCCTGAAATGAGGGATTCCCTCCCAATTCTCGTGTAGGGGGCAATGAATTTCTCATTGTATAAAAACATGCCCACCACTTGTCCAAAATTGGATACTTTCATTTTGTTATGATCAAATTCCACATAGGGGCAAGGTTTCATTTCATAGTATTCTTGGAAGATATATTCCTGTTGAAAGATCTTTTTCACTTCTTCTTCAAATTCTTCCTGATTCATATCCCGTCCGGCAAATACTCCTTTGGATGCATAGCCTTCTTTCGGTTTGAAAATATAATGATCCTTATTTTTTAAGACCAGTTGTAAGTCTTGGGGATCTTTGAATTCCTTGGTAAAGGGAATGGTTTTTTTCAGAAAGTTGTTTTCTTCCGGTGTTAATATGCTTGAGGTCATGGGATCTCGAAGGATTTGAAATATCGTCTTTGAATGCATGATTTGTGACCGGAAGGATCCCACCATCATGAAGGCATTTTCCATATAGGCGCGAACAAATGGTTTCACTTGATCGATGATTTTCATAAATTCACCGGCGACAAATCGGCGATAAATTAGGTCGATTTCATAATCTTTGTATTTCAGTTTTCCCCCACAATAAACCAAGTCCCGGATATCGACGATTTCACAGTTGACCCCTTTTTCTTCAAAGGCTTTTTTAAAGGCCTTAAATTCGTTAGTTGTCGCTAAATCCATAATATCGACCATGGCAATATTGGGCTTTTCTTCTCCTTTGTAGCTTTTATACATTTCTAATAGGGTATCAACCCATGTTCCAATCTGATCAATATTCGTGTAATCATGGAGTTCTTTGAACTTCTTCATCCCCTGGGTTTCAAATAACAATCGGGACAGTACATAGTCTTCATTCATCGCCGAAGATCCATCGGTGTTAAATTCGCAGAATTTATATTGATCGGTTCCATTGTAAAACAAGTCAAATCGTCCAATGGGAACGGGAACATCATAACCGGGATCGTGTAAAATCAATTCCTCTAAACGGGGATCATATTGAAATAATTTTCGATAACGGGGGTTATCCAAATATTCCTGGGTAACTTTCCGGGTAATTCCTAGAATTTGATCGGCGATACGGGAGAGCTGAGCCTCGTGTTCTCCATCATAAAAAAGACCTTGATAGGTAACAGGGACCGGTTCCCCATGGATAATCGCCGTGGAGTTTTCCACTTTCTCCAATAATTTCCGATAGTCTTTGGCGTATTCTTCTTCATTTTTCCGTAAAATTTGTATATATTCTTGGGTGTAATTATCGTTTAACAATTAAACTCACTTTCTTTCACTGCATTTGCTTCAATGGCTTGTAATATTCCTTGATTTTTATATATTTTTTCAAAACGGTCCCGAGGCGTTTCCCCGGCTTCAACCATTTTTATTAGTGGATCGAGATAGGGACTTTCTTTTCCTAAGACTTTTTGTGCCATCTTCAAAAGAACTAAGCTGATTTCCTGTACTGTTGATCCTAAAAATTTAGCTTGTAAACCGTCCTTTGCCGTATTCTTTTTTCCTTCCAAGACTTCTTCATAGCTAATGTCTTGGGTCATATGATCGAGATCTTCTAGGTTTTTCCCATGATAAAATAATCCTTTGATCCATGCTAAACAAGCAAAATTCAAGGGATAGGGTATGGAGTCCATCATACGGATTTCAATGTATTTTTTTACTCGAACATCGGGGAATACAATGGATAGTCCATGGAAAATAAAATCGTCTCCATCTTCCTTTGTCATTACATCTTTGAAGAGTTTACCGCCAACATATTCTTGATGCCCTTTGTGATCGGTGAAGATCAGGGGCGTATTTAAGATTTTATCGGCATATTTTTCATAGGACAAATCATCATCAAAGGCAATTTCAAAGACACCGGAACGGTCGGCGTCGGTATTTTCCCAAATTTTCTGTCGAATATTCCGTCGTTTTAATACTTTATTTTCAAAGATATAGGCATTATCAAAAACGGCATAAAAAACTGGGGATAGGGCGTTGAGGATTCGGTATTTTTTCTTAAAATCCTCTTCATCTTTATAATCAATGGTCACTTGTAAGGACGCCGTTCCCTTCATCATGTTATGGGCCATATCGCCTTGGCCATTGAAATAGCGATACATGAAATCATAGCGTTTTTTCGGCAATATTTTTATTTCGTCAATGGTCGTCACCGGATGATAGCCCAATGTTACAAGGGATTGATCTTTCTTTTCGAACAATTGTAAAATACTTTTCATAAATCGAAGATAATCTTCTTCCAGTACTTTAATGCAACAATCCGATGTAATGGCGATTTCAAATTGGGATCCAGGTTCTGTGGAAATTGTAATATCTCCCTTATGTAATCCCAACACATGATGCCCTTCCCTCTCGGCTTTAAAGCCCATTTGTTCGATTTCTTCCAAGGTTTCACCGACGCCATCTTTCCCGTAATAGGACACCGTTTTTCCCGTATCCTTATGGACGACAAAATGCTCCATTTCCACGCCTAGGGTGAAATTTTCCGGATTTTTTTCTCCCGAACGAATATATTCTACGACTCGTTTTAATTTATCCTCATAATTCATTTTCTCACCTATTTCTAAAAACTAAAGATATAATCCATTATCAGGGCAAGTATGGCCAATACTCCCAATAGAAAAAGAATGATCATTGCACAGCCACAACCACAGCAGGAACGATAATTTAAATTGAACATGAAACCACTCCTTTAATTTTTCAGCCTCGTATATCCATCAAAAAAAGATGCTCCTCCCATTGTTCTTTATTCATGAATTCTTGGGCCATATTTTCCTCGTCTATGAATAGATACCCATTTAAGGGTAATCCTGACATTATTTACAAATAAAGTTGTAACAAGCTTTTTTATTCTTATGCTATAATATCATTATACTACAAAAAGGAGTTTTTTCGATGTTTAAAGATATTGTGATCCGTTTCATCTACCATTCTTGTTACACCATAGAAATAGACGATCGAGTGTTTGTTTTTGATTATTTCCAAGGGCGTTTGCCCATGGACCCCCAAAAAAAATACATATTTATTGCAAGTCATGGCCACGACGACCATTTCAATGAAAAAATATTTGAATGGGGGGATTTTGAAAAGAATACCTACATTCTTTCATCGGATATTGCCAATTTAAAAAGAAAAGACAATATCGTCTATCTCAATAAAGATAAATACTCCATGGGAACCCGAAAGAAGTTTTCTTGCCCCAATGTCCATTTCATTGCGCCCTATGACGAGTTTTTCGTCGATGATCTTTATTTAAAAGCCTATGGCTCGACAGATCAAGGAATCTCTCTTTTAGTGGAACATCCCTATTTGAATTTCTATCACAGTGGAGATTTAAATCATTGGATTTGGCCGGAAGATACCCGGGAAGAACGACAGAAAATGCAAATGGATTTTTCAAAGGAAATCAATGCGATCTTCCCTAAAAAACCAGATATTGCCTTTTTCCCATTGGATCCTCGCTTGGGAAAATATTACGATAAGGGAATATTGGAATTTGTGGATACCGTAAAACCCCAAATTTTATTCCCCATGCATTTTCAGGACCAAGTCGAGATTACCCATAGGTTTAAGGAGGAACATCCATTGACCGAAACGACCCGTTTTCAAACTGTGGAATATCCTGGGCAACGTTTCGATATTCGACTATTTATCGAAAATCCATAAATGATCATTGCACTTTTCCTTTCTTTTCGTTATACTTAGAGGGAACTATAAAGGGGAGTAGCTTTCAATGTATCGTCGTCAATACGGATTTATGTCCCGGTGATACACCTGTTCAGGTAGCAAGACCTTTGTCCAGGGGACAAGGGTCTTTTCTTATTTCGTAAAGGGGGAATATTATGGAATGGTATAATAAAAATTTCAAACAAATTGAAGAAGAATTACAAACAGAGATCAAAGAAGGCCTGACCACGGAAAAGGTGGAGCAGGCCCGTGAAAAATACGGTAAAAATATCTTACAACAAGAACAGCGAAAGTCCCTCATGGCAAAAGTTAAAGATCAACTTTTTGATCCCATGATTATTATCCTGATGATTGCTGCGATTCTCTCGGCCATTATCGGTTCTGCCGTCGATGCCATCGTGATTATCGCCATCGTTTTCGTCAATGGTGCACTCTCCATTTATCAAGAAGGAAAAGCCGAGGAGGCTTTAGAGGCCTTGAAGAAAATGGCTTCGCCCCAAGCCACCGTCCGGAGAAATGGGCAAACTTTGGAATTGGATTCTGAAGATATCGTTCCTGGAGATGTGGTCCTCTTGGAAACGGGGGATATTGTCCCAGCGGATTTACGTTTAGTTCAATCGTCCAATTTGAAAATCGACGAATCTTCTTTGACTGGAGAGTCGGTTCCCGTTGAGAAAAATGCAGAAATGATCTATGACGATGTTGTGGAAATTGGAGATCGCGAAAATATGGCGTATTCCTCCACCATCGTCACCTATGGCCGTGGCACTGGAATTTGCGTGACCACAGGACATGATACGGAAATTGGCAATATTGCAGAGTCCATTCAAGGTGTGGAAGAGGAGATGACGCCCCTCCAACGAAAATTAGCCCAATTATCAAAAACCCTGGGGATTCTCGTTGTGATTATCTGTGCTCTCGTCTTTGCCGTTGGATTTTTCATTTATAAAAATGAACCTCTGGAAATGTTCATGACGGCAATCTCCTTGGCCGTTGCTGCAATTCCAGAGGGTTTGCCGGCTATCGTTACCATTGTCCTTTCCTTGGGAATGAAAACCATGGCCGAAAAGAACGCCATCGTTAAAAAGCTCCTTGCCGTGGAAACCTTGGGAACGACGACGGTTATTTGTTCCGATAAAACCGGAACCCTTACTCAAAATGAAATGACGGTTCAAAAGATTTACGCCGACGATCTCGTCGTCGATGTAACCGGTAATGGTTATACCCCAGAGGGGCAATTCCTGCTTAACGGTAAAGATCTACAAGTCGATGAAATGCCGTCTTTATACACTTTATTAAATATTGCGACATTGACCAATGATGCCAAACTTCAACGGGAAGAAGGAGAATACAAAATTATCGGCGATCCCACGGAAGGCGCCCTTATTACCCTTGGGGCAAAATTAAAAATCACGACGGAAATCGCCAATAATCATTATCCCCGGATCGATGAGATTCCCTTCGATTCCGATCGGAAAATGATGACAACATTCCACGAAAATTTCATCGAAAATAAAATCACTTCCTTTACGAAGGGAGCGCCGGATATTATCCTCGACCGTTGCCATAAAATCTTGAAGGATGGAAAAATTCACGAACTTACTTCCAAAGATCGTGAGAAAATTTTAAGCAAAAATAGCGAATTTTCCTTGGATTCCCTACGGGTTCTCGCCTATGGTTTTAAAATCTTTGACACGAAGCCTGAAAATCTTATGGACGGCGAAGAAGGGATGATTTTTGTCGGTTTGACGGGAATGATGGATCCCGCACGACCAGAGGCAAAAGTCGCCATTGAAGAATGCCGAAGTGCCGGTATTCGCCCAATCATGATTACTGGAGATTATTTACAAACGGCTTATGCCATTGGCAAAACTTTAGGCATTTGCACTTCCGAAGATGAAGTTATTTTAGGAAAAGAGCTCAATGATAAAAGCGAAGAAGAAATTCGAAAAATTGTCGAGGAAAAAAATGTTTATGCCAGAGTTTCTCCTCAAAATAAAGTACAAATTGTTACGGCATTAAAAGAAAATGGGCATATTGCTGCCATGACCGGCGACGGTGTTAATGATGCTCCGGCCATTAAAAAAGCCGATATTGGTATTTCCATGGGAATTACCGGAACTGATGTGGCAAAAAACACTTCCGATTTAATCTTAACCGATGATAATTTCTCCACCATTGTCAATGCCGTAGAGGAAGGACGGATCATTTACGCCAATATTAAAAAATTTGTTTCCTTCCTACTATCTTGTAATTTAGGAGAAATCCTCATTGTGTTTATCGCCATACTCGTCGATTTACCCGCGCCATTTATTCCCATTCAATTGCTCTGGCTAAATCTTGTTACGGATTCTTTCCCTGCCCTTGCCCTAGGCGTTGAAAAAGGAGATCCCGAAATTATGGCGGAAAAACCCCGAGATCCCAATGAACCCATTATCGATAAAGATATGCGATTATCCATCGCTTTACAATCCATCGCCATCGCCATTTGTACCCTAGGCGCCTTTATCTATGGACTAAATCATTTCGATCAACATATTGAATCGGCGAGAACAGTGGCCTTTGCCACATTGATTACCGCAGAATTATTGCGCTCCTATTCCGTGCGTTCCTCGACCCATTCCGTATTTCAATTGGGATTATTCAGCAATCGAAAGCTCGTCATGGGAACTTCTTTTTCCTTTTTCCTAATGCTTTTGGTGATTTATATTCCTGGCGTCAATGATGTTTTTCAAACCATTCCCCTCCATTTGGAGCATTGGTTTGTGATTATTCCCGCAGCATTTCTACCATTTATCGTTGGAGAAGCCACAAAATATTTCTACAATCAATACAAAATGTCGAGAAAATAAAAAACTTCGGCCTCCGGGCCGAAGTTTTTATGTTGTATTCTCCTTTGTAAAGGGTATAATACTAGTTAAGATCAGCATATTTATGCTGTTCTTTTCTTGGGTGTATGGTGTTTTACCCTATACTTTTAGTGGATGGATCCAAAATCATCTTCATTTTACGGGTCATATCCCTTTTAAATAATGATTACAGGAGGTCACGATGATTCAGCAATTTAAATTATGGTTTAATAACAACAGAACTTGGATTTATACCGTGCAATATATTTTCTATTCCGTATTATTATTAATACTTGTTTCTTTAGTGGATTTAAATTACGCCCCCATTGATCGCTTCATTCCCGATTTTCTTTATACAAAGGTTTCTTTAGCGAGGACGGTCTTAACGACATTGGCCGGGTCCCTACTTACCATTACCACCTTTACCTTTTCCACCATATTAACGGTACTCAATATGTACGCCACAAATTACACCCCCCGTTCCATTCAAAATTTTACCAATGAAAAAATCACCATGAAAATTTTAGGCATTTACATCGGTGGTTTCTTCTACTGTGTTTCGGCACTACTTTTTGTAAGGGATGCTTCCGATGAGCGTTTGGTGATTTCCGGAACTATTGCCATCTTTTATTCGATTTTTAGCATTATTTATTTCGTGATTTTCGTGCAAAAAGTTCTAGCATCCATTCAATCGGTAAATATTATTGGGGATATTTTTCAAGAATCCCTTCCCGCCATTGAAGAAGAAATCGAAGAGAGAACATCGACAAAAGAATATGCCGTAGAGGAAGGATGGTATGATCTAAGGATAAAATGTCCCATGAACGGTTATCTTTCGGTCATCGATTTTGAAGGCCTTACCAATGCCTTGAAAGATTATAAGGGCATTTTAAATATCCAAGTTAAAATTGGTGATTATCTCATTAAGGATCTTCCCGTTGCGAAATTATCCCTCAATGAACAACCTGATGATGAAGAAAAATTACAAGAAAGTCTAACGAAATACTTTTTATTACAGGATAGCAAAGTTCAGGCTTCCGATTATCGCTATGGCATTTCTAAATTAGTCGAAGTGGCCATTCGGGGAATGTCCTCGGGGATTAAAGATCCCAATACCGCCGTTCACTGTGTCCGAAAAATCTCGATTTTACTATCGAAATTAGCGGCCATTGACGATTATCACATTTTAAAGGCCCAGGGGGATTCTTGTGAGATCTTTTATACTTCCTATTCCCTCGATGAAGATCTTTACAATGCTTTTTTCCAAATCATCCATTACGGCCATACCGATGTGTCCATAACAAGGGGCGTCCTTGAGGGGCTTTACGCCATTTATTCCTTAGCAACGGATAAAAACAAGAAAATCATTGAGCAATACGCCGCCTATATTTACGATATTATCAAGGAAACTTTCCACAGCCCCTTAGATCTTGATTATCTCAATGCCGTTTACTACCGCATCAATCCTGAAGATGCCGATATCGAAGGGGAGATGAAAGCGTGGAACGTTTAAAGCTCATACTCTCAAAATTTCAAGGCCGGGTGTATACGGCGAGGGCCTTGCTTTTATCCACAATACTACTGATTTTTGTCGTCTTAATCGACTTAAACATTATCCCAAACTCCTTGATTCCCGAGATATTTTATACTAAAGTTTTTCTCGCGAGAACATTGCTCACCACTTTAGGCGGCGCTTTTTTAACCGTAGCAACATTTCATTTTACCAGTATTTTTACGGTTTTAGACCAATTTTCAACGATTTACACCTATCGTTCCATGGAAAATTTCACCAATGAAAAAATTCCCATGAAAATTTTAGGATATTATATCGGAGGCTTTTTCTACTGCGTCACGGCATTGCTGGTTTTACGCTATGCCCCAGAAGATAAAGAAGTCATTGCAGGAACCCTCGCCATCTTTTATTCCATCGGCATCCTAGGGTTATTTATCCAATTTGTTCATAAAGTGTTAATTTCCATGGAAACGGAAAATCTCTTTCAAGATATTTACCAGGAATCTTTGCCTTCCATTGAACGTGAGATCCATCGACGGGATCGACATAAGCAAATCCACATCGATTCCCAATGGTCCCATTTCATCATCACCGCTTCAAAAACCGGTTATTTAGATAATATCGAATGGAGATCCTTGGACCATCTCTTTCAAAAGAGCACCGGCGTCCTGATCGCCCGTGCCATGATCGGTGAAGAAGTTTTTGAACATATGCCCATAGCGGATTTGTATATTGATATTCTCCCTTGTGAAAAAGACGAACTTTTAAAAAAAGTAGAGGGGGCATTTTCGCTACACTTTTTCCAAATGCAAAGCAAGGATTATCGCTACGGCATGATGAAATTATCCGAAGCCGCCGTCAGGGCCCTGCAAGAACATTGCGATCCCTATACCGCCGTAGAGGCCATTCGGAAAATTTCCTTTCTTTTATCAAAATTAGCAACGACTGATCATCGAAATTTCCACGATAAAGCGGGAGACTCCTTTGAATTTTATTACAAAGCCCATTCTTTAGGGGAAGATTTATACTTTGCCTTTTATCAAATTTTAGAATACGGCAAGGACAATCCCCTTGTTATTAAAGCCATCCTAGAAGGCCTTGTCTTAATCTATCAAAATGCAACGAAAAACAATCGAAAAGTTGTTGAAGATTATGCGAAATCTTTAGAAGATATCGTAAAACAACAGGACGGGCAACCCCTCATCCGCCAATCCATGAAAGATATTTACTCTTTATTATAAAGAAATCTCCAAAACCTAATGGTCTTGGAGATTTTTATGGTATTGTTTTAGTTTCTGTTTTCGCCGAAAAGCGACAACCCCTCGGATAATCGGAGCATTTAGAACCGTCGCGACAATTGTGCCAATGCCCCATCCCGCACCTAATACCAGGCCAATGATGACCAGGAGAACATCCTGGGTCCAGCGGCATATTTTAAAGTCCAAGCCGTATTTTTTTTCGCCGATAATCGCCGGTGCATCTAGGGCTCCAATCCCCGCGTCTTCGGCAATATAAATCCCCAATCCCGCCGCTCCCAATAGGGAGCCTAGAAGAAGGAATCCCCCTTGGATAAGTAAAGGATAAGTTTCCATGGGAATTCCCCGGATTAGAAAAGTACCTATATCGATGAAAATCCCAAAAAAGAATGTTGCCATTACCGTTCCAATGCCGATAATCCTCGGAAAAGTAAAAAATAATAAGAGCAAAAAAAACATATTGACACAGAAACCAGCAATTCCATAGGAGATATTGAAAAATGTCGAAACACCGTCGGTGATCATCGCCCCTGGTGCCGATCCTGCGCCGAGGCGAAATAAAATCGCCGTGCCCAAACCCGATACTTGCAAACCAATTAAAATCCCAATGATTTCCCTTAATCTTTTCATATAAACCCTCCATGTCCCTATTATTCTACCGAAATCTTCCTTTTTTCGCAAGAAAAAACGGCCTTCGCCGTTTTTTATCGATATCGATTCAAGAGATGGGGCCAATCCGTTTGAAGGATTCGAAATCCCCGTTCCAAAAGGGGATCGAGATGAACTTTTTTTTCGAGGAAGATATCATCGTCCCAGCCCGCCAAAAGCACCCGGGATTTACTTAATTTCTCTAAATTCCCATAGAGTAATACTCCTTCTTGTCGAATTTGGTCCAACACATCCTTCCGCCATAAAGGCGCATCTACGGAATCGGCGATGATTTCCATGGCATAGGGTTTTAATTGCTTAAAAACCTGTTCCACCTCTTCCATTGTGGACACAATTGGCATATAGTAAAGTCCTTCATGTTCTCCAATTAAAGAAAGGAGTTCTTCGGAAACGGGAGATTTTAATAATACCCTCTTACTTTCTGGTTTTTCGGCCAATTCGTCTAAAAATCCATCTTTCCAATAAATCCAGGAACGGTCTAAATTAATGATTACCTCCCTGGCGACGATTTTTAAATAATCGTCCCAGTTCTCTAGGGTTTTCCCAGAAAACCCACCAGTGCTATTGATTAAATCCCGGGAATCAATCTCGTCCTTCGTCCATTGGGAAAATGGACGGTCTTCTCCTAAAAGAAGTTTCTCATTACCATCATGAAAACAATAATAATGGCCGTCCTTCGATCGACAAAGATCAACTTCTACCATATCCGCGCCGGATAAATAAGCAATCCTCGCACTTTCAATAGTGTTTTGAATAATATTGCCGCCCCAAAACCCCCGGTGACTGACAATAATAAATTTCTTTTCTTTCCATCGTTCTTCCATATCATTTCCTCGATTATTTCTTACTTTCTTTAATTTTCTTTTGTTTTCTTTTATCCCGCCGGGAAAAAGTATCGCTTCCTCGACCGTATACAAAGTATAGGACAATGGTACTAATTCCCATTAAAATAACGGAATACACCAAGTTAATGGCCTGGGCATTGACATTTGCCGTTGGATCGGCATTGGAACGGATCACAATCCCCAATGTGGGATGGGTTGGATGGTATAAAAAGGCCGACAAATCATAATCCGCTAAATAACTATTAAAGTTCAAAGCAAAGAGTGCCAAAGCCGTTGGTAATAATACGGGAATAATAATTTTAAACATCGTTCGGAAACCACCGGCCCCTAAATTTCTTGCGGCATCTTCTAAATTTCGATCAAAGGAGAAATACGCCGCCTTAATATAGCGGATTGTCGATGGTATCATAACAATGAAATAAGCCAAAGGAACGATCCAGGGCCTTCCCACTAAGACCCGACCAAACATCCAAGGTCGGGGTCGGTCATAGGTTAAAATTAAGCCAATGGCCAATAAAAGCGCCGGCAATAGCCAGGGAATATAGAGAACATATTCCATCATCGTCGTCCAAACGCTGTTGTATTTCATCACAATTCGCACAACAACGACACAGAGAATCACAGCTCCCGCCGCTGCCATAGCCGAATACATCACAGAATTAATAAATGGCCTATAGGAAGACGCATCGGTTAAAATTCGCCGATAATTATCCAAAGTGAAGGAATGGATCGATAATTTTGACGCATTAATTGCCTTGGTATCCATAAAGGAAAATAGGGTCACTAAAATTACCGGTAAAGAATAAATAAAAAATAACACATAGGAGATCACATGGACAATCCCATTGATGACTTTATTGTGGATCTTCTGCTTTTGAATATGAGTCTTTGTTTTGGAAATCGAAAGGAAATTTCCCTTCTTTTCATTTCTTGTAATGACAAACAAGAGAACAATTTGTGCAATCCCCAATAATACAGAAAGAAGGGCCGCGATATCCCGGGAGGCCGGCCGTTTTGCAAAGGTTAATATTAATGGAGAAATCGTCTGAAAATCTTCTCCCCCGACCATTAAAGGCGCGCTCATTGCCCCTAAGCCCGTTTGAAAAGTCATGATTAACAAGGTGAGAATCGTAGGCTTTAACGTAGGAAGAACAACTTTTCTCAAAATCTGCCATTGATTTGCGCCCATATTCTTTGCCGCCTCCACTGTACCAAAATCAATGCCCTTAATGGCATTTCTAAAGAACAACATATGATTGGAGGTACAGGCAAAGGTCATGACAAAAAGAACCGCCGGAAATCCAATAAACCATTTGGGATCAAGTCCTGGGATAATTTTTGTCAGTCCCCGGGTAATAATTCCTTTATGGCCATATAAATAGAGATAACCATTATTTAAGATCATACCACCAAAAACCAAAGTGGACATAAAGGCAATTCGAAGAATCCCCGCAAATTTTACCTCAAAATACTCGGTAACCAGTACAATAAAAATCCCGACGATATTTACCGTAATGGTTAAAACAACGGCCAATAATAAAGAATGGCGTATAGCCGCCAATGCCCGCTCGGAATTACGAATTTTCTCAAAGGCCCTTAGGGATAAACTGCCATCTTTCGTAAAGGTTTCCAAGAGTACGGTTATATTCGGAATAATCAGAAAAGAAAGACTAAACCATAATATGAAAATTCCAAATAACAGTAAAGGCAGATTAATTTTCTGAAGATTTATTTTTTTATTCCCCATCATTTATTGCCCCTCGTAAGAAAGAATATCTTTCGGATCAATATACAAATCAATTTCCTCGCCAATGCGTATATTCTTATTCCCATCTTCTTTTTCCACAGATTTCACTATGGTTCCCATAACATCGTAATCATAAACGGCGTTTACGCCAAAGAACTGCCGATCTTTTACAATCCCCACGACTTTCACCGATGGATCATCCTCCGATCGCTTCCTCGTCTTTATTTTTTCGTAACGAATATAATTATTATTCTCCAGCTTAATCATACTTCCCGAGATTTTATTGACTTCCTTTACAATGTCTTCGGAGAGTAGATTGGCATCGCCGATGAAATTACAAACAAACTCTGAACGGGAATGATTGTAAATCTCATCTGGAGTCCCAATTTGTTCGATATATCCGTCATTAAATACTGCAATATGATCGGACATTACAAGGGCTTCCTCTTGATCATGGGTGACATAAATCGCCGTCATACCGGCTTCCCGCTGAATCCGTTTAATTTCTTTACGAAGACTCTTTCGAAGTTTCGCATCAAGATTTGACAAGGGCTCATCGAAAAGCACAATATCCGGACTCAATGCCAAGGCCCTCGCAATGGCGACCCGTTGTTGTTGGCCACCGGAAAGGGCCGACACATTTTTATATAATTGTTCATCGTTTAAATTAACGAGTTTTGCCAACTCCTTAACCCGTTGATCGATAAATTCTTTGTCTTTTTTCTCCACCTTTAAACCAAAGGCAATATTATCATATACATTCATCGTAGGAAAAAGGGCATAGCTTTGAAAAACCATGCCCAATTTTCGATCTTCGATTGGTGTATATGTGATATCCTCGTCGTCAATGAGAATTCGCCCTTTCGATGGAATACTAAAACCGGCGATGGCCCGTAATGTGGTGGACTTTCCACAGCCGGAAGGTCCTAAAAGGGTAAAAAACTCCCCTTCCTCCACTTCGATATTTACATGATCGATGGCCACAAAATCACCGTATTTTACTTGAATATTTTCGAGTTTTATCACATCAATCACCTATTCTTTTAATAAAGATCTAATTCTACTTTCTCAATCCAATCACTTAAATGTTCCCGGACAAAGTTCCAGTCCACATTCATTGGTGTTGTATTTTTTGCAATTTCTTTTACCCGTTCGTGGGCACCTTTTTCCAATGCTTCTTCATTTACAGGCAATGAACCAAATTCCTTTGCCCATTCCCCTTGGACTTCGCCACTACCGAACCAGTCGATGAATTCTTGACACAATTCTTTCTTCGTATCTTCCCCTTTATTCACAATACCAATCTCTTCTCTCATGGTAATAACACCGTAGGAAGGATTGATAACTTCTGCTTTAAAGCCGTATTCCTCTTCAATTTTGGGAACATTGGAAATATAGGTGAAGGAAATTGGTACTTTACCATCTTTAAAGTTTTGATCTTGGTTTTCGCTTTCTGGCGTTTTGTACCCATTGGCTAAAAATGCCTCGACTTGATCCCAGCCCTCTTGCGAAATATCCAATTCTCCATTTTCATCTTGATATTGGAGTAAAATGGAAAGAACGGATTTTTGATTCGTTCCTCCTGCTAAATCACTGGGTACGCGGTATTTTCCCTGATAATTTTCCATTGTCGCTAAATCTTCCCATTTCTCAGGAACATCGGCGACATCGACAAATTCCGGATTATAAATCATGAAAATACGTTGTTCCACAAGGGGATAAAAATATCCATCGCCAATAACAGCCTCTTCGGGAACATCCTTTACCCATGAAGGTTCATACTCCACTAAGATATCCTCGTCTTTTAATTGAAAGAACATGGATTCATCTAAACCGAAAACAATATCGGCAATGGGAGAGCCTTTTTCCGCTAAAACACGATTGAAAATATCTCCACCGCCGGCATCGACAAATTCTAAATCCATATCTAATTCATCTTTTGCCTTCTTCGACATCCATTCATTACGTCCACTGGTCAATGAATTGGAGTAAATGGTAAGTTTCCTTTCCCCATCTTCACTGGCTTTCTTTGAATCGCCACCACATGCCGTTAGCACCAGCATCAATGAAAGGGCCAAGGCCATCATTCTTTTAATCATAATATCCTCCTCAAATTTTATCATCCAATAGACAATAATCATCGACAATCGGCCCTATTCCATTAAAACAAGGGCAATAGATTGCCATCTTTTGGAAAAACCCTTATCCTTTAAAGACATAGCTTTTCCTCTATGAATATTATCTATCATGCTTATTTTATCACAATTTAA
>JAUNVW010000025.1 GCA_030540635.1 Tissierellia bacterium | reverse complement strand
CTTATATATATTACCAAGTTTTTAATCTTCTGTCAAGGATTTTTTCATTTTTTTTAATAAATGATTTTTACCAATAAAAAACGACGGAGTCCCATGGATCCCGTCGCCTTTTTTTACGATTCATAGACGATAACTGGAGTATTATTGACAATATTATTAAAAATTTCTTTCACTTTTTCATAGGGTGTATTGATGCAACCATGGGAGCCATTGCCTTGGTATATCTTTCCTCCATATTGATCACGGTAATCGGTGTCGTGGATACCAATTCCATCCCAATTAATCGGCATCCAGTAGTTGACATCTACTGCATATTCGCTATTGCCCCCGAAGTTTTGTCCCCGTAGTGTACGGCCCTCTTCCCGGGACCAAATTTTATCGACTCCCGTTGGTGTGGGGTGATTTTTCGTCGGGTCACCGGTTACAATATCGGTTTCGACCAATAATTCTCCATTTTTATAATACCACATGTGTTGGCGCGTTAAGTCAATTTCTAAATAGGTATTGCCAATATCATCATTTTCCGATCGATAGAGTCCACGGTGAATATAGATGGGTTCGATGGTTACTGATTCTTTATTTTTAATTTTGTCGATGATTTCTTCTTTTGTTTTATCGACATCGATTTGCCATCCATAAATTCCGCCTTCCACGGTAACAAGACCCCGTCCTGTAGTTTGAAATTCCCGGGTTTTCCCAAAGGTGTCGGTTTCAATCGCGATATTTCGTACATATTCTCTAACGAGATCTTCATTTAACTTTAATGCGGTTCCCTCTTTTTCAAAGAGATTGCGTAAGTTTTGGCCTTTTAATTCATATTCTTTATAATCTAAATCCAGGGTAATCGCAATTTTAGCAATTTCATTGAGATTATCCCGTAATTCCATGAGTTCTTTATTGTCGGCGGTGATTTCCGGCTGACGATATTCCTCATTCACTTCAATGGTGTCGATTTGCTCATTGAAGGCATTGGCAATTTTCGGCATTAGTTTTTCCGTATCAATGGCATTACCTTCTTCTTCTGGATAAATGATATATTCTTTTCCATCAAAGTCCACATAGGCATTTTGGGGTTCCTTTGTGTTTTGATAAAGTTCTGAGCTTTCTAATAATTGGATTAATCGTTCTTTATTATAATCAATATCATAGTCAATGGTGATCTCTTGTTTCCGAAATAACTCAATGGGCCAGGTAAAGCTATTTTGTTCCAATTTAAAATCTTTCGGTAATTTTACTTCGTAGGATACTGATTGTGCAGGGATTATTGCGGTTTTTCCATCTTTTCCTTTTATTGTAAGTTTAAAATCCCGTAAATCTTTGTTGTAGATTTCCGATTTATTGACAAATCCCAATTCCGTATTATTGATATAGGTTTTTGGATATGTGTAAAAACTAAAGATAAAGACGCCAAAGATATAAATTGCCAGTAAAGCAACGAGAATTCCTAGGCTTGTTTTCTTGTTCATAATTCCCTCACTTTCTTTCTATGGTATCTATTATAGCCTTTTATCGATATTTTTCAATCCTCCAATAAAAAAAACTGCCCGGAAGGCAGTTTTCTCCCTTATCTTGAGTAGAACTCAACGATTAAGGAATCCGTGATTTCAATGGGTACTTCTTCTCGATCGGGTACCCGGGCTAATTCGCATTTAAATCCTTCTTTTTTCGATAAGTATGGAAGGGCTTGTGCAAATTGAGATTCAAAATTTTCTTTAAACATTTCATTGGAACGGGATTTCTCACGTAATTCCAATACTTGACCTGGTTTTACTTGATAGGACGGAATGTCGATTCTCTTGCCATCCACTAAGATATGTCCATGGACGACCATTTGTCGTGCTTGGCGAATGGATGATGCAAAACCTGCACGATAAGTTAAATTGTCTAAACGCATTTCCAATTGACGGACAAGGGCGTCCCCTGTGGTTACCGAGCGATCGGATTTTGTCGCTTGAACAAAGTATTTGCGCATTTGCTTTTCATTCACGCCATAGTAGGCACGAAGTCGTTGCTTTTCCAACAATTGACGACCATATTCCGTTAATTTTCGATCATCACGACCTAAGCCTTTATTTAATCGTTTATTTGCCTTTGGATGACCCGATACATTGAGTCCCAATCTTCTGGATTGCTTAAACTTTGGATCCATCATTTTTGCCATTATATTTCATCTCCGTTATAAATTATTTGCCGCGATAATTTATACCACTCATTATTCTATCATAAACTTGAGCAATTGCAAGTTTTTTTATGTTTATTTTAAAAGGGATTAGGCATCTCCTAATCCCCGATGATTTTTCTATACAAGTTCTAAAATACACATTTCCGTGTTGTCCCCACGACGAGGTCCTAATTTTAAAATTCTGGTATAACCGCCATTTCGTTCTTCATATTGTGGCGCGATTTCAGAAAATAATTTTTCCACGGTATCTGCATTGTAGATATATGCTAAAGCTTGACGTCGCGCGTGTAAATCACCTTTTTTACCTAGGGTGATCATCTTTTCCGCCATGCGTCTTGTTTCCTTTGCACGGGTGATGCTCGTTTTAATCCGTCCTTCTTCCAATAGGGATTGGACTTGATTACGGAGCATCGCATTTCGATGATCGGTACGACGACCTAATTTTCTTTGTAATGCCATTAGTTTCCCCCCTTATTCTTCGTTTTCTTCACCTTTAAATTGAAGACCTAAACTTTGAATTTTGCCTTCGACTTCTTCCATGGACTTCTTACCGAAGTTCTTGATTTTCATAATATCTTCCCGTTCTTTATCAATGATTTCACCGACGGTATTGATATTGGCGCGTTTCAAACAGTTGAAAGAACGTAGGGATAGATCTAAGTCTTCTATACTGATATTATATAGCGCTTCTTTGTCCTGATTGTCGTTTTCAACTTCTTGCTCATCAGGGAATTTATAATTGGGAAGCTCTGCAAATAGATTGAGATAATCCATTAGGATTTCTGCACCCTGTGCCATAGCTTCCTGTGGAGTAAGGGTTCCATTGGTCCACACTTCAAGAACCAGTTTATCATAATCGATAACTTGTCCCACTCTTGCATTACTCACTTGGAAGTTGACCTTTTCTACTGGTGTATATAGAGCATCGAGGATGATTTCACCAATGGTGTCGGTTTCTTTAATATCCTCTTTTTCTTGCTCATCTTTGCTTTCCAGTTCCCGTTCACGACGAGGACTTTGTTTTTCTGCTTCAAGTCGCTCTTTTTTTGTTTCGGAAAGTTCATAGCCTGTCCCATTTTCTATGGTTAAATCCATTCGAAGACTAGCATCTTCATTTAGGCTTGCAATGTGATGGTCAGGATTGGATATTTCAATATCCGTATCCAGCATTAAATCCGATGCTACAACTTCCATCGGTCCCTTTACATCCAGTGTTATATGGACCGGTTCATCGGTGAATTTCTTGATAGCGACGCCTTTTAAATTCAAGACAATTTCTGTAACATCTTCTAATACACCATCAATGGTCGACAGCTCATGAGAGACTCCTTCAATTTTCATTTTCGTTATCGCCGCTCCGGGCAAAGAAGATAATAGAACGCGTCTAAGGGAATTGCCCAATGTCGTTCCATATCCTCCTTCTAAAGGTGTAATAACAAATTTTCCATAATGTTCCGCTTCATTGACATCAACGATTTCAATCTTTGTGTTTAGTTTTTCCGTCATAGACCTTTGATCCTCCTTGTGAGCTAATCTCTAAAATACTTGTCCTTGTTGATTAAACCCTTCTTCTCTTCGGTGGTCTACAACCATTGTGAGGAATTGGCGTTACATCTTTAATCAGGCTGATTTCTAAACCGGATGCTTGTAAAGAACGAATCGCCGCTTCTCGACCGGATCCCGGTCCTTTTACATATACTTCAACACTTTTTAAGCCATGTTCCATTGCTTTTTTCGCTGCATCTTCCGCTGCTTGTTGGGCTGCAAAAGGAGTGGATTTTCTGGATCCTCGAAATCCCAATTGACCGGCAGATGCCCAAGAAATCACATTTCCGTTGACATCAGTAAGTGTTACCATTGTATTGTTAAATGTGGAATTGATATGGGCTTGACCCTTTTCAATATTTTTACGGACACGTCTTCTTGTACGTACTCCTTTTTTTCCTCTAACTTTCTTAGCCAATTATTTCCCTCCTTTTTTTCCCGATATTTTTTTCGGTCCTTTACGTGTTCTTGCGTTGTTTTTTGTGTTTTGACCTCGAACCGGAAGGCCTCTTTTATGTCTCATACCGCGATAGCAGTTGATTTCTTTTAAACGTTTAATATTCATGGCGACTTCTCTTCGTAAGTCCCCTTCAATGGTATAATCATCCAATTGCTCTCTAAGTGCAGATAATTCGGCTTCCGTCAAATCCTTGACCCTTGTGTCCGGATTAATCCCGCATTTTTCGAGTACTTCTAAAGAAGTTGAGCGTCCAACGCCATAGATTTCTGTTAGGCCGATTTCCACTCGCTTCTCTCTGGGGATATCTACCCCTGCAATTCTTGCCACTTAAAATAGCACCTCCTGTTAACCTTGTCTTTGTTTGTGCTTTGGATTGTCGCAAATAACCATGACGCGACCTTTTCTTTTTATGATTTTACACTTTTCGCACATTTTCTTAACTGATGGTCTTACTTTCATGTGAAACCTCCTATGCTACTTCTTTCTCCAAGTGATCCTACCCCGTTCCAAGTCGTAGGGAGAAAGTTCTACCGTGACTTTATCCCCGGGAAGGATTCTAATATAATTCATTCGTAATTTACCGGATATATGGGCAGTGATCTCGTGACCATTTTCCAATTCAACTTTAAAGATAGTATTCGGGAGAGCTTCAGTAACTACTCCTTCAACTTCAATAATATCCTTTTTGGACATTAATTACTGTTCCTCCTTTTGTGTCTTATAACATCTAAGCATCGCTCGTATTTTTTTATTCGTAATTTTCTCCGTTTCGAGAATTTTATTGAATGGTTGTAAGTGTTTCACTTTTTTCTTTTTTGGATGTTCCAATGTTCGACGTTTCCCGTCTACTACCAATACATAGGAACTGTCGATGATGTCTAGCACCATGGCAACTTTCCCCGCGTCACGACCTTTTAACGATCTGACCACTTGTCCGATACTCAGTTTATTGTATTGGTCCATTCGTATTATTTCTTTAATTCATTGATTAAAACTTCAGAGATTTTCGTTATAGGAAGTGACCCGTCTACTGTAAATAATAAATCTCTCCCGTTGTAAAAATCAATTAAAGGCGCAGTTTGACTTTCATATACACCGATGCGATCTAAGACTGTTTTTTCCGTATCGTCTTGACGCTGAATTAACGGTGCTTGACAGTCATCACAGATCCCTTCTTCTTTGGGAGGATTCCCTGTCACATGATAGGACGCACCACAATGGGTACACACACGTCGACCGGATAATCGTTCCACTAAAATCGATGGATCCACTTCAATATTAAGAACGCGATCCAAGGATTTACCCCGATCTTTTAAGCCTTCTTCCAAAGCTTCCGCTTGGTGGATCGTTCGCGGAAAACCATCTAATAAGAAACCGTCCTTACAATCTTCTTGATCCAATCGATCCATCACAAGATCAATGGTCAGTTCATCGGGAACGAGTTTACCTCCATCGAGATAAGATTTCACCTTTTTCCCGAGTTCGGTTTTATCTTCGATATTCTTTCTGAAAATATCTCCTGTGGAAATATGCGGAATATCGAGGGCTTTGACAATTTGTTTTGCCTGGGTTCCTTTCCCTGCTCCGGGTGGCCCCATAATGATCAGTCTCATGCTCTTGCTCCTTTATTTGATTCTATTTCAAAAATCCTTTGTAATGTCTCATGGTCATCATGGACTCCATTTGTTGGATGGTATCCAAGATAACACCGACAATAATGATTACAGAAGTACCCCCAAAAACGATGGCAATGCCCAATGCGTAGTTTACTAGATTTGGTACTGCCCAGACAAAGGCCAAAGCTAATGCTCCGATAAAGGTAATTCTGTTTGATATCCTTGATAAATAAATACCCGTTGGTTTTCCCGGTCGAATTCCAGGAATAAAACCGCCATATTGTTGTAAGTTTTTTGCATATTCCACCGTATTAAATTGTACCGCTGTATAGAAATATGCAAATAAGATAATCAATAAGGCGTTGACCAAAGTGTGAACGATTAGTCCCGATAAGGAATCAACGGTAAAGATGTTACGATACCATGCCGGTAAGTTTTTCCCAAAGAATAGGGCCAATGTGTTCGGTAAAGATGTAATTGCCGATGCAAAAATAACGGGCATAACTCCGGACATATTCACCTTAACCGGAATATGGGTGGATTGACCACCGTACATTTTACGTCCCACAACACGTTTTGCATATTGTACCGGTATTTTTCGTTCCCCTTGGTTAATCATAATAACGATAATCAAAGTAATGACTACAATAGCCAATAAAATGACTACACTAAACCAATTTAAATGACCTAATAGTAAATCTCTCCAGATAATTCCCACTTGTGTTGGAACATTCGATATAATTCCAAGGAGAATTAACATGGAAATTCCGTTTCCAATGCCAAATTCAGTAATGGCTTCACCGAGCCATATAAGGAACATGGATCCCGCGACAATGGACAGAAGAATAATAAAGCCAACACTTGTCGTATTTTCTGTAATGGCTTCTCGGAATAGACCTTGAACCAAGGCCCAACCTTGAATGAAAGATAAGATAATCGCACCGATTTTAGTATAACGGGCAATTTTTTTCTTTCCTTCTTCACCTTCCTTCGACAACTCTTCTAAACGTGGTATAGCAATGGTTAAGAGTTGGACAATAATGGAAGCCGTAATATAAGGATATATACTTAGGGCAAATACTGACATTTGACCTAAGGAACCTCCACTAAGCAAGTTCATCAAAGAAATAATTCCATTTTCTTGATGACCAGCTAGGATTTGTGCCAATTTTCCCTTATCAATGAAGGGAACTGGAACAACATTTCCTAAACGAAAGACGATAATCATTAAAAAAGTGAATATAATTCTTTTTCGAATATCTTCCAGTTTCCAGGCTTCTTTGAGGGTCTTTAGCAATTAAATCACCTCAGCCTTTCCCCCAGCTTCGTTGATTTTTTCTTCTGCGGATTTCGTAAACTTATGGGCTTTCACCGTAAGTTTTTTCTCCAACTCACCATCGCCTAATATTTTAATCCCGTCTTTAGAATCTCTTTTACGACAAATTCCCGTTTCAAATAATAGCTCTGGTGTAATTTCTGTCCCATCATCAAATACATTTAAATCCCGGATATTGACAATGGCATATTGTTTTGAAAATTTATTGTTGAAACCTCTTTTCGGAAGTCTACGGAATAGAGGCATTTGTCCCCCCTCAAATCCTGGACGTACACCGCCACCGGATCTGGAGTTTTGACCGTCATGACCTCTACCTGAGGTTGCTCCGATACCTGAACCATATCCCCTACCGACACGCTTGCGTTTTTTCTTCGCTCCGCCTTCCGCCGGTCTTAAGTTGTGTAACTTCATCTTTTACACCTCCTAATTTACTTCTTCAACATCTAACATAAAGTCAACCTTACGAATCATTCCTCGTACTGCTTCATTATCTTCCCGTAGGACACAATCACCAATTTTACGTAATCCAAGGGCTTCGATTGTCTTTATTTGTTTTTCTTGTCTTCCGGCTTTACTTCTGATTAATTTAATTTTCAGCTTACCCATAGAAAGCCCTCCTATCCTAATATTTCTTCGATTGATTTCCCTCGAAGTTTCGCAACAGATTCTACCGTTTTCAATTCTTTAAGGCCTTCAATTGTCGCATTGACGATATTTTGAGCATTGGAAGTTCCTAAGGATTTCGAACGAATATCTTGAACTCCTGCTAACTCACATACCGCACGGACCGGACCACCGGCAATAACTCCAGTACCTTCTACTGCAGGCTTTAATAATACCCGTCCTGCACCAAATACGCCAACAACTTCGTGGGGAATTGTCGTATTTACTAAAGGAACCTCAATAATGTGTTTACGCGCTTCCTGGGCACCTTTTCGAATGGCTTCTGGAATTTCTTGTGCTTTTCCTAAGCCAACGCCTACATGGCCATTCCTGTCTCCAACCACTACAAGGGCGGTGAATCTGAAGTTTCTACCACCTTTTACAACTTTTGCAACACGGTTGATCGAAACGACTCTTTCTTCTAAATCTAACTTTTGTGCATCTTCTTTTAAAAGTTCCAATTATTTTCCTCCCTTGCTAGAATTTCAGACCAGCTTCTCGAGCACCGTCTGCCAGTGCTTTCACTTTACCATGGTAGATATAACCAGATCGGTCAAATACAACTTCTTCAATTCCTTGATCCAGCGCTCTCTTGGCCACTGTTTCGCCTACTTTTTTAGCAGCTTCTTGATTGGCCGTCGAATCCAAGCCTTCACTTATTTCTTTTTCTAAAGTCGAGCAGGAAACTAAAGTCTTACCTTCCACATCATCTACTAATTGGGCGTATATATTTGCATTTGATTTATAAACTGTTAATCTCGGTTTCCCAGGAGTGCCGCTGATATGATTACGGATGCGTTGATGTCTTTTTTTACGACTTGCTTCTTTATTAAATTTCTTAATCATTCATTACTCCTTTCTATTTACCCGTTTTTCCAACTTTTCGTCGGATATGTTCGTCTTCATAACGGATTCCCTTGCCTTTATAGGGTTCTGGACCTCGTTGATCACGGATGACCGCCGCATAATTACCAACTTGTTGCTTATCTGCACCGGAAATCACAATGGTCAATTGATCGGGAACCTCTACGGAAATTCCTTCTGGATCTTCCATTTCTATGGGGTGGGAATACCCAAGATTTAACGTTAATTTATTTCCTTGTTTTTGCGCTCTGTAACCTGTACCGGTAATGACTAATTTCTTTGTAAATCCGTTGGTTACACCTTCGACCATATTAAACAAAAGGGATCTTGTTAAGCCATGTAAAGACTTCATTCTTTTTTGTTCGGAAGGGCGCTCAATCAGAATTTCGTTTTCTTCGATTTTAATCGCCATCTCCTGGGGAAGTTGTTGTGTTAATTCACCCTTTGGGCCTTTCACCGTCGCCAAATTATTATCGGCAATGGACACTTCAACTTTTTCAGGAATATCGATGGGTTGTAGTCCAATTCTTGACATATTTACCTCCTAAAACTACCATACATAGCAGATAACTTCCCCACCGACATTGGTATTACGTGCTTCCTTATCGGTCATAACACCTTTGGATGTAGAAATTATCGCAATCCCTAAACCTCCCAGAACTTTAGGAACCTCTCCGGCTTTCACATATACCCGTAAGCCCGGTTTGGAAATTCTCTTAAGTCCCGAGATCACTCGTTCCTCATTTGGACCATATTTTAAATCCACGGTAATGACGCCTTGTTTTTCGTCTTCCGTGACATTAAATCCGTTAATAAAACCTTCATCTAAGAGAATTTGCGCAATGGCATTTTTCGTCTTTGATGCCGGAATTTCAACTGATTTATGCTTCGCATTATTACTGTTTCTTATTCTCGTAAGCATATCCGCTATAGGATCAGTCATCATAAAAGCTTCCTCCTTATCTATATATAAATTACCAGCTTGCTTTTTTTACGCCAGGGATTTCGCCTCTATAAGCCAATTCTCTAAAGCAAATACGGCAAATACCGTACTTTCTCAAATAAGCATGAGGTCGACCACAAATTTTACACCTGGAATATTCTCTGGTACTGAATTTTGCAGGTCGTTTTTGTTTCGCAATCATTGATTTCTTTGCCACTAAAACTCCTCCTTCTATTTCTTAAATGGCATACCCATTAATTCTAAAAAGACTTTTGCTTCTTCGTCGGTTTCAGCAGTGGTGACAATGACAATATCCATACCGCGGATCTGGTCGATAGAATCATATTCAATCTCCGGGAAAATCAATTGTTCTTTCACACCGAGGGCATAATTGCCTCGACCGTCAAAAGATTTTGGACTGATTCCACGGAAGTCACGGACACGGGGTAAAGAAATCGAAACTAATTTATCTAAGAAATCATACATCTTTTTGCCTCTTAATGTGGTTTTAACACCAACATTCATACCTTCACGAAGCTTAAAGTTCGCAATGGACTTCTTCGCCTTTGTAACCACTGGATGTTGTCCTGTGATGGTTTCCATTTCTGAAACTGCATGTTCCACTACTTTTGGATTATCCTTGGATGATCCGATCCCCATATTGATGACGATCTTTTCGAGCTTCGGTACTTGCATGATATTGTCGTATTGAAACCGCTCCATTAATGCAGGTACTACTTCATTTTTATATTTATCTTTTAATCTGGAAGCCAAATGTCTCCCTCCTTAATTACTTAATTGTCTCTCCGCTTTTCTTATTAAATCTTACTTTTTTTCCATCTTCAAAACGATAGCCCACTCTCGTTCCTTTCCCCGATGCCTTATCGTAAAACATCACATTGGAAACATCAATGGGTCCTTCCCGCTCAATTAAACCGCCTTGAACATTGGGTCCCATAGGTTTTTGGTGCTTCGTTTGCATATTGATCCCCTCGACAAGGACGCGGTTTTCTTTTGGGAAAGTCATTAAAACTTTACCGGTTTTACCACGATCTTTGCCACGGATCACGATTACTGTATCATCTTTTTTAATTCTCATGCTACACCTCCAACTATAACACTTCAGGTGCTAAGGAAATTATCTTCATAAAATTACCGGCTCTCAATTCCCTTGTTACGGAACCGAAAATTCTCGTTCCAACCGGATTCTTATCATCTTGTATAATTACAGCGGCATTATCATCGAATTTAATGTAACTGCCATCTTTTCTTCGAATTTCTTTTGCTGTACGAACAACGACAGCTTTTACGATTTGCCCTTTCTTAACAACTCCGCCGGGCGTAGCGGATTTTACGGAACAAACAACGACATCACCGATGCCGGCGTATTTTCTCTTTGTGCCACCTAATACTTTAATCACTAATAATTCTCGTGCACCTGAGTTGTCCGCAACTCTTAAGCGACTTTCTTGTTGTATCAATGTAAATCCTCCTTCCCTAACAATCTATCTTGCTTCTTCGAGGATTTCCACCAATCTCCAATGTTTTGTCTTAGAAATTGGCTTCGTTTCCATGATCTTTACCTTATCTCCTAAATTCGCTTCATTATTCTCATCATGGGCTTTGAATTTAGTAGTTTTATTCATTTGCTTGCCGTAAATAGGGTGTTTAACTTGGGTATTCACCTCAACGACACAGGTTTTATCCATTTTATCCGATACGACGGTACCAATTATGGTCTTTCTATGATTTCTCTCCATAATTATGCCTCCTTCCCTACAAGCTTACGCTCAGTCATAATTGTTTTAATACGGGCGATGTCTTTTCTGACTAAACCCATTCTCATAGGGTTTTCTAATTGTCCGGTGGCATGTTGAAAACGAAGATTAAACAATTCGCTTTTCAACTCCTCTAAAGTCGTTTCTAGTTTTTTATCGTCCATTTCACGAATTTCTTTGGCTTTCATCTATGCTTCACCGTCCTTATCCATTAGCTCTTCACGAGCAATAAATTTCGTTTTAATGGGAAGTTTGTGTGCTGCAAGTCGCATTGCTTCCCTTGCAACTTCTTCCGAAACCCCGGCCATCTCAAATAATACACGGCCTGGTTTTACCACGCTGACCCAATACTCTGGAGCCCCTTTACCAGAACCCATACGTACTTCAGCAGGCTTTTCTGTGACTGGTTTGTCTGGGAAAATCTTAATCCAGATATTACCACCACGTTTTATATATCTCGTCATGGCACGTCGGGCAGCCTCGATTTGATTGGCTGTAATCCATGCCGGCTCCAGGGCTTGTAGACCATAGTCGCCGTATGTCAATTGATTACCTTTTAAGGCCATCCCTTTCATTCTGCCTCGGTGTACCCTACGATACTTTACTCTCTTAGGCATTAACATAATATTTACCTCCTACCGATTAATTCTTGTTGCCGGCTCGTCGATTTCGATTAAATTTCTTGCTTCTACGTTTCGGTCGTTTCTTTTCCGGCTCTTCTGGTTTTTGTCCCGGTAATACCTCTCCTTTATAAATCCAGACTTTTACCCCCATTTTACCGTAGGTTGTGTCTGCTTCGGCAAAACCATAATCGATATCTGCCCGAAGGGTTTGTAGAGGAATTGTACCTTCACTATAACCTTCTGTCCTTGCCATATCAGCACCACCAACACGTCCGGATACTTGGGTTTTCACACCAAGGGCTCCCGCTCTCATGGAACGTTGGATGGACTGTTTCATCGCACGACGGAAAGAGATACGTCGCTCCAATTGTCCTGCAATATTTTCTGCAACCAATTGGGCATCGAGATCGTGATTGCGGATCTCTTCAACATTTATAATGACGGTTTTTCCCGTTAATTTCTCTAATTTTTTCTTTAACGCTTCTACTCCGGAACCTTGACGTCCAATGACCATACCCGGTTTACCCGTATCAATGGTTACTTTAATTTTTCTTGACGCTCTCTCAATAACAATATTGGAGATACCGGCTTGAAAGCACTCTTTTTTTACCAATGTTCTGATTTGGTGATCTTCAACTACGAGATTTCCAAAATCTTTTTTATCTGCAAACCATTTGGAATCCCAATCTTTGATAATCCCAACTCTTAATCCGTGAGGATTAACTTTTTGACCCATTAAGCTTTCCTCCTATTCTCTTTCTTTTACGACAACACCGATATGCGAAGATCTTTTCAAGATCGGATACGCCATCCCTTTCGCCTTCGGTCTCCAGCGTTTCATCACCGGTGCATCATTGGCATAGGCCTCCGATACATATAATTCATCTCTATTTAAATTGTAATTGTGTTCTGCATTTGCGATTGCCGACTTTAAAACCTCTTCTAACATCCTCGCACCTTTTTTTGGTGTGAACTGTAAGATCGCTAAGGCTTCGTCAACATTCTTACCTCTGATTTCTTTGCAAATAAAATGCACTTTCAGAGGAGAAATTCGCTGATATTTTGCAATAGCTCTCGCTTCCATACTTCTGCCTCCTATGAAATGACTCTATAATAAAGCTGTTGTTTTTTCGCCTTTTCCACCGTGTTTACGGAACAATCTTGTTGGAACGAATTCTCCTAATTTGTGACCGACCATATCTTCTGTAATATAAATCGGAAGATGCTTTCTTCCATCATGAACGGCAATCGTATGGCCGACAAATTGTGGAAAAATCGTGGAACGACGTGACCAAGTTTTTATAACCTTTTTCTCGTTTTTTTCATTTAACGCTTCTACTTTTTTCATTAAATGTTCATCACAAAAAGGTCCTTTTTTAAGAGATCTACCCATAAAAATCCTCCTTTATTTCTTTCTTCTTCGAACAATATACTTGTTGGATTTTTTGCTTCGTTTTCTGGTTTTAACACCACGGGACTTCTTACCCCAAGGCGTTGACGGAGCGGGACGACCAATTGGCGCACGACCTTCTCCACCACCATGGGGGTGATCCACCGGGTTCATTGCCGAACCACGAACATGGGGTCTCTTACCAAGATGACGGTTACGACCAGCTTTACCGATACGTACTAACTCATGGGCAATATTACCCACTTGACCTACCGTCGCACGGCATTCCAAATGAATGAGACGATATTCTCCTGAAGGTAATTTGATTGTTGCAAATCGTCCTTCTTTCCCCATTAAACGAGCTTCTGCACCGGCTGTACGTACTAATTGTCCGCCTTTGCCCACTTTCATCTCGATATTATGAATGGCTGTACCTACGGGGATATTCCGAAGGGGAAGGGCGTTTCCTACATGGATATCTGCTTCAGGACCGGACTCAATAACATCGCCGACCTTTAGTCCATTAGGTTGTAGAATATAACGCTTCTCACCGTCTTTGTAGTGAATCAAGGCAATAAATGCTGTACGATTCGGATCGTATTCGATCGCTGCTACTTTTCCTGGGACGCCATCTTTATTTCGTTTAAAATCAATAATACGATATTTTCTTTTTGCACCGCCACCTCTGTGACGACTGGTCGTTCGACCATATACATTTCTTCCGCCGGACTTTTTGAGGCTTGTTGTCAGTGTTTTTTCCGGTTTTTTCTTTGTAATTTCTTCAAAAGTTAAAACACTCATTCCTCTGAGGCCCGGAGAAGTCGGTTTATAATGTTTTACTGCCATTTAATAATCCTCCTAAACTAAACACCTTCGAAGAACTCAATCGCTTTGGAATCGTCGGTTAATTGAACGATCGCTTTCTTCCAATCCGGTCTTTTTCCGATACTTTGTCCAAGACGCTTTGTCTTTCCTCGAACATTCATTGTATTGACCTTTTTTACTTTTACATCGAAAATCTTCTCAACAGCTGCCTTAATTTCTGGCTTCGTCGCTCTTCGATCTACTTTAAATGCATATTTGTGTTCCGCCATTAAATCCATCGATTTTTCAGTGACGAGCGGAGCAACAATGATATCATATGGTGTTGCCATTAGCTGAACACCTCCTCGATTTTCTTCATCGCATCTTGTGTCACGATAAGGGAATTGTATTTTACAAGATCATACACATTAATAAAATTCGCTGTGCATACTTTTACATTTTTTATATTTCGGAACGATTTGTATACTTTTTCATCATTCTCTGCTAGAACAACTAAGGCCTTTGGATCGGCATCAATATTTTTTAAAACATTAACGGCAGCCTTTGTCCCAAAATCTTCAAAGCTTAATTGATCTAAAACAATTAACTCTTCTTCTTGTACCTTCGATGTCAATGCCGATTTTAATGCTAAACGGCGGATCTTCTTTGGTACCCTGTAGGAATAATCCCTTGGTTTTGGCGCAAATGTAACACCACCACCGACCCAAATGGGGGATCTTGTAGAACCATGACGGGCACGTCCCGTTCCTTTTTGACGATAGGGTTTACGACCGCCTCCACGAACCTCCGCTCTTGTTTTTGCGGATTGGGTTCCTTGACGACGATTCGCCAAATGATTTTTTACCATGGTATAAACGGCGTGTTCATTGATCTCGATATCGAAAATTTCCGAATTTAACTCGATATCACTTACTTTTTCGCCGGCTTGATTCAATACATTCAATTTTGGCATATTTTATCCTCCTTCCCGGATATTATCTGCTCTTGATCGCTTCTCGTACTCGGACAATTCCACCCTTTGGTCCTGGAACTGCTCCTTTTACAAGAATAATATCATTCTCTGCGTCAACTTGAACCACTTGAAGGTTTTGAACCGTTACACGGTCATGTCCCATTTTTCCAGAACCTTTTCTACCTGGAAAAACACGGCCTGGATAAGCCGCCGCACTTCTCGCTCCTGCAACACGGTGGGATTTGGAACCGTGGGAATTCGGACCCTTACTATAATTGTGACGTACAATCGCCCCTTGAGTTCCCTTTCCCTTACTGACGCCAATAACATCTACTTTTTCCACATCTTGGAAAAGATCAACTTTAATCTCATCACCAAGTTCATACTCTTCATTGTCATATAGACGAATTTCTTTCAGTACCTTTTTATACGTAACATTGGCACGGTCAAAATGACCTTTTGCCGGTTTGTTGACGCGATGTTCTTTCTTATCTAAATAGCCCACTTGAATGGCATTATAACCATCGGTCTCTTCTGTCTTTACTTGCACCACATAACATGGGCCGGCTTGAATAACCGTCACCGGTACAATATTACCGTCTTCGTCGAAAACTTGAGTCATCCCTACTTTTTTACCTAATATACTCTTCATGAGCACACCTCCTGATACTTACAGCGGATTGTTTTACAATCATTCTAAGATTTATAACTTGATTTCGATATCGACGCCAGCTGGAAGATTTAATTTCTTTAACGCATCCAATGTTTTGGCGTTGGGATTGATGATATCCACAAGTCGTTTATGTGTTCTTTGCTCGAACTGTTCTCTGGAATCTTTGTACTTGTGAACTGCTCGAAGGATTGTAATCCGTTCAATCTCTGTTGGCAACGGAATCGGTCCAGAAACCTCTGCCCCCGTTCTCTTCGTTGCTTCAACAATCTTTTGAGCTGATTGATCAATTAATTCGTGATCATAGGCTCTTAATCTGATTCTAATCTTTTGTTTTGCCATTTGTGGCACCTCCTCAAAATTTACTCGAGAAAGCGTCGGCACTCCCATACACTCATCCGGGTGTACAGTGGAAAGCCCTTTAAAAAAATGACAAAATAATCTGCCATTTTTCCACGCCTCCAATCCATGTGGAGACTGACTCCGTAAGAATTCCCCTAAAAAGTTCTGCCTTTTTAAGCAACCTCTTACATCAACGCTTTTGAGCACTCATACATTATACAAAAGTGGAGGAATAAATGCAAGAAAAAATCCCATATATCCAAGAAATCGAAAAATCCGTCAAAGTTTATGACAAAAACGTCATATACTCCCGAATTTTCCAAAAACGTGACTGCCCATAGGAATATCCAATCTTCTTAATCTTATTTAAATCGGTATATATTTATAGAAAGTATGATCTAAATTTATAAAAATCCCTCCCTACCGTTTTGAAGTAGGGAGGGTAATCCATCGTATTAATTATTCTAAATTTTTCGAAGAAATCCATGCATCATATGAATTTCCAGTTTCCGACGACGTAATAATACCATGGTACCATGTTCTCTCGTCTTCTCCTTCGGCTTCATAGATAAAGACTCGGGATCCCTTCGATACCGATGTTACGATGGAATAGTCAAGACCTGGACCACTACGGACATTGGAGTAAGAAACCGTCGTCTTGACCGTCTTTCCTACACGATGATCTTGATCTTTGTTTTTCTTCGCTTTCTTCTCAGCCTCTTTCAATAATTCTTTCTCTTTTTTACTCGGCCGAGTATTCTCTCCTGATTGTTCTTCTACTTGATCCTGATTTCCTTCTTGATCTACTTGCTCCGTTTCATTGGACACTTCTTCCGTCGATCCTTCTTCTACTAAAACAGCCTCGGGAATGAAGGACTGTACCATCGC
>JAUNVW010000024.1 GCA_030540635.1 Tissierellia bacterium | reverse complement strand
TTGTATGGTGTTCATATCGTCTTCAACTGTATTTGCAACGAATATAGACGAACCTATTTCAACTCAAGTGGAAAGTCAAGATGAGTTATCATCAAAACTAAGTAGTTATTTTACTGAAGATAGTAATGGAGATATACATTTTACTGCTACAAAAGCAGATCTTATTTCCTTAGGGATATCTGAGAAAGATGCAGAAATAATGTTATCATTCAGCTCTGAGGAATTGAATAGTTTTTCTGAGGAATTGGACTCTAGTTTAGTTATTGGTAATACAAATATTACTAATAATAAATTTAAACCATCTATTCAGCCATTTGGATTTGTAGGGATATATCTAAAATTAGGTCCAAAAGTAAGATCTATGGCTGCAGTTCCAGCGGGTGCTTTTGCAGCAGGTTTTGTAGGATGGTATTTAAAAGATCTTGCTAAAGCTGGTCCATGGGGTGCAGGTGCAGCAGCAGCTATTTCCGCATCTGTAGGTGGTGCTGTTGGCTGGGCAGTAAAGAATCATTTAAAAGTAGTTCCAGTTGGTAAAAATATTGCTGGAGTATCTTGGTCTAGAAGTGTTAATATACCATAATGAATGGAGTGTATGAAGAATGTTAGTCTTATTTACCGTAGCGGTATGTGCGGTGTCATATTTAATGAACATTAATGCCTTTTTGTTGTATTTTTCATATCTTGTAGGAATTGCAATTTTAAAAGGTATTTCATCGAATGATTTAAAAGATGTGTTCAATATAAGAAAGGCTAAATATATATATAATGAAGTAGGGTTTCTTAATTCTTTAAATTCATTTAGCTCTTTATTATTAATAACTGTATATTATGCTTTTAATGAGTATGAATATTTTAGTATTGAATATATGATTCCAATTATTGTATGCTATATCTTGATTTATAGATTTTTATTTTGGGATATTGCGTATAGAGCAAATCATTTATTATTTAAGAACAGGCAGTAGAAAAAAACTTATAATATTAGTGTTAGTCTAGAGGATATTTTGCAATTATGCAAAATATCCTCTTTTTTAGAATAAAAAACATAGAGAGGTGAAAATCTAAATGAAAGAATTAGAAAAAACTATTGAACAATTAGAAAAAGAAAATAACAAAATAGAAAAGGCAAAAAATAGAGCCAAACTACTCAATCAAAAGATAAATAAACTTAAAAGAAGTGCAGAAACAAAAAGAAAAGTACAAAAAGGTGGAGTATTTGAAGCCTTTGAAAGAGAAATTACAGGTAGACAGGAAGATACAAATAATGATTTAATCTATGCTTTTTTAGATTACGTTTTATCAGATAATAAGAACAGAGAAAAGTTAAAACAACTTACAGAAATTCATTTGAGAGACAGAGAGCTAGATATAGAAGAAGTTGAAAATTATGATGATAAAAATGATGGTCTAAATAATATTGAAGGGTAAAATTCAAATAAAGAGACAACTTCTACTTTTAAAAAACAGAAGATATAAAAATAGATCAAGGAAATGAATTTATGAAAACTAAATATGAAATTTGATCAAGCAAAGTGAAAAGATATTTTTAGCACTGGATAGGCTATACTAAATAGGACAGATTTTTACTTAACATGGTACAATAAAATCAGGAGGAGATTTTAATGACCAGAAAGCGTTATGATGAAGACTTTAAAAAACAGATAGTAAAAATCTACAACCAAGGCAATCACACTTATAGAAGCCTATCCATTGTTTATATTCATTAATATATTTTTCCTCTAAAACTACTGGAGAACTTGGTTTTATAGAGTAAAAGTGTTAGACGGCACGGAAAACTTAATTAGAATGGCATAAAAATAGCATTTAAATCAAGAGGTTCTAGGATTTAAAAATCTTAGAACCTCTTTTTGATATTAAAGCCAAGGATACGGTAATTAGAATATTTAAAAGTGGAAGCAATTCAAGAATCCTAAAACACGAGGGAAAAGTTGGATTATGGAAAAAGCATGAAGAATTCGAGGATTATGTGATTGAAAAGATATCTTGTATTCCGTTTTATCAGATGAATTAGGGAGACATTTTAAAAGAAAATAAGATTATCAAAGTATTAAATTTGCAGTTACAATACAAAATACAGTTACTTATTAACAAGCATATTATGCAATGATCGAGGCTATGAGACTATCTTTATTGAAGATGACATTGGAGATTTTGGAGATGGATTGACTTATGAGACGCTGAGAATTGATATTAATAATTAAATTGAATCCATATTTAATTGGTCGGGAAAAGTTCAAGTTTGATATACCAAGGAATATTTAAAAATTTGAAGGAATAAAACGAGTCTCTTTAAAAAAGAAATTGTAGAAAAGATGCCAATCCATCTTTACCGTTCTTAGACATAAGAGAGGAAATAGCTGTAGATTTGCAAATGAAGTGAGATAATTCTCGAGGGCTAAGTTTAATTTATATTGGATTATTACTGAATTTCCAAAGAAAATAAAGAAGAAGATGCTTCGTTTACTATGGAAACAAAAGATTCACTTATTGAGACAAACAGTATAATTTGATTAGAGTAATTAGGAGATTATTATGGGCAGCGTGGAAAGTATGTTCAATTTTTTGAGCAAACTTCTACTACTTGCAGTACTAGTTTTTTTAACTTAAATTAAGAGCAAATACAGAAGATCATAGGAATTCTGGCCTTAAGAATATTAAAATGGAAGTTCAACATCCTAGTGCTGAAACAAGTCCGATCATGAAACTTATGAACTTGAAGGATATGAGTCTTTACCCAGGAGAAAACAAATCATAGTTAAAGATGAACAAAAGAACGAATAGAAGGGGATTAACGATCATATTAAAGATTATTGGAAGACGTTTTGCATAGAAAGAAAACTTTATAAATTGACAAAATATAGTGCCTGGATTTTGAAAAAATAAAGGAAATGGCCATCATCTTTTGATCCGTATGCCCATCCTGAGGTTCGCTTTTTGGCCTTTTGAACGATTCCTTAGAGATTCTCTTTTTTCGTCAAATCCTTTGTTCCAGGGCATCAAGAAAGTTTTTGATATTTTATACCGCCTTGTTATGAAGGCGATTGTCGCTCCATTACGATTTTAACGGCATGATACCGTGTTTTCTAGGGGGATGTGGTGTGGTTATAAAATGATTCGTAGAGAAATCTCCCTTGATTTATTTGTTGTTATCTTAATTATATCGGATGTCTCTCTATTTTTATTTTCAATTCTCAGGTTTTACATCTATTGTAATATTACAAAAAAACTCATCGAATTTTGTCATTAATTTTTAAATCCTACAAAACTCGTGGTATAATAAAGATAGGAAAAGAAGTTGAGTTACTAAGGCTTAGACGGAAGAGAGGATTCTAAAAATCGAATATCATCGGGATATAGGAATCCTAAACTCTGATAAATGAAAAGGAAAATATTGATAGGAAAAATATATAAACACCATATCAATACAGATATGAATGTCTAGTAAAAAGATGTGATTTAATTTCAGTTGAAGTTTCGATTTAGGAACAAGAAGGTGTTTATGAGAACACCAGAAAGGAATCAAAATGAAAAATAAAAGAAACAGGATAATCGTAAGCTTACTGATACTAAGCATGATTTTATCGCCGCAAAGGACGTTTGCGATAGATGAAAAAGATGAGGATGTTCGTTTATCGATAAAATCTGAGGAAATGAAGCCAACGGGTAAGGAAGAAATTGTTCAAGAAGATGAAGATAAAACGGTTCGCGAAGAGAAAACGAATGATGGGGAAAAAGCAATGAATCCCATTGAAACAGAGACAAGTAATTTAAAAGAAGAATCTAAAATAGAATTGGAAGCCATAGATTTAATAGAGCAGGAAAATGATTTCTCCAATAAAGATAAATTATCGGAAGTAGACCCTAGGATAGAAAAAGAGATAATTACCGAAGAAATAGAATCATCAGAAA
This sequence comes from Tissierellia bacterium, assembly GCA_030540635.1. GTDB lineage: Bacteria > Bacillota > Clostridia > Tissierellales > Peptoniphilaceae > JAUNVW01. The sequence goes on along the minus strand of JAUNVW010000024.1, from coordinate 13,614 downwards.
TAGATCCTGGGGTAGAAAAAGAGGTAATTACCGAAGAAATAAAATCATCAGAAATAGATCCTGGGGTAGAAAAAGAGATAATTATCGAAAAAAAAGAATCATTAGAAGCAGATCGCGAAGTCGAAAAAATGATGATCTCAAAAGAAGAAATTCAAGATCAAGGGAAAATGAATGGTACGGAAAAAATTGAGCGAAAAACACAAAAGGCATTAAAGAATGAAAAAGCTAAGATCTTAGCAGAAAATCCCATAGATTCCGAAGAAAAACCAAGCGATAAAAAGACAATAACGAATAAAAATGAGGTCTCCAATGTAGAGATTTCAGATAATGGAACGAAGAATAGCACAGAGATAAAAAAACAAGTTGAAACGGTTGATGAAATCGCTAAAAAAGAGAGCGAAACATTAGAAGTTGCTGAAAAAAACAACAAAATAGAATCAACTGAAATGAAAAAAGCAGAAGAAAAACCGATACAAAAACCATTCCGGAATGGTGGAAAACAAGCGATTTATTTAAATGGCCAAGCCGGTAGTGATGATAATGATGGATCTGCACCTGATAAGGCGTTAAAGACATTTGAAAAAGCAAAACAGCTAATAAAAGACACTATTGATAAGATTTTTGTGACGGGAACTACAGATGTCTCAGGAGAAATGTCGTTGAAAGGTTTCAATACAAAAGTATTACGTGGAGAGAGCTTTAATGATTACCTGTTTCGAGTAAAATCCGGAAATAGCCTTACCTTATCAGATATCATTATCGATGGAAATTTCGAAAATAATAAGAATATTGAAAAATCTTTAATATATCTTGGGAACGATTCCATTTTAAATATTAAAGAGGGTACGGTTTTAAAAAATAATAAAATTAAGGATATTAAGAATACCGCTACTTATGGTGGAGCCATATACGCAAATAAGGCCACTATAAATATGATCGGAGGTACAATCTCTAAGAATGCGGCAGTAAGAGGTGGTGGAATCTATTTAAATGGATCTACTATGGACTTTACCAACGGAGTGATAGAAGAGAATACAGCAAAGAGAGTAATTGATAATGATGTTTCTACTACTCAATACTATGGAGCAGGTGGCGGCATTGTAGTAGATCGAGGCTCAAGCCTTAATTTCTCAGGAGATGCAATTGTAAGAAATAATACATCTGCTGAAGTTGGTGGTGGTATTAGCCTAGGTACTCGTACATGGGAAGAAGGAAATAATCGTCTTACTATGAAGGGTGGTATTGTAGATGGCAATACAGCCGGAGCAGCTGGTGGTGGCATCTTTGTTCAAGCTCGATTTTATAGTGGAGGAACCTCAACTGCTGAAATCTCAGCCGGACAAATTATTAATAATAAAATGGATGGTACAGGATATACTGACAAAGCTTTTGGTGGTGGAGGCATCTATGTCAATGGGATTATGAAACAATATGGTTCCAATGGACAGCTCAATTTAACAAATGTCATTGTTACAGATAACACATCTGAATGGGAAGGGGCCGGTTATGCAGCTTGTCCGGTATCCGATACCAAGATTTATGTAACCGATGGGGGAGCCATTTACGGTAATAAAACGAATGACGAAGGTCGAGAGATATATATATTATCTTATCCTTGGTGGGGTGCCCATAGCGGAGAACCCAGATATATTATTTCAAAAAGAATGCTAGGAGGAAAGCTTTATAACTGGAAGAAGTCGGATGGTACGCTATTATCAGATGAGGAACATCAAGGGAAATTAAATTATTTCGAAGCACTCAAATTACAAACCGATGAAGTTGGAAATGATCTGACCGAAAAACTAGGGAAAGTTATTATTCGAGGAAACTATAGTGCCACAAGAGGTGGTGGAATTGGTTCGAATGGTACTGTTGAAATTGGTACTCCAAATCCATTAAAAGAATTAGAAATCAAAAAAGAATGGATTGGCGTAGATCCAAAAGAGATCCAATTGGAAATTGGAGTAAAGATTGATGGAAAAGATTTGCCTTTTGAAACAGTTGTTTTAAATGAAGAGAATAATTTCACCATCAAACTTGAAGATTTACCCTATACAATAAAAGATCAACAGATAGAAGATATACTATATATTAAAGAATTAACTAAAGGAGACTACAAATTTACAGTTTCCGAAATTAAAAAATTAGAAAATAAGAAGGTTATTGTAGAAGGCTTAAATGGCGAAGAATTTAAATACGATGTATTGTCATTCGGAGTTACAGCTACAAATAAAATAGAACCAGAAGAACCGGAAAAGCCAGAAGAACCGGAAGAATCAGAAGAGCCAGCAATACCGGATAAACCAGAAAAGCCTCAAACGCCGGAAAAGCCATCGACAAATCGACCGGAAACACCAGGTGGACCGCCAAAAACCTATGATTCGGGAATTGCGATGTATATGGCAATTGCGATATCAAGTATTTTAGGTCTTGGAATGGTTGAAAAGAAAAAAAGAAAGTAATGTCTAAAACAAGATAATCATCAATGATTATCTTGTTTTATATTATAGGATTAGGAGAAATTATGAGAAAAATAATCTTGAGAGGAATCCAAGTAGTTCTAGTGATTGCCTTAATCATCTCAGGCTACAAAATATACAAATATCGGGAAAATAACCAAGAATTTGACATGAAGAATGAAGAGATTCAGAGGACGATGGAAAAGTGGGAGGATGAATACCCACAGTCTCTTGAAAGAAAAAATTCTGCAGAAGGGGAAGTTAATGACCAAGAGGCGATCAATGAAAAAGAAAGATTGAAAATTAAATACTTGAAGCAACAATATCCCGATATCATTGGGTGGATACGGATTCCTGGAACGAGCATTGATTTACCGATTGTACAAGGGAGAGACAATGTATTCTATCTGAATCATGATTATAAAGGGAATTATGATCCATTTGGTACGGTGTTTATGGAAATAGCAAATCAACCAGATTTTAGCGATCAGAACACCATTCTTTATGGTCATAATGTACGATCGGGAAAGGTGTTTCATGATCTTCATCAGTACAAGGATCAAGACTTTTTATCCAAAGCTCCGATTATTGAGATTAGCTATTTAAATGGTTTGTATCGCTATAAGATATTTGCAGCCTATCGGGCGGATCTCCAGGATCAATTTCGAAAAACATCGTACAAAGAAAAAGATATCAAGGATTATCTCTTATTATTAGAAAAAAAGAATCTAATAAATGAAGAAACTCCAGAAAAATGGGATAAAATCTTAACCTTACAAACTTGTAGTGGTGATGAGAATCGTTGGGTTGTCCACGGTGTAAAAATAGATGAATGATCGAATTTTTATTAAAATGTATCGGTAAGAAATATGAATGCAGGTAATTTATTAATTATCTGCATTTTATAAAGCAATTTCTTTGATCATGGGATATTTTTCACTTCCCATTGATGAAAGATCACCGAGGAGTAGATGATGGAGTATGTGCAGTTATTCTGGAATTTTTGAAAAAAACAATGATTGATCGAATCCTTTATATGGAAGAGAAATCTCTGCATTTAAACATCGTCCATCGATCATCTTCTCTAAAAGAAGGATTGAAACTTCGTTGAGGGAAGCGATTTTATTTACGAAATAAAGGGTATTTATTAACTAGATTAGCTTTTGATGGAAAACACAAAAAGGAAGCGGTATTAAAGAAATAAAAAGATGAATGGGTATTTATTGACCAAGGGATTTGTTCGATTAATCATTTTTATTTTTTTACTAGCCAGTGGGATAAGTTTATTTGGAGCAAGGAAGCCATTGGATTATAGGAGATTAATCATATATCCCATCATTGGATTTTTTTCAATTTGCTTCAAAGATGTAATCTTTGGTATTTTAAACGAATCACTTATTACATCCTTTCCATTGGTGATCTTTTTTGGATATTTAATCCTAGGATTTTCCTTAATACAGCCGTATCCTGTGTATTTTTCTTAGAAAGGAACGATCGTGAAAAAAGTATATCCTTTTTGTATGCGCTATCATTGAATGTGGCGATATTTGTTCTTATCCTTCCAATGATTCTACCGATCCCATGGCATAGAAAAGGAACAAGATTTTTTGAAAGGAGATGTTCTTATGAGAAAAATCATCATTTTACTATTGACGATCTTTTGTTTAACTGCATGTCGTTCCAATTGGGAAGTAAATGAGGGTTATGAAGTAAGCGAGATACTTCTTGGAGTTGTCGATAGTTCGAGTACGGAAAACAACAGTCATATCCTTTGGTATGATGAGGATTTAAACCAAATTGCTAAGCATCAATTAAAATATGCCAGTTTAGGAAGCCCCTTTTCTCAAGTGGATTACTTCGATGAAGAAGCCTTTTTAATTCCCCAGGGCTTGCAAGGAAAACAAGATGCTAAATTGGTGATTTCTGTGAATCATAAAGACTATAGCATCACCGAATATCCAATGGATAATATCAGTTTAAATGATCTTGCAGTCAATGATTCCTTTATCTATACCATCAATACTTTAAATGGAACGAGCCATATTTCATCTCTTAATAAAGAAACAAAAGAATTTAAAGAGATTCTCGTGGAAGATGAATATGTCTACGCCATCACTGCAACAGACGACAAGGTATTTTGTTTTTCAAACCGGGAGGAAATCAGTGGCACAAAAATTTACCTCTATGTATATGATGAGAACTTGAATCTTCTTTTTGAGAAACGCCTTAAAAATGTGGGCCGAGGACAGATGAAATTTGAAGAGGATAAAAGATATCTTTACACCGCATCTTCGACTAACGACAAGGATGATGGGCCAGGAAATCAGTTATTGCGAATTGATAAAGAAAGTTATGATGTCGATCAATTAGTATTGGAAGAAGTATCTCCCAATGATCTTTATCGAAAAGATAATATCCTATATATTACCCACAACGACCCTGTAATTGGTCAGGGAAGTTCCGTGAGTATCGTCGATTTAAATTCATTGACAACAAAGAAGTTTATCGATTTAGAACAAGATCTCGAACTCGTAGCTTTTGATTATCCCTATTTTTATAGCGTATCGAAAGATACCTTAACTAAATGGAATATGGCGATGGATTTTTCGAAAGAAAAAGAAATTGAGATGGGCTATTATCCCAGAAATTATTTAACCGCCATCATATTATGGCGTTGAGAAGCCCTTGGTTTTGCCAGGGTTTCTTTTATTTCGATAATAAACGGCAGATGCCCATTCGTAATTTTGTTCGAAGGAACAGGGGGTATTCGATGCTATTCTGATTGATTTTGAATTTTGATGATGAAATAGCAAAAAAATATAGTCCTGGAGATACTTACTATCCTTAATATCGAAAAAAATACTGGAAAGAAATCGGGAGGAGTTGTTATGATTCAGTTTGAAAAAATAGAATGAAAGATGGATTTTGATCGGGAGACAATTTATTGAATAATAACAAAAAAGCGCACCGAAGCGAACTTCTAGCCCCAAGGCGATGTCGATAAATGTTCTTTGAAGATAAAGGAGTTAAAGAATGTGTGTAGCGTCACAATAGATTTTCAAGAATAAAATCTTTTTATGGTATAAAAATGTAATTTTTTGCGATACGGTTTTTTGATTCAAGATCTTTTATCTATTTTATATTGGAAGATGTTTTTTATTTTTTTAAGCAATTTGTTTTTTGGAAGATAACAGCATCTCGTGTCTTTTGCGATGTCCTGGTGGGAGCTTATCTTGTAAGCCGTGCCGCTTCATCCCTTGCCCATGTATTTTGTCGTATTTACTCCTATCCCCATCTTCGTTCTTTTGAAAGCATTAAAAGATAGGGTCAACTTTCATCCCTATTTAAATGGCGCCACTTTTAGTATTGAAAATTTAATTTTTGCCATTGCTTTATTGATTCAATATACATGACAAAAGCCCTTTTATAAGGGCTTTATTTTGCAAATATGAAGATGGCAAAATCTTGATACCATTTTATTTTCGATTATCACTGGGATATTTGCCACGATAACGGAGGTAAAGGGCGCTAAATCGTGCTGGTGAGGAATAGCCTACGGCCTTGGCAATATCTCCAATCTTCATATCCGTGGTACGCAAAATATTGTCTGCAATATCCATGCGTTTTCTTTGGGTGTATTCGGTAATGGTCATGCCTGTATGGCGTTTAAAAGTAGTTTTTAATTTCGTCCCACCCATAAAGGCAATTTGCTCCAAGGTGCTTTGGGGAATTTTTAAATTAAAATGATCGTCAATATATTTTTTTACATTTTCAATGGCCATTTGATCGCTCTCTGGCAAAGGGGGCGTGTTTTTTTTGTCATGATAAGCATTTAAAATGATAGAAAACCATTCTTTCGCCTTGGCTTCAAAAAAAAGTTCCGCCGCTGGCCCGTCCATTTTACATGCCAAAATCTCCTCGGCAATTTTTCTAATCGATCTTGTGGTAGCTTCCCTCGTCTCTAAAAATAAAATATCGATTTTATCTTCGTCGGGATAATATTTTTCAAAAAAACTCGCCTTGTACTTCATGCCCACCAAAAGCATTTTACTTTCGCCGTGGATAATATAATGAATAGGTTTATATCTTGGGTCGCAGACAAAGAGGGTATTGTCCTTCATTTTCTGATAATGGGGATAATTAGATTCTCCGTCCGATTGAAAATAATAATTGCTCACCATGCGCACCATGGGCATGGTATAGGCATTGGAGGATTTTTCGTTGTTAATATAGTCCTTTAAAAAGTAAAAATCCTCCACATCCACAATAAAATCTTCGGCCTCATAATACCAATAAATACCCTTCATCCAATGATTTTCACCATAATAGGTATCTCCCAAGGGGCTGTAGAGTTTTTCTTCCATAGGGCTTACAAATTTTTCGACAAGTTTTTTATATTCCATACTATCTCCTTAACACGATTAGACGATAACTCAATGAGACTAATTATCACTTAATCCATTGTACTAGATAAATAAATGTTTTACAATAAGATCAAGATAATATTTAGATGAATTTTTTGTCTAAATATGTCATTTCAAAAGATGGAGGTTTTTTTATGAAAGGTAGTATCTTTAAATATGGAAAGAAATATCAGCATAATTTTTTCATTTCTTTAGTCTTTATTTTTCTTTCCACCATGGCCAATCTCGTTGCCTTTATTTTTGGTTATCGGATTTTAAAAGGATTGGTAGCGCCGACTCTCGTCTTTGAGACGCTACTTAAAGATGCATTCTTTGTCCTTATTTCTAAATTATTGCAAGGCATTCTTTTAAATATTGGTCTACGTTTTTCCCATCTCTACGCCTATAATACTTTGGGCGAGATTCGAAAAGGATTGGTCGAAAAAATGGCAAATAATCCCCTTGGGGAAACGCTGAAATTTTCATCGGGCTATATTCGTCAAAAGATTGTAGACTCGGTGGAGCAATTGGAACTGATTTTTGCTCATATGCTTCCTGAAGGCATACCCTATACCATGAATTTTATCGTCACCACCATTTTTATCTTTATCATTGACTGGCGTATGGGACTACTTATGATGATTCCCCTCACGATAGGATTTGTCGCTAATTATAGGATGATGGTAAATGGTAAGGAGCTGATGGGGCCTTATTATGAATCGAGCAAACAGATGTCGGGGAATATGACCGAATTTATTCGCGGTATTGAAGTGGTGAAAATTTTTAACAGAAAAGATCATCAATATGAAAAATTAAAAAAATCGATTGAGCATTATAGGACATTTACAAAGAATTGGTATGATATTTCCTATACTCCTATGGCAGTAAGCTTTAGCGTTGGTGCAACCCTGACCCTAGCTATGATTCCTGTAGGCGCTTGGATGCTTATGAAGGGGAAAATCGAAATTCCCATATTTTTATTTACCTGTATGCTCGCATTTTCCATTTCGTCCTCCCTTTTAAAGATCATGACCTTTTTGAGTGGGTCTATGAATTTGCAACAGCGCTTTTCTGATATTGAAGCAGATTTTCTTGTGAAGGAATTGGAAGTTGGGACAGAAAGTCTATCGACGGTTGAAAAAATCGAATTTAAAGATGTACGCTTCGCCTATGATGAAGAAGAAGTCATTAAGGGCGTAAATTTTAGGATTCAAAGCGGCGAACAAATTGCCTTTGTCGGAGAAAGTGGCTCTGGTAAATCCACCATCATCAAGCTACTGATGCATTATTATGATGTATCTAGTGGAGAGATTACAATCAATGGGAAGAATATCAAAGAACTTTCTTTGGAAACTCTTATGGATCATATTTCCTATGTATTCCAAGATAATTTCCTCTTTAATATTTCCATTCGAGATAATCTTCTGGTAGGAAAACCCAATGCTACCGAGGAAGAGATGATCGAGGCTTGCAAAAAAGCCCATATTCACGATGAAATTGTCCATCTGGAACATGGCTATGATACTTTCGTGGGGCAATCTGGGGCAAAGCTTTCCGGCGGTCAAAAACAGCGTATCTGTATTGCAAGGGCCATGCTTAAAAATGCCGACATTTTAATTTTGGACGAAGCCACTTCCAATACGGATCCGGAAAATGAATATAAGATTAATCGTGCAGTGGACGCGCTTTCCAAGGGCAAAATTTTAATTTCCATTGCCCATAAGCTTTCCACCATTGCCCATGCAGACAGAATCTATCTCTTAGAAGATGGGAAAATTATCGACAGCGGCAATCACGAAGCCTTGCTTAAAGATACCCTCTATAAAAATCTTTGGGAGCGATTTTCTGATGCGAAAGATTTTGAATTTAAAGTGGAGGTGCAATCATGAGAGCGACCATAAGATATATGAAAACGGCATTGTCCTTACTTGGCAAGTATAGAAAGAATGTGCAAAAAGGGTATATTGCGGCTTTTTTTGAATCGGGATTAAGCTTTGTACCCTATATGCTTCTCTTTTATATTATTTCCATTATCATTGTGCGAGACATTACCCCAAAAGATATTATCATCGTTTCCATTGCCATGCTCGTTTCTGTGACTTTGCGTGTTATTTTTAAACGAAGGCAAGATCGCCTTCAGCAAATTCAAGGACTCTATGCTTTGACGGAAAGAAGACTGGATATTGCCGATCATCTTTCTAAACTCAATATGGGGTATTATTCTGAAGCCAATGTTGGAAATGTATCTGCCGTGATCTCGGGGGATATCACCTTTATGGAGGAACTGGTCTTTATGCAATTGGGCATTGGGGTTTCCTCCATTGCATCATGGATACTGACGACCATCTATATTTTTGTCTTTAATCTAAAACTGGGCTTGGTCTTTGTCCTCTGTTCTCTCCTTGCCATGTTTGCCATTGGCCTTATGAATAAGGCCATGGTCCTTGGGGTCTATAAAAGACAGGATAATTTTGGGATGCTTTCTCAAGTCGTGCTGGATTTTATCCAAGGGTTGCCCACCATCAAGGCTTTTAATATGATCAAAGAAAAAAATACCGATGTCTATGAAGCCATTGACAAAACCCAGAAGGATGCGGTGAAGATGGTGCTAGAGGACGCTCCCTATCTTACTTCTGCATCGGCCATTTTGAACGGGCTGACTGGTATCTTTTGTCTCGCCGTTATCTATCTATTAAAGATTGGAGAATTAGAACTTTACTGGGCACTGGGCTTTATCATCTTTTCCTTTGTCCTCTTTTTACCGGCTTTACTTTTGGGAAATAGCATGGAAATTCTATCGGTAGGGGACGCAGCAGGAAAACGAATCTGGAAAATTTTAAAAGAAAAAACTTTGCCTGATCAAGCAAATGATCTAAAAATTAAAGATATGGTTGTGGAATTTAAAGATGTAAGTTTTGCCTATGAAGAAAAAGAGGTTCTAAAAGATATTAATCTTACCATTAAACCCCATACTTTTACCGCCCTTGTGGGGGAAAGCGGCTCAGGTAAAACCACCATTACCAATTTAATCGCCCGATTTTGGGATATTGAGAAGGGACAAATACTCATTGACGGCAGAGATATTAAAGACTATCCTTTCTCGGAACTGATGGACAATATTTCCATGGTCTTTCAAAATGTGTTTCTCTTTAATGACACGATTTACAATAATATCGCCTTTGGCAATGACAAAGTCACTAAAGATGAAGTCATCGAGGCGGCAAAAAAAGCCCGTTGCCATGACTTTATCATGAAATTACCAAAAGGTTATGACACCATGGTAGGGGAAGGTGGCTCCAATCTTTCCGGTGGAGAAAAACAGCGTATCTCCGTGGCACGTGCCATGCTAAAAGATGCGAAACTGGTACTTCTTGACGAAGCCACCGCCGGAGTGGATCCGGACAATGAGAAATTTATGCAAGAGGCCATTGAAAATCTGGTGAAAGATAAGACGCTTTTGGTCATTGCCCACAGACTTTCCACCATTCAAAATGCAGATCAGATTCTCGTCTTAAAAGACGGGGAGATTGTGGAGCGTGGAACAAGCGAAGAACTCATTGCCCAAAATGGGATCTATAAAAAGCAATACGATTATTATCGAAAGATTAAGGCGGAATAAATCAGGAGATTTCTTCGGATTCTTCCCCTAAACTGATCATCATGTTTAGCACGTTGAAAATCAATATCAATGATAAAATAATTTTTGTATCGTAGATTTCTTTTCTGTTTGGAATTGGAAAGGAAAATGAATGTATTTTAAGATTATTTTAAACAATAAAGGAGACAATATGGAAAGTAAAAATTTAAAAGTAAAAGACTTTGTACTTATTGGTGTTTTTGCCGTGATATATTTTTTCGTGATGTTTGTTGTGGGCATGATGGGCATGGTGCCGATTCTATTTCCCATCTATCCAAGCCTCTTAGGGATTATAGCCGGAACCATCATTATGCTCTTTGAAGCAAAAGTACCCAAGGCATGGGGATTATTTATTTTGGGGATGCTGGCTCCCACTGCGATGTTCTTGATGGGCCATACCTTTGTACTGCCATTATTTTCATTGCTTGTTATGCTGATTGCGGAATTGATTCGAAGAAGCGGCTCGTATCGAAGCCTAAAAAAAGATATGCTTGCTTGTGCAGTATTTAATATTTGGATTTGTGGTAGTTTTATGCAATTGCTTTTAATGCATGAGAAATACAAAGCATTGACTTTAAAAATGATGTCGGAATCCTATTTTAGCCGTTTGGAAAAGATTATTACCTGGCCGACTGTGGCGATTTCAATAGCAGGGGCGCTGATTGGTGGATATATCGGTGCTGTAATTGGCAAAAAATTACTCAAGAAGCATTTTGAAAAGGCAGGTATTGCTTAATTTCAATGTAAATCGAATGCAATGTTAAAAGCGGGGGATTACCCCTGCTTTTGGTATTTTTATTTTAGGAGGACATATGGGAAAAAAAGTTATGCAAAAAGAAAAATTCAATCCCAATCCCATTTCAAAACTCATTGCACTGTGCATCATTTCTTTTTCACTGATTACTACAAAAAGCGAGTGGGTCCTTGTCGCGATTGTGGGGATATATGCCATTATGTATGCTGCTATGGGCTATGCGAAAAAATCACTAAAACTCATCGTTTTTTATGGAGCCTTGCTTGCTTTTATCCATTACGCGAGCTTTCCCAATATGCCTTGGTTTATCAATATGATGATCAGCTTACTTGTGATTGTCAAAATATTTTTTACGCCCTTTATGGCGGGGGAATTTTTGATCTCTACTTCCGATGTGGGGAGCATGGTGGCATCCATGGATAAGCTTCGTTTGCCAAAGGCATTTAGTATTCCCATTGCAACCATGTTTCGTTTTTTTCCTTCCTATGGGGAAGAATTTAAAAATATTCGCTTTGCCATGAAAATGCGGGGCATTACTCTTCGAAAGCCCCTTCTCGCCTTGGAATATATCTATGTACCCCTTTTATCTATTTCTTCTGAAATTGCAGAAGATATTTCCAAATATGTGGAGACAAAAGCCATGGCAAATCCCGGGGAAAAAACGAGGTTTACAGAAATTAAATTTGGGATGGTCGATCTTTTATTTTTAGGTACCTTGATTGCGACCTTGGTGGTGGATAAATTATGATTGAATGTAAAAATGTCCATATACAATTTGGCGAAGAAGAAATTTTAAAAGATGTCAGTTTTCATATTAAAAAGGGAGAAACTATCCTTTTAACGGGCATGAGTGGAAGTGGCAAGTCTACGATTCTAAAGCTGATCAATGGTTTAATTCCCCATTATGAACGGGCAAAGGTTGAGGGCGACATTTTTGTGGCAGGACTTCGTCCAAAAGAGATGGAACTTTTTGAAATCTCCAAAGTGGTTTCTACCGTCTTTCAAAATCCCAAGACCCATTTTTTCAACACGGATACCACCTTGGAACTTGTTTTTTACTTGGAAAATATTGGGGTAGAAAAAGCCGAGATGGAAAGAAGGCTGGATGATGCGGTGAAACTTTTTGACATCGAACATCTTCTCCACCGCTCCATCTTTGAACTTTCTGGCGGAGAAAAACAAATTCTATCCATTGCCGCCGCCTATATGAGCGGAAATGACATTATTCTCTTTGACGAACCTACGGCTAATTTGGATCATATTTACACAAAGAAAGTGGGGGAGATGCTTCGGATGTTAAAGGACAGGGGCAAGACCATTATCATTGCCGAACATCGCTTTTATTTCTTGAAAGATTTGGTGGACCGGGTCTTTATGATGGAAAAAGGAAAGCTAGTGGAGGAATGGACGGGAGATGGATTTTTTAAAATGTCCAAAGAAGAATTTCACACGCGTGGACTTCGAGGCATTGCCATGGAAACAATCTATGCCACAGAAAAATTTAATGAATTGGAATATATGATTTTGGCCTATGATAAAAAATTTCCAAAACATCATGTAACTGTATCTAATTTAGGTTTTAAAAAGGGAGAAATCATCGGCATTATCGGCAGAAATGGCATAGGAAAATCGACCCTCATTAAAAATCTCATAGGACAAGAAAAGGATCGGATTTCTCTTACTCTCCACGGAAAGGCTCTCAAGGCGAAAGAGCGGATCAAACATTCTTATATTGTCATGCAAGATGTCAATAGCGAACTCTTTACCGAATCGGTGCTATCGGAATGTTTATTAAATGGTGAAAAAGAAAAAGCCCTTGAAATTTTAACCGAGCTTGGACTGGAAGAATGTCTAGACAGACATCCCCTCAGTCTTTCCGGTGGACAAAAACAAAGGCTAGTCATCACCACGGCGCTTTTGCAAAATCGAGAGATTTTATTTTTTGATGAACCCACTTCGGGCATGGATCACTATCATATGGAAAAAATTGCCAAATTATTGGAAAAGATAAAAGAGGATCGACTCATCTTTATTATTTCCCACGATTATGAACTTTTAAAAAAGATAAGCGACAAAATTTTAGACTTGGAACAATTTGTAAACTAGGGGTGCAAAAAGCAAAAAGAAAAGAAATATCTAGCATTTTCACCGAATACAAGAGATGCACTAAGGGTACAGAATGCATATGATAGCGATAGAATTTTTATTTTAAACGAATGTATAAAATTATATAATATATATGGAAAGGTAAAGACAATAAAATTTTATTTGTTATTTCTTATAATAGAAAACTTTTGTGTAGCATTCATAGTGTAAAATATCTTGTGTAAACATAAAAATGTTCCTTAAGATAGAAAAAGA
>JAUNVW010000023.1 GCA_030540635.1 Tissierellia bacterium | reverse complement strand
GATGATATTAACTGCCGACTTTGTGGACAATGTATCGATGTATGTCCAACAGGGGCGATACTAAACAAACAGTTAATGGGCCATCGAATGGAACCGGTGAAAAAGGTAAAGACGACTTGTCCATTTTGTGGAACGGGATGTAATTTTGATTTAAATGTTGTGGGAGGAAAGGTAATCGGTGTTACCCCCAATGCATCGGCTGTGGTCAACGGTACCTCCCTTTGTGTTAAGGGACGTTATCACACGGATATGATGTATTCGGAAAATCGAATTACAAAACCCATGAAAAAAGTCGACGGCCAGTGGCAAGAAACCACTTGGGATGATGCCTTGGGTATTGTCATCGAGAATTTCAAAAAAGTAAAAGAAGAATATGGTCCCGATGCCCTTGCTGGTTTCTCTTCGGCACGGACCACCAATGAAGATAATTTTGTTTTCCAAAAATTCATGCGGGCCGCCATTGGTACCAATAATGTGGACCACTGTGCCAGGACCTGACATGCTCCTACTGTTGCAGGTCTTGCAACCACATTAGGTTCGGGAGCCATGACCAATGGTATCCACGAAATTGAAAACTCAGAAGCCTTGTTTATCATTGGATCCAATGCTACGGTAGCCCATCCGATCATTGGAAATATTATGAAAAAGGTTGTGAAATTCAAGGGAACAAAATTAGTCGTCGTCGATCCAAGGAGAACGGAATTGGCAGAAATGGCCGATGTATTCTTACAAATTCGTTCCGGTACCGATGTTGCCTTAATTAATGGATTGATGAATATTATCCTGGAAAAAGGTTGGGTCGATCAAGAATTTATTGACAAAAGAACCAATGGATATGAAGATTTACTTGAAGTGATTAAAGATTATCCACCGGAAAAGGCCGCGAAGATTTGTGGAGTTTCCGTGGAAGAGTTGTATAAAGCCGCTGAGATTTATGCAACCCATGAAAAAGCGGGAATTTATTACACCTTGGGAATCACCGAACATACAACGGGTACCGCCAATGTTATGAATTTAGCCAATATGGCCTTGATGACGGGTCATTTAGGAAAAGAATCGGCAGGGATTAACCCGATCCGTGGACAAAATAATGTTCAAGGAGCCTGTGATATGGCGGCATTGCCCAATTGTTATCCCGGTTATCAACCGGTGAATAATGAAGAAGTGTGGAAATACTTCACGAAGATTTGGGATGCCGAATTATCGAAGGAAATCGGCTTGACGATTCCGAAAATGTTCGACGGTGCCCATGACGGTGGCGTAAAGGCCATGTATATTATGGGTGAAGATCCCGTTCTTTCCGATGCCGACGCCAATCATGTCCGAAGTGGCCTTGAGAAATTAGACTTCATGGTCGTTCAAGATCTATTTATGACGCCGACGGCAGAACTTGCCGATGTATTCTTACCGGCGGCATGCTATGCGGAAAAGGATGGTACATTCACCAATACGGAACGCCGTGTACAACGGGTTCGTAAAGCCGTGAATCCACCGGGAGAAGCTCGACTTGATTGGAAAATCATTTGCGATATCGCCAAGGGACTTGGGGCGAAGGGTTTTGACTTTAAAAATGAAGAGGAAATCTTCGACGGAATCCGAGAATCCAGTCCGGCTTATCGAGGCATGACCTATGAAAGAATCGATAAACGTGGTCTACAGTGGCCATGTCCTACGGAAAAACATCCGGGAACTCCTTATTTACACAAGGGCGTTTTCCCCAAGGGCCGTGCGGATTTCAAACCTGCCCGATATCAAGATCCAGCGGAATTACCCTGTGAAGAATATCCCATTTTACTGGGAACCGGCCGTATGCTCTATCATTACAATGTGATGACGAGAAATTCCAAATCCTTAAATGATATTCGACCGGGAGAACTTTGCCAGATCCATCCAAAGGATGCGGAGAAATTAGGTTTAGAAGAATATGATGAAATTCGCGTCGTTTCTCGAAGGGGAGCCATTAATACCAAGGTGACCATTACCGATAAGGTCCAACCGGGGATGATTTGGATGACCTTCCACTTTAAAGAATCGCCGGTAAACGAGTTAACAAACTCGGCCTTTGACCCGATTACCGATACGGCAGAATACAAGGTAACGGCTGTTCGTATTGAGAAAAGGGAAGAAAGCGACGAAGATCTCGTCCATCCACAGTATCGAGCGATGAATTACGATAAACTTCGTGATCCAACAACGGAAGATGTGGAGCATCATAAACCCTATTACAAAAAAGAAAAAACGAAAACCTTCGGTTGAATCTAAATAAAAAGGCCGTTGGTCTTTAAAAAAGAGGGATGTCCTAGGACATCCCTTTTATCATAAAAAAAAGATGGTCCCTCGACCATCTCTTTTTTTATTGCCCAAAGGGAATTCCTAATTTGTACCAAATCGTCATTAATGCCGACCAACTGATTAAGAAGGAAATGGAATAGGGCAACATGGTGGAAATTAATGTACCGATTCCCCTTTCCTTATCGTAACGTTGCATGAAGATGACGATCATGGCAAAATAATTCATCAATGGGGTAATGATATTTGTTGTCGAATCACCAATACGATAGGCGATTTGTGTGACCTCCGGTGCAATTCCTGAACGGGCCATCATCGGTAGGAAAATTGGCGCCATAATTGCCCATTTTGCACTGGCAGAACCGATGAAGAGATTAAGGAAAGCCGAAACTAAGATAAAGACCAAAATTAAAGGCAATCCCGATAAATTAGTGGCTTCAATGGCTTCTGCACCCTTTACGGAGAGAATTAAGCCTAATTTTGTTTCGCCAAAATAGGCGACAAATTGGGCGGCGAAAAAGGCCAATACTAAAAATCCTGCCATGGATTCCATGCCCTTCGTCATGGTTCCGACAAAATCCTTATTGTTTTTAATACTGCCCACGGTTTTACCATAGACCAATCCAGGGATCGCAAAGATAACGAGAACCATGGGAATTAAACCGTTATTGATAAATTCTTCTAAAGTCTTTTCCCCGGTGGCGTTCACTGAACGGAAGGGGGCGTTTTTTGGGAACATTAGAAGAAGCATAAGAACAACTACGGCGATAAGTGCAATACCTGCACGTTTTAATCCCTTTAATTCCAAATCCGTTAAAGGACGGTCATCGGGCTTGTATTCGCCTTCGTATTGACCAAGATTTGGGGAAATAAATTTATTGGTAATATATCCACCGACAAGGGTCAATAGGAAAGTAGATGCAATTAAGAAATACCAATTAGATGCGGCAGATATTTGGGCATCAATACCACCGGATACTAGGGCTTGATTGGTAATCCCCGCCAACATGGCATCGGTTGGTCCAAAGATTAAATTCGCGGAAAATCCTGCGGAAACCCCGGCAAATGCGGCGGCTAATCCTGCAATGGGATGTTTACCGGCATTGGCAAAGATGATCATTCCCAAGGGAATGACGACGACATAGCCGGCATCGGAGGCTAAATTGGAAATAATCCCGGCAAATACGACGAGATAGGATAAATAGGCTCCACCGGCGCCGTGGAGGAGGCGTTTTAAAGCCGTTCCAATTAAACCGGAATGTTCCGATACCCCTACACCGAGCATGGCAACTAAAACAATGCCGAGGGGGGCAAAATTTGTAAAATTACGGACGGCATGATTGAACATATAGCGAAGGCCCTCTTGATTCATCAGGGAGACGGCCTCAACGGTAACGTCTTGCTCCTTCATGGCGTCGTAATAGGTAACGGTTGTTCCAGCGGTAAAATGGGAAATGATGATTAGAATTAAGGATAAAATAACAAAAATCATCGCTGGATGGGGTAATGCATTGCCGAGACGTTCAACGGTACGCAAAAACCCCTTTGTTTCATGTTCTTGACTCATAATAAACTCCTTTCAAATTTTGGTAATGAATCTTTAAAAAGTATAGCAAGAATAGGGGTTTTTTTCAATGATCATTGTAAAATCCAATAAAATTGATGATTAATTTACGATCTAGAAGTAATTGTAGATATTTTGTTGAAATTGAATCTATTCTTACAAAAACTTTACAATCATTGATGGAAGAAGATTTCTTTTGTATAATCAAAGTAAATTGAAAGGGGGTAATACCTTGGATCATCAAAGATACACAATGGCAAAAACAAGGGTATGGGTATTCGTTGCTTTATTGATCTTTCTCTTATTTATCGGTAAAAAAACCCGAAATCCCTTCCCTCGGGAAGATTTCCACGGACGGGGCATCTATGTTTACAATCTCAGTGATGGGAAAGTTGTATTCGCAAAGGGAGAGGATGAAAAAATAGCACCGGCGTCCTTAACAAAAATCATGACGGTTTTATTAGCACTGGAAGAAGGGCTGGATCTCGATGAAATTACGCCCGTGGATAAAGAATCCTATCAAGAGATGGTCGCCGAAAATTCCTCCATGGCTGGCTTCTACGGTAATGAGCCGACGACTTTCCAAGATTTACTCTACGGAACCCTCTTAACTTCCGGTGGCGAATGTGCAAGATCCTTGGCGATCCATTGTCGTGGAAATTTAAATTCTTTTATCGAAGGGATGAACGAAAAGGCAAAAGAATTGGCCATGGAAAACACTTATTTTACCACGGTGGAAGGCTTGGATATGGAGGGGCAATATTCCACGGCAAAAGATATGGGGATACTTCTTAAAAATGCTTTACAGAATCAAGATTTTGAACGGATTTTCACAAAGGATGAGTATTTATCAACGGCAACACCATCCCATCCTGAGGGCATCCCCATTCGAAGTACTGTACTTTCTAAAATAAGTCCAGAGGAACAAAAGGGCTTTGAAATTCTCGGCGGAAAATCCGGGACAACGCCCCTCAATGGAAAATCCTGGGCCGTATTGGCAGAGAAAAACAACAAGAGATATCTGATCATTAGCTATGGCGCCTTCGGTAATGGTGAACCTCAAAAAGAAGATGTATTGCAGATATTAGAACGTTTATAAAATAGAATTGATAGAAAATTCAAGGAGGCATTCCACCCATATATAATTGCTTATGATTCCTTTAAAGGTTCTTTGACCTCTTGGGAAGTTGGAGATGCTGTGGAACAAGGCTTGCTGGATACGGAAGTTCCCCTGTGCACGGGAATCGTCGCCATTGGAGATGGAGGCGAAAAATATTCGGCGAACGGCCTTCCATGGACTTCACGCCTATTTACTGAACGGGTCGAAATAGCGATATGAAAAGTAAGTGCATTCTTCAAAATACACTTTTTTGAATGAGGATGATCTCGATGGATCCAGTATCCTGGTGGAAAATGTTTTAACTTGAAGAATCTCAAGTTTTTTGAGATAATAAAAGGGACAAAGAGTGGATATGCCGCGTTAAGTGTAGAAGAATGGGATGTGGTCTTTTAACGAAAAAGTTTTTTGCGATGGCATATCGCTTCCGCTTTGTTCCCACAGAAGGAAGCATCGCTTGTCGATGCTTCCTTTTTTATTTAAAGGAGGATATTATGGATCAAGAAAAAATCAAAAAAGCCGTTCGTATGATATTAGAAGCCATTGGAGAGGATGTGGACCGGGAAGGATTACTGGAAACACCGGATCGTGTCGCGAGAATGTACGCAGAAGTCTTTCAAGGACTTGGCCAAACGGCAGAAAAACATTTATCAAAGACCTTTGAATTTGTCGATGAAAATATGGTGGTGGAAAAGGATATTCCTTTTTACTCCATGTGTGAACATCATTTACTTCCCTTTTGGGGAAAGGCCCATATCGCCTATATTCCCAATCAACGGGTAGCGGGATTATCAAAACTTGTCCGAACCGTCGATGTGTATTCGAAAAAGCCCCAATTACAGGAGCGTCTCAATCAAGAAGTCGCCGATGCCATTATGAAATATTTAAAGGCCAAAGGAGCATTGGTCGTCATCGAAGCCGAGCATATGTGTATGAGTATGCGGGGGGCGAAATCCGTCGGAACAAAAACCGTAACTTCTGTTTCCCTTGGAGCATTTAAAGAGGATTTAGATCTACGTAATGAGGCCTATCGATTGATGGATTATTAATGAAAAATACCAATAAAATCCATCAAATGGATATCATCCAAGGAAAGATTGAGAAGCTGAAAATTTTAGAAAAGGATCGAAAGTTTTGCAAACATAATATGGAGCATTTTCTCTCGGTGGCGAGGATATGCTATATTCTATGTCTGGAAAATAAACTTCCGGTGAAAAAAGATCTCATTTACACAACGGCACTACTCCATGATTTAGGCCGGGTAGAGGAAATCATAAAGGGTGTGGATCACGACAAAGCCTCGGTGGGATTGGCAAAGGAAGTACTACAATATACAGATTTTACCCCTTCGGAAAAAGAAGAAATTATCGGCGCCATAGGAAAGCATCGAAAAACACAAGTGGGAAAAGATTTTGCTTCCTATTTCTACCAAGCCGATAAATTATCAAGGACTTGTTATGAATGTGAAGCTAGGAATGATTGTTACTGGTCATCGGCGAAGAAAAACATGGAAATAAAATATTAAAGGTGATGAAATGAAAATTAGAAATCGACAATTCGATTTTAAAAATAAAGGATATCTTATGGGAATATTAAATGTAACGCCGGATTCTTTTTCCGATGGTGGTGATTTCCGAGGTAAAGAACAAGCCATTGAACAGGCCTTGAAAATGGTGGAGGAAGGCGCCGATATTATCGATATTGGTGGAGAATCCACAAGGCCTGGCCATGAAAAAATATCTGCAGATGAAGAACAAAAAAGGATATTGCCGGTGATTGAAGGCATTCGAAAGTACAGCGATTGTGTGATTTCCATTGATACCTATAAAAGCTCCACTTTAGAAAAGGCCCTGGAAGCCGGCGGCGATATGGCCAATGATATTTGGGGGATGATGAAAGATGAAAAAATGGCGGATATTGTGGTAAAACACCGTTGTCCCGTGGTCTTAATGCATAATAAAGACAATAATCATTACGATAATCTAATGGAAGATATGGTAATGGAATTGCAAAAGATCATCGATGATGCCTTAAATCAAGGGGTAAAGAGGGATCAAATCATCATCGATCCGGGTATTGGATTTGCCCTGAGCTATGAAAAAGATTTAAAGGTTTTGGAAAAACTCGATGAAATTGTCGCCTTGGATTATCCCCTATTAATCGGTACATCGAGGAAGCGTTTTATCGGCAGGGCCACAAAGGTGGATATCGCCAAGGATCGGGTTATCGGAACCTGTGCCACGACGGTGTGGGGCCGAATGAAGGGAGCTTCCATCTTTCGGGTCCACGATGTAAGGGCCAATAAAGAGGCATTGGATATGGTGGAAGCCATTATGAAAGGGGGGCAATATGGATCAAATTAAGATTAAAGCCTTGGAAATATTTGCAAATCACGGCGTATTTGAGGAAGAAAAAAGATTGGGTCAAAAATTTGTACTAAATGTAAAACTCATGTTATCGACCCAGGGAGCGGGACTTGAAAGTGATTTGGAACAAAGTGTGAACTACGGTACTTTGAGCCATGAAATCAAAGAAGTATTTCAGGAAAAGTCCTACGATCTCATTGAAACCGCTGGGGAGAAAGTCGGGCTTTATATTTTAAAAAACTACCCAATGGTCGAGGAAGTCGTCGTGGAAGTTCAAAAACCCTGGGCGCCCATTGGTTTACCCTTAAAGGGGGCATCGGTGATTCTTCATCGAAAAAGAAATCGCGTGTTCCTAGGCCTTGGTTCCAATCAAGGGGATTCGAAAAGCCTATTGGAACAGGCGAAGAAAGCCTTGAACAACGAATACTGTAAAGTGAAAACATCATCGAAAATTTACCAAACAAAGGCCTGGGGTTTAGAAGATCAAGAGGATTTTTTAAATCAAGTTTTGGAAATTGAAACCTTTTATGAAGCCGGTGAATTATTAAAATTCACCCAAAAAATTGAGAAGGATCTTGGCCGGGAAAGGAAAATCCACTGGGGACCTCGGACAATGGATATTGATCTTCTACTTTATAATGACGAGGTCATTTACAAAGAGGATTTAATCATCCCCCATCCCTATATGGAGAAAAGGGGATTTGTCCTGGAACCCTTGGCAGAAATTGCGCCCCATTTTATCCATCCCATTCGAAAACGATCCATATTGGATCTTTGGGAGAATTTAAAGGAAGAAGAATCAGAGTAAGACTTTTCTTTACCTTTTGCCAATCCTTGAATGACTTGCTTAAAAGGACTTTTTTTGAGATAATGAAGAATGGTCAAAGGCGAGTCTTTCGCCGATTGAACAGGAAAAGAGAGGATGAAATGATTTATTTGGATAATGCAGCAACCACGAAGGTAAAGGACGAAGTCGTTGATGCCATGGTGGAAATGCTGACAAAATACTACGGAAATCCTTCATCGGTTTATGATTTTGCCATGGAATCGAAAAAGCGAATGGAGGAGGCACGAAAGATCATTGGACGGGGATTAAATGTGGATCCCGAGGAGATTTATTTCACTTCCTGTGGATCAGAGTCTAATAATTTAGCCATATTGGGAAGTATTACTGGAAATCAAAGGGATGAATATCTTTTTACGGATATGGAACATTCTTCCGTTAAAAAAGCCTATGAAATCCTGGGGAAAGATAAAAAGATCCAGATTATCCACGGAGATGAAGGGGTACTGGATCCATCAAAGGTAATCGATGGGGTGAACGAAAATACTCGCCTTGTTTCCGTAATGCATGTCAATAATGAATTGGGAAATATTCAAGATATTGAGACCATAGGCCGAGGAATTAAAGGGAAAAACCCAAAAACTTTGTTCCATGTCGATGGAATTCAAGGTTTTGGAAAAATTTTTCTCGATATCGAAAGGGCGAAGGTGGACTTTTACACCATGTCGGCCCACAAAATCCACGGTCCAAAAGGTGTTGGCGCTTTGTATATGAGAAAAGGCCTTGAATTAAACCCGAGAATTGTCGGTGGTGGTCAAGAAAAGGCGATGAGTTCAGGCACGGAAAATACGGCAGGTATCGTTGGTTTTGGCGTAGCGGCAAAGAAAGCCCTGGAGAATAGGGAAGAAAATTATAAAAAAGTGCAATATTTAAAGGATGAAATGATCAAAGCCCTGATGGAAATTCCCCATATCCATATTTTATCCCACAAGAATTCTTCGCCCTATATCTTATCCGTTGCCATTAAAGATATTAAAGGGGAAGTTTTGCTTCATTATTTAGAAGATCAAAAGATCTACATCTCCACAGGTTCTGCCTGCCACAAGGGACGAAAGAGCGAAATTACAAAGGCCCTGGGTTTGGAAGATGGCTACGGTGAAGGCGTGATTCGAATTTCCTTCCACGGCGGACAGGATATTTCCGTTGTCCATGAATTTATGAAAGTAGCAAAACCATCCATTGAAGAAATTCGACAAATTATGGGAGGTATCCATGGATAAAGTCTTAGTTCTATCCTTCGGGGAAATTATGTTAAAGGGGCGAAATCGCCAGGTATTTATCAATAAAGCCATTGGGAAAGTGAAACATCTTTGCAAGAATTTTGAAATCCATGAAATTTATCAAGATTTTGGGAAAGTCGTCCTTCGGGGAAATGAAGAAGATTATGAAGAGATGATTCCCCGTTTGAAAAAGGTCTTTGGAATTGTCTGGATTTGTCCATGTATTCGCACCGAAAAGGATTTATCAAGTATTGAACAAGGGGCTTTGGAAATGGTGGGAAGCCGGCAGGATTTGGAAAATACTACCTTTAAGGCGGAAGTCCAACGGGCAGATAAGGAGTTTCGACCGAAATCACCCCAAATGGCGGCAAAACTCGGGGCCATGGTCCTTCGAAAATACGGAGAAAAAATATCCGTAGATGTCCACGAGCCGGATTTTATACTTTATTTGGATCTTCGTGGAAAAGCCTATTTATATACGGAGAAAATAGCTGGCCCCGGTGGTTTATCCCCGGGTTCTTCCGGAAGGGGATTACTGCTACTTTCCGGTGGGATTGATTCGCCCGTTGCCGGTTATCAATTAATTCGAAGGGGCGTTAAACTGTCGGCCCTTCATTTTCATTCCTATCCCTTTACATCGAAACAGGGATTGGAAAAGTCCAAATCCTTGGCCCAGAAATTAACGGATTACAATGGGGATATTCGATTATTTATTTGTAATCTTCTCCCGGTTTATAAAGCCATTGGCAAATATTGCAATAACCGTTATATGACGATTTTATCCCGTCGCTTTATGATGGAAATCGGGGAGAGGATTTGTAAGAAATATCAACTCGATGCCATGATTACCGGGGAATCCCTGGGACAAGTGGCGTCCCAAACCATTGAAGGGGTTGCCGTGATTAATGATGGGGTAAATATCCCCATACTCCGTCCCTTAATCGCCATGGACAAACAGGAAATCATCTCCATTGCAAAGGATATCGATACATTTGAAACTTCGATATTGCCCTTTGACGATTGTTGTTCGGTATTTACGCCGACAAATCCTGTAACAAAACCTAAGCTCGATCGGGTAAAATCCAATGAAGAAAAACTCGATCGACGGGCTTTAATTGATGAAGTCCTTGAGAATATGGAAATCATCTGGATAAAAGAAGAAGATCGATAATCATAAAAAAATATCGCCGTGAAATCCCCTTTTAAATGGGTATCTATAAAGCGTCGATAATTTTAAATAGAAAGGATAATTGGAATGAAAAAAATAATTGCTCTTCTCCTTGTCATTGCTGTTATTGCAGGAGCCCTTTTCATCGGACCATATAATTCATTGGTCGATTTAAGGGAAGATGTGAATCAGTCCTTTGCACAAGTAGAAACCGTCATTCAAAGAAGGGCGGATTTAATACCAAATTTAGTCAATACCGTAAAAGGTTATGCCGATCATGAACAGGAGACTTTAACACAGGTGACCGAAGCCCGTTCCAAAATTCAATCGGCGGCGTCACCAGAAGAATTGGCCGAGGCCAATGACGAATTATCGGGAGCATTATCTCGATTAATGGTTGTGGTGGAACAGTATCCAGATTTGAAGGCAAATCAAAATTTTATTCAATTGCAAGATGAATTGGCAGGAACGGAAAATCGAATTGCAGTGGAACGTAAAAACTATAACGAAACGGTGCAAAAATACAATCGTAAAGTGAAAAGATTTCCTACAAATATCGTAGCGGGAATCTTCAATTTCGATGAAGCCCAATACTTCGAAGCAAGTCCCGGATCCGAAGAAGCACCGGAAGTTAATTTTGATTAATGAAGAAAAACCGTCTATTTAGCCTATTACTGGCGATATTCCTTCTGGGATTTGCCGGGACATCAAAGGCCCAACCGGAGATACCGCCGGCACCGACAAATTATTATTACGATGAATTAGGGGTATTGTCCGATTCCACAAAATCATTACTTCGGGAGACCAATAAAGAATTGGAACAAAAAACAGGTAGTCAAGTGATGATTGCCACCATTGGAGATCTAGAGGGTTATCCCGTATTTGATTATTCTGTGGATCTTTTCAATCAATGGAAATTGGGCGATGAAAAAAAAGACAATGGAATTTTAATTCTCCTGGCGGAGGATCATTATTCCGGCGAAAAAAATTCCTATATTGAAATTCGCGTAGGTTATGGTTTAGAAGGTGCGTTAAATGACGGAAAAGTAGGCCGAATCATCGATCAATTCATGATGCCGGAATTTCAAAACGGCCAATTAGATCGAGGATTAGTAAAGGGATTTAAAGCCATTGTCGGAGAAATTGCCAAGGAATACAATGTGGAAATCACCGGTGATTTTGAGGAATACTCCGATGCCTTGGCAGAGCAGGGGGGACCCTCGATAATAACCATCCTCATTGTTTTAATCCTCATTTATTATCTGACAAAGGGTAATGGACCTCGAGGTGGCGGTTATTACCGAAGACCCCGGGGTGGTTATTACGGTGGTTGGAGTTCCAGAGGCGGTGGATCCTCCTTCGGTGGAGGATTCAGTGGCGGTGGAGGCTCAACCGGTGGCGGTGGCGCCGGCAGAAGTTTCTAAGAAAAGCTCCCATTACGGGAGCTTTGTCCGTGAAGAAGAAAGGAATAATATGAATAAAGACGAAGTCATTCGAATTTATGATCTAGCAAATCTAGAATTGGATCTTAATCAAATCGACAAGATTCAAGAAAAATACAATACGGTATTGTCCTTTGCCCAAAATATATTGGAAGTGGATACCGAAGATGTTACACCTATGGAAATGGTCGATAATCACGATGCCCACCTACGGGCCGATGAAGTAAGAAAAGGACTGGAACGAGAAGATGGACTGAAAAATGCAAAGGATCGAGAATACGGTTATTTCCGTCTAAAGAAAGTATTGTAGGTGAAAAGATGATTGGATATAAATTACGCGAAGAATTTCTAAATGGCGATAAGGATTTAAAAGAATATTACGAAGTGCTTTTTGATCGCATCGAGGAACTTGAGGATTTAAATATCTTCATTTCCTATGACGAAGAAAAAGTGAAAAAACGTCTCGACGAAATTGAACAAAAAGATGAAAAGGGGGCGCTCTATGGCATTCCCTTCACTTTGAAAGACAATATTTCCATGAAAGGCATGGGATTAACCTGTGGTTCAAAAATGCTGAAAGATTTTGAAGCCGTATATGATGCCACGGTCACAAAAAGGATTTTAGATGAAGATGGCGTCATCCTTGGGAAAGTCAATATGGATGAATTTGCCATGGGTTCTTCATCGGAGACTTCCTACTTTGGCGTGACAAAAAACCCCTTGGATCCCGAACGGATTCCCGGAGGATCATCTGCCGGGTCCTGTGCCGCCGTTGCCTCTGGAATTGGAGCCATTAGCCTGGGAACGGATACCGGTGGTTCTACAAGACAGCCGGCATCCTACTGTAATGTCATGGGCTATATGCCCTCCTATGGAACATTTTCCCGTTATGGCGTGGTATCCATGGCCAATACCCTAGATCAAGTGGGAATTGTGGCAAATACCGTGAAGGATATTGTTTTAACGGCAAATATCATCGGGGGTCAAGATGAGAAGGATATGGTAACGACAGAACAAGAGAAGCTCGACTTTACCGATGAAGCTCTAGATATATCCGGTGTTAAAATCGGTATTTTATCCCTGGATGAATTTGATATTGAAGAAGAAGTAAGAAAAGATTATGATCTGGCCCTGGAACAATTAAAAGCCATGGGGGCAGAATTAATTGCCTTGGATTTTAAATATCTAAAATACGCACTTCCTTTATATAATGTCATTATGTCTGCTGAAGTTTCGTCAAATATGAGTCGTTTTGACGGCATCCGCTATGGTTTTCAAGCAGAAGATTATGAAGACACAAGAGATCTTTATGTGAAAACGAGATCTCAAGGTTTCGGTGAAGAAGTGAAACGCCGAATCGCCATGGGAACCCATTATCTATCCTCTTCTGATGATCAATTGATTTACAAACAAGGCTTAAAAGTACGACGACTTTTGGCAGAGGAATTTTACGAAAAATACGAAGAAGTCGATTTTATCGCAACACCAACGGTGACCAATTTACCTTGTAAAATCGGGGAACGAATTGAAGATCCTTTGGCGATGTATGATTCGGGATCCTTCAATGTACCGGTGAATTTAGCCGGCCTTTGTGCCATAAGTATGCCGGTTCGAAAGGGGCTTTCCTCGTCCATTCAATTTATTGGTAATCGCTATGGAGATAAACAATTACTACAAATGGCGGCAGCCTGGGAAGGAAGGAAATAAATGGAATTACGAACAATTATCGGATTGGAAATCCATGTGGAATTGGCCACAAAGACAAAGATGTTTTGCCCTTGTAAAAATGAATTTGGACAGGCGCCCAATACCAATATATGTCCCATTTGTCTCGGTCATCCCGGTGCATTGCCCAATATGAACAATAAAGCCATTGAATACGCCGTCATGGCGGGATTAGCCTTTGAATGTGAAATACGTGATCGCTTTAAAATGGATCGGAAAAAGTACTTTTACCCCGATTTAGTTAAGGGCTATCAAATTACCCAGGAGGATATGCCCCTTTGTGAACATGGTAAAATCACCATTGAATCAAAAAATGGGCCTAAGGATATTCGAATTCGACGAATCCATATTGAAGAAGATACGGGTAAATCCATTCACAATGAAGAGGGGAATACATTAATGGATTATAATCGTTCGGGGGTACCTTTAATTGAAATTGTTTCTGAACCGGATATGAATACGCCGGAAGAAGCAAGGGCCTTTTTAGATATGCTCCGGGAACGGATTAAATTCTTGGGAATTTCCGATGTGAAAATGGCTGAGGGATCCCTCCGTTGCGATGTCAATATTAATGTAAAAACCGATGATGGTTTTAAAACAGAAATTAGTGAAATTAAAAACTTAAACTCCTTTAAATCGGTATCGAAGGCTTTGGAATACGAACAACAACGCCATGAAAAATTGGCGAAGGATAGAAATCCAGGGGAAAAGGAAACAAGACGGTGGTCGGAAGAAGAAATGGCGACGATTCCCATGCGTCACAAAGAAGAAGGAAATGATTACCGATTCTCCGTGGAAGGAGATATTCCATTTACCCAATTACCGGAGAAATTTATCGAGAATATTAAACATCAATTGCCGGAATTGCCCCATGATAAAATGGAACGTTTCATCGATGATTATCAATTGGATGATTATGACGCCGATATCTTGACGAGAAATAAAGCCTTGGCGGATTTCTTCGAAGACGTTACCAATAAAGTAAAAGATCCGGCCATGGTCTCCAATTGGATCCTCACCGATGTGATGCGACGGGTCAATGAACACGAAATGGAATTTGAAGAAATTAATATTACCGCTAAAGATTTAGCGACTTTACTGGAATATGTCAAAGAAGGTAAAATCAATCAAAATACCGGGAAAAAAGTCCTTCGTAAAATGTTTGAGGAAGATGTCGATCCTAAAACATATATTGAAAAAGAAGGATTGTTACAAATGTCCGATACCTCAGAATTAGAAGAAGTCGTCGATCAAGTATTGGCTGAAAACCCAGAATCCATTGAGGCCATAAAAGGTGGAAAAGATCGTGCCATTGGATTCTTAGTCGGTCAATGTATGAAGGCGACACGGGGGAAAGGAAATCCACAAATGTTCAATGAAATGATTCGAGAAAAAATCAAGGAGATGTAATTTTGGCCAATGGAAAACTACCCAATGATGAATTAAAAAAACTATTGGAAACCATTACTTTCCATCGGGAGGAAACCTTAATCGGTTCAAAATTAGGAATGGATACGGCGATATTGGACTTTGGAAAGGATCTCGTTGTTCTTTCCACAGATCCCATTACCGGTGCCTCCAAGGGCATTGGTAAAATCGCCATTGATGTTTCCGTAAATGATGTTGCCACCTCGGGGGCAGAATCCGTGGCTTGCTTGATTTCCATATTGGCGCCATCGGGATCGACAATGGAGGAATTAAAGGAAATCTTAGAAGATGCCCATTGCCGAGCGAAAAAATTAAAGATAGAAATTGTCGGTGGCCATACGGAAATCACCGATGCCGTCAATCGCTTTGTTGTCCAGACCACGGTAATTGGCCGATTATCACGGAAAATGCAATTGGATCCTTCGAAAATTGAAGAAGGTGATGGGGTCTATGTCACAAAGAGCATCGCCATGGAAGGCGGATTGATCTTTTGCCAAGATTATGAAGATGCCGTGAAAAAACTGGTCCCTAAGGAAGAATTTGATGAAATGATGGCCTATATGGAAAAGCTATCGGTGAAAACAGAAGGGGAATTAGGGGCACCCTTCTGCCACTATATGCATGATATTACAGAAGGTGGACTTTTTGGAGCGATTTACGAAGCGAGCCAAGGTTTTGGAAAGGGAATAATCATTAACGAAGAAGATATTCCTGTGGATCCTGGGATAAAACATTTGTCCCATGCCCTAGGCATTAATGTCTATCGCTTAATCTCATCGGGATCCATGTTAATGATTGGAAAAGACGAAGAAGGTCTACGAAAGGCCATGGAAAAGGCACAAATACCCTTAACAAAAATTGGCACCGTTCAAGGAAAAGGAGCTTTTCTCAAAGGAAAAGATGGATTAATCGCCATTGATCCTCCCACAAAGGATCATCTGTACCAGGGACTTCGAATACTAGGAGAACAAGAATGATTATTATTGCCAGTCACAATGAAGGAAAAATTAAAGAAATGAAAGAAATACTTCGGGATATCGACGATGAGATTGTGGGTTTGCACCAATTGGAGATGGAAGATGAAATCGAAGAAAATGGCAATAGTTTACAAGAAAATGCCGCCATCAAGGCCCAATATGTGCGTAAACGGGTGAAATCCGGAGTGATTGTCGCCGATGATACGGGATTATTTGTCGAAGCCCTAGGGGGAGCACCGGGAATATACTCGGCACGTTATGCAGGAGAAAGGGCAACAGATAAAGATAATCGCCGAAAAATACAAGAAGAATTATCGGGAAAAACCAATCGAAAAGCCTATTTTAAAACCGTGATTTGTTGTATCGATGAAAAGGGAAAGGAACAATATGTGGAAGGCCGTTTAGATGGCATTCTTCTTACAGAAGATCGAGGAGAGAACGGCTTTGGCTACGATAAAATTTTCCAACCCCTTGGAGAAAATAGGAGCCTTGCTGAAATGAGTGATGAAGAAAAAAACAAGATCTCTCACCGGCGCCGGGCATTGGAGGCCTTAAAGGAGGTTTTGACGTGAAAATCGCAATCATTTCCGACACCCACGGATCCATTGAATCGGTAATCTCATCATTAAAAGAACAGAAGATTGATTTAATCCTTCATCTTGGAGATTATGCAGTGGATGGTGCGAAAATCCAAGATCGGATCAATATTGATACCATTATTGTCCGAGGAAATAATGATTGGGGATCCCAAGAACCTTTGGAGCAAATTTTGGAAGTCCGAGACCATCGCGTACTAATGCTCCACGGCCATAAATATAATGTGTATTTTGGAACAGATCGGCTATATTATCACGCGAAAGAAGAAGAATGTGATATGGTATTCTATGGTCATACCCATGCTTATCTCGATGAAAATAATGGGGATATACGAATCGTCAATCCCGGTTCTCCCAGTTTACCTCGCGGGGATGGTCGACGATCCTATCTCATATGGAACACAGAAAATGATGAAATTAAACGAATTTTACTTTAGAAGTTGGTGATGGAATGATTAAATTAATTGTTTCTGATTTAGATAATACTTTATTAAGTGATGATCATATCAATGTATCCGATGAAAATAAAAAAGCCATTGCTTTTGCCAAGGAACAAGGGGCTCAATTTGCCATTGCCACAGGGCGAACGGCATCCCTTGTGGAGCCAATATATAAAAAACTAGGCTTAGTGGATTATTTAATACTATCCAATGGTGCCGGAATTTTAGATATGAAGACGATGAAAGAAACGGGAGTATTTATTCCCTTTGATTTATTTGAAAAACTCGTAACCGTTCATGATCGATACAATGCGATTTATGAAATTTACGCCGATGGCAAAGTTTATATTAAAGAAAAACTTTGGGATAATTACGGTTCGGAACATTTGGACCCGGATTTTGTCAAGGAATTAAAATCTTTTTTAATCCCCATTAATAATATCGAGGAATTAAAAGATAAATCGATTGAAAAAATCAACACCATCATGGTACCGAATAATGGCCGAAAAGCCATGATGAAAGATCTAGAAGAGCTCGGCGGTTTAACGGTTACTTCCGCATTGAAAGGCAATGTGGAAGTCACTTTGGAAGGCGTCGATAAAGGGGCAGCACTCCATCGCTTGGCGAAAAGATTGGGCATTGAAAAGGATGAAGTCCTGGTCTTCGGCGATGGGATGAATGATTACACCATGATCCAATGGAGCAGTAATTCTTATGCCATGGAGAATGGTCATCCAGAAGTGAAGAAAATTGCGAAGCATATTACAAAAAGATACGATGAAAATGGTGTTGCCCACGGCATCTATGAATATATGAAATAAGAAAAGATAGAAGATCATGCACTTCTATCTTTTTTATTGGAACAGGAACAAAGGGGTAAAAATATTGTGAAAGGGAAAATCCTTAAAAGGAAAGGAAACCGACAATTTAATGCAATTGAGGAAAGGTCGGCTTTCTTATGAAGATAAAGGAAGTGGAAAATGATCATTATTTGTTCACCGACAAAAACCATTGAAACGGCCCATCGAGAAAAAGGAAGGGAAATACTCTTTCCGGAAAAAACGAAACAAATCCTCCAATGGATCCGGGAAATGAGCCGAGGAGAATTACAAAAAATGTGGAAATGTAGTGATAAGGTATTGGATAAATCTGTGAAATTCTTTGACAAGATGGATCTCGACAAGAAAGGCGCAATGGCTTTAGACAGTTTTACGGGATTATTCTTTAAAAATATTGACGCTCAAAATCTTCCAGACCAAGGGAGGGAATATTTGCAGAATCATTTATTGATACTGTCGGCGTTTTACGGCATCCTAAGACCCTTTGATGGAATCCAGCCCTATCGACTGGATTATAATGATCGAAAATCCCTATACCAATTTTGGAAGGAAGATCTAGAAAATGAATTTTCCAAAAGAAAGGGACCGATCATAAATTTAGCATCAAAGGAATATGGAGAAGATCTTTTGTCACAATTAACCTTGGATCATGAAATCATCCATATTAATTTCTATGAAGAAATCGTAAATAAAAAGGGACAAAAAGAAATCAAACAAAAGGCAACGCCATCAAAAGAAATGCGGGGACGATTTATTCGGGAAATGGCCCTTCAAAAGATTGATCATGCCGAATCGTTGAAAAAGTTCCAAATAAATGGCTATTCCTTCTCGGAAAAAGAAAGTCAAGGGCATCGATGGGTGTTTTTAAAAGAAGAAAAAAA
>JAUNVW010000022.1 GCA_030540635.1 Tissierellia bacterium | reverse complement strand
TTCATTATCCAAGAGGCAATATAAAGTCCTGCTGATATAAAAACCAAAGCAATCGCAGGTGTTAGAATTATTGGGAATAAAATATTCGGATATTTTATATCAAACAAAAAGATTGAAAGCATAAGTAATAAACCAATAATTGCTAATATCGCTGCCAGTTTACTGATTTTTTTAATTTTTAAATCGAATTCATTGTTGTCTTCTTTCATTTCTTCTTTTCTCCTTATAAGCTCAATTATGTGAAGTGTTTTGACCGTACCAGATTATACATTATTTTTAGATCCTATAAGCAATAAATATAGCTTTGGATTTATATTATAAAATCAAAGGTATATTTGATTTCTCATAAAAGGAGATTACAGATAATAAGCTGAATTTGCATTTCCTTTTTTTAATTCAACATAGCCAATGGGAAAACCGGCAGGTATTTTTTCTTTTTTTATGATTTCCCACCCGTTTTCAATGAAGTACTTTTGATAGTCTTGATAGCTCCATGCATTTACGGTTTTAATGCCCATGATTTCCATCATCTTTGTCTGAATTCTTTGTTTGAACGTATTTTCTCGTAAAAAGGTAGCAACAATAAAGACACCATCTGGTTTTAGAACTCTTTTTACTTCTTGCATTGCGGTGAACGGATCGGGCAGAATATGAATGGCATTGGCCATGATGACCAAATCATAGGAGCGATCTTCTTTAGCGATGTTTGTGCAATCAATGATGGAATATTTGAGTTCTTTTGTTTTAAATTTTTCTTTTAGATTCATTAGCATTTCGTTGGAAAAGTCGCTGGCTTCATAATCTTGAAAATGATCACCGATATATTCGGTCAATATTCCCGTACCGGCACAGAGTTCTAAGGTTTTTAACTGGGAATCATAACGAGTGATGAAGTGGGCTATGTTTTGATAGGCAGGACGTTCTTTGTTTAAGAATTTGTCGTAGATATCTGCAAATTTGTCCCACGGGTGAGAGGGATGATGATGAAGCTCGATATCTTTATGAATCACTAGAGCGATGATAAGGACGGTGATTTGAAAAATAATAAGGGGTACTGGATGGAGAATCTCTAATTTCACAAAACCTGCAATGAATAAACCACGAAGAATCATGGATTGAAAAATACTTCCCTTGAAACGTAACACAGTTAAAACAATGGATTGAAGGATGGTGAAAGTTAGAAAGGGAAGAAAAGGTACGCTTCTTTCCATGCCAAATAGGAAGAAGAGAGGAAGATGCCAAAAACCCCACAATAGCCCGATGACAACGGCGGATATCATGAGGGATAAATTTTTTAAAGATGCTTCTAATAGGCTTCCTCGCCAAAAGATTTCGCCATTTCCGCCATAGATAAAGGTTGAAGATATCCAAAAAGAAATGAACGATAAGATGGATTCTTTCGCTTGAAAGGTAGAGGCAAGTAAAAAGCTACATAAGATTAGTGCTATAAATACCATAAATACTACATGACTTTTTGCTGAAAGGATCTTTTTTAAAAGATCCTTTGCGAAAGAGGAAGACTCTTTTTTACCAGTCCATTTATTATAAAAGAACAGAATCGCGACCATCGACGGTGCGAATCCCCCAGCAAGTAAGAATAGCTTGGCGGGAAAAGTATTTGGATCCATATGGTACTGATGGGTAAGGAGCATAAGAATTCCAAAGAATATCCAGCTCGCTAGATAAGTCAATATTATTTGCTTTTTCATCTGGTAGTTCCTCCTCTCATCTCTTAGTAAAAGTATAGCACAGGTCAGGGGAATTTGGCTTTTGTGTCTGAAAATTCTTATCAAGGATAAAAGAATTCATGGAAAAATTCTCCTTTACCTCAAGGGAATTGGGTATTGTTATGACTCCCTATCCGTATTATAAAACTAGTATACCATTATATTGATATTTAAAAGAAATTGTGCTACAATCGAGAAAGAAAGGGTGATGGAATGGAGAAAAAACAACTGAAATACTTTTATCTTTTCAATTTTGGACTGACGATACTTATGGCGATTCCTTTGGCGATTGCCTATACTCATGAAAAAGATACTAGTGTTTTTCCCTTGGCGCAAATGTTATATCCCGCCTTTGGGGTCATGATGGCAAGGCTTCTAACAAAGGGGGGACCGAAAAAGATCTTTTTTCCTTATCTTGCTGGGACAGGCCTCATCATGTTGTCAAGTATTGCCTTATACTTTACCGATTCCATGGTGGTCAATGGGCTTTCTCAAGGGCTAGTAATTCTACTTAGTCTTTATCTGCTGTTTCAAATACGAAGACTTTATAAAAAAGACCCAGAGGATTTGTATATCAGTGGTCTTCATCTTGGAAATGTAAAGAAAGGTATGGTTTGGATCCTATTCTTTTTGGCGACGATCTTTCTTCGATTTATCTTAAGCCATCTCTTAGAAGGGACGATGGATGAGTTTCTTGAAATTTTAACCCGTCCAAGGGTAATCTTAGCTGTTTTATTATTACCAGTCAATTTTCTATTTACGTGGCTTGTGTTCTTTGGGGAAGAATATGGCTGGCGGTACTTTTTACAGCCGGTTCTCCAAAAGAAATATGGTGTGAGAAAAGGTATTATCCTTGTAGGATTGATATGGGGGATGTGGCATTTGCCATTAAATCTTATGTTTTATAATACCATCGACCAAGGACTTCTAAGCGTAATCACTCAATGGATCA
Source organism: Tissierellia bacterium (assembly GCA_030540635.1). GTDB lineage: Bacteria > Bacillota > Clostridia > Tissierellales > Peptoniphilaceae > JAUNVW01. The sequence continues at coordinate 16,656 of JAUNVW010000022.1, read as the reverse complement.
CTTGTATTGGTTATGGTATTTTCTTTGGTTATGTCTATCAAAAAACGGACTCCCTTTGGATCGTTTGTTTTTTACATTATGTAAATAACAATTTGGCCGTTATCCTAACGGGACAAGGCCCAGAAGTTTTACAAAACAATGTATTTACTTGGTCAGGGGTAGCTCTTCATGGCATCTTGACCCTAGTTCTTTTTGGTGGTTTTTTGTTCGTAAAAGAATTACGAACAAGAATACCCTTACCGACCATGGCCGAACGATTGGCATCAAAAGAGATTTCTGAATAAAAAAAGACTTCCTTTCTCAGAATAAATATGGAGAGGAAGTTTTTTAAGTCAAGTTTTTTAATGAGTGTGTTATTTGAGAAATCTTATGGATAAGCTATTTTAAAAAGGTACTATGGTATAATGAATTGATTGATGGAATTGATAAAGGGGAGAATATAATGAAGAAGATGATAATGTCCATAGGGAAAGTATTAGTATTTTTTATCTTGTGGAGTGTGTCCGTAGGGCTTGTGCCAATACCAGAGTTTTCAAACCCAGCAATATGGCGACTTTTTGCTGAAATAATCCCGCTACTGATCACGATCCTATGGACCTTTCTATTTATTCTTTTTGACAAAGTTGATATTAAATGTGATATAAAGGATCTCTTCTCTAAGAAGATCGTTCTCGGATTTCTTCTTGGTTTATTATGGCTTGGACTTACCATCGCTATTATTTATGCTTTCGGTGGATTAAGCATTGTTTCAAAAAATAGTATCGATCAAGGATACATCTGGTTTATTGCTTTATTTTTCAATACGATTATGCAAGAACTGGCGATTCGAGGATATATATATACCAGAAGTTAAAAAAAGATTCAGTGATCATCGCTGTTGTAGTAAGTACATTCTTCTTTACCATATTACATGGCGGAGCTTTCGAAGCTGGACTTATTCCCGTTTTAAATGTCATCACGATGAGTCTTTTTATGACGATTTTATTAGAATATACCCAGTCCCTGTGGACGCCGATCATTGTCCACTATGTTTGGAACGCCATTGGCGGATTAGTACTTGGGGGCGTGTCATTAGCGGATGATTATATTAATATCTATCAAATGAATTTACATGGAAATGATCTCATCACTGGAGGAATAGTGAAGATAGAAGGAAGTATCATCGTATTGGGACTAAATCTCGTTTTGATGCTATTCTTTTACAGAAAAACAAAAAACGCAGCATGAAATAATGAAAAGAACATATCCATCTAGTAGATCTAAGAATAACAAAAAGAGTCGATCAGCATTTTCTAGCTCAGAAATTTAAACAAACATCACTTTAAACAATACGTATTATTCGGAGGATTCGATGACAAAAGATAAGAAGTATAGTCGATATGGATTTGTGGTGGACATCCCTTTTATCATTCTTTTTATATTTTATCTGATAAACGCAAGATTTCTTCCAGAGAAGAATCGGAATAAGACGGTAAATGATGTAAAGATAGAAGTTGAAATTCCTGGTGATGAGAGATCACCCATCATCAGAAGCTATGAAAATCAAGACTATGAGTCCTTTTCCCAAAAGAAAAAAGAGGGGATTAAAGAAGAGATCAAAGGACGAATTGAAGGGGATATTCCTTGTGCGGATATCAGTGGAGATCCTAAAATTTTAATTAGTTTCTATGATGGAAAAGAATCCGTTCAGCCTACTTGCGATGTGAAGATCAGAATGACGGTTCATCCAAACACCTTTTATGGAAAGTATGAAGAAGAGGATAAAGTCATAGAAGGGACATTGGAGAAAACAATGGATCTTATACTTATCCCATGGAATAATGTCTAAAGAATAAAGGGGAAGATTTTATGGAGTATTCGGGGAAAAGGAGGATATACCAGAAATTCTACAAAAACTCCATTTAAAAGAATATATTGACCGCCATCCCATCAGTCTGTCGGGCGGACAAAAACAGAGACTTGTCATTGCAACGGCGATTTTAAGCAACCGTCCGATTTTATTCTTCGACGAACCAACCAGTGGCATGGATCATCTCCACATGATAAAATTTGCAGAATTAATGAAGGATATCAAAGAAGATAAAATCATCTTTATCATCTCCCACGATCTAGAACGCCTCTTTCGAATTTGCGATAAAGTGATCAATCTAGAAGATTATGTCACTAGTTGATGATAAAATACGAGAAGGAACAGTAGAAATTCTAAGATTGTAATAAAATCAATAGCTTGAGACCTTATCTCTGAATTTTTCAAGCTATAAAATAGGCAACTTTCAAGTACAATGACCACTAAATGCTAAATAGCAAATAGATCTTAAATAGGATACAATATCTATGGAGAACAGTAAATAAAATAGAATTTGTATAATAATTATTATTATAATTAGGATGTAGAACAAAAAAATTAATGCGAAAAAAGAAATCCTAGAGGAATTAATAAATTATTATGAAAAATAAAATGAATAAAAATTTGCAAAACGAAAGCATGCCGATGAATCCTATATTTGAAGATGTAAATAAAAAACAAAGGATTGGATAAAAAAAGTTCATAACGAGTAATATGAGGGGATAATTAATATGAAAGAAAAGGTTCTTATTACTGGAGCTTGTGGAACGATTGGATATCAATTATTGAAATACCATATAAATAATAAAGACCATGTTGTTGGTATCGACATTAATGAAAATGAGATTGCTATTCTAGAAAAAGAATTTAACTCTAATGATATAGCATTTTTCCCGCTTGATGTATATAACGATTATTCATTGGATATTATCGAACATATAAAACCAACAGTAATTATACATGCTGCTGTGCTTAAAAACACGCGATTCAATGAATTGTTTAGTAAATATTATCATGATGTTAATGTAAATTCTACAATAAAATTTACTAATAGAATGCTTGATTCTAAATATTTAAAAAGATTTATTTTTCTTTCAAGCGATGAAGCATACAACCCTTGTAATTATTTTGGGAAAGATAAATTAGAAGTCGAAAATATTCTAAAAGAAATTAAGAATAAGGGGAAAATAATTCAATCCGTTAGATTTCCGTTTGTACTTGAAAGCAAAGGTTCAGTTTATAATATTTTTAAAAAACAGGCGGAGAATAATTTACCACTTACATTAACCGATAAAAAAATAAAAAAAATTGCTACTAATGTAAGCACTTTTATTGAAATATGGAATGATTTCTATAATCATGTTTTTCAAAACGGGGTATTTGACTTTGACATTGGAGAAGAAATATCCATATATAAATTAGCTAAGGACATCATAAAAGAAATTCATTCAAATAGTAAAATAGAAATAATCGGACTAAGAGAAGGAGAAATTTTAAATAGAAATATCGTAAAAATAAAAGAAAATAAAGTACGAAATAAAATCTTTAAAATAAATTAAGGATTAATATGTATCAAGTGGAGAGGCTTAAAAAACTTATATTGTTACCCAGGATATTAATTCACAATTATTTACAAATTAAGTAATTGATGAGTGCCGATTAAATGTCACTAAAGATAAATAGGATAAAAAAATGTTGGACAGATTGGGTTTATCTGAATACAAAGAAACACATCCTATGTCTTTATCAGGTGGACAAAAACAAAGAGTGACTATAGTTTTAGCCCTATTATCTGACATGAAAATTTCAGCATTCGACGAACCGACCAGTAGCATGGATCATCTCTACATGATAAAATTCGCAGAATGAATGGCATCAAAGAAGATAAAATCATCTTTATCATCTCCCACGATCTCGAATTACTCTGTCGAATTTGTGATAAAGTGATCAATCTAGAAGATTATGTCACCAGTTGATGATAAAATACGAGAAGGAACAGTAGAAATTCTAAGATTGTAATAAAATCATATATAATAAAGAGGAATTGGAAAGGCTCTTTTAATAAGCCCTTTGCATAAAAGCGTAGTAGGTACTTTCCATGAAAGGAGAAATAGAAGCATGAAAAGTTTTTTGCATTTGTACCCTTTCTTTTGCTAGTTTTGTTATTTCTAGTGGCATTATTAAAATTTGGCCATTTACCAGAAAAGGTATTCTATATTTATCTTTTGACCAATTTCCTCGCTGGTCTATCCATAGTGAAAGGATATAAGCTAGGTGTTATCCTTGGAATAGGATTTGGCCTCTATTTCATTACACTTTCTCAATCCAATATGAAAGTGGATCTAGAATGGTATATGGGTGTTTTTATATCCTGATGTATATCGGTTTGTTCTTTTTAAATTTCAAAGGGAAAAAGAAACAGAATAAGATGAAATAAGAAAAAGTTACTTTCCATTGCTTGTGGCAACGATAAATAGGATGGTAAGGTAAGGGTGAAAGGAGATGGAAATAGTGCTAAGTGAGAATATTAAAACAATTCGAAAATCAAAAGGACTTTCACAAGAAGAACTCGCCATCCAATGTCATGTGGTACGTCAGACCGTCTCGAAATGGGAACGGGGTTTGTCCGTTCCAGATTCTGAAATGCTAATCACACTATCGGAAGTTTTTGAAACACCAGTGTACATCTTGTTAGGAGAAAATATTCAAGAGAAAAAAGCCGATGATCTCAAAGCGATTTCTGAAAAACTTGAAGTGATCAATCTTCAGTTGGCACAAAGAAAAGAGAGAAGAAGAAAATTATTACACGGTTTATTCATCAGCTTATGTATTGGGACGGTGATCCTCTTTTCACTTTTATTAAAAATGGGAAGTCCTTATTTAAACTGGGATTATAAAAGTCCAGAAACGGCGGTCATGGGCGTAGGACTACATGCATTGGAATGGCTGTTTGTAAGACTAGCTCCAATTGTTATTTTAGGGGCTGCTCTTGGAACCGTATTTACAAAGAGGAAAGTATCATGAAATAAGCTTTCATATTTCCAAAAGTTCGCGGAATGTAGTTGGGGTTTTATTTTCATGAAAAGATGATTTCCGTGGCAATATGTGATGATAGATCGAGTTTCTTTGCCTTTTTGTGTTATATCATTCTTTCATCGGGTAAAAATAATTTGGAAAGGTTCGATTAATTTGTGATGGATGAAAAGATTGATCACTAGACAATCTTTCCAATCGATTAAAAAAATATGTGCATAAAGAAGATAAGCGTATTAAAGAAGCCTACCAAAGAAGAGACCCTTTCGGGTCAAAGGGTTGTCAAAAGAATTGACAAATAGAAAAGGAGGAAGTAATGATTGGACAAGTGATAAGATGTGGTGATGACATTCACCAAACAGAGAGAACTCTTCTTGTTCATAAGGATATACCGGCAGGAGGAGAGATTCCAGAGCATAATCACCCGAATCATAATATTTACTTTATTGTGACCAAAGGGAAATTCAACATCACCCTTGGTGGCAGTGAAGTTCACGAGGTAAAAGCTGGAGAGGCCTTACAATTTAGCGGAGATAATACCATTTCGGCTCAATGTGATGAAGATAGTCAGGCCTTTGTTTCCCTAACGAAAATGGATTAAAGTAAAGACTGCTATAGAAGTTTTTCTGTAGCAGTCTTTTTTCTTGCATTATATCGATGATCGATATATAATGAGAATAGAAACATATCGAGCGTCGATATAGTTATTAATGAAAGAAGGTGGAAGATTGATGAAGCCGTTGACCCAGCCGATGTTTTATGTATTACTCAGTTTGCGAGAGAAACGACACGGTTATGAAATTATGCAGTTTGTAGAGGAACTGACCCAGGGAAGAGTGGTCATTGGTCCTGGGACACTTTACGCTTTATTATCGCGATTTGAGAAAGATGGTCAGATCGATTTAGTTCGAAAGGAGCAAAACAAACGGGTGTATCAATTAACAGAACGGGGCGAGAAACTATTAAATGGTGAAATTCACCGTTTAGAAGAGATGTTAGAGGATGCAAAGAGGTGCGAAAGATGAATTGGAAATGGGAGATCAATTATTTAAATATCAACAATTATCCATATATGGAAGAACACTTCGAATCCATGGCAAAAAAAGGATGGATGATTCGAAAAGTAATGGGAGGAGTCTTCTTTATTTATGAGAAGATATGTCCTAAATCTTTGGAGTTTTCCATTACACCCTATGAAATGGAGACGTTATTTACCAAGAAAACAAAAGAAGAATTAGAAGAGTTTCATTCTGTAAGTGAAAGAGTGGGATGGGAATTTGTCTTAAAAAGCTTTGATCTTCATGTATATGTGAAAGAAAAAGGGAAAAAGACAGTACCTTTGACCACAGATGAGGAAGAAGAATTTCAGAATTTAGAAATGATCGCAAAACGTTATCTAAAGGGTCAATACGTTTTACTGCCGATTCTTTTGTTGTCCAATTGGTTTGCTTTTGGGCTTATTTTAAATAGTGTGGAGGGTTTTAAGAATGGTATGATTCAATGGATGGGGTTTTTCTTTCCCATCGCCCTTATTCTAAGTCTTTTGCATATCGTTGATTTACGCCATTTTGTAAAAGTGAATCGAGAGAATGTAAAGCAGGGGAAGTCGTTGGAATTTTCGAAGAAGTATCAGAAAATCTCTCAATTACTGATGTCCCTCTGTTATCTACTATTATTGGTGATGATTTTATATATTCTATATTCGATACTTGTCTTGAAAAACGGTGTCCTTGCCGTGTCCCTACTCCCACTTCTCATTGGTTTATCCATGGGGATGATTTACCGAAATGTGATAAAGCCATGGAGAAAGAATCTCTTGTTTAAAAAGGGTGCGTTAGTTCTAACCTTTATATTGACGATTGTACTAACTTTGCCTACGAGTTTTATCGCCTTCGATGTTTTGTTAGGCAATCATAGGGAACTAAACGCCAAGCCTTGTGGGAGTTCGACAATTGATAGGGAGGAGGGCGTTCTTAGGAGAAATCGAAGTCTTTTGGTTCCAGTATCCTATGAAACAGTGTGTGAATCTAAAAAAGAAACGATTCGCACAGAATATGCCAAAACACTCACTGAAAAAACAGGAGAAAAACTAGTGGTCCTCTATGTGAAAAAAGAAAAAGAGGTGCTTATAGGACAATATGCACCTCTTGTAGAGAAATCCTTTAAAACAGGGATTTATGAGCCTTCGCTCCAAGAGGTAGGACTGACAAAAGAAGCATTTGAAGAATACTTGATGCAAGAGCATGGAAAAGAAAAAGCCTGGGAGAGAATCTATAACGAATCAATTACTGAAGACTCTGCCAACTGGGATGTGGATGAAGCCTATTATCTGAGAAAAGAGAAGGATGTTCTTGTTTTACGCCGTGGGCGAGAGGTGTTTTACTTCGAAGGGGTCGATTGTACAAAACCTCATGATGTGGACAAGGTGAAAGAAATCCTTCAAAGGGATGAATCATAGGAGAGAAGATCATTAAAATAAAAGTATTGGGAGGATGATCGACAAATAACTTGAAGGGTATCGAAGAAAATCAAAATACTTGGTAACCGTTGGTTTTAGAAGGTGCAATCGTCCTACGAGAAGTTTTTTGCCAGATAAATAACAATGGATGGAACGAATCGATCCAAAAGCACCGGTAATCATCATTGCCCAAGGACTTCTGATGTACTTTAAAGAAGAAAGAGGACTCATTGAGCAAATTGCTGATTATTTTGAAAATAACCACGATGGTGTTTGAGATTATTCATCGGAACGATTCGAAGCAGACCTTGGAAAGTTATCGAGCAACGAAAGATTGCTCAGCTCTACCGATGCCTGTGGGGATTCGTTGTAATTCGTTCTTTAGTAGCAAGTACTATTGCTACTTTTTCATCAAAAATCAACAATTGAAGCAAGTATTTCTTAGTAAAAAAAGATGTTGTGATTTTTTTAAAAAAGTATTCAAAGAGGTATAAGTTTAGACCGGTTTGATGGAATTCAAAAGGGTATATTATAGGAAAGTTTATAAAGAAAGAGGGTATAAGATGTTATTTATTTGTTATAGCAAATGTTCAACTTGTAAAAAGATACAAAAAATCATGGACGAAAAGAAGATGAAGTATGAATTTAGAGATATTAAAGAGAACCCACCGACGGCGAAGGAATTAAAAAAATGGCATGAAAAGTCGGGCTTGGATCTTGTGAAATTTTATAACACTTCCGGCATCATCTATCGAGAGCAAAATATTAAGGAAAAACGCGCCAATATGAATTTAGAAGAGCAGTATCAACTCTTGGCGACAGATGGTATGCTTGTGAAACGGCCCATTCTTATTGATGGGGATGATATTTATGTCGGGCCTTTGGTAAAAAAATTTGTGGAAGGAAAGTGATCGATGAAGCATGTAGGGACGAAAGTATTAGAGACCAGTAGGCTACTTTTAAGGCCCTTTGAAATTTCTGATGCTCCAATACTTTATAAGAATTGGGGTGGCGATGGGCAAGTGACGAAGTACTTACGTTGGCCGACCCATAAAAATGAAGAAGACAGCCGAGAAATTGTCGAGCTGTGGATGGATCGGTATCGAGATCCTTCCTTTTACCAATGGGCGATTGTCTTAAAAGATCTTGGTGAGAATATTGGAGCCATCTCAGTAGTCGATCATGATGATCGTGTCGAGATGGTTCATATTGGCTATTGTATTGGTAGCCGGTGGTGGGGCCAAGGAATTACCACTGAAGCCTTAGGGCGAGTGATCCAATTCTTTTTTGAAGAAGTGGGAATTCGCCGTATCGAATCACAACATGATCCAGAAAATATTGGTTCGGGGAAAGTGATGGAAAAATGTGGTATGATTTATGAAGGGACCCACAGGCAATCCGATTGGAGCAATCGAGGCATAGTGGATGCAAAAATATATGGGATTTTACGATCGGATTGGTTTGCGCAGAAAGATTTATCAAAGAAAAAGGGATAAAAAAGCAAAAAATCAAGAATTTCAGTCAAAAAAAGCCATACTATTGTACTCAAAACAAGTATTTTATAGTATAATGTATATATAGGAGTGATCGAAATGAAAAAAGTATTAAATTTAACAGCTAATGAAGAGTCTATTCTTCAGACTCTTTGGGAACAAGATCGACCATTGAGTCGTTCAGAGATTTTAAGATTGACAGAAGATCGGGAATGGAAAACAACTTCATTTTACGGATTACTAAACAAATTATTGGAACGTAATTTAATCGAAGTTGATGGAATCGTTCCGACAGGCAAGAACTTTGGAAGGGCTTATGTGCCTACGGTTACAAAAAAAGAATATGATTTAATGAAATTAGAGCAAAATATGGAAAGCGTGAAACCGGATAAAGATGTATTCTTTAAATTTGTTTCAAATTTAGTAAAATCCAAACATCTAGACCATGCAGATATTGATGAATTACAGGAGATTCTTAATAACAAGAAGAACAAATAAAATCAACGAAAGAAGGATACTTGGCTATGGTCATTAATCAAATTTCAGTTTTTAATATGATTATATTTTTAAACATAGCTTTATTCTTCTATATGATCATAGGGAACAAAGGAAAATTCATACAGAAGTTCTCCGTAGGACCCTTGTTATTTTTCATTGTTCTCATTGGTATACGGGGCATTTATCAGGGTTATTATGTGCGTGGAATTATGTTCCAGACGAATTGGTTTTTGAACAGTCTATTTACAATACTGTATTTACCATTATATGAAGGAATTGTTGAAATTAAAGTATCCCATCTTCTCTGGGCCGTTTGGACCTTAGGAGCAATTTACTCGTTTATTGCGAATTGTTATTCCTATGGGAAATTAGAAAAATACATCGGTAAAATTCGCAAATACGAAGATCCAGCAGCTTATAAAATCGCAGATGAGATTCGAAACGACGAAAATATTCGCCGAAAACCTAAGATTTATCGCTCTCCAGATATTAGTGAGCCGTTCTTAATGGGCATTCGCCAAGGCCGAATCTTCATCCCCGATATCCCGTTTACAGAAGAAGAATTGAAATTTATATTGCATCATGAATTACAACATTTTGAGCATTATGATAATTTCAAAAAATGTCTTCTTTTGATATTTCGGAATATTTTCTGGTGGAATCCATTGATGGAACGATATTTTGACGATTGTGAACATGTCATGGAAATTCATTGTGATTTACGCACCGTTAAAAATATGATTAAAGAAGAACGGATTCATTATGGTGAGACCATATTAAAAGTAGTGAAAGAGTGTAATACTTTAAACTCACCCTATGAAACTGTTCATTGTACCGGATTTTTCCGTCGACAAGCAAAAGAAAAGTTAAAGCAACGGTTACAGGTAATTGCGGATTTTCAGAAAAAGAAAGTTCGAAAAGCACCTAGAATCAGTCTTTATATATTGGGAATTCTTCTTTTCTTAGGATCCTATATGGTAAATTTCACGCCGTCATTTGATCCGACGCTAGATGATATTGACGGAGAATATGATTATTGGATTAGTGATAATACCGAGTCCTTTATTTTGGATTATGAATCAGAAAATGAATATCAAATCTATATTGACAATGTATTTTATGAGGCCGTATCGAAAGATCATGAGCTTCCTAAAAAATATGAAGATTTACCGGTTTACGAGGCAGAGGAGTAAAAAAATGAAACGGAAATTCACCTTATAATGTGTCTTACTTTTCTCCATAAGCTTTTTTCCCCGTGTATCGTCGGCGATTGCTGTGGAGCAAGAAGTAGAACTCCAGAATATTAAAACAAAATGGGTTTATCGCATCGTCAATGGGAAAAAGCAAAAACGGCTTTGGTCAGCAAGCGAAAAGAAATGGCTCACAGCATGGTTACCAGCTTAATGGAAGAATAAAGAAAAAGCAATCCTAAGAAATCACGGGATTGCTTTTTTTATGAGAATCTTTTTACCTTAGTATATACGATCAGCAAAAAAATTGATATCATGTAGATTAGAAGATCAGTGTTTATAGCGAAATCGATAAATCATTAGAATTTGATATGGATAATATCGTATTGCTAGGAGAATGCTCATGAAACTTGTGCGACCTCATGAAAAATATTGGGCTTCTTATAAAGAAGCCTATGAAGAAGACGAAAAGTATCGGAAAGATTTGTTGCCGGAAGATCGATGTTTAACCGATCCTATGACCATCATCGAAAAGGCAAAGCGCTTTGAGAAAGGCATCGACTTACCTCAAAATTATGTCTCATCCACCTATTTGTGGCTGATTGATGATGAGAAATTCATTGGACAGATTAATATTCGACATCGACTCACCGAAAAACTTATGCATTTTGGGGGACATATTGGCGATGAAATTCGATATACGGAAAGTAGAAAAGGTTATGGTACGAAAATGCTTGCGTTAGCCCTTGAATTTGCAAAGGAAGAACTCGGACTCCATCGAGTCCTCATCACTTGTTTTGAGGATAATATCGGTTCTCGTAAGGTCATTGAGAGAAATGGAGGCCGTTTAGAAGGTTTACGAACTGTCAATGTAGAAGGGGGCAAAACCCTTCGAAGATATTGGATTGAACGATAAAAGCGAAGAATTGTGAAGGAGAACAGATGAAATCTCATTTATACCATCATTTATCCCGTTTTTTCTATGAGGAACAATATCCTGAAAATTACACCAAAGGAATGATCATACTCCGAGATGAAGAGCTTTCCAGGGATTTTCCCGTGGCGGATGAAATCATTTTAGGTCAGAAAATTCCGGAAGATCTACGGCCCATTGCCTTGGCTTATGGCGGTCATCAGTTTGGACATTATACGCGGCTTGGCGATGGTCGAGCCGTGTTATTGGGAGAAATTGAAAAGAAGGGTATTTTATATGATATTCAATTGAAAGGCTCGGGGCGAACCGCTTTTAGTCGGAGAGGTGATGGAAAAGGTACTTATTCATCCATGGTACGGGAATATATTCACAGCCATTTTATGAATGCTATGGGGATTCCTTCAACGATGTCATTGGCAGTCGGAGTAACAGGCGAAGAAGTTTATCGTCGAATGGCAGAAGAAGGAGGTGTTCTTTGCCGAATCGCCACCTCCCATATCCGAATCGGTACTTTTGAATACGCTTACGAAGCTGGTGGAATTGAAAAAGTAAAAGAGCTAGCGGATTATGTTCGTTCGAGATATTATCCTGATAAAGACTACCTATCTCTTTTAGAAGAAATCGGCCGAAAGCAGGCGAGAATGATTGCCCATTGGATGGCCATTGGCTTTATCCACGGCGTGATGAATACGGATAATATGTCGATTGTGGGAGAAACCATTGACTACGGTCCCTGTGCTTATATGGAACGCTATGTGCCATCCCAAGTTTTTTCTTCCATCGATACTTTTGGACGTTATGCCTACGACAAACAAGGGATTATCGGACAATGGAATTATTCGAGATTAGCAATTGTTTTATTAGAACTCATCGAACAGTCTGGGCAAGGGAATCGTAAGGATGTCCAGCAATTAGTCGATGACTTTATCCAGTGGTTCCAGGAAGATTATCAAGATTTTATGGCAGAAAAGATTGGTTTTCATGAACAAAAACCAGAACTTGTGCGTGAAGTTTTGGAGCTTATGGAAATAAAAGAATTAGATTACACGGAAACCTTTGTGAAATTAATGGAAGATCGATTGGAAGATCCTTGGGTGGAGAAGTGGAAAAAAGAGTTTCCCGACAAAAAGCTCATGGAGAAAGTCAATCCACGAATTATTCCGCGAAATAAAGTTGTGGAAGAATTGCTCGAGCGAAGAGATCCAAAGGAAATTGAGGAATACTTGAGATATATCAAAAATCCCTATGGAGAAAATATCCCTGAGAAATTTCAGAAGAAAATGACAAAGGAAGAATTGAGGCAGTATCAAACATTTTGTGGAACATAATGTTAAGGGGCGTCTAGAAAATAGACGCCCCGTTTTTTAATTGAATGCAAGTGATGAGATGGGTTGGTTCGCCTGTGGCTTTCCAAATCTTCGGTGTCATACTTTTCCAGAGATCGACAAAGCCCATTTTGTGATGGAGATTTCTACTGGCCCTATTTTTATCATAATAAGTCGCCATCGCACCGTCGGCATGGGCGATTTGATAAATATAGTCGAGGGCAAATTGATAAGCTTCCGAACCATAACCTTTTTTCTGATCTTCCGGTAAGAGACGAATACCAAATTCAAAAAAGAAGCGATCCCGTAAGAATATAGGTAGTTTTTCAGGGGAAACGGGGAGAATGTCGATTTCACCGACAAATCGGCGCTCGCTTTTCTCGATAATCGCAAAGCAATAGGGGTTTTTAAGACGATTGTGAAAATACACGAGGGCTTGCTCTTCGCTGATTACGGGCTGGCAAGAAGCGTATTGAATCGATGGAATCGACGATAATTTCAAAAAGTCTCTTTCATCCCTTGGCATAAAAGGGCGAATATATAGCCGATTTGTTTTCATAAATATCACCGAGACTATGATAACACGAAAAATGGTTGGAGAGTAAGAGAAATTTGCAAAAGAAGGTGGAATGTGATAAATTTATTTTACACTGGAAATGATAATACTTATCACTTAAAGTGGAGAAGCAAAACTCAATAAGGAGGTTTTAGAGGATGAAATGGTTCGAAAAAGTGTTTCATATTGAAGAGGTAAGGGCTCACTGCGATATTCCTTGTGGAATATACGATCCCATGACCGCACAAATTGCCGCGCTTACAACGGTGCGAATGATGGATCAAATGAAGGAAACCTTGGAAGGCGATGGAGACACCATAGAGAAACGCAATAAATTTGCGAGATTGGTACAAGTCAAAGAGGAACATGCTGAAAAAGCAAAACATGAGATTCGCGTCATTTGGGGTGATTTTATAAAACCGGATCATGTGGAAAAATATCCCGATATTCATAAATTAGCCCATGAAATTATGATGCAAGGATCTAAAGTAAAACAGGGTACCAATCGTGAAGATGCCGTGAAATTCGTTGAACTTATCAATGAGTTTGCAAAGATATTTTGGGAAATCAAAGGAGAAGATGTCCTAGAGAAAGAAGCGCCTTATCCACCGAATCTTCCCCTTGTTTATCGTAAGATTTAATGTTTAAGATTGTAAAAGTGCGGGGAGTCAGTATGACTCCTCTTTATTTTCCAGGAGAATATTTACTATGTAAGAAAAGTAAATCAATTCGGTCGGGGGATATTGTCATTGCCCAAACTAAGACCTATGGAAAGATCTTAAAACGAGTACGAAAAGTAAGAGATGAGGATGTGTTATTGGAAGGCCTTCACCCTTCATCGGTGACGACGGAAGAAATTGGTCCTGTGAAAAAGGATGATATTTTATATCGGGTAATTTTTCCACGGCGGGAAAAATCGAAGGAAAGGAGTAGTAGACAATGAAAAAGAATAAGATCGCCATTTCTTTTGCCCTCTTAGCGGCTGGGCTATATGCTTTAAATATTCCCATAGCTAAAATTCTTTTGGAAGGGATTGGTCCGACGATGATGGCATCTTTTCTATATCTTGGTGCTGGGATTGGCCTTTTTATAGTAGGAAAAGTGGTATATATCAGTGGATTAAGAAAAGACAAGAAGCGACTGACAAAGAAAGAACTTCCCTTTACCATCGCCATGGTCGCCTTAGATATTGCCGCACCGATTTTCCTCATGGTAGGAATTACCATTACCACATCGGCAAATGCATCTCTACTTAATAATTTTGAAATTGTCGCTACATCATTGATCGCTCTTCTTTTCTTTCATGAGACCGTATCAAAAAAACTCTGGTCGGCCATCATTCTCATAACCGTTGCTAGTATCATCTTAGGTTTTGAGGGGAAAAACAGTTTTGTATTAAATAAAGGCTCCCTTTTTGTTCTGATGGCGACGATTTGCTGGGGGGTCGAAAACAACTGCACTAGAATGCTTAGTAATAAAGATACCGTCGAGATTGTAACGATCAAAGGAATCTTTTCTGGTTTAGGTAGTTTGTTGGTGGCATTGGTGATTGGCGAATCCATTCCGGAATTTGTAGATATAATAAAAGTTTTGTTATTAGGATTTATCGCCTATGGACTGAGTATTCATTTTTATATCCTAGCACAAAAAGACTTAGGAGCAGCGAAAACCAGCTCCTTTTACTCCGTTGCACCTTTTCTCGGAGTTGCTTTTAGTATGATTATTCTTAAAGAATCTCCAGATTTAAAATTCTATATCGCTTTAGGAATCATGATGGTCAGTACCATCCTCATGATCGGAGATACCATCTATTTGCAACACGATCATGACCATGTCCACATCCACGATCATCTTCATCGGCATGGTGATTTCGAACATCGCCATCCTCACGAGCATCACCACGCGCATCTCCATACCCATGGTGAGACCATGGAAAATCATGGGCATCCCATCGAGGAATGGACGGATCACGATCATCATCAATATTAGATTTCTATTCGAAAAGGATCGATAGAACTCGGAGAACAAGATGGACGGCAAAGCCGTCTTTTTTTATAGATGGAAAGCATTTTAGGATATAATAGTAATAAAAGAAAGAAGAGGTGATCTTCATGTGTACATGCATTCGTGTTCTTGGCGAATCGGTTTATATGGGACGTAATATGGATATTGAATATTCTTTTGGAGAAGAATTGGTGATTGTTCCAAGAAAATATCCATGGAAATGGAGAAAAGCAGAAGGAAAAGAAGCTTCCTTTGCAATGATGGGTGTTGCAACAGTAATGGATGATTATCCCCTTTTTGCAGAAGGGATCAACGAAAAGGGCTTGGCCGTAGCTAGCTTGAACTTTCCAGGCAATGCCGCCTATTTTGAAGAAAAAGAGAATCAGTTAAATCTCACGCCTTTTGAACTGATTCCCTATTTCTTAGCTTATTGTGAAACGGTAGAAGAAGTTAAAGTTATGGCGAAAGAATTAAATTTATATCATGAAGATTTTGCGCTCGGGGTCCCTGTCGCTCCACTACATTACATGGCTATGGATGAGAAAGGATCCATCGTTATCGAATCGGAAAAAGACGGCCTTCATATTTACGAGAACCCCTATGATGTCCTCACAAATAATCCACCATTTCCTTATCACTTGGCGAATATGGAGCAGTATATGAATCTAGGAGTGGAAAATCCAAAAACATCCTTTGGAGCAGATTTAAAGCCCCAGCCCTTTGGACAGGGTTTAGGTGCCGTCGGATTACCTGGCGACTTTTCGCCCATGTCTCGTTTTGTGAAAGGAGCCTTTCTAGTAACCTGTTCCAAAGCCTTACAAGAAGAAGAACGAAATCCCATGCAAGTCTTTCACATCTTAGATAGTGTCGCCATGGTCAAAGGCAGTGTAAAAACACCAGAAGGAAAATGGGATATCACGACTTATTCCATATGTGCCGATATGAAAAAGGGCATCTATTATATCAAAAGCTATGATGATCCTATGATCTACACCTTAGATATGAATAAAGAAAATTTAAATGGTAAAGAAATTTATCCCTATCCTATGGGTAAAAAAGCGAATTATATTTCTTTGCAATAGGAATTATAAGATGGACAAGAGGTCCATCTTTTTTTGTGGGAAAGGAAAGTATCTTTTTATATTATTATATTTAATATTTATATGTTTAAAGTTATTATTAAAGGGTATATTTTAATTGAATCAGATATTTATAGTTATATAGAAAGTATAATTGAAATAGAAAGTAAGTGATTTTGATAATAAAGAACTTATTTTATGCAGTGGTAGTATCCTTCGAAGGAAAGAATCATCAAAAAA
>JAUNVW010000021.1:4804-19418 GCA_030540635.1 Tissierellia bacterium | reverse complement strand
TTTTCTGGATCATCATCAATGAAGGCCACCGGTACCGATGCAATTTCTGGATGTTTTCGCAATTCTTTTGCCACCATAACCCCAGCTTCTCCCCCACCGATAATTAAAATCCGTTTGTAATTTTTGTGACCACCTTTGTGAAAAATCATTTGTGTCGAGGCCTTCGATAAAAATCGCGTGCCAACAATTAGGACACTGGAAAAAATTAATGCAATGGCGTAAATCGACCGCGGTAAATGGGATTGTATCGCCATTAAAAAGATGGCGGATAATACATTGGCCAAAAAGCTGGCTCCGATAACTGATATAAATTCACCGATGGAGGCATAACGCCACATCGTCCGGTAAAGTTTACATAAATAGAAAACAACGATATGTATCGCTGTAATATAAAGGGCATATTTCCCATAGATTTTTAAGTAAATCTCTGGAATGGCTCCATCAAAACGAAGCCATAATCCGAGGATATAGGATAAATTAACAAATATGATATCCAATATCAATAGGATTAGATTTCTTATTTTAAACATGGTATTCCTACTTTCCGATTATTATACATAGATTTTATGGAAAAATATTCATCGATCCATGGTGGCATTATCTTGTTTAAACATTACCAAGGATCCTTTCGGTATCAATATACCATGGAGGAAGTCCAATACTTTTTCATAAGATATTTCCCATACTTTGATGGGAATTATTATCTTTTGTTTTGATTTTACTTCCTCCAAGAAATTTTATTTTGTTCATAAATCCTAATAACATCATTGAAATTATCTTCGATTTTATAATGGGATAAGACAAAATCCCTTGCATTTTCTTTCATTTGCTTTAGTATCGACGGATGATCATATAAGAACAGTAAGGCATCTCTTATGTCCTCCACGGAATTTTCTCGAATTAAAATACTCGAGTAGTTTTCCTTTGTCGCTTCCGGTAATCCCCCTCCATTGGCTACAATAACGGCACAACCACAACTTTGCGCTTCTACGGCAGCAACGCCAAAAGATTCGCCAACGGGAAAAACTGCAACATCCATACGATTGAAGTTTTCGATGACTTCCCTTTGATTTAAAAATCCAAGGAATTCCACATGATTTTCTATGCCTCGTTTTTTGACCAAATTCCGGAGTTCTTGTTCTTGATCGCCTTTACCCCCAATTAAAAGCTTCGTCTTTATTTCACCGCTCCGTTGTAAAAAATCATCATAGGCTTCTATTAAATGGTTAATGCCGTAATTTTCACGCAATGCTTTAATAATACCTACTGTAAAGGAGTCCTTTTCTTTTTTCCGGTTCAAAGGTTTATAGATTGTTGTATCGACACCAAAGGGGGTGACCATAATTTCTTTATCGGTATATTGTCTTGTCACTTTTTTCATATCCCGGGAGGTGGACAATAGGACATCGGCTTTCTTTAGATTGTAGCGAACAAGCCATTCATGGAAGAAACTTCGCTTAGGAAAATCGTAGACATCAGAACCCCAAACCGATAAAATATAGGGATGAATATTTAATTTTGCAGCAATCCTTCCATAACTCGTCCCGTAATGGGCGTGGATGATGTCCGGTTTTTCCGAAAGAATAATTTTTTTAATTTTCTTTTCATAGCGAATATAGGAAATGAGCTTTTCCACATCGGTTTTCGTTGTAAAACCCTCTTCTTGAAAAGAATAAATCCTTGCCCCAGGACATTGACCATCGGACAAAGAAATGATCATGACATCATGACCTTGATCGGTAAAATAATTGGCCCATTTATGAACATGGACACTTGATGCATCGCCAATATAACAAATTTTCATCGGTCTTAATCCCGCTCCTTATATCTTCCAGGTTTTAATCACTTATTATCTCTATTATACATCATCCCGTATAATATTAAAACTTCCGCCATTGATCCAAATTAAAGATTTATTGTAATTTTTTGTTTAGAAATTAAGTTGTATAGAATTTTTTATATCTCATATTTTCGCCAAAAAAATTCCCTTGTTTCCTTGGGAAACAAGGGATGATTTTTTAATCAAATTTCTTTTTTGGTTTGCTATAGGCCGTTTCCGTCATCGGAAATTCACATCTAAGGATATGATCCATGGCGTAATATGCACCTTGGACAGCTGATGCTATTGGAATTGTCGCAATTTCACCAATCCCTTTTGCTCCATAGGCCGTTTCCATTAATTCGTCTTTTTCAACGAGTATGGTGTGAATTTTAGGAATCTCCGGCGCTCTCCAAAGTCCAATATTACCAAACTTCGCCTTAACCTTGGAACGATCCATTTTGAAATTTTCCGTCAGTGCATAGCCTAATCCCATGATGACGCCACCTTCAACTTGACCTTCGATGGATTGGGGATTAACGACTTTTCCAGAATCATGGGCAGCATAAACATCAGATACTGTTCCATCTTCATTTAAAATGACAACATGGGTGGCATAACCATAGGCAACATGGGATTTTGGATTTTCTTTTTCCGATCCCAGTGGATCTGTCGGTTCAAAATACTCGTAAAAGTATTCCTGTCCTTCTAATTCCTTTAAAGAGGAATCCTTTAGATCCTCAGCCAATTGCATACAGGCCTTACGAACGGCTTCCCCGGTAAATAAAGTTTGACGAGAACCTGATGTTGTTCCAGAGTCTGGGGCCAGTTCCGAATTTGAAGGCATATATTTAATTTTATCCTCTGGTAAATCCAATGCTTGACAAGCCATTTGTACCAGTACTGTACCTAATCCTTGACCAATACAGGATGCTCCGGAATAAATTTCTACTTGACCATCATTAACAACAATACGGGCTCGGCCTTTGTCGGGTAATCCCACACCAACACCAGAGTTTTTCAATGCACAGGCAATACCGGCGCGATCTTGATTTTCTTCATAAACATCTTTTACCGCTTCTAAAGTTTCCTTTAATGCAGTAGATACATCGGCAATTTGACCATTGGGCAATACTTTTCCTGGCTCAATGGCATTTCGATATCTTATCTCCCAAGGAGATATTCCCACTTTTTCTGCCAATAAGTTAATATTTGATTCAATGGCAAAGTTCGATTGACATACACCAAATCCTCGAAACGCACCTGCAGGTACATTATTGGTATAATAGCCGTA
Source organism: Tissierellia bacterium (assembly GCA_030540635.1). Classification (GTDB taxonomy): domain Bacteria; phylum Bacillota; class Clostridia; order Tissierellales; family Peptoniphilaceae; genus JAUNVW01. The sequence continues at coordinate 16,305 of JAUNVW010000021.1, read as the reverse complement.
ACCACGAATATCTGTATTTTGATATGTATAGGGTCCGACAGAATGGGTACATGCCCGTTCTAAAACCGGTCCACATAGGGATGCATAGGCTCCAGTGTCAAAATAAATATCGGCTTTCATCGCTTGGAATATTCCGTTTTCATCACAACCTAGGGTAAATGTGGCCTCCATGGGATGACGTTTCGGATGGAATCGTAAGGATTCATCCCTTGTGAGTTTACATTTTACACGACGGTTAAATTTATAGGCCGCAAGACAAGCTATATGTTGGACGGAAACATCTTCTTTACCACCAAATCCTCCGCCTACCAATGCATTTTCCACGACGATTCGCTCAGGTTCATCTTCCCAATTGAACATAATCGCGATTTCTTTTCTCGTATCATAAACTCCTTGATCGGAAGTATAAACTTTTACGCCATCTTTATATGGAAATGCTATGGCCACTTCTGGTTCTAAGAAAGCATGCTCTGTAAATGGCGTTTTGTAACTTTCCGTAACGACATATTTACATTTCTTTAGGGCCTCTTCTGCATTACCTCGGGTTACATGACGGGATTGGCATAAATTACCATTGGGATGAAGCTTTGGCGCATCTTCGGCCATGGCTTCTTGAATACTGGATACGGTTTCCAGTTCTTCGTATTCCACATCCACTAATTTTTTGGCTTCTTCTAAAATCTCTTCTGTTTCTGCGACGACAAGACAGAGGGCATCTCCTTGATAACGGGTAATTTCACCTTCTGGAATAAAAACATCCCAGTCTTGTTGAATATGTCCAACTTTATTATTTGGCACATCTTCGGCTTTTAGAACACCGATAACCCCTTCCAATGCTTCGGCTTTTGATGTATCAATGGATAATATTTTTGCCCGTGGATATTTGGAACGAACGGCAGATCCATAAACCATATCGTCAAATTCCATATCATCGCCATAGAGTCCAGTCCCTAAAACTTTTTCCTTAACATCAATTCGCGGAATCCTCGAGCCGACTTTCACCTCTTTAATTTCATCGTCCATTTTTGTTTCTCCCCGTAGGATCGACGCCGCCATCTTGATTCCTTCAATAATCTTAACATAGCCGGTACAACGGCAAATATTAAATTTAATCGCTTGTTTAATTTCATCTTCACTGGGATCTGGATTTTCATGAATTAAGCATGCACCACTCATGACCATTCCGGGAATACAAAAACCACATTGAACGGCTCCACATTCTCCAAAGGCATAAACAAAGGCATCCTTTTCCTCTTGGGTTAATCCTTCAACGGTTAAAACTTCTTTTCCGTCGGTTTTTTTCAATGACGGAATACAAGCCCTCGTCGTTTTCCCATCAACAATTACTGTGCATGTCCCGCATGCTCCTTGACTACATCCATCTTTTACGGATTTTAATTTTAAATCATCCCGTAAAAAACGCATAAGTTTCTTATCTTCATAAGTTTCATAAGTCTGCCCATTTACAGTAATGGTAAACGGTTCCACCCCTTCTACTTTCTTACCAATAAGTGTAGTAGTCATATGTATTTACTCTCCCCTTCTAATATTAATTTTGATGTCTTTACATCATTTCTATTATACCATATTTTACATATTTATAACAAGGAAATCGCTATTATGCAAAGGTATAACGGATTAAATATAGATTTCGTTTCAGCGATAAAAAAACAGAAGGTATTCTCCTTCCGTTTTTAGACTTTTCTCTTTATGAATTTTCCTGAACCTTTTTCTGCCAATAATTGATCCCCATCAATGATCAATCGGCCATTGGAAAATACCTTATTTACTTTTAAATCCACTTTTTTTCCCTCATAAGTGGTATAATCTGTCCGTGAATGGCGATTATCCTGGGAAATTTTGTAGGACTTTTCTTCATAGAGGACAAGATCTGCATCTGCTCCAATGGACAAATCACCTTTTTGGGGCGCCAATCCAAAGATTTTCGCTGGATTTACCACAAGAACTTCAATTAAACGTTCCATCGGAATACCTCGCTTCAATCCTTCGGATAATACAATCTCCATTCGTTCTTCCACCCCCGGCGCGCCTCCTGGAGCCGTGGTAAAATGATCTTTATGGGGTAATTTATCACGTTCATAGAAAAATGGACAGTGATCTGTTGCCACAACATCAACATCCCCTTGTTCTATACCTTTCCATAATGCTTCATTATCTTCTTTTTTCCGAAGTGGTGGCGCCATAATATATTTAATCCCTTCTGCTGATCCACCGTCTTCATACTTCCCATCCGTAAGAACGAGATATTGGGTGCAGGTTTCACAAAATAAGTTTTTTACACCTCGCTCCCTCGCTTTTTTAATTTCATCGAGGGCTTCTTTCGTCGAGGTATGAACAATATAAAGTTTTGGGAAATCTGCGATTTCACTGAGATAAATCAAACGATTGACCGCTTCGGCTTCTGTCGCAGAAGGTCTTGTTTTTCCGTGGTAAATCGGAGTTAAATTTCCTTCCTTTTCCGCTTCTTGCCTTAACTCTGCAATGGCGCCATCATTTTCACAATGAACACAAACTACAGTATCGGTTTCTTTCGCCTTTTTTAAAACTTTTAACATCTCTTGATCATTTAACATTCCCCCATAAGTGGTATACATCTTTAACGAAATTATTCCCTCGTCCATCATGGGGCCCAATTCTTCTAGATGCTCCTGATCAACATCTTGAATAACCCCGTGGAAAGAATAATCAATAATGGCCTTTGGCCCGGCTAAATCATGATAATGATCAATCATCGATGCCAGTGAGCATCCCTTCGGTCCAAAGGCAATGTGATCGACAATCGCCGTCGTTCCCCCGTGGGCTGCAGCGACGGTACCGGTATAAAAATCATCGACAGAAATATATTCCCCTAGATCCAATTCCATATGGGTATGGACATCAATACCACCGGGTAGTAAAAGTTTTCCTTCGCCATCAATGATTTCATCGGCATCTTCTTTTAAATTTTTCCCCTTGGCTTTTATTTTGCCCTTTTCAATAAGTAGATCCCCATCGAATCGCCCTTTATGATCCATCATTTTTACATTTTTAATTAAAATACTCATACTAACACCTCTTATTAACTAATACCCGATTTTACGATAAATTACATATATTTATGGTATTGATTCCCAGAAGATAATCCATTTCCCGATAGCTCTTACCGATATAAACCATCAGCTGGTTTTCAAGCCGGCAATTCCACCATTGGGAGGACCAAATAAAATCATCGGAATAAATTAATAACGAATTTTTAGGAATTTCTCCATCTAGGGTATACTTTTTTTTCCGATGGTTTAAATAATTCATTATCTGATGATAATGGCCATATAAATGAAGCCCACCATTTTCATATTGACTAAATAAAATCTTGCCGATGGGGAAAATTGAATGTTCCCAAGAAAAGATCCTTAAAAAATAAACCAAAGTATAAAGATCCTTTTTTGACCATTTTTCTTTTTTTGCAATATCGGAAATTCTTCCTTTATAATTAAAGGAATATCCTTGGATATCATGGACTTCATCGCCATAGTAGATTTTTACGCCACGATTTGTTCTTTTTATCTCAATACTCTCTTCATTCATTTTTAGTAAATCCATTAATTTCTCCATACCCGCTCTCCATCCCATAGGACAATCTCGATCTGTCATCAACGGTTTTAATAGACAATCCCCTTTTATTATATCACGAGTCAAAGGAATCCCTTGATTATTTTAAAATGACATTTTCCATTTGATTGAAAATCTCCTGGCGATAGTCCATTAAAACTTTTGCGCAACGTCCTCGAATAATCGCCTCTTCCGTTTGCTTTTTATTGTAAAGGGTCGAGATTCTCCTCTTCGATTTCAATTGGATGGTATGAAAACCATAGGATTTAATGGCCTTCATGCGAATATAGGAGTAACAGGGATCGCGTTTTGTTAAGGGTTTTCTTGTTTTAATCGGGATATAAATATCATCGGGTCCTAAAACAACGGGAATATTTCGCTTTCGTTGTAATAACTTTTGAACATTTGTTCTTATTAATTGGATATCTTGCATTTGATTTTGAGCCATCAGCTTGAAAATCGTTCCTATTTTCCGATTCGTCCTTTTAATTTCACCGTTATCAAGGATAATATGAACGATATCTCCATAATTATCTTGGTATACGGGACATAATGCATCAAATTTTCGATCCATCCTCCCACCTCCTATTTTAAAGGATACCAGAACATATGTTCTTTGTCAAGATCAATGACTTCTTTTTATCCAAAATAAAAACAGCCCGGGATTTACTCCCGAACTGTTATTATTTATTCTGTGATTTAAAAAAGCGTCACTGGAGAAGATCTTCTCCGGCCTTCTTTCAATCACCGGATTTAATCATCCATTAATTCTCGTTCTCTCGCTTCTTCTGCCAAGGTCTTCGACGGTAAGATAATATTTAAGAAGAAAACAACTACCGTTGCCAATACCACTGGAGATGAAGTAAATACCATTTGGAACCATGCCGGGAATTGTGCTGTTGCTTGCTCTGAGATTTGAGTTATTCCCATACCCAACGCAACTCCAAGCCCGACGATGGTGGTATTACGCACACTCATTTCATCGGATGTGATTAATTTCATACCACTCATTGTGATTTGAGCAAATACGGATACCGTTGCTCCACCGATAACCGCTTGGGGCACCGATAACATCAATGCACCGAATTTTGGAATAAATCCACAAATTAAGATTAAAATTGCGGTTAAGCGAAGAGTCGCCAATGAAACAACTTTTGTCATGGATACAATACCAACATTTTGGCTATATGTCGCCGTTGGTAGTCCACCGATTAATGCACCGAGCACCGATGCAAAACCATTGGCCTTGATTCCACCGGATAATTCATCATCCGTTGGTTCACGATCTAGACCACCGACGGTTGTCGAGGTTAAGTCCCCTACGGCTTGCACCGAGTTTACGATAAACATAATGACCATTGTGGCAATTGCATCACCGTAAAACTCGAGTTTAAAGGGCATTAATCTTGGATAAGTAAACCATCCCGCTTCTGAAACACCGGAAATATCGACGATGCCCACGGCGAAGGAAGCAATATAACCAACGATAATTCCAATAAGTATAGCTGCTAATTTCATATAACCCTTGGCAAACATATTACAAACCAATACGACAATAAGGGTTAAAAATGCAACACCCCAATATTTTAAATCTCCTTGATTGGGATTTCCATTTCCTCCCGCCATATAATTAAGTGCAACATCATATAGAGAAAGTCCAATGGTAAGTACGACGGTTCCCGACACAATAGCTGGGAAAAACCTACGAATCTTTTTAATAAAGATTCCAACTAAAAATGCAACAACACCACCAATTAATTGGGATCCAAAAACGGCTCCATAACCGTATTTTACTCCTATGGAGGTCAATACTGGAATATAAGCAAAGGATACCCCCATGATTACAGGAAGTCTTGCCCCTACCTTAAGAACTGGATATAATTGCAAAAAGGTTGCAATGGCTGCAATAAACATAGCGGCTTGAATGATATATACTGCCTCCGCCGATGATACTGCAAATTCCGTATTCTTTAGATTTCCTGCCAACACAATTGCCGGTAATGTATTACCTACAATCATCGCCAATAAATGCTGTAAAGCAATTGGCATCGCTTTTTGTAGACTCGGATGTCCATCCATATCAAATAAGGACGTGTTTTGAGTCTTTTGTTTTGTACTCATCTCTCCTCCTTTATATTTTAATTGCCAGATCCCCAAAGGGGATCTTGACAATTATTTCATGAATTAAACCTTAGGCCAAATTGCTTGGGCCGCTCTTTCCCTTGACTTCGCATGGATCGCTTGGCGATCGACATTTTGAATTTCTTTGTCTTTATAAACGAATTTACCATTAATAATGGTGTCATTGACAATCTTTCCAGTAAATCCGAATAGAGAATGACCACCCCAATTATCTTTATTTAATGGCGTAAATGGATCGTAGTCTAAAGTAATAATATCGGCATAGGCGCCCTTTTCAATCTTGCCTAAAGGTCTATCGAAATAACGCTCTAGAATTTTCGGATTATTTTGGAATTGCATTTCCAAGGTTTCGCCAAAACCCTTCGTACAATCACATGAGTTATGGGATAATAAGATATTGGCAACCTTCATGGATTCGAACATATCGTTTGTGTAGGCATCAGTACCAAGTCCTACTAATAATCCCTTTTCTAACATACGTAAAATTGGCGGGCAACCAACGGCATTATTCATATTTGATTCTGGATTAAAGACACAGGGTGTATTATTATGCTTTAAGATATCCATTTCCCGCTCATTAACATGCACATTGTGAATAGCCAATGTACGTTCAGATAATATGTCAAAATCTTGTAATCTTTCCACAACTCGTTTGTTATGCTTTTTTAAGCATTCCCATTCGTCTTCAATACCTTCTGCCACATGGACATGGTATCCATCATAAACACCTTCCATGGCTTCCCGGCATTTTTCCATGGTTTCATCGGAAATGGTGAAGGACGCATGAAGCCCAAATAATCCATGGAGCATATCGCCATGATTATCTTTTTGACATTGTTTTATCCATGCAATATTTTCTTCAATTTCCTTATCACGGATATCTAGTCCGTCGCGATCGGATACTTCATAGCATAGGGAAGCTCTCATGCCGATTTCCTTTGCCGCTTCTCCCAATGCAAATAAAGATCCCGTTACGGAATGGGGTCCGGAATGGTGATCAATAACCGTGGTCACTCCCATGGATGCCGATTCCATAAACATCGTTTGACCATTGAGTTTCACATCTTCAAGGGTTAATTGTCGATCCAGTGTCCACCATTGATTTTCTAACATATTGTAAAAGTTATCAGTTGGTCTAGACGCCGCCATACCTCGAGCATAAGTAGAATAGATATGGGAATGGGTACAAATCATACCCGGCATAATTACTCTGCCCTTCACATCTACAACTTCTTCGTTGGGATATTTCTTTTGAATTTCGTCGCTGTTTCCCACATCTTCAATAATATTATCTTTGATGTAGACTGCTCCCTTATCGTAGAAGTTATTGTCCTTGTCGTTGGTTATAACGACACCATTGATTAAAATCATAATTCTCTCCTTCCAAATTTATCTTAAGGGGAACGGCGGATTGCCGCTCCCATCAAGTTTATTTATTTTACTTTGCCAACAGGTGCAAAGTAATATGGATAGTCTTCTAATAATGTTTCTAAGAAGTGCTCCAATGTTTCACTAATTTTTCCATCACCTAATTTATGATCGACAATATTTCCATTTTCCATACGGACTTTAAATGTATCTTCGCCGGTTTGTAGAAAACCGACATTTGTCGAATCTTCAAAATCTAATTCCGTCCAGAATACCGTAATTTTGTCTTTATAGGGATCTCCGGCATGGGGACAGAATACACCACAGTTACCACATTCATTACACATTCCATCGATGTGGATAATTTGATGTAAATTATCATATCCTTCAATATCAATGCTAATATTTGCTCGGTTTGGACATACTTCTGTACAAATTTCACAAATTTGATCACATTTTAGACAACGTAATCCTTCTTCTTTGCCATCTTTTTTACGCTCCAATACTCCACGTCTTTCATAAAGTGTATCGGTATCTTCAGGCACTAAGAAGCGTTTGAAATCATTATCTAGACCTTCTTTTCCTAGAATATCCAATGCTACGATTTTTGCATCTCCCATAGCACGTACAATTGTCGATGGACCTTGTTTACAGTCTCCAACAAAGTATACATTTTCAAGATTGGATTCTAAGCTCGGTAGTAGTCGTAGACGTCCTCTTTCATCCATATTAATCTTGTTTTCTTTAAATGGTGTTAAATCAACTTTTGCACCAGTGGCACCAATGACGGTGTCAAATTCAAGTTCTAGGATTTCCCCAGTTCCATGGACGGATTTTCTACCGGAGGCATCAAATTCTCCTAATTCCATTTTTTCACAGGTTAATACTTTTCCGTCATATTTCATCGGTGCTGTTAATTCAAGGATTTCGTGGCCTTCTTCTTTAACATCATTGACTTCTTCTTGTGTCGCAGGCATATAGGATTCGGTACGGCGATAAACAAGGGTTACTTTCTCCACGCCTTCTTGACGGGCAGCAAGTCTTGTACAGTCCATAGCAACATCCCCGGCTCCGACAACGGCCACTTTTTTACCTAAATTATATCCATCGCCCATACGGACTGCCCATAGGAATTCCAATGCATCGGTAATATTTTCTTGACCTTCTTTTACCGGTGGATTTCCGTATTTCCAAGCCCCAGTTGCGACGACAATATAATCAAAATCTTTTTTCAAATCTTCGTATTTTTCCGTCACCTCACGGCCAAATTCGAATTTGACTCCTTGATTTACGGCAATATCGTAATCTTTTTTAATTTCATCATCTGGAATTCTAAATTCAGGAATAATATGGCTTACGATTCCATAGGGTTTATCTAATTTTTCATAAACCGTTACATCCATACCATTACGGCGTAAATAGGATGCGGCGGCAATTCCCCCCGGACCTGCCCCAATAACAAGTACTTTCTTATCGGATTTTAAGTCCACGGGTTTAATTTGACGGACATATTTTTCTTGGGCATTATCGGCAGCGATTAATTTCATGTCGCGGATTTGTAATGTTTTTTCGTAGTCGACACGGGTACAATGTTCTTGACAATGATGGGCACAGATTGTCCCCAATATTGTCGGTGCCGTATTATCATTGGCGATAACTTCAATGGCTTCGTCGTATTTTCCTTCGGCAACAAGTTTTAAATATTCTGGTATTTGCTGCTCAATTGGACATCCACCATCTTTACAAGGGGCTTTGTAACAATCGACTAAGGGTAGCTCAGATTCCGTCTTTCTGGAAGCAACTTTTTCACGATATAATTTATTGTTTTCCCAGTTGTTTAAAAGATCATCGAAGTATTTTTTAAGTCCATCAACATCTACGCCGCGATAATCAAACATTACTTCTTCAGATATCTCGGCCAATTGTTTGAATCGTGGATATCCACCGGGCTTAAGAATTGTCGTAGCTACGGTAATCGGTTGCAATCCAAGTTTTAGTAAATCCGCTAAACGAAGAGCATCGGCTCCACCAGAATAGGAAATCGGTAATTTTCCATCAAATGGTTCCGAAATCTTTAATGCCGTCGCAACAGATAGTGGATATAATGCGCGACCAGACATATACATTTCATCATTTGGTAGTTCATTTCTTAAAGTGTCTACTGGACATGTATTCGTGATTTTAACACCGAATACTCTTCCTTTTTCTTCTCCTAATTCTAATAATCGTCCAACCATTTCTACGGCTTGATCATATTTTAAATCGAGTCCGAAGTTCGTTTCTGAGAAACTGATATAGTCAAAGTTTAATTTGTTCGCAATCTCCCTCGCCCGATCAATACCTAATAATGTTGGATTCATTTTTACAAAAGTATCCATATCCTTTTCCGTCATCATATAGGATGCAATACTTTCGATTTCATCGGCTGGACAGCCGTGGAGCGTGGAAATTGTCACTGTATTACATACAACGGGATCTATGGCATCGATATCCTCTTCTGTTAAATGATTAAATTGATCTAAATTATCCCTTAACCATTGGATACTTTCTTTAAACACTTCGGTATCGGATGCATCCTTTAAATTGTTGATATAGGTGTCGGTTTTCTCTTTTTTGATATCTTCTAGATTGTAACCAACGGACATATTGTATGCAAAGTCCTTGCGATCAGAAATACCAAATTCTTTTGCCAATGCATGGATGGCAATATAGGCCTTTGTATATTCTTCAAAGGCTTGTGGTACTGTTAATTCCGTTGACCATTCTTGATTGTAACACTCATCTTCTGCAAATATACACGGACGTGGTACGGCTTTTTGGATCCCTTCTCCGTCAATTTCTTGAACGGTTTTGATTTCCATGAATCGAGCTCCCGTTAAATATGCAGCGATAATATTTTGTGCCAATTGGGATTGCGGTCCGGCTGCCGGTCCTACGGCCGACGCAATTTCATCTCCAAATACGGTTTTGAAGGTTTTACCTGTTTTACTTCGGTAAAATTTATCTTTATGTATCCCAAAAACTTTTCCTTTGTCTTTGTACTCTTGTAACGTCCACTCCATCAATTCTTTAAATGGAATCGGTCTCATAAATTCACTCATTATATTTCCCCCTAATTTTTTCGATTTAATTCGGTAGATTCCAGGAAATGGATTTCGAAAATACCCCCCTGGGAAATCTACCCCTGTATTTTCTTACTCTATCCAAGTACCTGTATTTCCCGCAAGGGCGTCATCGGCTTTTTCTAAAGAAGTGATCAACGCTTTTCGACCTTCTTTTGATTCTACAAATGCCATCGCCGCCTCAATCTTAGGAAGCATAGATCCGGGAGCAAACTGTCCTTCTTCGATATACTGATTACATTCGTCCATGGACATTTTGTCTAGCCACTTTTCATTTTCTTGTCCAAAGTTAATCGCTACTTGATCCACAGCCGTCAATATCACCAGTACATCGGCATCAACGAGTTCTGCCAGCTTTCCAGTGGTAAAGTCTTTATCGATAACCGCTGGTACTCCGACATATTGATCATCCTTTTCAATGACCGGAATTCCACCACCGCCCCCTGCAACGATGACATCCCCCGCCTCATATAGATGGCGAATGGATTCTTTTTCAACGATATCCACAGGCTTTGGCGATGCAACGACTCGGCGATATCCCCGGCCTGCATCTTCTTTGAATTGATAGCCTTTTTTCATGCTAATTTCTTGGGCTTCTTTTTCGGTATAAAAGGCACCGATGGGTTTTGCCGGATCATCAAAGGCCGGATCATCTTTATCGACCAATACTTGGGTCACCACAGTGACCACGGGAACATTTCGATTCCTACGGTCAAATTCATTTCTAAGGGCATTTTGTAGATGGTAACCAATATACCCTTGACTCATGGCCCCACATTCTGGAAATGGCATCGCCGGAATTTTAGGATCGGCTAAATGTCCTGTTTCCATGGCGAGATTGATCATCCCAACTTGGGGACCGTTTCCATGGCCAATAATCACTTTGTTCCCCTGTTCTACCAGGCTGACAATGCTTTTTGCCGTTGTTTTTACTGCTTTAATTTGCTCTTCTGGAGTATTGCCTAATGCATTTCCCCCAAGGGCAATGGCAACTTTATATCCCATATTACACCTTCCTCTCAAACAAGCACACCGGGGAAACTGAACGAGTCAGTTTCCCAATGTGGTATTTTGCATTGTTTTACTTTATTTTACATAATTTGCTGGTAATGCGGCATAAACTGCTGCACAAGTTACAAGGTCTTGTTTCCAAGTCACTTCGTTTGGCGCATGGGCTTGATCTTCTGCTCCAGGTCCAAAACCAATTGTTGGGATATTGTGACGTCCCATGATGGCAACACCATTTGTGGAGAATGTCCA
>JAUNVW010000021.1:2383-4704 GCA_030540635.1 Tissierellia bacterium | reverse complement strand
GAAACTATTCCGCCTAATTGATCAGAGGTTCCGCGTCCACCAATGGTCGTGTCATCTTCAAATCCTTCATAGGGATCAAAATCCCAGTTCTCGACATTACCAATACCTACGGTATCGATATGGGCGTCAAAGGCAACTTGTTTTTCACCTGTTCCCATTTCTCCAAGGACATTTCCTTGTTTGTCAATCCATGCCTTGTTGAAACCAACTTTTTCCATTTCCTCTTTAATTCTTTTTGCTTTGTCGCCTTCCTCACAGGATTCTCCTTTTAATTTAATAAGGTCCCGAAGGAATTTTGTCATATCCTTTTCGTAGCTTTGCGCTTGCTCTCTGATCTTTTCATAATTGATGTCTGCCATATATTATATACCTCCTAATTTAACGTTAATACCATTAATTCTATGATTATCGATAAGGGCCTTTGCCCCTATCGATATTGGTTTATCTTATCGTGCTACCCGTGGATGATTTGCATCAAGTAATTTTTGTAACATTTCTGCAGGGTTCTTAACTTTTTGTAAGAAAATCATTGCCGCAATGATATAGGGTTTATAGCTTGCTTCTTTGTATAGAGGAACGCGATAACGATCGAATACTGATTCGTCAACTTCCCCATCTTCACAGGACAATCCGGTAATATCCGCTGGTAAGCAGTGCATATAAAGTGCTTTACCGTCTTTTGTCGTTTTCATTAATTCTTCCGTACAAGCCCAGTCCATATGGTTTTTGTTTTGTTCAAGAAGTTCTTGTTCTAATTTGTCAATACCTTCTTGATCGCCTTCACCAAATAATTCCGTTCTTTTTTCCATCGCTTTGAATGGTGCCCAGGATTTTGGATATACAATGTCTGCATCTTTAAATGCTTCTTCCATGGAGTTTGTCTTAGTGAATTTTCCACCATATTCTTCAGCATTTTTACGAGCAATTTCTTCGACTTCCGGCATGATTTCGTATCCTTCTGGATGGGCCAATACAACTTCCATACCAAATCTTGTGAATAGTCCTGAGATTCCTTGGGGTACAGAAAGTGGCTTACCATAGGATGGGGAATATGCCCAAGTCATCGCTACTTTTTTACCTTTTAAGTTTTCTACGCCACCAAATTCATGGATAACATGAAGCATATCTGCCATCGATTGTGTTGGATGGTCAATATCACATTGTAAGTTCACAAGGGTAGGACGTTGTTCTAAGACACCATCATCAAATCCTTCTTGAACATATTCTGAAAATTCTTTCATATATGCATAGCCTTTTCCAATATACATATCATCACGGATACCGACAACATCTGCCATAAAGGAAATCATATTCGCTGTTTCTTTTACGGTTTCTCCATGGGCAATTTGAGATTTACCTTCATCAAGATCTTGGATTTCTAATCCTAGAAGATTTGCTGCCGATGAGAAAGAGAATCTTGTTCTTGTGGAATTGTCTCTAAATAGAGAGATCGCTAAGCCAGAGTCAAAGATCTTTGTTGAAACATTATTCTCCCTTAAATGACGTAGAGCATCTGCTACGGTAAAGATAGCTTCTAATTCATCTTGTGTTTTGTCCCATGTGTGGAAGAAGTCATCATGATATAGATTTTGATAATCCAATCCTTGTAATTTCTCAACTAATTCATTAAATTTTGTGTGCATATCCATCGTCCTCCTTGTAATTTTAGATTAATATTTATAGTCTTCATCCAAATTCGGATGTAGCCCGTCCCATACAACTCTGCGATAATGTTCGAAATCCGTATCCCCTTCTGTACTAAAGAAAAGTAGAACAGAGTTTTCGTCCAATTGAAGTTTTTCTTTCAGTTCTTTTAAATCTTCCCGTTGTAATATCTCTGAAACAGGACCAATTGTTGCCGCTCCCGATTCTCCAGAAATCACACGTTCGTCCCCTTTCATCGGATTACCGAGGATTCTCATTCCACGAGCTGCCGATAAATCAGGTACTGAAAGGAATGCTTCCGCATAAGATTGAAGCACCGGCCAACCAATTGTTACCGGTTCTCCACAGGCAAGGCCTGCCATTATGGTATTCATCTCTCCTGTAACATGGTGGATCTTTCCGTCATCTGCCTTCGCCGTACGGTAAACGCAGTTTGCTTTTTCCGGTTCCACAATACTAATGAATGGTTTATCTTCACCGGGATAAACGGAGCTGAAGTATCCTGTTACACCTGTCGCTAAAGAACCAACACCGGCTTGGGCGAAAACATGGGTTGGTTTTTCGCCAAGTTCATCTAGTTTTTCTTTAGCTTCAAGTGCCATCGTTGCATATCCTTGAATGATCCAAGTAGGGATTTTTTCATAGCCATCCCAAGC
>JAUNVW010000021.1:0-2283 GCA_030540635.1 Tissierellia bacterium | reverse complement strand
TTTTCTCTCTTACTAAGATCATTTAATACAAGATTGTACTTCTCTGACATAGCTTCTTCCTTTCTTAAAATATTCTACACCTATATAAGATGCAATTACCGTGCCAACTTTTAAACTCCCCCGTCTTTCCCCCCATTGATAACAAGTATCGTTACCATTAAGGAAGATTGATATTCAGCCATTTTCGCTCTTTTTTATCCAATCGAAAATTATTTTTTATTTTCCCAAATTTTCCGTTTTATCAATATGATAAATTTTATCATATTTATAATTTTAGCAAGCCTTGATATTCTAGGCTTTCCTTGAATAATTATAAGTAATTATCAAATTGATAATTAAATTTTGAGCGTTTCTTCATTTTCATCATGGGCTTTGCTCTTTTCATCGATTTGTTGTAATTTTCGATATAATGTCGCAATTCCAATGCCTAAAGCATGGGCCGCCTGTTCTTTCCCCTTCGTGTTATCTCCAAAATATCGGATAGCTTTCAATATTTCCTCTTGCTCAATTACTTTTAAAGGCCGTATTTCATCCCGAGGTAGACTAATGTGATAGGGATCAAAGATTACCTTGGGTAACGTTTCCTTCGTGATTTTTCCATTGCCCATCATATTCACCATGTACTCCACGGCGTTTTCCAATTCCCGGACATTTCCTGGCCAGGGATAATTTAATAACATTTCCAAAGCATCGTCGGATATTTTTTGAAATTTCTTTCCAAAGAGCTTTCGATAGTATTCAATATAATAATAAAGAAGATCTTTAATATCCTCGGGACGTTCCCGTAGCGGTGGGATATCAATGGGAATCACATTTAAACGATAGTATAAATCTTCGCGAAAGAGATTTTCTTTAATCATTTGTTGTAAATTTTTATTGGTCGCGGCGATGATTCGAACATCTAAAGGAATAATTTGATTAGATCCTATCCGGGTCATTTTCTTTTCTTGAATAACCCGTAGTAATTTTGATTGTAAATAAATCGGCATATCGCCAATTTCATCTAAGAAAATCACACCGCCATTTGCCAATTCAAATTTTCCCATACGACCCTTGGGATCTGCCCCGGTAAAGGCGCCTTTGACATAGCCAAATAATTCTGATTCCAATAAAGATTCAGGAATGGCGGCACAATTGATGGCAACAAAGCGACGATCCTTTCGATCGGAGTTTTTCCATATGGCCGTTGCTACAATTTCTTTTCCCGTTCCCGATTCTCCGGTAATGAGCACCGTGGAAATGGACGGGGCAACTTTTTTAATATTTTTCTTTAATTGTTCCGTTTCCTGACTTGATCCGATAATATTATCCGTATCGGCAATATTAACGGTACTTGTCATATCGTAAATATTCGATTGTAATTTTTGAAGATTTTTAAAAAGAATAACCGATTGATAGTATTTATTTTCTGGCGCTTTAAAGACTTGTCCGATGACCGTTGTTTCCACCGGACCAATTTTGATTTTAAATTCTTCTGAACCGCTGACGGTATCTCCCGTCGGCGTTATTTTAATGGCTTCTTTCTCGATGATGCGTTTAATCCCCAATTGGGATTTCGCCGATTGATTGATGATCTCGATTTGATCATCATTATTGACAACAATAGCCCCTTCTTCCATGTTACGAATTACAATTTCAAAGGAATTGATCATCGACAATAAATTTTCCGTATCATCTTTTTCTTGATACCGCATAGCGATAAATTCCGCCGTTTGTTTAGTAATAAAGGTATATAGTCGAAAATTAGTAATTAAATTGGGTTTTACATCATCATCGATTAATGTTCCCATGACACCTAGGACTTCCCCATTACTTATTACCGGTGATGCAATAAGGGATCGTAAATCTTTACGGTTTCGAAACACATTACATTTTTGAATTAAAGGATCTCTTTTGGCATCACGTACAACGATTTGCTCTCGATTATCAATGGCTGCGGTATATGCCCTTGGCATTGCGGGGAGCTTTTCAGCAATACCAATTCGAAATTCCCCCGTACCGGCAACTCGGTAGCCATTGATGTCGACTAATTCCACCTCTCCCCCTCCAATATCTGCCGTTAATTTTACGTATTTATTGGCATGTCTTTGTATATCCGCTAATTCACTTGTCATTTAAAACATCCTTTTCCCAATCTCGATACTTATCATTTAATTGATTCAATGTCTCTGATAATACTTTTTCTGATTCTTCATATATTTTTAATAATGCTTTAGCATATTCAGTTAATTCACTACCTCCACCCTTTGCTCCACCAATTTCCGAGACAATAAGGGGTTTTCC